>CAVTMS010000020.1:0-10677 GCA_963735905.1 Candidatus Bathyarchaeota archaeon | reverse complement strand
CAAACCGGATATTTTGCTCTAATTTTTGTTGTTAACCTTGACTTTCAAGTATTTGGGCAACTTTGTTTGTGTCTGCGCGGCTTTCTTCGTTCAGGGATTTGTTTCTTCTATTCGGATGCTGATTTGATGCCTATTTCGAGTTCGGATGCTCGTTTAATTTGTTCGAGGTTAAAGATGCGCCCTTTCATGATGTGGTCAGTTGCACCGTAGCTTCTCAGTATCGCTATTCCTACGGCCATCTAGTGCAACACGGTCTTTGCTGGCGAGCATTAAATTAGGTTGAACTTGTGTTCCTCGTTCGGGTCCACCGTCTACAAAGGCGCAGGTTCCGTCCATAACCACAAGGTCTACTTTGTATTCTCTGTTTATTTCAGCAATCATTTGCCGTTGGTAAGGTGAACCGTGAAGTTCCCACATATTACGTCGTAGATGGTGCCGCGAATTTTCTTTGCAACCAAACCGACTGAGTTCTTAAGCGACAACGTGAAGTGACCTCCAAATCTGTGAGCCTTAAGGCAGCAAGTTTGAACGACTCTGTCTGCAGTTGTGAAGAGTTTTGCGATGTAGAAGCCCTTTATCCAATGAGTTCCTGCATGATCGACTTTAGCCCAGTCATCTTTAGGCATTTCGTCAAGAACGACTGTTTTGAAACCTATCTTTTTCGATAATTCAAAAACGCCCATTTCTTCTAAGACTTGCCTCGTATTGCCCATTCCACTACGTTCACCCATAACCACGTCCGCAGCTTTTGATTCGATTAGAGTTTCAGTGATTGCTTGTAGCGTGTCCAAATGTGTGGAAGCTGGGAAAGGATCGGCACTGTTGAAGTTAGCTTTCAGAAGCTACCTTTTTGCCGGCAAAGTCGCCAAGATTGAATTGGGACATGAGAGTCTTAACGCCGGCATTTCTGTCAGCAGTTTTTATTATGAAAACCTCGCCTGGGCTAATGTTTGGCATCAAAAACGCTTCCAATAAATCTTATCTGAGCTTAGATATTAGTCTTCACAAGCAGGTCTCTGGATGATTCTCTCCTTTTTTATTTTGTTAAAGATTTGTTGCATGAGATATTGCGAGAATGGACATATGTTGCCTTTGGTCTTAGGAGTTTAATAAACAAAAATGATTACTCTTGTTTGAAGGTGGAGCAAGGGGAAAAGGAGAAGGCTTCCATCATATTTCTATTTTTGTTACTCAAATGAATTGAATTATGGCTATTCAAAGGATAGAAGTTGAAGCCAGAAAAGTATAAAGCCCCAGCTTTTATTGGAAAGGCATGAAGCCTAAAATTGTTAAGGCCAATTCCCTGAAGGAATACTTGACACCTGAACGTTGTTACATTTTTGAAAACTGCGGCATCAGCACAGGAGACAGGAAAGTATCAATTGCACGTGCAAGAGTTGAACCAGGCGTTTCAACAAAAATCCACCATTTAGATCGGGTTCAAGAGATTTACCTTATCACGCAAGGAAAAGGCAAAGTGCAGATCGGAGATGTTGAACCTTCAGAAGTATCCGAAGGAGACGTCGTAATAATTCCTCCAGGCGCTCTTCAAAAGATTACTAATAGCGGAAATTGCGATTTAATATTTTACTGCATCTGTACTCCAGCTTTCACAAGAGGCTTGTTATCATCAAGATGAAGCATAAAGCCACTTTCGAAAAACAATAGTCCAAACAAAGGATTTTCAAAAGAACTTTCTTCAGGCATCTTGATACATAATAAATAAATAATTTGCATTCGGTAATTGTAAGAAGCCAGTTGAGGCCTGTTTATGATTGACAAACTATCTGGGTTCAGATTAAGTGAATCGCACGAAGACGAATTCAGACGGTTTTCTCTTCAATCTGATGTTAAGCAGGCGAAATTGGGTATTCTGATGTTCTTGATTCCGTTAGCGGCCTTTGTTTTGAACGATTTTAGGTTTTTTGGTGTATCACCGGAACTCTTTGGTCTTGTCGCTCTGAGGATTGGGCTTCTGTGTTGTGTAACTTTCGTTTTTATTTTTGTAAGTAAAATTAAAAATTATCATTCCTACGACAACGCGATATTTTGGTGCGCTCTCATTCTTATGATTGGAGGCGGCATAATTAATTCTTCAAGACCGCAAAATTTCATGGTTCAAGCAATAATTACGATCGTTTCAGTTTTTGTCTTGTATTTGGTTCTTCCCATTAAATTTTCGCACCAAGTAACTTTGTCGACAATAACTACAGTTGGTGAAGCTGTGATAATCGTGTGGGTGCTGAAGCCATCAGATTATCCAACTCTTTTAACGCTTCTTCTTAGTTTGGCGTTCGCAAACATAATTGCTGGGTTGAGTTCTTGGCAAATACAGTCCTATCGGCGAAGGAGTTTTCAGGATTTGTCAAGGCAGAAGGAAATGCAAGATGCTCTGGAAAAGCATTCACAACATTTGGAAGAGTTGGTCGTTGAACGATCTGAGAAGCTCAAGAACGCCGAGAGACTGGCTGCTATAGGAGCCACTGCAGGCATGGTAGGACATGATATTAGAAATCCCTTGACGGCAATAACGGGCGCAGTTTACCTAGCAAAAAATAAACTGAAAGACATTCCCGATGGCGAGGCTAAAGATGGCGTTAAGAAAAATCTCGAGCTAATTTCTGAGCAGACACTTTATGTTAATAAGATCGTAGCAGACCTTCAAGATTACGCGAGGCCGCTCAATCCAAATTTGGAAGAAACGGATCTTAATAGAATTGTGCAGTCGGTCTTTTCCACCATAAGCGTACCTGAAAACATTACTATTGAAATCTCAATAGGAAAACAATTCCCAAAGTTGAAAACTGATCCAACTTACCTTCAAAGGATAATTGCAAACCTATCCAATAATGGATTGCAGGCAATGCCAAGTGGAGGTAAACTTTCAATTAAGGCGATTAGCGAAAACGGAAAGGCGCGAATCGTAGTTAAAGACAATGGAGAAGGCATACCTGAAGAGGCAAGAGAGAAACTGTTTACTCCCCTGTACACTACCAAAGCTAAGGGTCAAGGGTTTGGTTTGGCAGTCATCAAAAGATTAACTGAAGCCTTGGGAGGGACTGTTGAGGTTGAAAGTGAAGTTGGAAAGGGAACTGAATTCGTGATTGAACTCCCACTTTAGGTTAACCAATCTACTGCATAATAAGACATAACAATTTGATTTTCGCTGATCTTTTTCTACAAGTTCTTATAGATTCGTTTAGTCATTAACGCTTCTGGTGCCAAGATTTGACAAGACTCATTGACCCACTGCAAGTGAAAGGACTGACTTTGAGGAACCGAATTGTTATGCCACCTATGCAGTCTGGTCGCCCCACTTTCGAGGGCGCAGTGACAAACAGATTGATCAATTTCTATGTAAGGCGATCATCTGCCTTGGGTTTGCCAATAGTCGAACACGCATATGTCTCGTTGAGGGGAAAACTGAGTCCGAAACAACTTGGAATATACGATGACTCTTTAATTGAGGGGTTGGAAAAACTTGCCAAAGCCATTCACGCAGTTGGAGCTCCTGCAGTCATTCAGATTACTCATGCTGGGGGAGTTGCAAACAAAAATGTCATTAAGGGGGAGCCCGCGGGACCTTCGGCAACCGGGAAAGCGCGGGAACTCATGAAGAGTGAAATGCAATTGATAATTGAAGAATTTGCGTTGGCTTCAGAAAGAGCGGTTAAAGCAGGTTTTGATGGGGTTGAGCTTCATGGAGCTCACGGCTACTTGCTTAATCAATTCCTTTCGCCCTTGCTAAACAAACGAGGAGATGAATACGGAGGTTCTTTGGAGAATCGGATTCGTTTTCCTCTATCTGTTGTGGAAAGAGTCCGCGAAACCCTCAAAGGAAGAATCCTGCTTTACAGGTTAGGATCAGATGATTTGGCTCCGAACGGGACGCATATAGAAGATTCAGTTGTTTTTGCCAAGGAACTTGAGAGGTTTGGAGTTGACGTTATCGACGTTTCGGGGGGAATGTGTGGGAGTGAACCTAAACAGCTTCAGCGAATAAAGGGCTATTTTGTCCCTCAAGCGAACATCATAAAGAAAGCCGTTAGCGTTCCCATTATTGGCGTTGGAGGAATCAAAGACCATCAATTCGCCGATGAACTGGTACGTAACGAATTGGTAGATTTAGTGGCTGTAGGAAGAGCCATGTGGAAAGATGTACAATGGGCGGAAAAAGCAATCGAAAGACTAAGCGCTTAGAAAAGGTTCCACTTTAGTAGCTGGCTACGCCCTTCTTGTTTGTTGAATCGTACCATTTCCAGATTTCTTCGGCGACTTCTTTGGAGCAGCCAGCTTTGACAAGAAACGATTCGCAACGTGATTTTTCATCTTTCAAATTGGGCACCAAAAAAAATGTTCTGTTTGTGCATAAATAACGTCTATTTCCTTTGAAAGCATATTTCCAAAATCGATGTATCTTTCTAAAATAAAGCTAATTTTAGGACAATCTGTTTTTCAGATCTTCCCAAAATAAGATAATACTTGTCTAAAATATTCCCATTTATGGAGCTAAGCTTTTCTTCTTTTTACGCATAAAGCAACAATAATTATTGAAACGGCAATTACCATGGCAACCCCGCATAACGATTCAGTTAAGAAAGCTTTTGAAGAATTGATTGGAGCATAAACAGGCTGAGGAGACGGCGGCAGAGAAACTTGTGTTACACGAGTCGAATCATCAGCTTGATCTTTAAGCATAGGCGTAAGAGGGGCAACTGTTTCCGTTTCGGTAAGACTATTTGGAAGCACTATGGGATCATTCGCTGTGAGCGGTGTCGAGATTTGGTATAATGGAGTTAGATTTGATGACTCGTTTGGCGTTGAGTAGATCTTTGGATGACTTATCTTTGAAAGTGCTTCAAGTTCGTCACTTTCCAGGTAAGATGTGATTGTGGAATTTCCCTGTGCGGACGTAGCCGATGTGGTATTTGTCGCGTTTGAAAGTTGAGTTGGAGGTTGCAATGTTTCGCTCGGGGTTAGCGCCGCCAGAGGAAAATCCGGTGTCTGTTGATACGCTAGCAATTGCTAAGGAAAATGGTGCAATAGTAACAAAAATAATTGCAAGCATAATTCCGCTTGCAAGTATTGTTCTTGCCAAGTGATTTTTGGTCATCTCTAACACCAGTTGCGTTTGAAAGGTTCTGCACCAAATGTATGGTTCAATTTCAGTATTAACGACTGGCGAGTCACAAAAGTGAGTACCCACAGACGAACTGAGAAGAAATTCTTACTAAATTATCAGGGGCAACACAACTTAATCCCCAAGATTGCTCTAAAGTTATTTTTTGGAGATTGGAGGATGTAAAGAGACTATGCTTTCTCTTGCCAAAATACCATCGGTTCCTGGCCCAGAATACCTGGATGAGGGCAGCATGAAAGTCACAAATGCCTCCATTCCGTTGTAGATGTGAACATTTTTGTAACCAGACGGATATTCCATGCTGTCTGTATCAGGTTTTACCTTTCCATAGCCCTCAAGTGAAATACAAGCGGGAGGAAGAACAAATCCATCCGAGGATAGAGGTATCGGAACTGTCCACCCAGCAAAAAATGTGTTCCCATGTAGCTGAATTTGGAGCTCGTTTTTTCTGACCAATTTTAGCGGTTGATTATATGGAGTACCAGCCCAAAGTTTTTTCCAAAAGCTAGTTGCTTTGGGATTATCGTAAACAAATGCGGAAGGCATGAATACTATGCCTTTTGGAGTTTCAATTTCCAAAAAAAGGATTAAGAAATCTTGTTCTCCGTAAGTAGAATGTTTGTCATAGTGGGAAAGAAACATCAACAGGGTAGGTAGGTTGAGATATGCAGGTGGGTGTATAATTGCCTCACCGGCAACGCCGTAATGCATTACAGTTTTGCCTAAAGGATCCTTTTTCGGGTAAGCCTGAGCATCTGTTATTTTGTTAATTACATCTTTCTCTGTTAAGTCTTTGGAAGTTTCTTCTTGTGTCAAAACCCGAACGTTAGCTTCAATTTTCTTAATGTTTTCCAAAACTATTTTCTTTGGTTCATCTGGTTTTTTGACGATTGAACCTAATGTCGTTGTAGAGGGGGTTGTGGCGGTTCTCCAAATATCATTTAGGGTAATCATGGTTTTTTCAACATAATCAGTTTCATCTGCGTAGAAGTATTTGCAAACCCATTTGTTTCTTGATTATCCTGTTTATCAGAAATCGATTCCCGGAATTGAAATAGATGAGTGCCATCAACAATTGTTGTTCCTAGGTATCCTATTGGAATATGCCTGACTTCACAGGAGTCAGATAGTTTTTGAGCAACAGGCAAATTTTCGCTTGTTATAGGAGCCATAATTCTAATTTTGACGCCTTTGCTTGCGTAGTGACTTAGATAAGGCACCGTCTCAAGCGATTCAAGAAGACCTTTTGAAGAAGCTACAATCAATATTTCTTTTTTTGCTGTTTGAAGAGATACATCGTAGGCTCTGCGGGCAAGTTCAGGATCGCTAATGACACATGTTTTTCCCAGCCCTTTTTCAATGGGAAGTTCACCAAGTTTTTCTACAATATCTATTGACTTTCCCCAGGAATCTTCAAAAATCGATGTAAATGCCTGCACTATTGCTTTGCAGTTTGTCCATAAACAAACATCCTCCGATGTGGGATTTCCCGTTTTTGGAGATAGATAAAACACTGCCTCTTCCGCATCGCGCAATACCATTCTAGGTGCGAGACCTAGACTCAAATCGGGTGATCTGCCCCTAAAAGAAAACTTAGCCTTAGCAGCCTTTCTAAGTAGGTCCTTCACGGTTTTTTGGTCTTTGCCAGCTATCTTCTGTGAGAAGCCGAAACTCAATTTTACTTTTTAAAGGGTGATTAAAAGCTACGTCAAATAGTCCGGCTGTTTCTGCTCTCATCAAATCAGGAACTTTGGTTATGATTGAAAGCTGAGTTTTGGTTTCCTTGATCATTTGAAGAGTTTTTGCGAAGATTTTTTGGTTTCCTTCGATTACTGAAAACTTTTCTAAAGGAAGATCCTCTTTTGTTCGGCTTATTTTTTTCCAGTCACTAATTAGAATTTCTTCTGGTGCGCTCAACGGCGGACGCTTCTTCCCGCTTTGTTTTCACTAGCAGATCAAGAACAGTTTCGAAGGGAACAGCCATGAATCGGGCTGGTGATTCAAGAGTTAATTCAACGATTGCTTTTGATTGTAGGCCTTTTAGACTGCGGTAGACCTGCCCTTTCTGGATATGAAGGCTCTTTGCGATGTCTCCGCCTTTAAGAGCTTGGTACTTCGAAAGGAAAATGTAGATTTCCGATTCACTTTCGGTTAACCCAAAATCTTTAAGCACTTTTCTTACGTTGTCGTCACTCATTTACCTTCGACCCAGGAATGGTTTGGCTCGTGTAATATGGGTGTAATAAGTATTTTTGGTTTGCCAATAAATTATAGTCTGAAGAAAAATCTTCCATAGAACTGTTTGCTCCAGTTGAAGAAGCTTGAGTAAATTTTCCTTTTCCAATATTTTTGTTAAAAGACATATTTTTGTCCGCTCTCCTTTAATGGTGAAAACCATTTAAGCTGAATTTACCTATAAGAGAGGGGTAGTCGCAAAAAGTTACTGACTACTTGAGTCTTTTTCGGTTTCAGTTTGGGGAGAGAGAAATGAGCCAAGAGCAAGTACTCAAGACCTTGGTGAGTCTTGGGCTAACCAGGTTAGATTCGCAGGTATACCTTTGCCTTTCAAAGAAGGGGCCCCAAAAAGGAATTGAAATATCTAAAGTTTTGAAGATTCAAAAACAGCAGTTGTATCGAAGCCTAAAGAATTTGCAGAGCAAAGGTATCGTTGATGCCTCACTTGAGCACCCAGCTAGATTCTCCGCGGTCTCTTTTGACAAAGTTGTTGACATATTCATTCGAGCTAAGATGGCGGAAGCAAACCGCATACAAGAAAGTAAAGAAGAAATCCTTGCAAGCTGGAAAGCCATGGCAGTTGGAGAAACACCTGATGCATCTGCAAAATTTACTGTAATAGAAGGTAGAGGTCCCATCTATGCCCGAATCCTTCAGATGGTAAAGGAAACAAAAAACCAGCTTTCTACCATAACCACAGTTACCGGACTACTTCGTGCCGACCACTTCGGTCTATTCGAGTCAGGTTTTAACGATCCCCCTAAATACAAACCACAATTCCGTTTCCTTACCGAACTTTCAGCTCAAGGCTTTCCCGTTATGAAAAAGCTTCTCGCCGAAATGAAAAAGGCAAAATTCGGATTTGAAGGGAGAACACCTGAGCTAAGTTTAGGCTTATTCCCCCAAATGGTAATAAAAGATGAAGCTGAAGCAATCTTCTTCATAACCGCTCCATCTGAACAAAATGAGGTCTGTCTCTGGACAAATTGCAAGTCGCTCGTAAGTGCTTTTTTAGGCATTTTTGAGGATTTGTGGCGCAACGCAATAAATGTGAATAAGAAGATGGCTGAAATTGAAACTGACAAATCAGAGTCAGAATCATTCATAGTAAGTAATGCTGAAACTGCGCGAAGACAGTATTATGAGACATTGGAAAGGGCTGAACATGAGATCGTAATGATAGACTCCTTGGAGAACTTGACAACTTCAACTAGAGGCTCTGAGTTTCTAAAAATTCAGGTTGAGCGAAATGTCTCGACCAAAATAATGGTCCCGATAACAACAAAAAACTGGGCTAATGCTCAGCAACTCTCACAGAAATATGAGATCAGGCACATCCCAGAAGGATACCTAAACACAACTGTGGTTGATGGAAAACATCTTTTCCAATTCAGAAACCTTCTAACCACAGAACCAGGTAAAGATCCCTCTGACTATTTTGGAAACATGTTTTTCTCCGACAATCGGGAATTCATAGATAAAACGAAAAAAATGTTACAAAGCTTATGGGAAAACTCTCCAGCTCAATCTTCAATCACTCTGGCAACAGTCTTTGCTCCGCCAAAGGCTGAAATCAACTCTGTTTCGAAAAAACCCGGATTTGAAGTTTTAAGCAAAGCCGCGGGAGTTGTTGTAACTGAGGAAGAGGATGATTTAAAGAAGCTAACTGAAAATGATATTATTTCTAGAATCCTCAATGCCAAAAAACCCCAAGCTAAAGCCTCGGAAGGGGTTGTGACTTTGTATAGTTGCAATGGTCAAGCAATAATTCATCCCCCAAGTAACCTTGGTTTGCCTGACATGCTTGTCTATTTCGTTCACGCCGAAAAACATTCGACCTTCGGAACTCAGGATTTTATGCACGTAGTAGTTTGGCGCGAAACTCCAGTTGGCTATGCCTTCGTACCGTCTGCGTTTGTCTATGATAAACCTGAGGCAACAGAATATTGGAGTAAATATTTTGCGGGTGTGCCATCTGGTTCCAACCTGCAATTAGTCAAAAATGAAGAACTTCAAGTCCAATTGCACGGCAATATCCTATTTGCTTGCTGGACTGTACCAATAACGCTTATTCCGGGACTGCTCAATCTCCCGCCTGGATGCATAAAACTTGAAGGATATGGCAACCTCAAAACAGAAAAACACACCTTGAATCTGGCTTCAGGTTACAAAATGGTCGATGAATTCAATGGTTTTGATGCTTTCGTAACCTTCCTACATCCGTCCTCAAAATATTCAGGTCCAGGAACGGACGGATTCATTTCAAGAGAAGTCATTTCGAACATCTATCCACCCCTACAAAAGTGATTGCATTCATCTCGTTCCATCAGTTTGTTCTTGCTAACGGAGTTGGCAAGAGTTAATACGCAAAAGACCCAGTGAAAGAAAAATCGCAAACCGAAGAAAGGGTCCACAACTAAGAAGGTGAATGGTGCAATTAACAAAAACACAGCCTTAGTTTTCAGAAATCAATGAAATTGCGCCTAAATTCGTTTCCTAAAAAGTAGTAAGTGCTGAATACTTTAACTCAGATTGTGAAAAGTGGACCGAGGGGGATTTGAACCCCCGACTTCCTCGTTGCGAACGAGGCGATCATACCGGACTGATCTACCGGCCCCTGGTTGCGTTTCTTCTGGAATAGAACGCATAGGGAGAAAATAAAGGGTTTTGGTCGAGAAAAACTTCATGCACAAAACTTGTACTCGAGGCGTGTTCTATCTACTGTACGACAATTAATTATTGAAGTTAAGGCTTAAAGCAGTCGCTAAAATAATTTCTCCTTAACTCGGCTGTCCACAAACACTTTAGACGAGGTGAAAGAACAACACACACTCCAGAGTTGTTGTTCTATCAGCGCGAAAAGAAATTGGGGAAAATACTGCAATTTGAAAAGTCTCTGCTTATTGGGAACGAACGTATTCAACGAGCTCTCGAATATTTTCCTTCTTAGCACAATCCAAAGGATGGGCATAAGCCATTAGCATCCCTTTCTCGTCAGGTGTTTTGTTCTTTTTCAGTTTTATCCTTACTCTAAATAGAGTCATCAGAATTTTGTTAGTCAAATCCAGTTTGTCATAAACGAAACCGCCGCGGAGATAGAAGAATTTGAATGCCTTGTGATCTTCAGCAGAAAAATTGCGGCTTTTTATTTCTTCCAGAATGTTTTCTTTACAAGTTGAAGCACCAACAGCGAATACTACAACCTTTTTGCCAGTCAACTTTGAAATGTTTTCTTTGAGAATTTTTATGCCGTTTATTCCAATAGCGTGCAAGCTTCCCCCGAAAACAATTATGTCGTATTC
>CAVTMS010000019.1:0-7802 GCA_963735905.1 Candidatus Bathyarchaeota archaeon | reverse complement strand
GTTGAAAAAAATTTAAGCCCAAAAAAACGTGTGACTGGAACTAATTGGCCTGAAAGACCTTGCGGCTCTTGGAATAAACTCCGCAGGGCAAGCTTTTAGTGGCGGTTAACTTTGATTGTTCTGTGCAAGAAAATGAATGAGAATGATATGTACGAAGCGATTTTCAAAAGAAAGTCAATTAGGAATTATGATTCGGCTCAAATTGATCAAAATCATCTCGAAGGAATTTCCAGATTACTTGGGCACTTTAAAGCAAATGACCGCGGGAATTAAGACAGAGTTCAAGATTATTTCGCCGGATCAAGTAACCAGAAAAAGTATGAACAAAGCACCTCATTATATAGCAGCATTCTCCGAAGTAAAGGATGGCTATAAAACTAACCTCGGTTTTATGCTACAGCAAATCGATCTTTATTTTTCAGCCACTGGCATAGGCAGTTGCTGGTTGGGCCTTCCTCAGCCCACTAAAGAAGTAAAGGAGTCCTCAAGTCTTGAATTTATCATTTTGATGTCGTTTGGAAATTCAAAGGAAACACTACTCAGGACCAGTGTTTCGCAGTTTAAGAGGAAACCCTTCTCGGAGATAACCAATATTGGCGGTGCTGACGAATTGTTGGAACCAGCCCGTCTGGCTCCATCAGCTGTCAACTTACAGAATTGGTATTTTACTGGGGATAAGAATTTGATTCATGCTTACTCTTCGAAATCAGGTTTTCTTAGGAGCATCGTTGGTGGAGGCTATTTTCCCATCAATATGGGCATTGCTATTTGCCATTTGCAGCTTGCAGCCGAGCACTTGGGTTGGAAAACCAAAATCATTTTTGAAGAAGAGAGAGACAAGAATCCGCCAAAAGATCGTGAGTACATTGCTAGTTTAGAGATTTGCAGATAGACCAAGTACTCAAATGCGAGCAGCTCCATTGCCCTCTATTTTTAGTTATCAAAACTGCCATTGGAGCAACTTTTATTTGGCCTCTTCTGGGAAGAGTATCTTTCCTTTTTCCGTAATTTCGAGAGCACCTATTTGCTTGAAAATATTAGTGTTGTCGGTGACATTCCAGTACTCTGATAGTTTGCCATTAACTATGCGGTAAATATCAACAGCCTTAGAGGAAATCTTCTTACCCGTTGGGGCTAGTCCCATGAAATCGCCTTTGTGAGTCCCAGTATAGGAAAGGCGAACCCACACTTTGTCCCCTTCAGCAATGATGTCCTCGATGGCTTCATGCCAATCAGGAAAGGCGTGAAGTCCCATAGTAATTAGTTGTTTTAGAGCTTCTCGACCGATATTTTTCTCGTGGTCGATGTAGTCTGGTGCCACAAAATCATCTATTAAATCCAGCTTCCTTTCATTATAGGATTCAATAAACCTGCTTACAATCGATTTATTCTCTTCTAAAGACAAAAAATCACCGATAGATTCTATTTCTTTTTTGAGATTTAAGCGTGTTGAAATGCGAAGCCTTTCATTCAAATCGGGTAACCACTAGCTAATTGTATTATCTAACTGTGGGGAGACCTCTCATTTGTTCCAATAAACGCAGGTCGTCTTCAGAAAGCACAATTATCCAAATTGTCTCGTGAATATGGTAAATAAAGATTAATTTGAGACGCTATATTTCTTGTGACAAGAAAGAATCTGGGATTAAACTGTTGAGAAGTTCCTTTTCTAAGGAATTTCGGATTTGATTGCTGTCGAGCTACAGTCACATAGGCTTAAGAACGCGACTGATTAAAGTTGGTTATACTATTTTTGGACGTGTAACTCCATGACGGAAGAAAAAATTGATATAAATATTGAAATAGAAAAAATGCGCGAGAAGTTTAACGAATTTAAGAAAACATATGTGGCACACATTAAGAACCATGATGTTGAAATGAAAGGTTGGTCTTTTGCCGTAGACAAAGCTGGCGAAGGCTACATCGTCAATTTCGCGGGCAAAGTTGAGATAATGCCCAAGAAGAAATAAGACAAAAGAAGATTATTTGTCTCCTTCAAAGACCTTGCTATTCAAGGGTTCTTTTCCTTTCTTTTGGGACTGTTTTTGAAGACAAAACGCGAGCAGAATGCACAATCGAGTAGATATTAACGTAGACTCAGCATTTTGCCCGCGCCAGTCTCAAGATATTCAAAAGTGCAATTTATTATCTTGAGGTTCAATCAAATGAGCAAAAAGGAATCTCGATTTAGAAAAGACCGAACAGAGGGTCTTACTGACGGAATATTTGCCACTGTAATGACGATCTTAGTTCTTAGTTTAGTGGTGCCCACCATAACGGGACCTAACGCCTCAGCGACTTTGCAAAGTGACCTTTACGCCCTTATTCCAGACCTATTCGCCTACATTATCACGTTTATTTTTTTAGGTTTACTTTGGATAAGTCACCAAAATATGTTTCATCACATCGAAAATATTGACCTCAAGACCCTGTGGATTAACATTATCCTTCTGCTTAGCGTTGGACTGGCACCTTTCTCCACAGCCCTACTCGGAAGATACCCTCTGCAACCTATAGCAGTCATTGCCTACGGCCTAAATGCGCTGGCAGTCTCAATCCTTTATAACATTCTCTGGTTCTATCCAAGAGCTCAGCGTCTAACGCATAATGAACCAAACCAAGAAATAATAGCGAAGAGAAGTAGAATTGTTCTTGTAGGACCCGCAGTTTACACTTTAGCTATACTTTTTTCTTTTTTGGCAACTCAAATCAGCCTAGGGCTGTACGCTTTTGTAACAGTTTTCTACATCGTATTTGGAGGAAGATACTTTGATTAATGAAGTTGAATCTATTTGGCGTCAGAATACACAATAGACCAAATTTTACGAACGAAAAAAAAATTAGTAATTAACAAAAAAAAGGAAAAGAATTTTTTTGGTTTTTCGACGATGCTATTTGTTGATGACGGTTAGGGTTACTGTGTTGCTGTTTGCGGTTGTTCCTTCTGCGTCGGTTACTTTGCATGTGTAGGTGTAGGTTCCGGCTGTTGTTTTGGTGATGGGGAGTAGCATTGAAGTTTGGCCTGTTAGCATTGTGTTGCCTTCGTACCATTGGTAAGTGTTCGGTCCGACGCTACCTGCAGAGTGGGCAAAGAAATACCAAGTTTGCCCCGTCATGACTGAGACGTTGCAGAAAGCTGAAGCTGATGGCGGCTGATAGTGAGTTTGCATCCAATTGAAGAGTGGTTGATTAACGTCTTTAGCACTGTTTATTCCAAAGTAAATGTCGTATACACCGTAGTTTGACAGGTAAATGCTTGTGTAGTCATCGTTCGCAAGGTCGTTGACGAACTTGAATTGGCCAGTGGCGTTTTTGTATAATCCAGCGGCTATGGTGATAGTTGGAATATTGATTTCTTTGTAGTGATCATCGAAATCGTATGTCACATAAGGGCAATTTACCCAATCTGCCATTGCTGTGCTTTCGAGGTCTAATCTTGTAGGCAAGTAAACGGTGGCATTGGCAAAATTATATAATAGCTCGGTTAAGTTTCCGACGCCCCCCAAAAGATTGCTCAATCCGCCTGGTCCGCCAAATCCTGCAGAATTGTGGTAAACATATGTTAGGAACTCAGTGATGTTTGTCCATGAATTATTCGTTATTGGATTTTTCGGGTAGGCTGGCGATATTGGTGCTGGGCCTCCAGGATTGTCCAAGGCGGATTTGGCGCTGAGTATGCTTTGTAGAGCGAGATTTACCTTGCTCCAACTTCCAGCAGTAATCATATCGTTTACTGCTTTAGTTAGATTGTAAGTATTTGTTGGGACTACTGAAGCGGTGTTCTGTGGACTGAGCAGTATTAGACCTCTTAAATCGCTTTGCCAATATTCAGAGGCATAATTCTTGGTGATTATTGCTCCTGTTCCTAGACCCATCATGAAAATTTTGCTGGCGCCTGAGACTTCTTTTGTTTTGAGGACGGCTTCTCGATAATCACTTATCAAAACGTCCCAGCCCCAATCCTTCATTACTGAAACTTGGGTCGTGTTTAATGTAATTGGGACGAATTGTCTTCGTTCGTCAATGCTGTATACGTCGTATCCTCGATTTGCCAGGTAGAATCCTGGACCAAAGCTCTTGTCTTCGTGAAATTATCTGCGGTTGGGTTTGAGAGGACGCTTTGGCCTGAACCGGTGCCTCCTGAAGCAATGAAAACGACACCTTTTGGTGTTACTCCGGCTTTTACTAATCTGTGTAAACCTATAGTGTCAAATTGACTGTGTGGTGAAGAAGTGGCGTTTTTCTCCCAATACGTTTCTCGCAGCTCAGGATATCCTTTCACACTTCTTGAATCGTTAACCAACGTCCAACTGGTGGTTGCCGCTTCCGTAGTTTTTATTTGTGGAAAAAAGGCAAAAGCTAATCCCAAAACAAGCAGAAGAACCAACATGATAGAACTAGTTTTTTGGTTTATAATATTTTTCTTAATAGTCATTCTCTCCATTAATCGGCTAAGGTATCTACATTGGTTTTCCTAATATGAAAGAGGTAGTCGCAAAAAGTTACTGACCACTTAGACACTCCCGATTGAAGTCTTGAGGCTCCCCAATTCAGAGTTTACAAGACACCAAGCCCATCTGAACGCACAACAGACCAATCATTACTTCATTATCGGCAAAGGTGTGGATTAGGTTACTGAATAGCAACCTTTATCTAGAAATAAGTATGAAAGTTATACTGTGGTTTAACTATGGGTCAAGAAGAGTCAGATGTCGCAGTCGTAGGAACCAAAGGTCAGATAGTTATTCCTCAGCACTTCAGAAAAGAACTTGCAATCACGCCTAACACCAAGTTGATCGTTTACAGAAAAGACGACAAACTAGTCGTAGCAAAACTCAAGGTTCCTCCATTAGACGAACTAAAAGAGCTCTTCAAAGAAATCGACGAACAAAACAAAGGCAAAAACAAGCCCTCAGAACAAGAAATTTTGGATGAAATTCAAGCATACCGCTGCATGAAACGAGCCAAACAAGGTACATGAAATGGTTCGCGCAGTCATCGACACCAACGTTTTAGTGTCAGCTCTTATTCAGGATGGAAAACCAAGAAAACTTGTCCTTGAACTTTTAGATAAGCACAAGGTGATACTTTCGCGTCAACTGCTTGCTGAGCTTGCAGACGTAATTGGAAGGTACAAATTTGCAGTCAAAAACACCCAAGCTGAACGGTTTCTGTCAAGTTTAGTTAAGATGTCCAAAATTGTGCCAGATAACCCCCTGTTCAAAGCTGTATCGCAAGATCCAGACGATGACATTGTTCTCAATACTGCCTACGCTGGAAAAGCCGACTATATCGTCACGGGTGATCGACACCTTCTCACATTAAATCAATTCAAGAAGACAAAAATCGTAAGCGTAAACCAGATGATAGACATCCTAAAATTGCAATGAACGCAATAAATCAACAATTTTACAAAAGCCCAATTACAAACCATTGGCACGGTAACGGGTTTAACCAATACTTTTCTGCGAAGTCATCTACATGGTCGTCACGAAAGACCTGAGTCTGAGGCACCCAAGATTCAAACGCCTAAGAGACGACAAAGCGCCATCAGAGTGCACAATAAACCAATTTCTTCTCTTTATTCCAAATTAGTGTCTTCTACCCTGGGAAATCAGATTAAGAATGATGATCTTTAGGCATGACCGGTCGATAAATTATGAATTCATCTTGTTCTTTGATTTTGATGGTGAGATGATTTTTCATTAGAATATCTTGCATGCAGGTTCTTGTTTCTTCGTCAAGGTCTGTTTTAATGATAATTTGGTACCCTGCGCTCAATAGATTGGTGGCGTTGGGAGGCATTAATGCTAAATAGCGCCCATCAATAGAGGTGCATTTCCCAAAAATCTCGTTTAATATCGATATGGCTTCTTCGCGTTTCAAAGAATCACTAACAAGTTTTCAGTAAGTCATTATTAAAAGGTTTTTGCAGATGGATCTTGATCTTTTCTCATTGTTTCCTTTTCTTTCTGATACGATGCATGATTCTATAGGATAGCGAATAAAAGAAGAAGCTTTTTGGAGGCTTCAATTTTGAATGTTTGACTTAAGTGTTCAACTAGTTGAACAGGGTGTTCAAAAGCATTGTCTTAAATCCTAAGATTCACATGACTTTTCAGATGAAAAAGATGGCAATAACCTCCAAAAAACTAAGTCTATATCTAGTTGCAGGCGTAGCCTCAGCTGTGATCATAATTGCGGCTTTGTTTGCTTCTGGTGTCAAACTCCCAAGCAACGATGGTTCACAAAACCCTACCGCATTGGGTACTCTGGAAGTCTCAATCAAAGACGCGCCAGTTGACCTCTCCAGACTAGACGTTAAGCTTGATGCAATTCAAGTGCAGGGTGGAGACAACGGCGGATGGACAAAACTTAACTTCATAGAGGAAACAAATGAAGTGAGTTTCAATCTACTGGCTTTGCAGGATATTGCTAAGGATCTATCAATTGCTCAACTCCCAGTAGGCAACTACACGAAAATAAGATTACACATCTTAGAAGCAACCGCAACTTTCAAAAGCGATAGCCCAACCGCAACACCAACTCCCATACCCCTAAAAGTTCCATCAGACAAAATAGACATAATAATCAAATTCGAAATCAAAGAAGGAGCCACAACCCGCCTTCTAATCGACATGACTGCAGACTGGGTCGCAATCAGCAACAGCCATAACCTAAAACCAGTACTCAAAGCCACAGTTACACCCCCAACAGCACCATCCCCAACCCCAACTCCAGTCACTTCTCCAACAATTGCACCAGCAGAAACCCTCACAACAACTCCCGCGATAGCAGGCCAAGTTTGACAACCCAAACCTCGAAGACTAAGAGCTGAAGAAAACGCTTCGGCACTCTCTCCTTTCTTCTTTAAAAGAATAATCAGGAAGTTCAAAATGAAAAACCGTCAAACCAATCAAAGAGCATTCCTTCGCTCATTGGAAGATATTAACGCTGGATTCATTAGAATGAATAACAACTTTGACAAGCTTATTGATTGCGAAGGACGCACTCTGAAGGATTGCAGGGTCAGCAAGGTCGATGTCTCACTTTATTTCTCACGTTTTTCAACGCTTCAAAACTTAATAATAAAGAGCCAAGAAGACCCAAAAGGGGAGCAAAAAGAATGCGGAAGTTCAACGCTTTAAACAGGTTTCGGTTTTGTCATTCGGCGGCATCCCTCTCTTTTTTTTGAAAAACTCAATGCTTTTTCTGGGTCTGCGGTAAGCGACGACTGAATAATTCGGGAAATAATTTAAAAATAACCTGCATCATTACATAATTATGAGCTACAAAGGTAATCGCGCATACGTGCTTGTAGAGATTCAACCTGGCAAGGAGCGAGAGTTTGCCGATGAAGTCATGATTAAAGGGCTGATTTTAGACTCAAAAGTAGAAAGGATAGATTTTGTTCGCGGGTCATTCGACTTTGTCCTAATGCTTTCTGGAACAATGGAAAATATAGATCGCAGGCTAATGGAGCTTAGAAAGTCCATATACGTGCGAAGAACCGAAACCCTCTCTTGCATAGAAATGTTACCCTGGGAAGATCTTTCAGGCCGACTAAACGAATAATATCCCCATTTTCGTATCCAGTTTTTAATTTAAAGGCGCGAAATTGCGCATTAAGTGTTCAATGCCTGCTCTTAATGGTTAGCTTTGAGTGTCTTCAGCAAAAGACTGTTTGTAAAGACTCCTTGATACAAGATCCCGTGATCTTATCCAAAATTTAGACGTATAAAACGCTAAAGCTGTAAATTTTTCTCTTCCAACAAAGAGTCTGCCCAAATTATAAATATCTG
>CAVTMS010000018.1:0-21331 GCA_963735905.1 Candidatus Bathyarchaeota archaeon | reverse complement strand
GGAGCCCCAGCAAACCCTCAGGCATTCGCCAGAAGAATGAATTTAGTTTTAGTTTGACTATAAGAGAGGAAGAAAAAATTGGTTCCAATAGGAAACAGAATTTAATAGTTAACTGGGTTCCTAACTTTTAACTTATATCCATTCTAAGGAGGCGGTTTTGTTTTCTGGGTGACTACTTTTTTGGGTTTTGTAGTCACCTTACTTGAGCATTTTTTTAGTGCTTTGTATTCGTTTAGCATCAGTTCTAGGGTTGGGCGTATGTTGTGGTTTTTTTCGTACTCTTTTAGATGTAGTTTTCGGATCGGGCTGCTAATGTGCCTATTTGTGGCTTTGGTGTCAAAGTTTATATTGTCTGCGCTAAGCATTTTCTATGGGCGTGGAATTTATGGTTGAGATTAAAGGAAAAAAGTTCACTGTGATGCTTCGAGAGGAGCCTGAAGGTGGCTACTCGGCGCAGTGCATTGAGCTTCCAGGCGCCATCAGTCAAGGAAAAGACCGCAAAGAAGCCTTAACTAACATAAAGGAAGCTATTGAAGGCTATTTAGAGGCTTTCCCCGAAGAGATTAACCAGCTTAAACGCAAAAGAGAGCTGGTGAAGATCACTGTCTGAAAAACTTCCTTCCTTTTCCTGGCGCAAATTAATAAAGGTTCTAGCCAAAGCAGGTTTCAAAATTGTTCACCAGCGAGGTAGTCATTTATTTCTAACCGATGGAAAGCACCGAATCACTCTTCCCCGCCATGAACCAATCAAAAAGGGAACCCTGATGTCAATTCTACAGCAAGCTGGATTAACTCGCGAGGAATTCCTAAAACTTCTCGAAGAATAAAAAAATTAGATTATAAGAAACAGGGCTTTAAGAGAAGAAGAAAAAACTGTGTTTTTCTGGAAAAAACGGATTTTTTCTTCTTTCAACAAGGATCGTTTTGGTAGACTAAGCGTTGATTTTCATTATTCTTCTTTTTGCGCACTGAGTTATGAGAGCAGTAGAGGAAAAAGTTTTGATGCTGTTTATCCGCCAAGAATTGGATGAGCCTCTTGGAAGGTTGTTTGTTGTGTGTCTTGAATAGTTGCCACAAACTTTTAATTTGGTTTGGGTTGCATAGTTGTTTTTGCGAGTAAGTCCTATCCGAGGCAATGATGCCCGCAGTTGTGGGATGGGAGCATTAGGATAGGGTCGCAAATTTGCCTTCTGCAAGTACTTGAAAGAATCCACTTTGTTTTTTCTATGATTCTTACGTGTTCGTTTTTTTGTGGTTTTGTGTTTTCAGGATTGCTTTCAACGTAACTTTAAATTATGTAGTGTTGCATGTAGTAATGCAGTGTAATGCTGCGTAATTAGTGGAGTGTGTGGTCGGATGGTGAAAAGCGTCATAGATCTAAGTGAGCGTGAAAACCGCATAGTTAACATTGTGAAGGCGAAATATGGCTTAAAAGACAAGAGCCAAGCCTTAAGCATCATATTGAAACGGTATGAAGAATGTGAGCTTGAACCTGAACTTAAACCTGAGTTTGTCAAAGAAATAGAAGATGCCCGTGTTCATGGAAAGTTTGTGAAAGTTAGAGATTTTGCGGACGAGTTCAAAACAAAGTGATCGCTTGCATAGCTTGGAAATTGAACAAGAGGTTTTTAGGGCTTTTAAGAAGCTTGGAAAGAAAGACCCAAAGCAGTTGGAGGCGATAAGAAAGAAAGTTGATCAGATACTTTCTGATCCGCTTCAGTTTAAGCCTTTGAAGCATCCCTTAGAGGGTCTTTGGCGAGTTCATATCGGATCGTTTGTGCTAATTTACGAAGTATGCGAAGATTCCAAAACGGTTAGAATTCTGAAGTATAAGCATCACGACGACGCCTACATTTAGAGTCCATCTAGCTTTTTTCCACCTTGTTGTTGTTCTTCTCGTATCTGTTTCTTTGATAGAAGAATAATGGAGAATTAGCTCTTTTTCTTTCACACTGTGCCGGTTTTAGCAAACATATTGAAAAGAGTCAATCATTTGACTGCATCATTTCTGCAAGAGAATGGTACTTGCTAAAATCTTAAATGCAATTTGCAGGCATAATTGTATCACATAGACACGGAGAGAGAAAAATGTCTAAACTAAATAATGGAATTAAGATAGTTTTTGATAAGAAGAAAATGAAAGCGTCAAATGCAATCGCCATATTTCTGATATTGCTTTTCGGTTTTTCAACAATAACAGCGGTGCCGCTCGCATTTGCCCAAACGAAGATAACTACGCTCGGTTTTTCTTTTGCGTATCCTCAGACAAACGGATTAGGACAAACTGAGTACCTAAGTGGATGGGTTTCACCTCCTACCGGCGTTGCCAACGTAGTTTACTACAATCTAACTCTAATTACTACGAAGCCAGACGGGACAACAGTAAGCCAGTTCTTTAACAATTCAGACGTAGGGGCAGCAGTTAACGGCGCTGTCTTATGCGATCAACTCGGTACTTGGTCTGTAAAGCTAAGCTGGCCAGGCGATGCAACCCACGATGGTTGTGTAAGCCCTCCATACACGTGGAAAGTCCAGCAGAACGCAGTTGATTTAACCCCGCCAAACGTCCCAATTCCTTCAGGATACTGGAAATTCCCAATATCCGCGCAAAACTACAATTGGTTTTGGATTTCAGGACCCTGGGCACAGAACCGTTACGATGGCTCACAAGCACAGTTTAATCCGTACAGCAAAGGACCTAATACCCCGCACATACTTTGGAGAAACCAAGTAGTACCAGGAGGCCTAATCGGGGGCGAACAAGGTTGGTATAGCATTCAAGGAAGCTTTTCATCAACTGTAGAAAACAACGTAGGTCTAACCAATTACGTTGCGGCAAACGGAAGACTATACTACACAACAAGAGACTTCAAAAACAACGTCACCCAAGCCCAAATTTTACTACATTGCGTGGATCAATACACAGGTAAAGAGATTTACGCAGTCGACTTGGACCGACCCCTGGCTGCTCCATCAACTGATCCTGCAGCCTTTCCACCTGGAAGACCAACACTTATCTTTGAAGCTATCGGTCAAGTAAAAGGTGGAACCTTATCGAGAACAGCAACAGTAACGGGCGGCTACAGTCTTTGGGTAAGCGGCAATGGTCTGCGCGAAATCGATCCAATGACGGGAAATACCATCTACCAGCGAACAGATGTTAGCCCCACAGTATATGCCGATAGCCACTTCTACTATGTAACTGGCGGCAACTTAACAAGTTGGAATACGCGATCAAAGACAGTTGAATGGGTCAAACCGGGATATCCTTCTCCAACCTACATTTGGAATGACATTCTAGTATATTCAAGCAAGGGATCTAATGGAATCATTAGAACGACGACCTTTAATGCTACAACAGGGAATATGATCGCAAACGGCACTCTCAACCTCTATTCTGTAACGTTGTCCCAATGTGTTGCCGATGGAAAAGTCTTCTACAGCGGCTATGATCTCAAAATGCACGCAGTTTCACTTTACACCTGTCAAGAAGTATGGGCAAGCGATCCCATGACCTATCCGTGGGGGGCATTCCAAGCATACGGTCAATCCGCCGCTTATGGAATGGTCTATTCAGGTATGTGCGACGGTTACGTATATGCTTGGAATACGACAAATGGGCGACTAGTTTGGAAATTCTACAGTGGAAATACAACCAACAATGGCTACGAAACATATCCTTTCTGGGGAAACATAGTGATAGCTGACGGAAAACTTTACGTGGCTACTGGCGAACACACACCACCGAACCCTATGCCCTATGGATATTCGCTCTATGCAATTGATGCCTACACCGGCAAAATGATTTGGAATTACCCATCATTTACCTCATACACTTTCGCTTCAGTCGCATTTGGCCAAGGAATCTCTGCAGGTATGCTTTTTTACCAAAACAACATGGATGGCTGTCTCTACATGTTTGGTCAAGGTCAAAGCAAAACAACTGTCACTGCTCCAGATACCGCTGTTTTGAAAGGAACTTCAGTGTTGATACAGGGAACAGTTACGGATCAATCTCCTGAATTGAAAGATACCCCCGCAATTTCAGACGATGACCAGAAGTACTTGGATGCAATACTTGTACAATAACGCTCCAAAACCAATGAATGCAACTGGAGTTCCAGTGACAATAACTGTGACTGATCCAAGCGGAAACACTCAAACTATTGGAACTGCAAGAAGCGACATTGGCGGAACGTACGCAATTGCATGGACTCCACCAGTTGAAGGTCTATACAAGGTAGTGGCTAACTTCTATGGAACATTTGCCTACTATGACTCCATGGCAACAACAAACTTTGTCGTTAGTTCATTGCCCAATTCACCAGCAACTCCATTCGTGACACAGAGTCCGACAGTATCGCCATCTGTACCTCCAACAGCAACTCTTTCCCCCTCGCCGAGCCAAGCTGTTCAGCCACCAACTAGCGGAATGCCAATTTCAACATACATAGCAATCGGAGCAGCGGTAATCATCATAGTCGCGATAGCAGCAGCCCTCATATTACGAAGGCGCAAGTAAAACCAAACAAAACCAACTATCTATCCTTTTTTCTTTTGTTAAATGAAGCATAGAATGGGGCTGAGAGGGCTCTGGTTTGAATTTACCAACTTTGCTCGTTGGAATTACATCTCTCCTAAAATTTCGGGTCCAGAGCCCCAGCAAACCCTTCTGCGAAAATCATTTGACTCGAAAAGACGCGTGAGTTTTGGTGGACCTCTAAAAGAAGAAGAATACTTGGAAATCAGCTCTTTCTGGTTAGCATCGGGACCGTTCAGTTTAAGTTTGTCACGTTGAAATTTGTCTTTGTAAAACGAGTTGATCAGGAAGATGCAAGTTTCCCAATTATTGAAGGCTTCTGACATTAACTTTGTTTTCCCAGTTGGCTTCTCGTTTTTTGAACCGTATCTGGAATATCATGTTAGAGAAATTCTTGAGATAGGTGGTGAAGCCTACTTAGCCAGGACTTCTGAAGGGGCTGTTTCTGGTCTTTTTATATATGACAATTTTGAGAAAGGGGGAACAATCTACGCAACATCGAGGGAAATTTTTGATTACTTTTATGGGTTGAAAGATTTCAATTTTCTTTTCTCAGAAATGAAGACCGAGCATAAAAATGAAATCTACGACATTTACAACATCAACATTGCGCACCTTGCTATCGATCATAGGTTCAGCTACGAAATTTCTTCCGTGGACAACGTGGACGAAGATGAGCTTGAACAATTCATGTCCTCAACTCATCCTGGCATGAACAGGAAATGGGTGAAAGCTGCACTGAAAAATGGGGAGAGGTGTTTCATAGTTCGGCTGTCCACGGAAATTGCTGGTGTGGGTTGGGCCTTTGTTGTGAACGGGGTTGGAAGGCTTCATTCTCTTTACGTCAAACCTCAATACAGAAGGAAAGGCATAGGTGAGGATATCCTCAATGCGCGTCTTCTTTGGCTCAAGGCAAAGGGCGCAAATTCGGTATTTACGGAGATCTCCCGTTTCAATGTCCCATCTTCCAATAATGTAGGGAAGGCGCAGATGAAGGTGTCCGGGCAAGTTTTTTTGTATTTTAAGAAAGAGTTGGACAAGAAGACGGAATTAAAAAGTTAGTTTAGGTTTCTATGTTCTGGGAGCTCCACATATTGGGCAGGTTTGAACCGTTGAGTCTATGAGTGCTCCGCAATAACGACATTTTACCTTCACAACTTCTTTGATCACGATCTGTTGTACTGGCGGTTGCTTGGGTGTCAAGTTAATGTTCTCTTGGGTGCGGATTTGGAGGGGGCGGCTGTTGTTGGTATGGTTGTTGGTAAGAGTGTCTGGGAAGTTTTCTGTTTCTTGTTGAAAGCGCGTATGAGATAATTCCAATTAGCACAAGCACTATGAAGGCTATGGCTACTATTGCAATAACGCCAAAATATGCGGTTCGGGAGGACGTTGTTGAGCTGGTGCTGCTGATGAATGGCGTTGGGGGTTCTTGAGTTGGAGTGCCTGAGGCTGCAGTGGTTAGTGGGTAGCTAGTTGAATTCACGTATAGTTCTTCGGTGTAAGTGAACCCTGTTCCCGCGTTATTGTTGTCTTGTTCATTGTAGCTGTATCCTACGATGTATCCTGTGGCTGGGTCAAAATAGGCCTTCCATGTGTAGGTGGCGCTGAATTGTCCATATATGTCGTTTCGCTGGTAGCTTGACTGTCCTTGAGCGAAGATTACGTTCACGTTTCTGCCTTGGGATGGAAGATAGTAGCTGTAGTTTGTGGATATGACTGTCATCACTGTGTTTAGAAGAGAAAAGGTGCCGCCCGTTGGGATTGAGTTATCCATAACGAACCAGACACTTGGGTTAACGTATCCCATCTGGTCGTCTGTGCCATTAACATAGAGAAAAGTGACTGGTGAGAACGTGAAGTCTCCAGAGGGGTTCCCAGTTTCTATTGAACCTGAGTTGTTGCTCCAAAGATATGAGTAACTGTAGTGAGCGGATACGGTTCCGTCGGTGTTGATGGTGTTGATTGTTTCTGTTCCGTTGTATGTTGCGTGTTCGCTGTATCCAGAGTAATCGCCAAATCCGTTTCCAAGATTTGTTACCTCGATATAGCTGAAGTGGTCTCCGGCTTGGGGAACGTAGGATGCGGCGACTGGAGCCAGAAATAGAGCTAGGAGAAGTGAGATTATGATAATTGTGGACTTTGCGTTCATCCCGAGAAGCCTCCTGCGCCGTGTACGTGGGCTGGGTGATAGCCGCCTATGCCGCTGTAGGTTGAGTGGTAGGTTGAGTGTGCAATTATCAGGGGTGCATGGTAGAGGAAGAAGATGTATGTTGGGATGTAGGTGAACTGCACTGGAGTGTGCACGATGGTTGCGGTTGGGTCAAGTTGTTTGACAAGTTCGTTTTTGATTCCGTGTATCATCTTAACTGCGAGGCTTATTACTTCTGATTGTTCAAGGTCTCTAACGTAAGGGCCCAGCAGGAAGGAGGCTTTTTCCATCAGGTTAAGGGTCTCGTTTGCTTCAAGGGTTGATATTGAAGCAAGTATTGCTGAAGCCACAAGTGGGTACTCCAGGTAGTTTCTGAGTCCATTCTCAATTATCGTTAACTTTAACTTTACTTCTTCCGGTGCCAAATCGGAGATCGCTAAATACGCTGATGCAAGTTCGGTATCTTCTGATACTTCAAATCCCCAGGAATTAAACATCGATCTGAACGATTGGAATCTGCTAATCCGTTGTTCTGTTGGCACATTAAATATGGCGAGTATTGCGGCTGACTCGTATGAAGAAGTCATTTTGGAGAATTCCGCAAATCGGTCCGTTGGGAAGGTGCCATCATATCTTCGCCCAAATAGAATAGTGGCGGCAATGCCCACAGAAAGCTGATTAGGAACGTGCTCGTTGTGCCTAAGTTGATGGTCTAGTTTAGCTAATGTTTCCGACAAGTTCTGCAGATCAGAATTTGTTGTTGTTTGAGAGGGGTCTGCCCTGTAGGCAGCCATAATTTCTCCTGCCATCATCTTATTTTCAAGTGTGCAATCGAAGTGTTTGAGGAGGTCAAGTGCAAAAAGGAATCTTTGGCCAGCTTGGGTGGGGTCTTCTTGAAGCTTGGCTAAACCTATCGATGTGCTCCAGAGCTGAGAGAGGTCCATTTCTGGGAAACTAATTTTTAGGTTTGATACATGGTAATTGGCTTTTTGTGCTATTGATAGTAATTCGCTGTAGGTGGTTTGGATTTCTTCTCTGAAATCGGGAAAATCCTCGTCGGAGACTCGGTAGTTTCTTACGTTAAGATCATTTAGCATCATTATTCCGACACCCGTAAGCGATACATATTTTCCGTCATAGGGAACCATTCTGTCCATTTTGGATTTCTTTTGAATCAGCTCGTTTATCTTGGCTTCTCTTTGGGCTATTTCAGCGTCTATCTTTGAGACCACATTCTTTTTGGCTTCTACTTTTTCATGTTCAGCTTCCTTTTCCTCTTTTGACTCAAAAAGAAACATGATTGAATGTGTTTTGCGTTCCTCTTCTTCCAGATCGTTTTTGGCTGTTCTTTCTGCATTTTCTGTAGCCGCTAAGTCTGCGTTCATCTGGGTTAGGTTTGCGACTTCGGCTGCTCCTCTGATCGTAATCTTCTTTTTGCATCACTGTGAGGTAGCCGTTGCTGCTGAAGAAATCTATGTCGGTCGATTGAACTTGCATTGTAATCGATTTTTCCGCTATTTGGGTGAAGAATGTTCTTACGTCGTTGCACTTCATTTCATTCACCGATCCAGGATCGGAAATTCTTTTGTTAAACGCTGTTCTCCTAATATGTTACCTATTACCATTTTAAGACTTTGACCCTCACTTACGAGGTCAACAACCTCATCATCTTTTAGAGCCTCTTTGAGAAGAAACTCGAACTGCGCTTGCCTGTCCGCCGGGTCTTCGAACCTTGCTGATCGTTCTCGTTCTATCTGCTCGTATGCGAACATAAATTCGTACAGCGATCGGTATATTTGATCTTCTATCTTTTCTGGGATTTTCTTTTCTTCAACAGTTATCCATTCCAGACCTTCAAGGTCTACAAAGTAAATAGTGCCGTCTGGAGCTATGACCGCGTCTTTGTCTAGCCAAACATCATAGAAATCTAATCCACTGAAAGTTCCGTCTTCATTGCTTTTTATTGTCCTGGGAAACAGAGTTAGGTATGCTATTCCACTTCTAATGAAATTTTTCAGAAAGTCTATTGCTTTATCATTGCTGTCTATTCCGTATAAGTCAAAAATTGAGTGTACGTTCCTGCCTATTGTGCTCCCGGAATGGAAATAAATCCTCACGTTAGATGGAACCAACCTTACTTCTTGAACCATTCTGCCTCTGAATCTGCGGTACCAATATATTTTTTTGATTTCATTCTCAAGTTTTTCGGGTAGGAAAACAATTTTTACAATCGGTGCGACTCGAAATCCGTTAATAGAGGTGAGGTCGGCCATTTCTGACGTTTTCATGGCAGTGGTTGCGTGTTCAAGCCCCTGTCCCCCATATGGGGAGCCTCTTAACCATAATTCGCCTGTAATATATCTTGGAGAGGTTTCCTTGGAATTCACAATTCTGTCTCTTAGTGCAGAATCCTTTAGCAAACTGCATATTTCAGTTTTTCCGAGAAGCTGATTTGAAAACGGGTTAGTTGCTGAACCTACGCCTTTAACTGAAAGGTAAAAGTCTGTTCCGTCTATTTTTAAAGATGGTGAAGGGCAAACTGCTCCCCTGTTGTCGTCCTCGACAAACTCTTTTGTGCCCAAGGGGTCAAGATCCGAGAAAGGTCTCATGCTCTTCTGGAAGGTAAAGTCTTTCAAATTCAGGCATTTTGAATTGTTGGAAATGCTTGTTTGTCAGTACTTCAGAGGCTTCATGAATGTTCAGATTGAGGGGAGAACCTTTTAGCTTCATTACCGCTCGGCATTTTTATGAAGGGTTTGACACTTAAGCTTTCTTGTCCGATGTTCAAACCAGCCCAAGTAGCTCTTGAGCCTCAAATAGATTAAGATTTTATCGACCATGTTTGAAGTTAATTTTGACGGACCCACTAGGATTCGTTTAATGTTTTGTTTCCAAAACAGAATTTCTTCTTCTTCCGACTGAGAAAAGAACAACAACACGCATTTTTTCACTGTTGTTGTTCTCGTAACCGTTTATCCGTCAAGAATTGGCTGAGTAGTTTGGCTTTTTATGTTGTGTGTGTGGCATGGTTACCACAAACTTTTAATTTGGTTTGGGTTGCATAGTTGTATCTGCGAGTAAGTCCTATCCGAGGCAATGATGCCCGCAGTTGTGGGATGGGAGCATTAGGATAGGGGTCGCAAATTTACTTTCTCCATAAGTATTTGAAGGAGCTCACTTTGTTTTCTATTATTTTTACGTATTCGTCGTTTTGGTGTTCGTATTTTTGGAAGTATGCTCCGGCGATGGCGTCGGCTCCTTGAAGGCAAGGTTCAATTTCTGAGGAGACGTGCTTTGAGGAAATGCCATCTGGCGAAAAAGTAGTTCCTTTTTCGGACAGTAGATAGCTTGTTTTGTTTTCTACGTAAGCGTTGAATTCTTTTATTCTCCAGGCGGGTAGGCTCTTGTCGAAAATCATGTGGATTTTGTTGCCTGCTAAGATATTGGGGATTAAAGTTAGCATTATGTTGTGAACAACGCACCAGTTGTATAGAACTGTTGGTTCTTCTCGCAGTTTGGAGTTGACGTATTCTTTGTTCATAACGATAACGCCCAAGCTAACGTCGCAGTTGACTATCTTTTCAAGGACAACTCTTCGGCAGTAGGCGTCCATACGTGAGAATTTGAGTTCATTTCTGACAAGTGAATATTTATTCTTCTTGTGAAGCAGCTTGAGAGTGCGCCCCAGTTGGGTACGTATTTGTTGTGGTGATTCGCATTCTAAATAGGCAACAATGAAAAACTTTGTTGCCTTCGCGGTGAAACCTAAGTCGCCAGATTCATCCACAAATACGTGCAAATTGATTTTCGCCTTTTCAGTGGTTAGTGTTAGTTAGTAATCTGCTTTTCCTTTCCAATGGGAAGCGCGCAAGTGTAGTTTCGTTTGAATGGTAGTTCAAGTGTTCTTGTTGATGTAATCTCGGTATGCTTGTAGCGCAGCTTTAAGATCATTCGCCAATACATCATCGATTGGCATTGCTCGTACATCGTACTTTTTTGAGTAGAATAAGCCTCTTTTGTATTTGTCCGGTTTACTACCGAAAGGTTCTTTTTCGGATAACTTTCCATCAATGCCGACTAAGAAACCATTAGGGCAGGCAATTCCTTTTCTTAGCCTAGCGGTTCTCTCGTCTATTTCCTGTGGCGTTAGCTTTGTTACTCCCTGAATTATACCCAAGTGAAGCCTCTTGTAGTCTGGCGCCAAAAGATACACCACATATTCTCCTTCTTCAAAATTGTCTGTGAAATCAGGATGGCGAATTCCAATCCATGGAATCTCGGCCCAACAACCTTGACCAACACTAACCTTCACCTTAAAACCCCCAAAACCTGTCCTAATCGAGAGCGTTTCAACAGCTTTTCCTAATTTCTTAAAGTGATCATAAGTTTGAAAACCGTTCTTGGGTGGTTCATCGGCCTTTTCATCCCAAAATCTGAATGCTTCAGTAAACAACTCTTGTAAAGTCGTCATAGATCTTGATTGTGATTAAGACTAATTTAAGCCTAGACGCCACTATTTGTGTTGTACAACACTCTCTCCTCTTGTTGAGAAACGTAAGTTTCTTATTGTAATTGCAAAAACGTTGGTTTGGATATAGACGTCGGGGGTGAGCAAATGGGCAAAGGTGGTAAAGGCGGAAATCCGAACTATCCAAGCACAACGGGGAACAAATCGGGCGGAGGACGCGGTAACACTCCAAAAGCAGAATAAATGTTTAGGCGTCTTATCTTTTTCTTTGTGGAGATTTTTCGAGGAAAGTGTGGGAAATATTTTCAAACTCACTTTCCGTTTTTAACCCGTTTTAACAAATAATACATTTTAGAATAACCCTGAGTTTAATCGGGGACTGTATAGGCTTTCTGAGAGTTTTTAGAGAGACTGAATTGTGAATTCGTAAGATTAAAGAGTTTAACAAAGTAACTACTGACAGATCCAGTCAGTGGTCACTAGGTAGAATTATGAAATCGATCAAAATTGTCCATACTTCGGATTTGCATTTGGGGGCAACCTTTAGTGCGTTGGGTGAAAAGTCAAAGCTTCATAGAATTGACTGCCAGAACGTGCTTTCCAGAATAGTTGATTTATGCATCAAGGAAAGAGCGAACGCCCTATTAATTGCAGGAGACCTCTTTGATACTCCTGGCCCTCAAAAATCCCTCGTTAAGTGCGCGGCAAACGAGCTTGAACGGCTTAAAGGTGAAGGAATCGCGTTTTCATTTCATCTGGAAATCATGACCCGTATAAAAAGGGAAGCGTATGGCTGGAAAATAAGTTTCCTTCTAATGTGACAAATCTTCAGCTCCGCAGATCTTGAACCCATCGAAATCGACGGCATCTCTGTATATGGGTTGGCGTACATCAACGACACGATGGAGCCATTGAAAGGATTTCGAGCGGAAGATTCCGACACATTCAAAGTGGGCTTGGTTCATGGCTCGACGACTGACATAAAGTGGGACGAGGAGCCTGAAGCAGGATACAGAAAGATAGCGAAGTCCGACATTGATGCAAGCGGACTTGACTACTTGGCACTGGGACATTTCCATGATACGCTTGAGATCAAGAGCAATGTAAAATGCTTCTATTCAGGATGCCCAGAACCATTAAGCTTCAAGAACAATAATGACTCCAACGTACTTCTGGTAACGTTACAGCAAGGCAATGTTTCTGTCAAGCCTATCAAGACTAACATCAGAAGCTTTGACACTTTAGATGTGGACGTCACAAGCTTTGAATCTGATTTGGAGCTCAGGAAGGCTCATTGAAAAGAACGTTGATGAAAACAAAATTCTCGGGTAATTCTAAACGGAAGTCCTTCTTTGGATTTTAACCTTGACACCGAGACACTGGAAAAAGAGTTCGAATCAAAATTCTTCTTCCTAAAAGATAATTGATAATGTCCATCTCCCTGACAATATGAGTGAAGATGAGACCATTAGAGGACATTTCATCCGATCTAATGAGGGAAGAGATAAACGGTGAAAAAGATCCTGAAAAAAGAAAAAGGCTGGAGAACGCACTTAGACTAGGTATTGGATACTTGGATAAAAAGATGTGACTTTATGGTGCAACTGCTAAAATTGGAAATTGAAGGTTTTGGCAAGTTCGACATAGAGAAGACTATCGACTTTAGCGATCCGGAGTCAACTTTATCACTGGTCTAAATGAGGCAGGAAAAAGCACAGTCCTTGAAGCAATTATGGCGTCGATTTTCAAATACACAAGAGCCCAAATAGCGCCGTTTCTATGCTGGGAGAATGACGATACATGCAGAACAGCTTTAACATACAAGATAGCGAAAGGGGAAACGTTTAGGATAACTGCGATTACCTGTCTGGGAAGAGAAAGCTTGAGAGAATTGAGAAGAAGCGTTTCCCGGGAAATATCGTCAGTGGACAGAGAACATAGAGCCTTACCTCAAGGAACACTTTGGTTTTGCTGACAAAAAGGTGTTCGAAAACACCGCTTTCATTAGACAGTCGCAAATGGCTATCTTGGAAGATGCTTCCGTTCGAAACGCATAAAGGACATGGTTGAAGAGGTTTTCGCTGGACGCTCTGAGGCCTCAGCTACAAAGGCCTTGGCTAGGATGAATAAGATAGCTAAGGATTCCTCAAAGGAGATTGGTGAAGCTTGAGATGAACAGAACGAAGTTGAGGAAAGCTTGAAGATCGCCGACGCTACCAAGGAGAATATAGGTTCCGAATCCGCGCTTACGAAAAAACAACCAAGGAACTAGAAGAAAAATCAATGAGACTGAACAAACTAAGGAGCAACCAAAAAAGATTTCAAGAGAAGGAAAATCTATCGCAGGAGCAAACTGCCTTAAACGAAAAAATTAAGAAAGTAGACAGAGTGCTTTCAAGCATTAAAGAAAGCTCAAAGAAAAAAGAGTATATTGCCGAAAAACTTGAAAACTATGAAGGATATGACAAAATATCCGATTCTGATTTTGAAAGCATAAAAAGAGCAATTAAGGAAATTGAAAAAACTGAAACAACATTAAATACATTGACGAATTCAAATCGGAAAAAGAAGGTTGTGGAAGAGAAACTAAACCAAAAGTACCTCATCCTGTTCGTAGTAGGTTTAGTTTTTTCTGTTATTATAGTAGGTATTCCCATCGCTGTTTATGCTTACAAGAGAATGAAAATTAAAGAAGAAAAAGAAGTAGTCGATGAAACTAAGGAAAACGAAATATTGGAATTAACAAGAAATCTTTCTCTTGCTCAAAAAGATATTTTGGTTAAATGTGCTGGCGTTAAAGACTTCAATATGAATAGTTTTCCGGATGATTACTGTAGATTTACGAAACTGATAGAAGACGATATGTATCTCTCATCGTCAATAAATGAACTGTCAAAAGCAGAATTAGAAAACAGTGATGAAGGAAGAGATGTCGAAGAAAACCTGCGAAAAATTGAGGCTAAAAAAATTGATTATCTTAATAGGCTTACGATAACTCAAAATAATCTAAACAACTATAAACTTCTGACTTTTACGCAAGAGGATTTTGATGAACTAGACGATTTAGACAAACGTGTTGAAGACCTAAAGAGAGAAAATACGGAGCTGAAGACTAGTATAAAGACAACAACCTCTTTGGTTGAGAGCCCTGAGGATATCAGAGAAAAGATAGATGCGATTGAGGAGAATAAGTTCAGTATTGAGAAGAAAGTTGAAGAACACGAAATTGCAGCCAAGTTCTTAGCTTTAGCTGAAACTCAAGTGCAGCAAAAATTTACGCCTTCCATAGAAAAGAATTCGAAGCCACTACTGAAAGAGATAACCAACCAGAAATACTCCGACTTGAGAATAGACGAAGCCACAATGAACATCACGATAAAGACTCCAGAGACGGAAGACTATGTTAATGTATCATTCTAAGCCAAGGTGCAAAAGACCAACTATATTTTGCTTTAAGGACAGTAATGTCCGATCTGCTCGGCGGAAATATCAACATACCACTTATCTTGGACGATCCCTTTCACAATTTTGATCAGACAAGGTTGAATAAGACTATTGAAGTGGTGAAACAAATCGCCAAGGAAAAACAAATTATCCTGATCTCTCACAGACCATATCATCAAGAATTCAAAGGCTTCAGCGAAAATGTGGTGGAGCTCTAAATTAAGGTAACCGATTCCAGAAGATCTACTTTAACAAAAAAGATTGATTCTGTCAATCGCATAGGCATTTATAGTCGCATTGTGTGCATTCCCAGCTTCCTTTTTTTGGTTCGAATGAGGCTGCTTTGATTTTTGCTGCTATCTCCGTGATTTCTGTTCTTATTGTCTCGATGGCTTGGTTCTGGGGTTCAAAGAACACCTTTTCGTTTGATCGTAAGAACCAGTTCCCCACCTTCAACTGACCAGTGCCGTACATGTCCTTAACGGCAAGGGCATAAACCAGCAATTGCATGTCCTTCTTGAGTTCATTTAGGGATGACGCTTTCTTGCTTGTCTTATAGTCCACAACAGTGTAGCCCGATCCATCTCGATCGATGCGGTCAATTCTCCCTCTTAGACGTATATCGCCAATCGAAGTCTCAAACCACCGTTCAATGTCAACAATCTCCGATTTGCTCTTAGCCTGCTCTTCGAGGAAAACCTTCAAGATAGCCTTCGCTTCTGCATAATCTCTCTGTTCATCAATTTTTGACTTATAGCCTTTCGACTCCCAGAACTTCGCGAGAAGCTCACTAGCAACATTTTCGTTGACGGTTTTCCCATCTTTCTGCAGCCTGGTTAATTGTTCCGCAATGCTGTGAAGTGATGAGCCGAAGTCAAAGTAGTACCTGGGCTTCTCCGGAATCTTCATGACATGGCGATACTGGTAGAGTCTGGGGCATTTTTTGTAGCCGATAAATTGGGAGACGCTGAAAACGTGGTTTTCAGGGATTGTAACTGGCTCTTCGTCAACTTGTTCCAGTGCCGAGTAATCGGGTTCTTTTATCTTGCCAATTAATTCTGCTTTGATATCCAGGTCTTTGTTTGTCGACTTAGCGTAGAGGAGCACGTTTTCTATAGCTTCCCTGAATCTTCCCGTTGTTAAATTTGATATTACTTCTTTCATGAGATGCGTTTGTGTTTGGTCTTCTTTGGTTGCAGATTCTGGAGAAAGGTCTTCAGAGTCGGCTTCTTTGAAGTCTATGTTTTTGTTTTGTTGGTAATCTATTTCGGTTAGGAATCGTGAGGGTTTGGAGTCGGTTTTGTTTTCGCCATACCGGTTTGCGTAGGTGATAATCAGTTTCTCTTTTGCCCGGGTTATGGCTACGTAGAAGAGTCTTCGTTCTTCTTGGATATGTAGCTCTTTTTCGTCGAATTTGGATTGGACTCCCTTGACCAGGTCTTTTGGGATTGAGAATTTGTCTTTTTGGAACTTCGTTGGCAGTCTATGCTCGATTGCATCCGGAATTATGACCACTGGATACTGCATGCCTTTAACGCCGTGAATTGTTGAGATGACTATGGCTTGTTCTTCGAGGTTTTTTTCCTCAATTTCAAAGTTGGAGGCAAACGACAGGTACTCTGTGAAATCTTCCACGTCGTTATCTGGATATATGCTGTTGAATTCTTCTGCGAACTCGTAAAACTGGTTTAGTAGCTGTAGGTTTCGATTGTTTTGAAGCGCTATTTCATATTTGTAGAATTCGCGTTCAAAAAGTAGGCTATGAATGAGGTCAAGTGTTCGGAGTCTCTTTTTGGAGCCCATTATGTCGGAGAGGGTCTGTTTGACTTGGAGGAACTTGAATTTATCGACGTCTATTTTGCTTAAGTGGTCAAATGCCTCGTAAAGCGAAAGGTCATTTTGATCTGCATAGCAATTGAATTTGCATATCTCAATCTGCTTGATGCCAAAGTTGTGCCGGTTTAGGATCCTTACAATTTCAGCGTTGTTTCTAGAGGGTTACTAATTACTTTAAGGTAAGCTGTAACGTCTTTTATGATTGGTTCTTGGAAGAAGCCTGTCTCGCCAATGAAGTTGAAGCGTATAGCTTGTTTTCTGAATGCCTTAATTATCGGTTCAGCGGTTGATCTGCGCCTGCAAAGTATCGCTATATCTTGTGAGGAGTATTTCTTTAGGAGTTCTTTGACTGTTTCAAGAACAAAGTTTGCTTGCGAAGAGTCGGTTGGAGTTTCGATGACTGCTACATTTTCTCCATCAGGGTTGTTTGTAAAAAGTTTCTTTCTTGTTCTTTCGGGGCTGTTTTCGATCAACTTATTGGCTACTGCCACGATTTTTTTGGTGCTACGGTAATTGTGTTCTAATGCTTTTTCAACGAAGTTTGGAAACATCTTTTTGAATTCTGCAATGTTTGTTAGGTAGGCCCCTCGGAACCGGTAGATGCTCTGGTCATCATCTCCTACCACGGTTATGTGGCCGTGTTGGCTAGCTATCAAATGCACTATCTGTAGTTGTATGTAGTTAGTATCTTGAAATTCATCAACTATGACGAACGGGAATTTTTCTTGATATTTTTTCAGGATTATAGGTTTATTCTTTAATAGGTTGTAGACTGTGCAAAGCATGTCTCCGAAATCAATCATGTTATTTTTTAACTTGTAATTTTCGTAGGCCCGATAAATCTGCAAAATGTCTTTTAGGCAATTTAAGTCCTCAAGAGCTTCTTCGTCAAGAGTTTTCTTTTCCTGTTTTTCGATATATTGTTGGATGTCATCCGGTGAGATTGATTCGTCTTTACATCTTGAAATGAACTTTGCCATTTCTTCTGCCAAAGTATAAGGCTCATGGTTGAATTCAAGATGCTCAATACCGAAGCTATTGATGTTCTTGGTTAAGTAAACAAGTTGAGCGGTATCAGTAATTACCTTAAAATTAGCATTAAGTTTAGTGTTGAGAATGTTATCTTGAATGACCTGGTTGCAGAAAGAGTGAAAGGTTGATATGTTCAAGTCCTCGGAATTCCCAGCATTCCAATCATTCTATTCTTTTAGTTCCTCTGCAGCCTTCTGGTTAAACGTTAAAGCCAGTATAGTTTCTGGTTTAATACCTTCTTCAATTAGGTAAGCTACTTTGCTCGCCACTGTCAAAGTCTTGCCTGATCCGGCGCCAGCAATTATTAGAAGGGGCTTCTCAATTTCTCGGATGGCTTCTGCTTGCTCAGAATTTAGGTTTTCAAAAATATTTTGCATCAACAATCGGTCGTTTTGCTGGTCGCGGGAATCCGTTGAAGAAGTCATAGTTATCTTCCAATTGCTGAGCATTTAAGATTTTGGCAATTCTGAATTGGTCTGCAATCAACAGTGACAGCGGGCTGCTTTCGGGTAAATCAGAATCAAACCGGAAAAATAACACCGATTAACAAACTTGACAATTCAAAAAAAGAGTGGGGCCCAAAATATCGCATGTTGATCAATAGACAAAAAATCGCAAGTTCTAAATATAAAAACATCAAATATGAAACACGAAATTCAACCAACTCTTGAATTTAGTTAGAAGGAGAACAAATTAATGGGCGAATGTCAGGTCCATACAGAAGGAAAATCCGGTAATTTAGTTAATTTTGGTTTTCGTTTCAACCGTTCGAGCGTCCACATTGGTCGGACAATAATGCTCGAAGACTTGAAAGTGCTCCTGGCCGTAGTAGATAATCCCAACTCTCCCAAAAATGATTATTTGAAAGCTATTGTAGCTGACAATTGCCTAGGAAAGCAAACATTAAAAACGAGGGAGCTCTCTGGCAAACATCTAGCCTTTCTTATGCTCTTGATCCTTCTGTAACAATTTTTCGGGCTCTTCGGTATTTTTGGAATCGAGATGTGGAAGGCCAACCTCTTTGGCTTTACTTTGCGCCTATTCGCGAGATAGCTTGCTCAAGTTGGGTACACCTTTTATTTTGTCCCTCAGCGAAGGAGAGCCTTTTCATGCTGAAGATCTCGAACAATATATAGACAAAAAATCTCGGCCGCTTTAGCGCTGCTTCTCTTAAGTCATTAGCAGTACATCTGGGCTCCACCTGGATAAATTCAGGTCATCTTTCTCAGAATAAGGCAAGAATCCGCTCAAAACCTATGACAACTGTAGGGTCAGTGTCATACGCGCTTTTTCTTGGGTATCTGGTTGGGGTTCGAGGAGAAGCGTTGTTTAACTTGAATATATTGCGCTTTTGGATTGTCTCTTCGCTCGCTTGGTGGAATTTGCTGATATAGCTTCTCAGCGTGGTTGGATTATATTCAACCATATTGAAAAAGTGATGGAGTTTCACTTTCCGCCAGTCTTCTTATTTCCCATGAAAAGGAGTGGATTACTGAACGATGAAAAAAATTGAAAGAAATCGAGAAATGTGCCCGACTTCTAAATTCTTTAACAAGTCGTTTTCTCCGACTTTGGGTTCCTGGGGTTTCTTCTGACGGAAATTTTGAGAATAATCTATGATAAGTAAATATCATATAGTTGGTTTGTAGATTGAATGTGGCGTGAGGGATTGGGCGTATCGTCGGGGAATAGCAAAGCAGCAAATGCTTGCAAAATGGGCGGTTTGGATTCTTTTGGCTTTCGTCTTGACTATGGAAGTGCACATACAGCGCGTGATATGACGTTCAAGGATTTGCGGCTTCTGCTTTCTTGTGTTAGCAGCCCCAATTCTTCGAAAAGTGATTATCTCAAAGCAATTATCGAAGACAATTGTTTGAAGAAGCGTTCGGAAAAGACCCGCTTTTTAACGTGTAGGCATTTGGTTTATTTGTTTTCCCTTGATCCGACGGTTACTGTTTTTCGGGTGTTAACATTTTTTGGGAGCGTGATGTAGGTGGTCAGCCTCTCTTGGCTTTGCTCTGCTCGTATTCTCGCGACAGTCTTCTTAGGCTGAGCGCCCCTTATTGGCCCGACCTGAAGGGGCACATATTAAACGCCAATCTTTGGAGACTTATCGAGCGAAAGGAGCCTGATCGATTCAGCAAAGCTACGCTGCAGTCGGTAGCGCAGAATCTGAATGCCACTTGGACTGATTCCGGGCATTTGTCTGGTAAAGTGACGAAGACTCGAAGAGGCTGCAGCCGACTTCGGGATCGGTGGCGTATGCGCTTTTTCTTGGTTATCTAGTTGGAGTTCGTGGAGAGGCACTGTTTGAAACAGAATATATGCGCCTTTTGGAATGCTCTTTTGCCCGTTGCGTAAGAGTTAGCTGAAGACGCTTCCGGCGAGGCTGGATCACATTTAAACATATTGGGAAAGTAATGGAAGTTCAATTCCCCAATCTTCTTACCGCCCAGGAAAAGGAGTGGATTCACGACTAATGAACAAAATAGAAAAACTCTGCCGCCAATACAGTAAATACATTGGGACCCCTGGAGTAGCGACTTGGCTGCACCGCAAGGGTGATTTTTTGTGTGTACAACGAGAGGATAGCGCAAACTTCGACCTAAAATTGGCGAATTTGAAACTGAAACCCAACGGTTAGGTCATGCATGGGCTGTTTTTGACCTCACACACACTTTTGCAGTTTGGTTATCCGGTCAACGCTACAAAGAAAGTTACTCTGAGAAACCCGAACTAATATCCACATTAATGCGCAACTACTTGATTTTCTCAAGAAAGAATTTGAGAAATTCCTAGATACCCAAAGGGTTAGTGAAAACACTGTCGTGGCTTTGATGGGCGTTGGTTCCCTTTTTGGTTTTCTAAAAGTCAAGGAAGTCGTTGACAATTTCGCTCCTCTTCTTTTGTTGAAGGTAGATACTCGGTTTTCTCCCAGGCACATACGAAAACAACAACCACCGCTTACTGGACGGATATGATGACTGGAATTACCTTGCTGTAACAATTACCGCAACCGACAAGGAAGAATAGAATGAGGCGTACTGCAAACTCAATATAAGTTAGAAGTAATCTGGAGGTAATCGAGAGTGATCAATGAAGAAGTATATCAAAGAAATCCCGCAACCCTAAAACTTACAGAATGTCGAAACTCGTAGCAAAGCCTAAATGATGATATGAACCAAGCCAGGCGATGGCAGTTCTCCGTTACGAGTTGGATACATTCGTTTGTGATGGGCAATATGAGAAAGGCTTAGAGGATATTCTTAACACTTATCTGAAATGTGTTGAGCAGTCTCAGCAACCAGGAGTTTGGATCAGTGGATTTTACGGTTCAGGGAAATCACATTTAGTGAAAATGCTGCGCGCCCTCTGGGTTAACACGGAATTTCAAGACAAAAACACTGCCCGAGGCCTAGCCAATCTTCCCAGAATATTAAAGACAACTTGAAAGAACTTGATGTTCAGGCTAAGCGTCATGGAGGTGTTCATGCTGCATCCCGGAACTCTTGGTTCATCGGCAAGTGGAAGTGTACGTTTAGCCCTTCTTCGTATCGTCTTTAAGTCAGTTGAACTTCCTGAGCAATACCCAGTTGCTTGTTTCGTAATGTGGCTGAAGAAAGAAGGCATATTTGACTCTGTTCGGGGGATAGTTGAGAATAACGGCTACAATTGGAACGAAGAGCTAGACAACCTATACGTTTGTGAAGGTCTTCACGCAGCGCTCGTCAAGGTGAAACCTAACCTTTTCTCTTCCTCGCTTGCGTGCGCTGAAACCCTCAAATATCAGTATCCTCCAGTCAACGACATCTCCAGTGACGAAATGGTCAAAGCCATCATTAAGGCGCTTGGCAGAACAGGG
>CAVTMS010000017.1:0-4536 GCA_963735905.1 Candidatus Bathyarchaeota archaeon | reverse complement strand
GATTCACCAAATTTAGCTATACAAGAAACAATAATTGCATAAGAGACAGTTCTTATTTTGAATTTGAACAAACCTTAAATAGATAGACAGCCGAGATGGTTCTGTCTTCAATCTACTAAGATTAGGGGCAAATAATCAATTACACTGCCTAATATGGCAATGCCTCATCTGACAAGCTGAACTGCTTAGGGTTGTCTAATCTTGTGTAAACATTCGTGTTTGCGTTCCACAAGGAAAGCTATAAGCAAATTACAAGCTGTTGTCCTACTGGCTGTGATTGTTGTTGCCGCCACATTAGGCGGTTCATATTACTATGCGATTACACTTTTTCAAGACAAAGTCAACCCGACCTCTTCAGCAACGCCAACGATAACGCCAACGCCGACTCACGCGTCCACACCTACTCCAATCCCAACACCCACTTATACTCCAACTCCAACATCGACTCCAACCTCAACTCCTACTCACACTCCAGCCCAGACTCCAACTTCTACCCCTACGTCAGCTCCAATCGTCTGGAAACTGGTCAGCCTCGTTCAAGCCGTGTACCAGGAACTCGTGGACCTAACAACATCTGGTGATGGGCTAGAGCAAATCGAGTTTACCTTGAAATCAAAGAGTAGCGACCCTCTTGAGGTGACTATAGAACCTGGCACGATGTTCCAGGCGCAATCATCAAACACACAGAATATGGTTGTGATAGAGAAGAAAATAATACACTTGGAAGAGCCTAACGATATTATCTCCGATACTATCGACACAGCATGCGCGGCTATGGACCTTGCTATGCCACAAGGGACTGACGCGTTCACTGTGAGCAATTCCCCTACTCAAGAGGACCTCGTTAAACTGCTGAATCTTGCTGCTTTCGCCAATGAAACGTTCCGTGTTAAGCAGTTTGCGATTTGGACGATTACCGATAATCCTCCACGTAACGGATACGTTGGTATTGGATATTTTGGAGTTGGGTCAGGACCAAGCGATAATGAGATGAGTAAGATAAAGATACTTTTCGAAAATGCTGCAGTGTTGACTTCCAAGTACCAGGCACTGACCCTTGTAAAATGATTTTCAAATCACCTTAAAGCGCCGCTGTGGTGTGAAGGGGATTCGAACCCTCAGTTAGGTGGAGATGTCACCCGCAAAACCCTCTTTTTTTGCTGTGAGTGTTTAGGGCGCGCGTGAATTATTCTGTTGCGACGAGAAGGGGTTGAATGTCTATAAGTTTTCGTGACATTTCTGTGAAACGACTATCCAAAATCGACAATATTGCGCCAAGTTTTTTATTGATGAGATAAATATCTTGACAAGCCTCTTTCCATAATTTTGCATCTAGTTTGGTTGCTGCATTATTGAAAAAAACGTCAATATCTCGTTTTATTGTGTCTATCTTTTCATAATCCTCTTCTTCGATAACACCTTTCTTGGATGCAATCTGTTGCGTTAAAACTGAGTCGGTTTTTCTGAGCGTTTGAAAATGGGTTTTGATTGCTGAGTCGTTGAGGAGGTCTCTAAGAATTAGATTGGTAGCCATGAGGTTAGCATCTACCCAGTCGTTTGTCTCGAAAAAAAATGATTCTGCGTTAGTCTTTTCATCGATTGTGGCTGCGTATATTTGTTCGTAGTATCCAATGCTATAGCCAATTTGTGAAATAGACTTTTTGAGGTCTGATAGAGCCTGATTTAGTTTATCTTTCTGCTTTTGCAGTTCTTCTTTTGGCGTTTTCCATTTGCCAGATAGTTCGTTGATGCTCGTTACTATTTTGTCAATGTTTTCAATCACTGTGGGCAAAGCTGCAAGAGCTAAAGTCCAAGCCAAAAATGATGCCTCCCAATCACTTGTGCAAAGGTTGCCGTTAGTTTTAAGCCTATTTGTTCGCGCGCGTTCCTTTGGGTTACCTCCTGGCTGCCCCAAAGCCTAATCGTCTCATGCGCAGGTTCGGAGAAGAATTGTGGGGAGGATCTGGTGCAGTTTAGTTTTGAATCTAAGCGTTCAGGTGATTTTTTTGCTGGTTTGGATTTGGCGCAGACAAGGGATTACTGTGTGTTGGCGGTTTTAGAGCGGGTCAACGACAAGCTGTTTTTGCGTCATCTCAAGATTTTTCAGCAGCCAACGCTCTACGCGACGGTTTTGGGTTATGTAAAGTTGTTGCAGGATCGTTGGGGAGGCTTCGCGAAGATCCGCGTCGACTTCACCCGCGAAGGCCCAAGCATCATCAAAGACATGGAGTTTGCGGGCATCGAAAACGCGGAAGGTGTGAACTTTAGTGTCCCCCGAAAAAGCGAAATGGCCAGCCTACTCAAGCAGCGAATGGCGCAACCAGAAACTGTTCTACCCGTTGCTGAATTGGGAGAAGCCCTATCGAGGCGACATATGCACCGAACTCAACGTCGAACGCTACGAACTGAGAAAAGACGGCGCCATCGGCTATTTTCACCCCGGCGGAACTCACGACGACGTTTTCTGGGCAATCGCGCTCGCCTGTTACTCAACCGTTGACATGGAGCCCGAACCAATATTCCTAGGAGCAATCCCAAGATAACAAGAAATTGAATCCTTTGAAAACACGAGTCCTCGGAAAGAAGATTCCCAGTCTCTTTCGTAGCCAAGGAATTACAAGGTCTCTACTTCTGTTTGTTGATTGAGTTGTAAGTGCCTACTGCATAAAGTGGGTCTTCGACTATGACGCCTGTTTTCTCGAAAATGAGGTCTTTTTGTTCGTAGAGTTTTCTGTCGGCAGTGGCGAAGATGGGTTTGTAGCCTTTGTTCTGTTTTAACCATGATAGAGAAGCCACATGACAGATGTCTTCTCTATCGTCAAAGCCCGCTGCGTTTAGGATTTGTTCTAGTGCATCTATTTCTGTTCGTTTGGGGTTGACTTGCTCTTCTCTTTTTATTCGTAGTTCGCTTTCGGTTCGAAGCAGAGCGTTTTTTGCTTCCACAAAATAGTCATTAAGATATAGGCTTAGTCGTGCAAGGTACTCCATTATTGGGATGTTGCCGTTGTATTGGTTTTCTAGCTCTGTGAAAACGTCTATGGCCCAGACTTCAATTGTTTGTATTTGGCTTTTGGCGAGTTCTCTTTTTTGAGCTATCATTTTTTGTTTGAAGTAAGATTGTATGCTGGGCAGGTCTGTTTGCTGAATCGTTGCGTTTGTTAGTAGGTAAGGTTGACCGGCGCCTTTGTACATGCAAAGGTGATTCCAAAGCCCGCGTAAGGCATTTCCGCCTGCATCCACAACTTCGTTTGCTATGCCATCACGAATGATTTTGACTGTTGACAGCAAATAGCAGTCTAATTTTGCCTTTTGGATGGATTCTTTGAAAATTGTGCATTTTCTTAGGAGCGCTTGTTGTTCGAAGTCGAGCGTTAGGAAAATGTTGACGTCGGGGTAAATCCTAGCGCTCGTTTTTTGCATTTATTGAGAGCTCCTCAGCAGCACCATGTCTTTCCACATTGTTTGAGTTGGTTTATTTGGGTTGCTGATTGGATTAAATAGCTCGGGTTCTGCATTGTAAAGTTGCCGGCGCAGTTCTTCCAGAACGGTATCATATTCGTCTTTTAGTTTGTCGAGTGTTTCTTGGTTTAATTCGTAGGTTGGTTGAGGTTGAGAGTTTTTGGGGAAGTCTTCGGCTTTGGCAAAGTTTGGCAGTGTTAGGTATAGCCAAAGTCTGAAGTGTGTTCTCAAGAGAATTTTGAATAAGTTTTCGTTAGGTTCTATCATTTGGAAGTAGTTGTCGAGTGCAAGCTTTCGAGCTTTTAGAAATGTTCTGCCACTTACTAGTAAGTGGCTATGTTTGAAGTATTGTTCTGTGACATTGGCTTTGTATTCGTGGAAGTAAGAGAAGGTGTAGTTTCCTAGGCATAGATTGCTGTAGATGCTGAAAGGTGCTTTAGACATAAGCGCTTCTACGGCTAGTTCCTGGTTTGATTTAAGTCCTGCCCGTGCTACGCGTTCGCCGAGGATTTTGAGTGCTATTATGTATTCGGAGGCTTGTTTGGTGGTGATTGGAAATCTTGGAAAGTTATCCATTATCCGAATGACTACGCTTGTGAAATCTTCATCTTTGCGAATGAAGGTTCTTAAGTTGCCCATGAGCTGTTCGATCAGTTTTTTCTTGTCAAATTGGTTGGGCAATTCAAGATTTTCGAGACATTCTGTATAAAATTCCGCCATTGAGTTGTAGTAATTTTCCAGTTGTCTCTCTCGTACCCAAGCGGGCACTTTGCCGTATTTGTATTTGCCGTTATACTCTATGGTCGCGGAGGCATTTGCAGAGTGTTCCAATACGGTAGACATAACATTTCCCATCACATTTTATATGTAAATATATCCTAATTTCTGCTATATGCTAACCCGGATTACTCGAAAAGCAGCGTAACCATCGATGAGTAAACGAGTAGCGATAATGCATCTTTGGTTTTAATTTAATAAAGCTTACGTTTCAAAAATTCACAGACTATTCGACGTTGGAAATGGAGCCTGAACCAATATTTCTTGGATCTATTCCTCGATGAGGAGGATTTGTTTAAT
>CAVTMS010000016.1:0-19895 GCA_963735905.1 Candidatus Bathyarchaeota archaeon | reverse complement strand
TTCGACCTGTATCGAGTTTGGCTATCACGATGCCTGTGGCTTCAAATTCGGGGACTACTGGAGCTGCTGCTGAGGCGACGTTTGTCGCTAACATGCTTAAAGCAAATATTAATGTTGAAAAAGCTACAATTCTGCTTTTTTTCATTTTTTCACTTCATTTCTTGCACAGATGTGCACTAACTAACTTACATGAAAAGAAGTAGTATTTAACTTATTTCAAATTAAAGATATAAGGTTAAGCGCCGCGCTGCCTTGTCCCGATATTAAGTGTTGAAGTAGGTTGGTGAAACTGCTTTGTCCGCTCTTCCAATGTTTTGGGCTGCTTCCCTGTTTAAGATTAAGCAAAGTATGCTGAAGAGAGCGTAGCAAGCAACATTTGTTAAGCCTCTAACTTTGTTGGTGGCCATGCTGTATTGTGTTTTCAGAAAGCTGTAAACTGCCTCAACAGAAGGTCGCTTATGATACTCTTTCTTGAGCTCATCTGGTCCATAAGTTCTAAACTTCTTATCCACTCGCAATATGCCCTTAACTCCACGTTTCTGGTTTGAAGGATACGGAATAACCGTTTGAGCAACAGCTTCTCTGAGTTTTCGATCGCTGTATTGACTGTCCGCGATTACGCTTCTGATTTTTGCTTTCGACATTGCTTAGAATCTGCCGTGTCTTCTCCACCAGGGTTAGAGAGTGTTTCTTCTCGTTCTGGTTTGCAGATGCAAACACGTTTGCTAAAGGAAGCATGCTCTTAGCATCTATTGACAGGTGGAGTTTGTAGCCTAAAGCGAACATTCTGCCTGCTCTTCCAACCCGCGCATCAGCATCAGAGTAGCCTTTTTGGCTGTCGAGTGGATGACGTGTGCTCCACGCCTTTATGAAAGAAGCATCCAATACGGCGTCAAAATCTCTTGTATGCATTGTTTTTTAGGAGTTTGATGACTTTCTCTTCTATGATCTTGTTGAGGTTGTCTTCTCCAACCTTTCGGATGAACCTGCTAAGAACACTTCTTGTGTAGCCTTTCTCATCTTTCTTGATTAAACACAGTTTTCTTAGCCTTGGATCGGTGTCGAGTAGCCGTGTCATTTCTCGTAGGCTGCGAACTCCTTTCATTCTCATAACAATGAAGGTTCTGAAAAGTCCCATTGGATTTCTGGAGGGTCTGCCTGGTCCAGAAGTGTGAAAGCAATCTTTCAAAACGTTTTGTGCAAAAGTTAGGTCGATGTTTTCAAAGAGAATTTCTAGAGTTTTATGTTCGTCTTGTCCCGCCAGGATGCACCTCCTAAGCTTGGACTATACTCGTGAAATACGATAATCCAATTACGCTTATTAATTTAGGGACAAGCCAGCGCGCTATGACAAGTCTTAACTGCTGACATAACAAATACAAATCGTCCTCTTCTAAAGTTTGAAGAAAGCAAAAAAGTGGGAAAAGGTAAGATATTAAAAAACGCGCTGTTTATGATAATCGTTTTTCCTATTGGAATGACAATTTTCATTGCTATCCCATAGCCCTAACTTTGAATATCGTGCTTTTTTGGGATGCTGCGCTAAAAACCTCTGTCTTTACTGCAATCATTATAATAGTCTACGCTGTTGTTCTCAGCTTAGCTATCATTTCTACATACCTTTCAAGAAAAACGGTGGCGAAGGTTTCCTCCAACCTGCAGCTCCCAAAGAGAATGACGTTTCTCTTACAGTCTACGTGGGTAAGACAGACCCGCTTCAATTAACTACTAGTGTGAAATCATGGCATAAACGGAACATCCCGTTTCACCGTGCATATATTCAAGACATTAATCAGACTAATGTTGCTGAATGTCCTCGCGATAAATACATTGGTTCGTCTATAGGCGTAGGCAAATTACGTGGGACTCAGGTGCCAACTTTCGGTGTGGGCACAGTGCTCGCAAATTCCATCGCAATTTTGAATCTGGGTTTTGCCACTTCATTGCTTTCAGGAATCTATACTCTAGTGCTCCTAAGCCACAATACACAGTTTAGTGCTCACTTCAGGATACCGAAAGAAAGGCTCGCAATTCCTGGGACGAGTATTGGCTGAACAATCCTTTTTTTCTTTCACGTAACTATCGCTCGAAGAAAAGTGGGATTTGCGGGTGACATCTCCACGCACTGGGAGGTTCAAATCCGACACTGCGCTGGTAGTTCTATATTGGATTTAGTCCTGCTTGCAAACCTGCGTTTCAGTAATTGTTCAATCTTCTTAGGACATCTAAGTATTGTAAGGTTATCCAGTATTTCACATCTTTGTACTTAGCTCCAGCCATCACACTTACGTCGAATATTCCATTATCTTGCTTATGTTTCTCAAACCAATGCATTATTTCATAGATTTTTGGATGACTATTAATTCCAAGAAGTGTCAGCGTGTCTATCGTTGATAGTATATCTGTCCAGTGATATGGAAAAGTGAATTTTGTCCAATACTCGACTCCCATTCTGTCCGAGTACTTGTCTCTGGTGAAGACCCGCCCCGCTAACAGCATTCCTGCATCCTTCACTTTCCCCCTATATACAGGCATTAGAGAGAATGGTCTTAGCACGATTCCTGTTATTAGGTGGGAGAAAGGTTTGGTTCTATCTGGCTCAATTGTTTCCTTCTCGTATAGAGCCTCCAATTCTCTATTTCTGGTTCTCAAAGGAATAGCCCATCCACCATCAGCCTGCCTCATTCTAAGCAACCAGTTAAGTGATTTCTCGATTCTTGCGCCATCGAATCCCGCTTTTATCAGGAATTCGGTAATGCTCGCGCTGTAATTGGGACTGTACTGGTTGCCGTACATTCCCCTGAACTCTCCTTCCTTTGTCTGGAACGAAAACAAGTACCCAGCCGCATTCCTTATTGCATCATGTTTTTTGTTTAACCCGTAGAATTCCACTAATTCTGCCATTGTCTTGTATGTTTGGTATTGATTGTAATTCGTGGGTGAACGCAACATCGCTTTTTTGTTGGGATAGATCCATGAACCATTTGATTGCTGGTTTTTGAGGATCTTTTTCACTCGTGGAAGGGTCCATAGCTCTTCTACGTTCAACTCTTCTCCGAGCAAGTTCCGTTTTGTAAACGCTATTAATGCTTCGTTGCCTTTGTCTAATAATGTCTTTATTGCTTCTTCCATTTCCTATTCCCGTTCAGGATGTTTGGACAAGAAGTTCTCGACTTCCTCAATAAACTTCAATGTCCCTCCCTCTATTTGTTTAGTTAAGGCGTCTAAATCGCTAAAGTTTGGGTTTTCAACCAAAATGCCCTCAAGAATGGAATCAACTCCTTTTATTGTGGATGGAACCCTGTATTTGCTCCAACCGCTTTCTTTGAACAGTTCCCAGTATTTTGCTTGAACGCTTTTATTATACCCGAATAGCCAGACTTCAAATTCAAATGCTTCATGAACAAAAACTATTCCAACTTTCAGCTTTCGAAGTTTCAAAGACTCTGGAAAGAAGGAAAAATACGTCATATCCATATATCCAAAATAGACGCTGCCTAGATACAGAATAGTCAGGATACTTGTTTTCAAAATACGACCTCAAACCCATAATATAGTCCATTAATCCTTGGTACGCCCTTTGAATTGTTCCCTTCTTAAGTTGCCTTCTATATTCATTCATGTTCTCTTGAAATGATGACATATCAACAGCACTTCTGATAAATCCCCTTTATTTGGCAATGTTAATTAGTTTTCCCAAGCCAAAAGAAGGCAAGGCTTATGCTATAATTCTAATTATTCGCAGTCTTTTGATTAAGCAGTGCTAAAAAGGGGAAATGCGGGTGACATCTCCACGCAGCAAGATAGTTAGACATCTAATGCGCCGGCTTCATCGAGAAGGGAGACAAACTCAAAGTAGGTTATTCCTAGAGTTGCGGCTGCTTGTCTAAAAGTCATCTTTGCAGACTTCACTTTTTCTGCAACTTTGTTAAACTTCTGGATTCCCTCATCTCCAAATCGGCCTTTGTAGAGATCCATCATAGTTTGTTCCTCGAATGCCTCCATCAACTTCTATGGCGAAACCTGAAGCTCAACTGGTGCAGACCTCTACGAATTGGAAGCCCACGAGCTCAAAGCCTTCTCTGTTTTTTGCGCCTTCAGCTTCAAGGTAGGCTTCGATGGCTTCTTTGATGCGTTTGGTCAATTCGTCAAGAGTTTTTGCCTGAGTATGGCAGCCAGGCAACTCTGGCACTGAGGCCACGTAAACGCCATCTTCGTCTTTTTCAACCATTACTGCGAACTTCAAAATGGTCCCCGCATTGTATGGACAATGCGCTTACAAAAATGTTCCCTTTAGACAATCAAGCACACAACCATCGTTTAGCACCTATCAAAATTATGTTCTCACAATCATAAAACGTTGCGAGGATGAAGCTTCTACTTGAGTAGCATGCAAATGCGAGCGCCCAGAAGACGTCTCAAATGCGTTATAGCTTATTTACTATGATATTATATTAAATTGCTATAATGTTATAGTAAATTACATATAATAGATCAGCTACAATAAAAGACGAGGAAATAGACAATGGATACGCCTACCTTTCGAATCCTTGATACAATATCATCTAACATAGGCGATTCTCTATCGATTAACCAACTGACTGAACAAATTCGAAATACATTTGGTTCAGGACATTATGCAAACATCTACCAGAAAATACATGAACTAAAAACCGAAGGATTACTGACCATAGAAGTCAAAGGCAGATCTTCCAACATAAAACTAAACTTCCAAAATTATCTACTGATCGATCTTTTAGCAGAAATGGAAATAGAGAAAAAGATGAACTTTCTAACCAAAAGAAACGAACTATTTCCACTCTTAACTGAAATAGATAAGTCTCTCACAGATTCCTGTTCAATAAAATCAATAATTTCAATAAATTCGTTAAAAAACATTAAACTTAACCGAATTGAATTTCTTTTTCTCCTCAGAGACACACCAGATTATCATAACGCGACCATCGAACTCTACAAAGATATGCTAAAACTTCAAAACAAGTACAACTTAAAAATCAACAATCTAATAACAAATAAACACGATTTTCTTGATCTCTCAACTTCAGACGAAATCAACCCAATCAGAGAAGCTCTAACCGAAAAAATCGCTTTCTTCGGTACCCAAGCATTCTGGAGCGAAATAAAAGAAATCGCTGAAAAAACCGAAATCCGAGCAATCAAATCAGAAACCAAACCCGGAAACATCCCCGATTCAGACCTAACAAATAATCTCAACAGGTTTGGATACCGAGAATTCGGTTCCCACTTCACTCAAGGCAAGAAAATTTGCATTGAATACATAATAACCGCAATCCTACTTCAAGACGATGCAAGAAAATCAGACGCTGCAGCCGTAATTATTGCCAAAAATCAATTCAAAAGCAATATCTTGGCATTCTTGAGTCAAAAATTCCAGACAGCAAGAAAGCTCAAGGGCATTCTAAAAATCTTACAAGAAATCAAACCAACGCCAGAAATTGAAAAAACAATTGACATCCTGAAAGCATTTAACACAGAAGAACTACCTGCAGATAAAGAAAGCATCCAACAAAAATTGAGGCTATACAATGCCCTGTGACAAAAAGGCATTATTTGATGTATTAGAGGTTTTGAACGAGGATCTCACCAGAAGAATCACCCTCATAGCGGCAGGTGGAACGGCAATGACTTTGCTAGACCTAAAATCATCTACTATAGACATTGATTTTACAGTTCCTGGAAGTGACTTACCCGAGTTCGAGAAAGTTTTAAAAAATAATCCACCAGGCTTTGAGGTGGACAGATGGGCGGATGGGCGCGTTTTCTGCCAGATACTTCCTAATGATTACCTAGAGAGGAGTAGTAAAATAAGGGAGTTCAGTCACATTTCGCTAAGAGCTCTACAACCAGTTGATATTATTGTCACCAAAATTGGCAGACTCAACCCAAGAGACATCCAAGATATAGAATATTGTATTAGAAAATGCAAAATATCGGCAGCAGAAATAAAGGAAAGGGCACTATTGGTGGTTCCAACATACATAGGACCAGAAAAAGATTTTCTTTACCATCTAGACTTGGTGCTCAAAAAATTCTTCTAATTTTCAAAAGACATTTGGTTTTTGTTATCTTGGGATTGATCCTAGGAAGATTGGTTCAGGCTCCATTTCTACAGTTGAGTAACACGCAAGAGCTATAGCCCAGAAAATTCGAAGATCCAAAATTGCTCTGGCCTGTATAATTTAACAAGTAGATTTTTCGAAAGTTTCACAAATGATAACATTTTTGATGGAAACGCTGAAAAATGCCTGCAAAAACTCGATAACATCGCGTTTCTTCAAAAAAATCAAAATTGTTCCGGTTGTATTTGCATAATTTTAAGTTTATTTGTACTTAACAGTAATATTAAGATGCAAGAATTAATAAAAACGCTGGTACCCGTTAAATCTTCCAGCAAAACAACATTATCCCGCTCACTGATCCGTTCTTCAAAATCAAACACGCATATCTAAAAATTTAGATTAACATTGAGGAGTTAACAAAATGTCAATGAAGATAAACATTATTCGACCAGACGACTTACTCAATCTGAAAGTTGAAACAATCAACCTACGCCTTGAAAACAAGGACCTCAACCTTAAGGACACCCAAAAGCCATTCTTGGTCATAGATAACCCCAAAAAACCGGCGTATCTCGTGGTTTTCTTCCCAACCCAAAGCATCGAAGAAACCGCCTACTTCGAAAACTCGGTTGTTCCCTCAGCACAAGATCCAACCCAGAATGTACCCGTCCAACCGGGAATAGACCCGTCCCAAAGCGACCCAGAAATAAACCGCGCCAAACAAGAAGCAAACAAAACCACAAATGAACCCCTAGACCCACCCGGAATCATTGGGCCAAACAGAACGGCAACAGCCAAACCCGCAAACCCCAGCAGACTCGTCTTCAAAGTACCACCAAAAACCCAAATCCCCTACACAATTCAAGGCTTACTATACTGGTCAAACCTCGAACTACAAGTTAACCCTATCGCCGCCATAGGAGACAACCCCACACAAAACCAAATCGACAACGCACCCCCAATCCAAGCTCCAAAACCAACAGAAACCGCCCTCGAACTCCCCTACCAACTGATAATCTCTCCCACCGGCGACGTAACCTGGGGCCACAGACCAAAACCCTTCACAACCAAAGGAAGAACAGAACTCTGGCACACAAGACTGCAACTTAAAACAAAAGAAGGCCCAGTGGAACTCTCGCGCAACAACCGCGCTTCATTAAGAGCCATCTGGTCAAACTACCCCACCTACGACCCTGACAAAAGACCCACAAACGTTTTTGCACCCGATCCAGAACTTGGCCGAACTGCAATGAGTACAGACGACCGGTGGCAAATCGTAATTTTAACATCCGCCTTCCACGGGTATGAAGGCAACGTCACCTACACCATGCCACAATTTGAAGCTGCAAACCCAATCTTCAAATCATTACAGGCCGAAACCGCAAAGGCAAAAGAAAACAGCCAAACAACTTCAAGCTTCACAGAAGCTTACAACCAAAACCTGGGCGTCTTCACTGGTGGTCTGCAGCCAGGATATTTCCATCTAACAGGGCAATATGTTCCTAAACCATTCTACGCAGACCAGTTGATCCTGTCCCCATTGGGAGGCTGGCTACGTTCACGGGGAAACTGGGCACCCCCCAAAAGAGCCAAGAAAACCCAGCAAGAACCAAAACCCAATTTCGGAGAAATCCTGAATCTCATAGACAAGAAAAATTCGCAAACAACCATGACAGATACCCTCAACGAAGCCTCCCCAGGGGATACAACAACTACGATGACCCCCATGATGCTCATTACTCCAACCAGTTCCCCACAGCTTGACCTTTCAGAATGGGTTCATGTAGCCACACAAGGACGCGACCACTACGTACGAATAGTCTACGAAGGCGAACTCTGGCCCTTCCGCCATCGAGCCGCCCTCATAAAAGTAACTGAACGCAAATTCAAAGAAACCGCTGGAATCGTGGGCGCATATCTGATGCAGCGCATGTTCATTGTTGTCCGCGAACCAGAAAAACAATTCACAGAACGCGGAAGCCCATTCCAAATGGTCAGGCTAACCACCACAGTCACACCTGACATAGCAGACCCGAACGTAATCACCAACACTACACGCTCTTTCTGGGTCGAAGTCACAACGACCGCAAACCCACGGGAAATGTTCCAATTCCACGCCATCGGCAAAGACTGGTCAGGCAACCTTGTAGACTTCACAATCCCAGAGATGTTTGTCTCCATAAGTGACCTGCCAGACGTCGCGCCCACCAAAACAAAACTTGTAATGGAAGCATACAACGCAGAAGACAAACTTAAACCACGCAGCGCCATACTCTTTGGAAATAAAGTAACTTTTGCAGAACAGGACACTGACCCAACGAAGAAAAATGACAACACTCAGCTAGTAACAGAATCACTGAACTTTGTGGTTGACAAATTAGGGAATCCAGCCAAGATGCTGTTTGCCTCTGTAAAGATTCCACAAGTCCAAGATCTACTAGGCAAAGACACCCCAACCACTATAGCATACTTCAAAGATTACACGGCGGACGGCTTCGACGCAGTAAACGGAGTCTTTGCCCAAATAGTCTCCGAAAATCTCGCCTCAGGGTTCCCGCTAGAAGATCCACTCCAAGGCTTAACCCTGGAAAAATTCGGTCTAGACTTCACTTCTGATAAGGCAGGCGGTATTGCTACCCCAAACATGAATCTTTCTACATTAACAAGAAAGTTGGGGCCAGTAGCTGGGAAAGCCACAGACGCATTAACCGATAACTTTGACCCGGGCCAGTTTTTTGAGGGCGTCACGGCACAACTGTTTGGCGCTTTTGACTTAGTCAGTTTGCTCGCATCTGGCACTTCTGCACCCAGCAGCATTGACAAAAATGCTCCTAAATTGGAAACCAAAACAGAAGATGTGCCGGGCGGAAAACTAATTCAGGCAATTCTAGATTGGAACCCAGACGTTTACCCTGTCGACCTTGGAATCGTAGTTTTCCAAAATAAAGGTCTAAACGGCTCCAAAAGCAAACTTGCCATACATGGTGTGGCAAAGAAAACAGTAAGCTTAGATAACATGGCTTCGCCTCCGACTTTTGACCTCACCGGAAAACTTACAGATTTCACAGTTGCCATATTAGACTCAGTTAAGATTAACTTCACAGAATTTAGCTTCGAATCACATGTCGGCCAGAAAACTGACGTGAACGTGAAGTTGGACCCGGCTACTCCTGTTCAGTTTTTCGGCGATTTACAGTTTGTTGAAGAGCTGCGAAAAGCAATTCCTCCTGACCTGTTTGGTTCAGGGCTCAGCATTGACATTAGTCCAACGGGAATAAGGGCTGGATTTGCATTTGCTTTGCCACCAATCTTCTGTTGGAGTCTTCACTTTGAAAGACATCAGCTTGGGTGCCGCAGTGACACTGCCGTTTCTTGATGGAAGACCGACATTTGACTTCAACGTTTCAGAAAGAGAACATCCTTTTCTATTAAGTGTCTCCTTCTTTGGAGGCACCGGATTCTTCCGTCTACAACTAGACACGCTGGGCATGAAAGAATTAGAGGCCGCCCTAGAATTTGGCGCAACCGCTGCTCTAGACATAGGAGTCGCAAGCGGCGAAGTACACATCATGGCAGGCATCTACTTCTCACTACAACGCAAAGAGGACACCCTTGAGTTTTCGGCTACATTAACTGGCTATTTGCGGCTCGGAGGATCACTCAACGTCCTTGGAATAATCTACATTTCAGTAGAATTCAATTTGAGCTTCACATACGACTCAGGCCGAGACAAAGCATACGGACGCGCAACGCTGACCGTAGAAGTCGAGGTCCTCTTCTTCAGCGCCTCAGTAGAGCTAACAGTGGAACGCGCATTCGGCGGCAGCGGAGATCCACACTTCCAAGACATGTGGACAAAACCCGAAATGTGGAGCGATTACGCTCAATCTTTCGCATAAGGGAGAGAAGAAGAATGACATTTAAGAACAAAGCCCAAAACAGATTGAAACAACCCTTAATAGTCACAGAAAAAGTGCGGAAAAACATCACGCCACAACCCATCAAGCCAAAACCGACCTCTGCCAATAAACAAACCATAATGTTTACCCTTATGGCACGCAGCGTCAACATAAACACTGGCACCTTCCCAGTTTCAGTATATGTGTCCCCAAGACTCTTAGGAGCACAAACTCTAGGCGCATTTCAAGACTGGCTCCACTGGACTCGACTCCTCAAAGAAAAAGGTTTCAGCGTGGAAGTGCAATGCGGCACCCAAAAAACAACAGTACAAATCAACAAAGAAGTACTTCAACCTGAGCTATGGGAAGAACTCTTCAAAGAAGACACCCTGGTTCACCCATACGAATTCCCTGACTATTCAAACCGAGGCATCCTCTCATACTCCGTCAGGCAAACACTAAGCGCGCTTAAAGCAACTTACCAGAAAGCCGGTTTGGACCTTGCAATACCTGACACCACGGATGATCCATTGGAGAAAAGAGAAAACAATAGACGAAAGTTAACCGATATGGTCGACGGGTTAGACGTGCATTGGGACGGTCGGCTAGCGGCAGAGTGGCGCAACATGGTGCGCACAAAGAAAACCTCAATGGCCACTTTGAATTATCAGGGTTCTCCCCCAATGAGCGGACCACTTGACAGCGAAGGCGCCATAACGGCTCAACCCGACGCTGAGGCACTTAAGAAAATAGCTTTGCCATTCGTCGTATTCCATCACATGCCTACTCCAAAATACGACCACAATCGCGACACAAAAGGCAACTTGATCCTTGAGACAAAAAACCTGATAGACTTCCACCAAGTCCTCTCATCGTTAAACTCTTATCCTGACCTGTTGCGGGCGGTAGGATTAGTTTTTGACCTTGAATTGCCGGCAAACTTTGTTCAACCCACAGCAGTGGGCAAGTATGGCACGTTCTGGGTAAGCAAAGTCACTCCAGGCTGGTCCTGGTCAATTACCCCCCAAACGCCCCAACTGAAAACTGCCTACGTTTTGATCCAAGCAGGCGGAAAAAACCTGTTCTGCAACGCGCCGCGCTACTTAGACGATCCAACGTTTCCCACAGCGGTCATCGGCCTGCTTCAACTGAACCCAAACAATTTCGGTCTAGCACAATTAGACGTAGACGGAGGCATGCATAAGACCATAAACTTGGCGGAAACACTTCACCCCTCAATCATGGCAAATAAGGGCAACAACGTGCAGCCCCTCGAAGCTCCAAACCCAGAAGTGTTTGACCCAGAGGCGACTCTCCCCTCGCTGCGATCTGGCGGATTCTCCCTTTACGCAGACAAAAGGGCACAACAACTCCTCAGCATGATATCACAATCCAAAACTTTCAACGATGCGGTAGAAGGCGCAACACCACAACAACGCCCCTTCTTCGAAGAAGACCTAATTCGGGGTTACCGATTGGACGTTTGGGATTCATTCACGAACGCTTGGCACTCGCTACATATGCGTCAAGCAGAATATTTGGTCGGCGAAAAGCAAAAACCGTTTCAGCCCAAGACCAAAACTGAAGAAGGGTTTACCCAAATGGCCATCACACAACCAGCTGATGGAGCCCAACCAATAACAAACGATCTGTACCTGCACGAAGCAATGGCCCGATGGGACGGATGGAGCCTAAGCGCGCCAATGCCCTCCAAGCACCTAAGCCGCTACGCTGACCCAAGCAAAGCAATACCCAAAGACAACGACCCCGAATACTACGAAAACCAACCAGACACTCCATTCAAGCTAGCAACCAAATTCACTGTTACTCCTAAGTCCTTGCCCCGCCTAAAATTCGGCACACGATACCGAATCCGAGCCCGCGCAGTCGATTTAGCAGGAAACAGCTTACAAGTCGACGACAATTTTGCAAAAAACCTCTCAACCGTGTTTGCACTACCAATAGACTCAGAAGGCTCCCCCTACCTACGTTTTGAACCAGTAGGAGCTCCTCTGGTCATCATTCGAAATTCACAAGCAATAGAAGACCCATCCGGAGTCTACGACCGCGGATCCGCCCTTGACAGACTTGTCATACGCACATTCAACGACGACATAACTAAAGACAAAAACGCAGCCGACACCACAGCCGCCGATCGCCACATAGTACCGCCAAGAACAAGCGTCGAAATGGCCGAACGACTAGGAATGTTCGATGACCCATCAGGCAAAATCAAAGGAGACCCAGCTACTTGGCAACTCATTTCCAAACGCGAAGCTGGAGAATTCAACAAGATTCAACTCAAAATCAAAGGTCACCAACCAACAGCAAGCGATGAATATCCAGTAGAACCCAGCGACAAAATAGATACGATGCCTTACCTACCCGATCTGCTGTCACGTGGAGCCGCCATCCGCGATTTACCCGGCACACCCGCCTACACTATTGGAAAAGCTAAACCGGGAGCAGGGTTACCCAGCCAAATAGCTTACAATCCGTTTATCGACCCAAACCCGCGTCCAGGATCAGCAACCCTGATCGACTTCGATGGAGCCAATGACTGGCAAAAAACAGTTGGTTTTCGATTCGAACTGAATGAACCTCAAGCTGGTCAACAAGATCTTCGCCCTCAATGGGATCCAACTAAACGGGTGCTTTCAGTTTATCTGCCTAAAGGGCAAACCAAAGTTGTCCCTCTGTCCAGTTACATGACAACCGAAGACCTGAAGCTAATGGGAGTCTGGAAGTGGCTTAGGGAATACATCGAGCGCATAACGATCAATGACCCTGAACAGCTACGACTTATGCCTGGAACCTCGATAGACAGAATTGCGCACATATTGCAACGCGCAGTAGAAGGCGGACACTGGATGCTCACACCGCCCCGCCTGTTGACCCTAGTTCACGCCGTGCAACAACCGCTTGGGCGCCCAGAGTTCGCCGCTTTAAACGTCCAACACACCCGCGAGCACGGGGAAACGCTGGAAACAGCACCCGTTCGAGGTAAAACTGACCCCGCAGAGATGGCCCCAATGACAGCGTGGAGACGACTTGGCGAAACTTCTGCGTACATTACCGGTTCACTTCTCGTACACGGCGCAAGTACCGCGAAAGTTGATTTGAAAGCAACATGGGATGACCCTGTAGACGACATCTCGCAGAAAACATGGACTACAACGTCTCATGCAGCCACCGTCGACGAGTTGCCGCTAAAAACCCTAAACGAAAAGTATCTGCGCGCTCCAGGCGCCGAGTACCGAAACGTAGGCTATTATGATCCAGAGCATGACCAAATCGTTTTCGTCCGCTTAGGCGACTGGACTGGTTACAAATCACCCTACCCACTGCATTTCACGGACGCTGCGCCACGCCATCTACTTAACGACACTAAACATCACGTCGTGAAGTATACAGCCATCGCCACATCACGATACAGAGAGTACTTCAAACAGAACCAAAACTTGGACTTCACCCGCTCAAGCGAACCAGTCGAAGTTGATGTGCCCTCTTCGGCAAGACCACTAGCCCCCGACGTAGTCTACGTAATCCCGACATTCGGCTGGGAACGCCAAACAGAAACCAACATGAAACGAAGCGTACGCTTCGGAGGCGGCCTAAGAGTGTACCTGAACAGACCATGGTTCTCATCAGGAGCCGAAGAACTCTTAGGCGTTGCACTTTGGAGCGACTCAAACGGAACATTAAACCAAGAAACACGCGACAGATTCAAACCCTACTTCACACAATGGGGCATGGACCCAATTTGGGAAACAGACAACCTCACAGGCGCCCCAACTATAGGGAACTTCCCAGACAGAACCGAACAAGACACCAACGTAACACTCGAAGAACAATCAGCCATGGTCAAAAACGACAAACCCGGACGAATAAACGTGGTTGGCTTCAAACCAGAATTCGACGATTCGCGAGGACTGTGGTACGCCGACCTCACCATCAACATGAAAAGCGAAGTCTACGCCCCATTTGTGAGGCTAGCACTTGTCCGATATCAACCCCACGCACTCGCAGACGCCTTAGTATCACGAGTGGTCCTAGCAGACTTCGCACAACTCACTCCTGACCGTTCAGCCATGGTGACAGCTGATCCGTATCATCCAAGAACACTGCGAGTGGCAGTTAGCGGCGTTGCACCAAAGGGTCCACAAATGACCGCACCAGCGCGAAACCCCAGACCCACACAAATTAACATGCGCGTCCAGCAACGCATCCCCGGAATCAAAAGTGACTTAGCATGGACCGATGCCCCCTTAAACGTCGCAATTGTCAAACCTGACACAGCACCCCACCCAGAACTAGTCCTATGGGCAGGCAAAGTTCAATTCATTAATCTTCCAAAAGCAAGCGAATTCAGACTTGTAATAACAGAAGTGGAATTCATCAGCGGCAGCACCACAGGAGCGGTCGATCCTAAATTTGAGCCACCGAACCGCATCATATACAGCGAAATCTTCGAAATAGACTCAGCCCTCATAGGAAAGCCGAAATAAAAGAGCACGCCCCGAAGACGAAAACGAAAACCAAATAGTGAAATCTCCAACACAAAATTCGACGGCAATAGCAAACAACTTCCTTCTTTTTGGGTTCATCCAAATTTCAGTGTCTCTATGTCGAATGCCTGCATCTCAACAGTGGCAAAACAGGCAAGCGCGGTAGCCCAGAAAACGTCGTCATGGGTCCCGTTTGGATGGCTGTAGCCTACGGCGCCGTCTTTGCGCAGGTCAAAGCGTTCAACGTTGAGTTCATTACAGATGTCGCCTCGGTAAGGACGCTCCCAACTTAATAACGGATAAAATAACTTCTGGTTCATCATCCTTCTGCTTGAGCAGGCTGGCCATTTCGCTTTTGCGTGGAACGCTAAAGTTGACGCCCTCGGCGTTACTGATGCCCGCGTTCTCCATGTCCTTGATAAAACTGGGGCCTTCCCGAGTGAAGTCGACCCGGATCTTGGCAAAGCCACCCCAACGATCCTGCAACATCTTCAAATAACCCAAAACTGTCGCGTAGACTGTTGGCTGGGGGAAAATCTTCAAATGACGCAAAAACAACCTATCGTTGAGCCGTTCAATAATAGCCAAAACACAAAAGTCACGCGTCTGTGCAAGATCGAGCCCAGCAAAGAATTCACCCTCATACACCTTATCGATTTTGAACTCCGCGAGATCAGCGCCGCAATTCTTCGTTGTGCCAACGCATGAAACAATGAGACTCTGAGGTAGCCAAGTGTCTTCGTCATCAGCCCATTCTGCCTCCATTTCACGGCGCCAACGAATTGGGTCATCCCCAAATTGTTTCCTAAATTTCTCAATCATGTTCTCCTTTAAGGGTCCATTAGGCTCCTTGGCCTTCTCGACGGGTACATGGAGCGTCTTAAAATCGCTAAAATCTTTGCTGTTGAAGATTTTCCAGAACATGCTGTCCTTGTTCCAAGGGGTGCTGCTGCAAACAAACTTACCACCCGTAGTCCCCAAAGTGAAAAGAATCGCATCGTAAAGATCCATATCGTTGGGTATGAAATTCATCTCGTCACAATAGACCACATGAAACGTTGGGCCACGAATAGTCTCAGGAGAATTCGGAAACGCCTCAATCGAGCTGCCGTTAGGAAAGTGCAAGTAGGTTTTTTGAGGCTTGAAAACCATCTCAACAGGGAGTTTACGCGCAAACTTTCCAATCATCGAAATTACTCGCTTGGTCTGCCGCCACGAGGGACCCACAACCGCAATGCTGCTTTCAGAATGAGTTACAGCGTACCACAAAAGCAAACCCGCAACAATCCAGCTCTTGCCAGACTGGCGACACCAACGCAAAGCAACAAACTGATTCTCACAAAACAACTTAATGAACTCAAGCTGATATGGAAACGGCTTAAAACCCAAGACCTTAGTGAAAAACTCCACAGGATCAGAACTATCACTAATAGCCTCATCCGTCACCTGTCGATTTAGCTGCCCCCTGATTTCACCAAGCTGATCCTCAAGCTGCTTCAAATGAAGATCATGAGGCAGAAACCGATCCGGACGCATCATCCGCGCCTTTTTTACGATCCGCCTTCTCTTGCAACACCTTACCATACTCGTCAATCATCTTCTCGTACTTTTTCTCCATATCCACAAGCCGAAGCTCCAACCCACGATAATTCAAGTAATCCGCAACCCCATCACGGTAATTCTTCGCCAAAGAACTGATGACCTGCAAACGCGAAACCTCAACCTTACTCAACCCCGGCTCACACGCCTTATCCAAAGCAGCAGCCTCCTTACGCAAAGTCTCCTCAACACTTGGCAACTTAGCTGGCAAAACCAGAGAAGATGTAGTTGTAGGGAGGGGGGTAAAAGAGGGGTCAACTACTACTTCTAACCCTAAACGCGCAATCTTTAGAGCCACAGCATCGCGAGTCTTCCCCATCAACTTCGCAATGGCCCGAGCCGACTTACCCTCAGCAACCAAACGCCCAAGAGTAATCACTTCATCCTCACTCCAAGGCTTACCCTTCACCAAACCAACCACCAGTTAAACACAAAATCAAACTGCAAACAAACCACATATAAAACCTACCAACCCCAAAAACCCCAAAACAAACCGCACAACACAAACACAAAACAACCAAACCCAACCAATTCAACGAAATCAACTCTACCAACAAACAGATAATACTCCAATTACGCTCTTTGGGCTCTAGATAACAAAGATTAATATTGATTCAAAAAATAAAGGAGAATGTGGAGCAGTCAACATGACTGAATCAGAAATAGCTGTATCTTCTATGCACAGATTTTGCAAAAAGGCAGGCGCCGACAGGGTAAGTGAAGCAGCAGCAAAAGAACTTGCAAAGACACTTGACAAAATAGGCGTAAGAATTGCAAGAGAAGCACTTGATTACGCTGTGCACGACGGAAGAAAAACCATCAAAGCAGAAGATATTGAGATCGCAACTAGAAAAGTAACAGGAAAATTGTTCTTTGACTATTACTAAAGCAAACTAAAACCTTCACTTGTCCTTAAGGCAAGCTTAGGTTCTCAAAATACCTAAGTTGTTCTAAAACCCTAAATTTTCATCCAGCCACCAAATAATAAGGTCACAAGGAGCGATTTTATGGAATCCAACTACGTCAGAGTTGCTGGAACCTTAGAAATTCCAGATGGCAAAATGAAAGCGATCAAATTATAAAACAAAGAGATTTTGATAGCCAACGTAAACGGCAAATACTACGCTATCGGTTCAAAATGCACTCACTCCGGCGGAGACCTTTCCCAGGCAACTTTGGAAGGAAACATCGTTACTTGCCCAAAGCATCACGCAAAATTCAACATCACAACAGGCAAAGTAATTTCACAACCAAAAATGGGGCTTTTCCACCCCAAAGCAGACGACGAACCAACCTATCAAGTCAAAGTTGAAAACGAAAATATCCTATTAAGCTTTAAACCAAGCAAGAAAAAAAACAACTTTGAAACAAAGGATTACCAGCTATCTTAGCTTAATCCGGCGAAAGGTACCAAGAAATGGGGCGACACACCTGATTATCAAATCACGTAAGCTTCAGAGTCATCTCCAACGTATCTCCATCCGTTGACTTTACTTTCAACCCAAACTTTTCCGCGAGCCCAATCATCCTACAGTTATCACTTGACAGCACACCGTAGAACTCTTCAAGTAGATAATCCCTGGCAATTTTGATTAGGTAAGCCAAAAGTTCTTTTCCCAACCCAAACCCCTGCCAAGCATCAGCAATAACAAGGGCAAATTCTCCTCGCTTGTCCTTGAGACTAAGGAATAAACGTGCAACGGCAATGATTTTACTTCCGCCTTTAGGCAGGGCAACTATTGCCATCTCCTGGTTGTAGTCTAAATCGCAGTATCTCTCGACGACTTCGTTGGAGAAATCTTTGACTATTTCTAAGAACCTAAAATGCACGCTCGCAGGAGATAATGCCTTAAAGAATTCCTTGAACTCCACATGATCAGTACTCTCGATCGGCCTGAAAGTAACGCTAAGACCATTCTCTAACGTACGCTCGGTAGTGTACCTTTTTTTCACGGATGTTTTAGTTTCGATTAGCATTTTTTTTCTCAACAAACTTTGCGGCGTCCAAAATTTCCTTTGCCAGATTCACACTTAACCTAAACTTCTTCAAACCAAGATCACCAACAGCACTCTCAACATCAGATACCTCAACTAGGTTTCTGCTTAGACTTTCGAGCAACAACGTCCAAGTGCTCCAACACTTAACCCCATACATTTTGCCAAGATAGGAAAGCACTTTCTCATCAGTTAACAACTCCGCTTTCTTCTCCTTAGCCATCAACAGGGTCTCAGCATCTGCCCGCGAAATATTCTCACCCTCAACCAGCTTGAGAGCAGACTTAGTCAAACGCTCAGGAACCACCTCAACTAATAGCCAACCCACTTCCAACGCTTTACCAATTAACTCAGCATCAGGGCAACCCAGCCGAATGCCTTCGTCGTAAACCTCCAATTTAACTCTCAAATTAACTGTGACAACGCCAAAAAGCTTCTCTAGCAATTGCAGCTTGCCTATCTGGGCTAAATGGATTAGCGGTCCCGCATCCGAAACCACCACAGGCAAGGCGCTTAGTCTCCGTACTTGGCCTGCAAATATTCTTTGATGCCCGCAGAATCCCAGTTAACTGATACACATTCTTTTTCGAGCAACTCCAGAAACTCCCGCAATGAAATTCCCAAAATCTCCGCTCCACGTCCAGCGCTCAACTTCCCCTCACTATAGAGGTGAATTACCCTTTGCCGCAACCCATCCTCGATGAACTCTTTAAACAGGGTGGAACGGTCAACCTTTTCAAGAGCCAAAACAGCCTCAACCCTACGCAAATTTCGCTTTGATAGACGCAAGGTGACAACGGTGCTCTTCTCAGCTTCAACCATATGTTATTCCCCAACAAGATAGAATACAATGTAATACATAAAATTTCTGCAAACCAATCACAGCCTTCACAACAAAACAATCCAAAACACAGAATTTTTTGAGAAAAGAAAGGAAATCTTATATATATAACTATAGCTATAGACTTAGGGACCATAATGCCCACAACAGTACAAGTTGACGAAAAAACGCTTCAAATGCTAAACAAGATCAAAAAAGAAATGAAAGCCAAAAGCCACAACGAAGTCATCAAGACATTAATCATCGACAGACAGAAAATTCCCTGCTCAATGTTTGGATCAAACCGCAAACTAAAACCCTTTTCCAAACAAGATGAAGCTGAATTCCATGAACTGTAAATACATAATTGATTCTTACGCTTGGATAGAATACTTCAGGGCGTCCCAATCCGGAAAAAAAGCCAAGAAATACATAGAAAGCGACGATTCAGCAACGCCCACCATAGTCGTTGCAAAGGTAAGCCGAAAACTCCAAAAAGAAATCGAACTCGGAAACGAAACTCCCCAAGGAAGACTAGAACGCTTAGAATTCATTAGATCAACAAGTCGAATAGTTGACTTAGACTTTGAGATGTCAACTGAAGCTGGAAGAATTGACGTCGAAATGAAAAAGAAACACAAAGGCTGGGGGCTAGCAGACTCCATAGTTCTATGCCTATCTCAACGGGAAAAAGGCAAAGTTGTCACAGGCGACTTACACTTCAAAGAACTCGAAGACGTAATCTTCATAAAATGATTTTACAATAAAACTTGAACAAAGCGCTAGCAGGCACCATTTAGAATTGCCCAAAGGAACACTGGGTCCAGTTCCATTTCTACTGTTGAGTAGCAGGCGAGTGCGAGGGCCCAGAAGACGCGTCTTGGGCTATTCATTCATTGACGTTCCTCGAATCTTCAGCTCTCTTGAGTGGAATATTTAGGATGAGCAGTTCGGCGACTTCTTTAGGACAATC
>CAVTMS010000015.1:0-758421 GCA_963735905.1 Candidatus Bathyarchaeota archaeon | reverse complement strand
CGCGTGATAAACACGCGATATGTTAACGCCCGAAGCATTTCCCAAAAGCAACACTTAAATCCACGCTGACAACCATGAGTTCACCCAATACAAAAACCAACACACAAAAACAACACCCACAACACAAAAAAGGAAGAAGTGGTGAAAACAAAAAAGTTGGCTTTAGTCAAATTTTCATCAAGAAAGCTGTTCTTCTATCCAGTTGTATGTTCGCGTCAAACCGTCTTCAAGCGTCACTTGCGGTTGCCAGTTCAACACTTTTTTAACGAGTGTAAGATCTGCGTTTCTGCCTCGTACACCTTGTGGTGCCGTTAGGTCATGGGTCTTTTCAATTTTTTTGCCTGAAATCTTAATCGCCATGTCGGCTAGTTCATTTATGCTTACGAGTCGATCAGAACCTATGTTTATGGGTTTGGCGTAGTCTGATTCCATCAACAATATTGTTCCTTTTACGGCGTCGTCAATGTAACAGTAGGATCGAGTTTGTTTACCGTCACCCCAAATGTCTATTGTCGCCAGGGTTTGATGCTTCAGCCACTTTTCTGCAAATAGCCGCTGGAGATTTTTCTCTTCCGCCTTTGTAAGTTCCTTCAGGACCATAGACGTTATGGTATCTTAGCATGCGTATGTCCATTTTGTAGTCTCGCTGGTAAGCTTCGCACATTTTTTCCGTGTAAAGTTTTTCCCACCCATAAAAGTTGTCTGGGTCAGCGGGGTAAGCGTCTTCTTCTCTGAGACCTTTTATGTTTGGATCTGTCTGGCGATAAGTTGGATAGACGCACGCTGAACTCGTGTAAAGATAACGTTTAACTTTGTTTTGTCTTGAAGCTTCAAGCATGAACGTGTTTATGAGTGTATTGTCATGCATTACTTCAGCGCCAACTTCAGTTATGAAGCCAATACCGCCCATGTTTGCCGCCAAATTGTAAACTCGATCGATATTTTCTGTAGCTTTCAGACAATTTTCCCAGACCCGCAGGTCTAAGTTTAGTTTCTCTGAAAAATATTTTTCTTTGATGTAATCGTCGAATTTAATGTCTGCAATTCTAACAAAATGACCTTGTTGAAGCAGATATCTTGCCAGGTGACTACCAATAAAGCCGCCACCGCCTGTAACTAATATTCGGTCCAATTTTCGTATTAGCTCCTGAATATAAGTTTGCTCGCAAGTTAACCTTCAACTTTTTATTCTAAAGATTTGTGGAATAGTAATTTAGAATGGTTGTTCAGCTAATTAAAGCTGGCTATGACAAGGGTTTTTGGGGATCGTAAGACACAAGACAAGGTTGATTGAGCTGAAGCCCTTAGGACCACAAATTACTCGAGACACTTGCCGCTTAAGCCTACCTAATGTGCTAAGAACAACCAAAGTTGAGCAATAAGGTTTTGGAAATCAAGATTTCACCTCAACAACAGATAACGCGTCGATATTCTGAGAAAACTTAATATAATAAATTGAAAGGAAAGAAGCACATGACGTCATTCGATGGAAAACAAGTTTTGGTCACGGGCGGCGCGGGTTTTATTGGTAGCCACCTTGTTGATGCCTTACTTCAAAAGAAAGCAAGAGTCCGAGTTATCGATGACCTAAGTAGAGGAAAAATCGCCAATATTGCACACTGCAAAGACAATATAGAATTCATTAATGGAGACCTCATGGACAGCTATGCTGCACGGAAAGCAACAAGAGATGTTGAAATGTGTTTTCACTTAGCAGCGGTCGTTGGGAGCGTAAGTTTTATGACAACGCACCCTTCCGAGATATTTAGGAGTGTTAACATCACAAACAATGTTATCGAAGCTTGCAGAAAGACAAATGTCGACAGGCTACTTTTCACATCAAGCGCATGCACCTACCCAGTTGATCTTCAAACTTGCGAAGAACAACCACCTCTTAGAGAAGAAGATGTTCTCAAACATGGTGCTCAACCCGATAGCGATTATGGGTGGACAAAACTTCTAGGAGAAATTCAATGCCAAGCATATTACAAATCCTATGGCATGAAAATAGCCATAATTCGACCGTTTAATCCCTATGGACCCAGGAAAGCTTCGATCCAAAAGACAGCCACGTTATTCCTTCATTAATTAAAAAAGCCGCCAATAAAGAGAGTCCTTTCATTGTTTGGGGAGACGGAACGCAGGCAAGAGCCTTCGAATATGTAGGAGATCTTGTTGAAGGAATGATGTTGGCTATCGAAAAAAAAGTTGATGCAGATCCAATAAATTTGGGAAACGAAAATCCCGTAACCATAAAAGAGATAGCAGAGCTAATTCTGCAATTAACAGGTTATAAAACTGCAATAACGTTCGATACAAGCAAACCCCAAGGAGTCAAATCAAGGAAAGCGGACATGGATAAATCTTGGAAAACCCTCGGATGGAAACCAAAAACACCCATAAAGCGAAGGCTTGTATAAGACCATAAACTGGTTCTCTGATCTAAAAGAGCCCTAGACCAGAAGGATTTGCCTTTAGCATTCGTTTATTTATTCTTCACAACATTATCGTTTGTATCTCTCCAAAAAAGAAGAGTACGAAAAACTGCCTGTTGTAAAACAAACTCCAACGGACAATTTGCCCAATTTCACCATCAACTCGCCACATTTGAGACAAAGCCTCCTCGATCATCTAACTTGTCTAATATATCTTTGCACTACCAATCTACTATTTAGAATAGATTGCAAGTTAACAAGTAACGAAGCAAAAGCTTTGATTACATCAAGAGGCGAACTATTTAGCACAGGATGATCTTACATCTGGATTTAGCTTTAGTGATGCTGACAAATTGCATTGGAATAGAAAACAATCTAATCAGGATCGAAGGGACAATAGACTTCAGCAAGTTTTCTAAATCATAATTCTTTATTAAAGTCAAGTAAGCTATTTCTCACCGACAAGAAAGTCTCCTTTGAAGGATTCTTTTTGGAAGATGCCCTTCCAATGTGATAAACTACAGATTGTGGAACGTAAGTAACCTTAAAACCAGACAGGTTTATTCTCCAACTTAGATCAACATCTTCGTAAATAGCCACATAAAATGGGTCAAAACCACCAATCTTTTTGAACAGATCTTTTCGAATAAGCATTGCTGCGCCTTTCGCCACAAATATGAATTCACTTTTTTCATATTGACCGCGATCCACGTCATCAAATCCACGATTTCCGCCGACACCATTTGCAGTCATAAACCCGCCAGCGCTGTCAAAAAGACAGCGATTATAGTATTGAAGGAGTTTACTCTGACATGCGCCAACTTTCGGATCCGAAACAAGGCAGTTCAACAAGAGGTGTCAACCATTCCGGGGTCGCACTGATATCATTATTCACTAAAGCAACGTACTCGCCTTTGGCTTCTGTTGAAGCCAAGTTGTTCCCCGCGCATATTGAAGATTCTGTTTGCTTTCAATAATTCTCAAACGAGGATCTTCAAAAAGTCTCTTAACCTTTAGTAAGACTATCATCCTTTGACCCGTTGTCGATCAAAATAAACTCAAAATTTGGATAACTTGTTTTAAGTATCGATCGAACAGACTCGATGAGAAAATCGCCTCCATTATAATTAAGCATAATAATTGAGACTAATGGATTTTCCATCAAGTCACCTTCGCCTACAACCTTTTTGGATACTTGCAAATGGCTATGAAGTATTCTGCACCTCTTTGATGAAATCCCTCTTACAAAATCCACCTCAGAAGTTTTGCAACCCTCCAAATAAAGGAAAGACCTCGCCGAATGATCACGTTTTGAAAGAGAGTATCCTCTGCCTCATGGTTCTTCTTATTCCCACGGGAATGAATGGAGTAATCTTGTGCATAATTCTCCATCGAATCTTCATTACTCTTTGACCGATAATTTCTACCGATTCAAACGAATTCGATAAAATTGTCTTGAACTCTTCGTAGGAAAATTCCCGTCAGATGATATGGATTCATTGGTAATCCGTAGACAACCCGCCGGGGTGTAGACACTATGCACACACCGTCTGTTCTCCAATACTGTGCAAATTTGATTCAGCAACTCCTGAGAATTCTTGACATGTTCAATTACTTCAAAAGCAACTACAACATCAAATCTTGATTCTGAAAAAGGAAGCTTGGTACCATCACACACCAAGAAATTTGCCACTTTATTTCCGAATCTGGATTCACTCGAAGAAACCGCTTTCGCTGACACATCACACCCCGTAACGGATTTAGCGTATTCAGAAAGTAAGTTAGATCCGAATCCTTCGCCACAACCTACGTCTAAGACGCGTTTTGCCTTAACAAGATGTGAGGCAAAACAATACCGTGAAAAATGCAAGATTGCTAAATCGCTAAAACACGTGGCATCATACGATATTCTCTCCATACAAATTCTAACCAGCTAAAACCTTGTTCTTGGATAAATCGATAACTTTGTTCTCCTCGATAGACAAATTGCGAAGTCGCTATAAAAAGCTTGAGCAAAATTATATTAAAAAGATCTGAAAACGCATTTCTCCGAAAATCGGGTTCATCCAACCTTCAACGGAATAGGCCCAAACGATAAAGGAAGTTCTCTTAAGAAAACTAAATTGACTCAGTCTTCCGTTTTTGCTCGCCCACAATCGGTCTTATCTTTCAAAGCCGCGTTTATATCGAGTTAATGGACGTCTCCTAAATTTCCTGCCTTTTGGGAATATCATTTTGCCGATTCTCACCTAGAATTTGCGCAACCGCCAATATCAATGAAATGCAAAATATCAAACACATTGGCTAAACAAAGAACAGTGATGGAAAAGTCATTAGAAACAAAAGAATAAGCAAATCCATTTAGCGGGTTAGCGGTCGGTAGAAAATTAGGCAGTGACTGAGGAACCCAAACACCAGCCAAGGTAAAAATGCCATAAATCGAAAGAAAGAAAGTCATTGATAAAGAAACACAAAGGCAAGCAAAAGCCTTTTTGTATTTAACCCATGGAAAAGCTAAGATTAGAAGCGGAACAGTCAAAAACAAATAGCGCTCATGCATCCTTGTCGAAAAGAGATAAATTGCAAAAACAACTAAATATGTAAAATAAGCGACTTTTGCTGTTTCATTCTTTTTTTGAGCGTTTAAGGAAAGCAATGCTATAACGAGAATTAAGATGAAGAGCCCCAAAATAAGAAACAATCCGAAGCTAACGTATGGAATGCCCAATACTTGGTTCGACATAGAATCAGAATAGGAAAAACGCGAATACCCCGTTTGATTATTGAATACGGAAGTAATCACAGGCCAAATGTTGTGGGCGCCCCCGGAAACAGTTTTTATCCATTCAGGGACTCCAAGCGCATTCTGAGAAGCGATATTGAATACTTTGTTACCTATACTTACATCCACCACATAAAATGGCGAATAGCCAGAGAAAAAGAAGGGAAGCAGAATCAAAAACGCACCGCTGAGAGGAAACACTATGTTGCTAATCGTCTTCTTTAAGCCATATTTTCTAAGAATTAGAACAAAAATGAATGCGACAGGAAAAACAGCTGTCTGTTTTGTAAGCAAACTCAGAATCAAGAAGAACAAAGAAGCCGGTAGTGAAAACGAAAAAGTCAAAACAGAACCAATAATCAACAAAATTAGATAGATATCTGGTTGTCCCCAAATTGCCGTATCAAAAATGAGCCCTGGCATCACGGAAAAAAACAGTGCAAATAGGAGAGCAGACTTTTGGCTAATTTTTTTTCTAATAAAGAAATAGATCAAACAAGTCACCATCAGCGTTACAATAAATGACGGAAATTTAATGAGAAAAGAGAGATACTGCGAGTCAAAGTTAAATTGAGGAGAAAAAAGGGAATATATCTTTCCCAAAATCAAATACTGATAACTGTAAAGAGGTGGATACGGAAAATAAGAATTAAGTATCGAAGAGTCGAAGCGCGCCCGTCCACTTGGTACAATGAGAGAAACAGGGTACAAGCTTGAAAGACCATTTTTCGATTCTGTGTAAGCCCAAATCTTTTCAGTAAACATATCGTAGGGGTGACTGCCCAGTGTTGAAAGCAAAATTTGTATGAGAAGTGAAAACAGTAAGATAACAACAATTTTATGACCTTCTTTATCGGTCACAACAAATTGTATTCCACGTTTAAGCCAAGAGCCCATTAGTCTTGAATAGCCCATGTAAGATTTGTTCGAAAAGCAAATATCACCAAAACAGAAAGAACAAAATAAAGTACGTATAATTCATTTTTGAGAGACCCAACAAAGTAACTATAATAACTTTGCGTTGGAACAATTGTTCTATAGTTTTCAAATGCGGCAACACTTTCATTTATGGGCGAAGTTGAAAAGAAAACCAAATTAACCATTGGTCTCAGCAAAATCGACCCGCTACTAAAAGATGTAACATTTGACCAAGTAGAGTTTGAAAACGAAAAAATAATGCTGGCATTAGGTTGGAAAAAGATTGACAAAGTACACGAAGAATTCACCGAATATTTTCCCATTTCAAGAATACTTTCCCAAGTATTGGAGGATTTTCTGAGTTCCAACCAATACAGTATCAGGATAAGAAAAAAGGACTGAAAATGTGTCAGCACTTAGAGGATCCCAAATCCCGATTTGAACTGGAAACGAGCCCCCGCTTTGCTCAATTACTGTTGCGTTTACCGTCACATTAAACGCGGCTGAGGTAGTAATCGCAGTAACATATGGTATTTGGTCGGGTTTTGAAGTAAGTGTTAGCTTGGTTGGAGAAAGATCTACTCCAACGGGTCTGATCAATATCCACTAGATTCTTATCAAAGCCGTGAGTTACAAGCTGGTTTTCAGGAAAATCAAGAGCAGAAACCACAATAATTAAGACGATACCCAAAATAATAGCAACCTTTGCAACCTTGATAAAGTTTGCAGATTGCTTCAAAACAACAACCTCAGTGTCCAAGAGGAAAAAAAGAAATCGAAACTTTTGCATCATCCCTCTATTCAATCCATTTACAATTTCTTTTTCAAAATATTCCTAAATGAACCATAAACGAATCCGAAGGAATACGAAAAATCGGTTAGAATTCCAATAAGCGCAATAATCAACGATTCCCTCCAAAGGTGATTAACTGGATTTGAATAAACTCTGGTCTCACTAAATACTCTATCGATGTAGTACAGCCAACGAACAAAAAACAATCCTGCAACAACCAATCCAAAAAACCAAGAAAACAAAGATAGAAAACAAAGACAAAATAAAAAAACCCACAAAAACAGGTTGAGTAGCTCTGTGAATTGAACGAGAGCCACTATACTCAGAATTCTTTACGCCTCTGAATAAGAAGAGACGAAACTGAGAAAACACGCCTCCAAGAACTTTGCCAAACAAAAACTCTTTTTTCAAGTTGCCTGCAAAAGTCTCAGCGTCCCCAGTGAATCTTTGAACAACTTGTAGATCATAACATTTCAAAATAAGATAGCCCATATTACGCAATGTATAAGAAACAATTAGGTCTTCACCCGCGATACGGTAACGCGTTGGAAAACCGCCAGCTTTGAGCAAGTAACTGAGCCGGTATAAATCGCATTTTCCCTCAGAAAACGTTACCTCTTCACATGAACACCCCGGACATGAGTGAAACTGTTTCCTGAGAACACCGAAGGCTCGTTTAACAAAACTCTCATCTTGAACGTCAGGAATGCCATAATACCCCGTTACAACTGCAACACTTTCATTTTTCATGTTGGATAAAGCACGGCTTATCCAGTCTGAGCCAACAAACTCACAATCTTGATGAAGAATCAAAACATAGCTTCCTTGAGCTCTTTGAAGTCCATCGTTTAGAGTCATTGAAAGACCTAGATTCTTCAGGTGCTTAACTAAGCTGAACTTTCCAGAAAACTCCGATTCTCTGAAAAATTTTTCAACCAGAGAACTGGTAGAATCACTGCTGCCATCATCAACAACAATCAATTCAAAAAGTGCAGGATCTTGCTTAACAATCGAGACAAGCGTTCTCAATACGGTCCGAGAGCCATTATAAACTGGAACAATAACGGAAACAACGGGATCGATAGGCCTGTGCAAAACCATCAACCGTTTCGAGTTTCCGCGAACAGCTCTAATAAGCCTTTCAATTGTTTGACTAATAATATAGGGAATTTTCATAGGCGAATATATTCTGGTGGTGCCGTTGATTCTGATGGAATGATTAATAGGAACTTCCAGCACTTTGAAACCTTTGAGACAAGATCTAATTGTTAGCTCTGCCCAAAAGCTGTATTTCAAGACCTTAACTTCATCAACAATTGAATCAACAAGGTCTTTTCGAACAAGCCTAAAGCCACAATCTGAATCGTGAAGATTCAAACCAAATAGGATATTCGCAACTCCATGAAAGCCTTTTGCTAAGATAGTTCTGTGAATGCCTTCCCTTCGGTAAAGCTTTCGTCCAACTATCATGTCGTAACCATCTCGATTTTCCCACAATTGCCAAAAATCGGAAGGAAGATACTGCCCGTCTGAGTCCGAAAATAAAATCCATTCTTCTTCACATTTAGTTATAGCATTTCGTACTCCGCCAGCAAAACCTTTTCTTCGCGGATCAGATAACAAAGAAATAGGCATTTCATTCGTCATTTCAGTCAGTATCTCTCTAGTTCCATCAATGCTTCCGTCCTCGGCAACGATCAATTTGCATGGTAACTTAGTGACAATTTCCTCGTAGAAATCAGAAACAACTCCTCGAATCGCTTCTGCTTCATTGTACACGGTCAAAACAACATCAAGAACAGGTCGGGAACAATCCAGCTCGGGTTTCGCGTCAGCTGCATAAGTATTTTTCAGGATAGGAGCGCGAAACTCTCGTTTATGCACGATTCTTCCATTTTGATCCAGACGCCTTCCTTGAAGTGTGAGATCTATAGTAACATAGCCCTTTGCGGAACTATATATCAACTGCTATGTAGTTTAGCCGAAAGTGATATTGCTACCCAAAAAAAGAAAAGATATTTAAGTTTTTTTAAGCCCACAACGTCAATTGAGCATTGAGACGAACAGTGTCGAAGAAGTCTCCGCCTGTAAGAACTCGATTGCCTGAAACCCCACCTGCATTGAAGTTCGCATCAGCTATTGAATTTATTTCAGTATCAGAAGTCCCGACCCAAGTAACCATGGACTTTCCAACCAAAGTTGCGCCATTCCACACAATCAATTGAGCATTGTTCCTTAAGCCGTCATTGTATACTCCACCTGAAATAACATCTAAAGTAGCAGCGCCAGTAAAGTTGCCAATCGCAACGGAGGTAATTTTAGTAGCACCTGTAGTAAACCAGGACACAATTCTCTCACCGACAAGGGTAGATCCATTCCACATAATCATCTGAGCATTATTACGTGTACCATCAAAGGAAGAACCGCCAGTAACAATGTCAAGTGCAGCTCCACCAGTAATATTTGCAACAGCAACAGAATTCACTTCAGTAGCACCCGTGATGAACCAATTTACAATATTCCTGCCAACAAGGGTTGCTCCATTCCAAACAATCAACTGAGCATTATTGCGTGTACCATCAAAATAAGAACCGCCTGTAACAATGTCAAGACCAACTCCAGTAACATTAGCAATAGCAACAGAATTAATCGTTGTATCACCTGTAAAGAACCAGTTCCGAGCTTTTCCCCAACCAAAGTGGTAGCGTTCCAAACTGTTAATTGGCTATTCCAACGTGTGCCATCAAAGAAGGCTCCACCGACAACAATGTCAAGACCTGTTCCGCGTGAAACGTTACCTACTGCAATTGAAGCAATGTTCGTGTCACCAACCCAAAAGTAGTTATTAACTTTCTGACCGACTAATGTCGTTCCATTCCAAATAATTATTTGACCATTCCAGCGTGTGCCATCAAAGAAAGCTCCTCCAGTGACAATGTCAAGACCGACCCCACCAGTAATGTTAGCAAGGGCAACCGAAGTCACTTTGGTATCACCTGTCCAATACCAATTCATTGCCTTTATGCCGACCATCGTGGCGGCGTTCCACACAGCCAAGTTGAGCATTAAATCGAACTCCATCATTGAAATACCCTACGGTAACAATTTCCGTCTGACCATCACCATTAACATCGCCCATGGCCACCGCGGTAATAGAAGTGTCGCTTAGTAGTAAACCAAGAAGACGTATTTTGTGAAATGAGCGCAGAAGCAGGTCTTGCCGCAATTGCCACGAGAGAAGAATCAACAACAGACAATAACGTTAACAACCTTAATACTCTATTTTTCATCATTTCAAAATCTCCAGTAACCGTCGTATATTGTTACAAGTACCTTCGAATCGCATCTATTTAATCAGTTGTTGTTGTACCTACACAACCACAAAACTTGGGTAAGAAGTAAATCTCCCCTATAACGGTAAAACCAACAAACTGCGCAGTCGCAAGGCGGTACTAAACTTTATTTTGGATTCTCAGAAAATTTCTTCACAAGATGATCTATCGCTTATCAATTTCAAAGATGCTCATTTTGCCAAAATTAGTCTGCATGAACTCGCATAGAGTTGCATTACCTACAGTATCACTAAACCAAATAGAATACAAAATGTTAGATTTGGGGAAAACGAACTTTGAAGCATCATTTAGCGATATCAATGAAGATGAAACTCGAATTTGAATATCAGAACGCATTCCAGAATATGCAAAACCCTGAATCCGCTCTTGAACAAGAACTGTCGAGTTCATAGGAACATTCTTGTTTACCCAAACAATTGCAGCTTGGACATCCGGTATGTCTGCGAACAGAACAGATGATTCAACCAATCCCGTTGGCAAATAATTCGTTGTGTTAAAATAAAACAGATTGACTGCTGAAGTTGAATAAACCACTGCAATTGAACCCACAATTAATAACGCACAACAAAACAGTGCCTTTCGACGGGGAAACATTTTTTCCCTAAAAACATGATTCTTGGACAAGAATTCTCCCAAATATATCGTAAGCGGAATAGGAAGCAAAAGAACCCACCACCAATAGAGTGAGAAGGCATACCACGGAAAAACAAGAACACTAAAAGACATTATGCTAAGCCAGATGATAATAGGAAAAATAACTTTTTCTTCTGAAAAATCCCATTATGGCAAAGGGAATTAATGGAATAACACAATAAAGCAGAAGAGCCCCAACATTGCTCAGCACTGTTAAATAGTTTCCCCCAAGAAACACAGGATCGCTTTGAAAATAATTTATTAAAACAAAGTTTCCAGTTCCGCCAGGCCATGGTAGAGGGGCAAAATGATCACTGAACATCGGACTTAGAAACTGAGCATTAACTTGAAGAAAGAAGATTATTACTGAAGGAATTATCATTAGAATTGAGCTAAGATACATCTTGTCCCTTACAGATTCGTAAGTCAGAAGTTGCCAGAAAATAATAGCAAAAAGCAACAAAGCAATAAGTTGATGGGAAAAAACTATAACTAGAGACAACGGGAAGATGCAAAAGACCTTCAATTTTATCTTATCACGTGGTATAAGATTACTTTGGGTCAGTCCCAACAAAAGGAACAAAAAGATTAAACCTAGTTCCTCTCGGAGCTGGTCCCAACCCATTCTCAAGATAGATGGCTGCAAGATCAAAATTAAAGAAACAAAGAAACTTTTCTTATAGGTCCATCCCAATCCACGAGATAAGAAAAAGTAGAAAGTACAACTAAGCCCCCCATAAAAAACTGGTCCCATTACCTTCAACAATAAATTAACGTCAACTCCAGTCAAAAAACGAATGGACCACAAGAATAAAACTGCTAAAGGTGAATAAGTCCACCCAAATAATTTCATCGGTGAAATATCGGGAAACGCCAAAATTGCTGGAGCATATCCTTGCAGAGTATCAAAACCAACTGGATACTTTCCGCTAAAAAATTCAGGCAAGGCTCTTAGTAATACGGCTATGAAGAAAATGCCAAGTGCGGGCAGGATGCCTCTTCTAACTGAAAAAGAACAGCTCCTCCATTGTACTATTTTCTTATCAAAACATTATTTAAGATTTGTTCAACGGTTGTAAAGTAATAATTGAAGAAATGCCCTCAAACAAAACTCACAACTACTCCACTTTTTGTAGTCTTCTCCCAGACTCTTTGTCTGCGCAAAATAACTTGGAAGAAAGCCTTAGCTGCTATGAACATCTGCAAGAACCAATATGCAAATACGAAAGGTACCCAAAAAATATTCCTAACACGAATGGGCTTGGCTAGAAATGCAAATGTTACTCCAAGCGAAACCAAAGTAATAGAGGTTAAGATTACCCCAAAAGCCGTAGATATCAGCAAGAAACCGTCACCTGATGGGAAGAGAAGACTTAGTCCCCAATTCAAATAGCTTGCTAAACAAATGACCATGACAAATGGACCTATTAGCGAAATCTCTGCATCAATGACTCTTCGATTAATCTTTTCAAGAAGGCTTCCGTACCTTAATGAAGATTCCATGTATCCCCGGTACCATCGAGTTCGCTGCGCAATTAGTCCCCTCCAAAAACCAATATGCGAAAACAAACGGCACCCAAAAAATATTCCTAACCCTAATGGGTTTCACCAGAAACGCAAACGCCACACCAAACGAAACCAAAGTAACAGAGATTAAGATGACGCCCAAAGCTGCAGAGACGGACAAGACACCGCTGCCAGATGAGAACAAAAGGCTTAGCCCCCAATTCAAGTAGTTGGCTAAGCAGACAACCATTACGAAGGGACCTATCAGCGAAATCTCCGCATCAAAGACCCGACGATTAACCTTCTCAAGCAAACTACCGTACCGCAACGAAGACTCCATATACCCTCGGTACCACCGGGTACGCTGCGCAATTAGCCCCCGCAAACTAAAAGGAGTCTCCTGCCCCGAAGAAACATCAGAGGCAAACTTCACATGATAACCAACCTTAACCAGACGCAAAGACAACTCGACGTCTTCAACAAGCGAAGACTCATCCCAACCGCCCAAGCTCTTTAGGATGCTGCTTCGAACAAACTGGCAGCTTCCAGTGAATGCCACGAAAAGATGCAGCTTCTCCCTGCCCGCGAGAAGACCCTGAAACCAAGCTTTATCCTCCATCGCTGCAACTTTGGTCAACATGTTCTGGCCTTCATTCACAGAAGTGGTGCTTCCCTGTACAGCGGACACTGAGACATCAGCAAAATAGGAAGCAACTTTACGCAAAACATTCTTCTCCGGAACACTATCGGCGTCAAAGACACCCACAACCTCACCCGACACGAAAGGCAAGGCAAGGTTAAGAGCCGCAGGCTTCCCCCTAGAAGCATCTTCACGAATAACCCGGAAAATTCCAGGATGAGCCTCAGCAAAGCCCCGACAAATCGCGTCAGTTCCGTCGCTGGAGCCACCATCAACCACAATTACCTCCAGCTTATCCTTAGGATAATCGACATCCAACAAAGCTTTAAGGCAACGACCAACTACGACAGCTTCATTTTTCGCAGGAACGATTAGAGAAAACTTTGGAAGCACACCAACCGCACTGGAAAACTTGCGTTTGCCCCGGATTCCAGCAAATATGATGCACGCATGGTAAACTGCCCAGAAAAGAATCACTGAAAGCAGAACCACGGAGACATACGCAAATACGTTCATTTAACCAACCTTAACCAAGGCATCCGAGCAGAGACTATTTCGGGTCGGGAATTATGCCCACTGTAAGCAAAGCGCAAACGCTATTATAGTTTCTCATAAACACCAAAAAAACCACCCGCACAAATTCGCAACGAACAAAAAAAACTCGCACCCATTCAACTAAACTCTTAGAAAAAAGAAAAACGAATCCTAAGGGCACTCAAAACTATCTAATGCCTTTCGAATCTGTACTTTGAGAACTGGAAGATCCTTCTTAACTGTCTCCCAAACTAAGCTAAGATTAACTCCAAAATAAGCATGAATCAACTTGTCTCTCATCCCAACTATGCTTTTCCAGTCAACTTCAGGATTACCGACCTTGAATTCTGAACTCAAATTCTTAGTCGCTTCGCCAATTACTTCAAGAGCTCTCAAGACAGCATATTGTTTTTCCTTATTTTCAAAAAAATCTGTTTCCTCGACACCTTTTACAAAAAGTTCTACGTCAGAAATTGCCCCTAAAACATGTTCAAGATAGGCTTTGTCTCGTTTCATAAAGCACAAGCATCTCACTTTTTACATCATTTACAATGTAAGGGCTCAAACTGCTTAGGATTCCCAAATCCACTTTTCGGCCAAACACCTTACTTAACTCTTCCTCAACCCGAACCAAATCGAGAAGCGTCTTCCGCTTAGTTTGATCAAACTCGATAGCCAAGTCAACGTCGCTCTTCCTATTTTGTTCCCCTCTGACAAAAGACCCGAAAAGACCCATAAACACAATATCGTTGCGAACACAAATATCAGCCAAACTTCCAGCTAGACCCCTTCGCCTAAGCCCCTTAGGCAAGTTCTCAACTTCAATCTCCATAAATGATACTATGAACGACTAAAAACTTAAGCCTTTCAGCCAAAAACCAAAACACTGATTTCAGACAGATACAGTTTTGGACATCTTTCCAAATGATCCTTGGGCGGATCTTTGAAAACTATGAACCACAACTTGCCAGCCCAAAAACTTGCACCTACCCACAAACCTTAAATTTTCCCACAGTGGGAATAATATTGGTGGGAAAAATGGCGACTCAAGAAGTAACAGTAGACTGCAAAGGAAGAATCCTAATACCAAAAGAAGCCCGTGACAAAATCGGCTTACAAGCTGGAGGAAAAGCGCGACTAAAAATCAGCAAAGAAACCATAATCATCATGCCCCCAGTTTCACCAGAAGAATTCATCCAAGAAATGGAAGCCTGCATCAAAGAAGGAACCCCAACAATCGATCCCCTTAACCTCAAAAAAATGTGGGAACCAACAGAAAAACAAAAGTGACCAAAAAAATGATATTCGTAGACTCCAACATATGGTGCTACTACTTTGACCAACGTCTCCCCGAACACCAGCAAATACTCGAACCTATGCGCAAAATCATCAAATCCGAAGAAATCGCCTCCAACACCATAATAGTCTTAGAAGTAGCCCACTACATCGTCAGGCACTTTGCAGAAAAAACCGCACGCAAAAAAATAGACACCTTCGTCAACCTAAGAAACATGAACATAACAGACTTTACCCGTCAAATAATGACCCAAACCCTAGAAACCCTCGCAGACCACGCATACACCCAAGGCCTGGGAGGAAGAGACGCAACAGTAATAGCAACAATGAAAACACAAAACATAACAAAAATCATATCCCACGACAACATCTTCAAGCGCCTATCAGACAAACTATCACTCGAAGTCATTGACCCCATACAATAGCCATAATTCCTGCTCTACCCGGATGCCATACCCAAGGCGATACATTGGCAGAAGTCATGGAAAATACAAAAGAAGCCATAGATCTTTACCTGGAAACCTTAACCCCGAAGAAAAAAAATTACTAAAAACCAAATATTATCCAACAATTTTATAAACGTAAGAAACATTTGACTTTGTAAGGCGAATTAACGTGACAGCAGAGACAGTTACAGTCTCCTCAAAAGGACAAATCACCATCCCATCAAAGCTCAGAAAAAAACTCAAAATGGTGAAAGGAGAACAACTTCTGATTATCTACGAAAAGGACACCATTAAACTCGTCCCAATAACAAAGTTATCAGAACTAGCCGGCATAGACGAAGAACTGTTCAAAGGACGAAAACCCTCCCAAGAAATCGAAGCTAACAGAAAGGAGGATAACAAACAATTTGAAAAAAGAATCCAGCAGAACTAAAATCCTCTTAGACACCAAACCAATCATCAAACTTTTCGCAAAAGAAGACGGCTGGGAAATCATCCAAAAAATTCTCAAACAAATAGAAGCGGGAGAAATAGAAGCCGCCATAAGCGTTGTAACACTGACAGAAATCTACTACAAATACATACACGAAAAAAGACCAGAACTAGCCCAAACCAGGGTAAATGAACTAAAATACGCCACTTACCTGAAAAAAACAGAAATAAACGAAGAAACAGCCATACAAGCCGGAGAATTCAAGGGAAAATACCAAATCCCCATAGCTGACGCATTCATCGCAGCTGCAGCCTATTCAATCGGAGCAATTCTGATCAGCGATGATATAGACTTCAAAAAAATAAAAGACATAAAAACGCTCACCGAAAAAGAATTCTCATCAACCATCAACTAACCTTCCCAAAAGAAAAGCAGAAACAATTAGTTACCCCATAAACTCAACAAATTCATCAACGCTTCGCGGCTTCAAAACATAATTTGAAACACGCTCTTCGCCTACAGTCGAGGAAGGCTTGGCGCCATAATCATGCCCCGGATAAACCTCAACGTCGTCGGCAAGCTTCAAAATCTTGTTGAACAAGCTATCGTATAGTTTGAAGCTGCTTCCGCCGGGCAAATCAACTCGCCCGCATTCACCAACAAACAAAGTATCACCCGTCAACAACTTCTTTCCATCCACAAGCAGGCAGATCCCATCAGTTGTGTGACCAGGAGTATAGATAACCTTCAATTCAATCGCCCCAACATTCAAAACATCTCCATCCTCCACCTTCAAATCAGCACGAATCCTAGAAAGACTATGGGCCACAACCTGCCCACCCAACGCCGACTGCAACTCATAATTCCCAGCCGTATGATCCGAATGACCATGCGTACAAACAATGAATTTTAAACTAAAACCCTCAGCCTTAAGCAGCTGCATCAGCTCAGCAGCGTTGAAACTCGGATCAACAACCGCCGCCTCACGCGAAACCTCATCAGCAATCACATAAGAGAAATTATCACCATGCGGCTTAACCTGACGAAAGAACATAGAGATCGACAGCAAAAGGTAGCTTCACAACTTAAAAAACTATCTTGTAAAATCAACCCACGATTGCCTATGCGAAACTGATTGAAAAGGTTAAGTAAGCACAAAATAACCACAAATACTGTGGGAGAGCTATTATGGGAAATACAACAATGGACAAACGAGGAAGAATTCTAATTCCCATAGAAGTGAGAAAAAGATTAAGACTAAAAACAGGGACCAAATTCGAGTTAACCCAAGATAATAGCACATTAATTCTTAAACCCTTAATCTACGAACCAATGCGAATCGAAGCAAAAAATCGAAAATGGAAAAAAGAAGTTTTCCTTAAATCTGGGGAAGCAACTTTTAGTGAATAGATATCTGAAAATCGCTTACTTTAGTTTCAAGCCTAATGGTTTGAGTCTTTGAAAATGTTCGTCCTTGGTTTCTAATTTCAAGTCGTGTGCAATTGCGGCCGCTGCTATCAGCAGGTCAGCATCGGGCAATAAAGAGCCTTCGTCTTTTAGCTTGCGATAAAGAGAACAGTAGATTTCGATAGTGCTGTTGTCCAAATTCAAAAGCGGAAAACTTTCTTCGAGCAGCTGCTTCACTTTGGACCTTTTCTTATCTTCTATCCCTCGCAACACTTCAATAAGTGTCAAAGGCGAGATTAAGCCCGGAGCAAACTTTTTGGCTCTTATAATTTCAATGACTACGCCCGTGTCAATGAGGTTCATCTGAAAGCGAACTTCTCCCTAAACTCTTTGCTCGATTCGGTCATGGCTTTTAGGTCATCTGGCGTAATTGTCTGGACTAATTCTTGAAACGCTTTCTTGCTTTTGAGCTGCTGTCCTTCAGAAGTATAATTCGAGGAGAAACTCACCCCACTCCTTCTTCCCCTTGGCCTTTTCAAGGCGCTTTTTCACGTCTACGGGAACAGAGATCGTAGCATATTTACTCAAACCAACACCATATAACCATATAACTACGTAGCTATAAATACATTTAAAAAAACCAGCAAACTTTATGATCCCAACCAAACATAGTTCCAATCTGAAACCGCTTTTACGTGAACACCTTGACGGCCCCAAACGAATACGCCATAGAAATATCGGACTTAACCAAAACGTATTCATCAAAGATCAGAAACCCAACCCAAAAAATCTCACTTTTCAGCCGCCCAGAAAACAGAACCGTCAACGCCATCAACCACCTCGACCTCAAAATCCGAAAAGGCGAACTCTTCGGGCTACTCGGACCCAACGGCGCAGGAAAAACCACCCTCGTCAAAATCCTCTGCACACTACTCCCACCCGACGGAGGAACAGCCATAATCAACGGCTACGACGTCGCCAAACAGCAAATGCAAGTCAAAGAATCCATAGGCACCCTGTTCAGTGTGGGAGAAAGAGGATTTTTCTGGCGACTCACCGGCTACAGCAACCTCGAATTCTTCGCAGCCATAAACAACGTCCCCAGACACGGAAGACAACAACGAATCATGGAAGTCCTCGAACTCGTCGGCTTAAAAGACAAAGCCTTCGAAGTCTTCCAAAAATACTCAGGCGGCATGAAAAGAAAACTCGCCCTCGCAAGAGCCCTCCTACCAGACCCACCCATCCTGCTCTTAGACGAACCCACAACAGGACTAGACGTCACATCCTCAAGAAACATCCGCGACTTCATCAAAAACGACCTCAGCAAAAAAGCAGGAAAAACCGTCCTATACACAACACACTACATCGAAGAAGTCTCACAAATGTGCGACCGCGTAGGCATCATGAACAAAGGAAAAATCATCGCCCTAGACACACCCGAAGCCCTCAAAAACATGACCAAAAAAGGCGAAGTCGCCGAAATAACAGTCAAAAACATGGCCCAAAACCAAATCAACACACTACGCGCCATACCAGGAGTCGCAGGATTAACAGCAGAAGTACAAGACTCAGTACTTGGACAAACCCGCCTAAGAATCCGACTTGAAAACGTAAACGCACTCCCCCAAGTTCTGGACTATTTCTTTAGAGAACAAATCAAACTCATCAACTTCAAACAAGAAGAACCCACACTCGAAGACGCCTTCATAGAACTCACCGGAGCAGGAACCACAGAATGAAACTCCTGCAAGAACTCGACAAAATCTACTACTTCATGAAACGAGACATCATCTCCTTCTCCACATACAAAACCAACATCCTCCTAAGCGTAGTAAGCGCACTCTTCGGAGCACTATCCTACGCATTCTGGGGAGCCAACGCATCAATGCCAAGCGTCACAACAACTCTACGGCATGCCAGTCGTAACCTACCTAATCATCGGACTCGCCTTCAACACATACCTCTCCCAAAGCCTAACACTAGTTCAAAGAACCATAAACCCATGGTCCCTCGAAGAAGTCCTCGTCTCACCAACAGGACTAGTCACATTCATCGTCGGAAGCTCCCTCTGGGGATTCATATGGAGCACACTTGTAATCGCTATTTACCTCGCAGTAGGCGTCCTAGGCTTCGGCGTCATACTCAGCATCAACATAATCGGCACCATCATAGTCGTCGCCCTCGGAATCGGAACCTTCATCGGCTTCAGCATGATAGGCGCAGGCATCCTCATCCTCACCAAACAAGGAGACCCAGTAACCACAGTAATCACAATCGCCACCAACCTCTTCGGAAACGTACTCTACCCAGTCCAAGTCATGCCAGTGGAACTCCGAGTAATCTCAATCTTCGTCCCACAATACTACTTCTTTACATGCATCAGACCCATGCTAACAGGACAAAACATCACCACAATTCTGCCTGACCTCGCAGTCCTCACCCTAATGTGCTTCATAATCGTACCCCTAGGCTACGCAATCTACGCATGGTGCCTCAAAACAGCAAGAAAAAGCGGAACCCTATCATGGTTCTAAAAAACAACAAAACAAAAAACTTTAATTCTAAACTGAAAAAAGAAAAGGAAAAAGGGAAAGATCCCTTTGGGTTTACTTGCGTTTTCTTAAGACGAGTGCTGCTGCAGCGGCCACGATTATGATGACTACTGCGCCTATTGCGATGTATGTTGTTGTTGGTGCGTTGCTGGTTGGGTTTTGAGCGTTAGTTGCTGTTGGAGCGACTGTAACTACTGGTGTTGGAGTTGCGATTGGTAGCTGTTGTTGCGGTTGGAGCAGTTGTAACAACTGGAGTTACTGCTGCTGGACCGACTGCGAAGTGGGTCGTTGCAATTGATGGACCGTATGATTCAGATCCTGCGAAGGTTGCTGTGATTTGGTATGTTCCTTGAACTGGTGGAGTCCATGTGATTCCGTATGATCCGCCTATGTCGCTTGTTGCATAGCCGATGTCTTGGTAGTTGCCGTTTGGATCAGTTGCTGTTAAGTGTACTTGTACACCTTTTACGTTGGTTGGCATTGGTCTTTGTTGGTAGAGGTATTCCATCCATCCTTCTTGGTCAGCGTCTGAGACAGCTGGTTGACCGTTGGATTTTCCTGGTGATTGGTCAGTGACTGTTCCTTCGATCATTATCGCTGAGCCTTGTGCTGCAACTTTGGGTGAAGCGGTTACTGTGGTTTGGCTTGGACCTGGACCGTAGCAGTAGATTTGGTTGTCGTTTGAGTCAAGAGTTACTGCATAGCCGTCGGAGATTGCTACACCTGCTGCCCAGCATTGAATCTTCCATATGAGAGTGCCGTCAGTTGCGTTTACACACCAAATGAACGCATCGCGTCGGATTGGGGTGTTAACTGAGTGTTCTGATGAGTATAGGTAGATTTTGCCGTCGCATATAGCGCCAAAGGACAGTGGTGCATTTCCGCTGTAGTAGTTTTCGAAGCCTACGTTTCCACTTGAGAAGTTCCAGACTTGTTTGCCAGTTTTTATGTCATATGCGTAGAGAATGCCGCTGTATCCAGTGGACAAGAGTTTGCCTTGGTAGATGTTGGAGCTCATGCCGTAGAAGTTCCATTGTGGCTCGGAAGCTGTTGGTCCCCAGAGTTGTTGTCCGGTTGCTAGACTGTATCCCCACCATTGACGTGTCATTGGTTGAGAGAAGACAAACACACCGTCTTCTGGATCAACAGATGGCCCTGTCATAAGTCCATAGGGGTAAGCTGCATTAACAGTGCCCGCATATTGGTCGGTGTAGACGGTTGCTGGTGGAGTGAAAGTGATGTTCCACAGCATTGAGCCGATTGCGCCTTTACTTGGGTCTAAGTTCAAGCACCATAATTGACCTTGCTGGACAAAGGTACCATTGTTCTTGCCTGAGGTCCCACCGATGATGAATTGACCATCGCGAACCTGCATGATGCTGCCTGCATTGGCCATGTTTGGAATTGTTTCGTTGATGTAGAAGCCAACTGTACCATCAAATGTTGCATTGAAGTTTGGTCGCCAGAACCAGTAGGCATTCCCTGAAAATGCAGAATAGTCATCAGCTCTAAACTGCGCCATTGTACCTTTCCACCAAATAGCTTGAGATGAGTTCCAGACTAACAGTCTATATTGAGGCGCTGCTGTCGTTCCCATGTTCACCATTTGATAATAGCAAATGCTACCGTCGTTACCTAAAACTTGAGTGCCGGTTGCTCCCACAGTGACGCTGCTACCAGATGCTGTTGTGATCCTTTGAGTAACATTGGCTATGCTGCAAATGTAGTTGCCAGTGAATTGGTCATACATGTCCCAAGTTCCTGAACCTTGGTATCCGGTTGTGCTCCATAAGTATGCAAAGCCTCCGTGCTGGTTTGGTGAGTCATAATTGTATATTTGGCCGAACGAGAGTGCTCCGTATGCGAGGTTTCCTGAAGCGCCAAATCCGCCAGTTGTAACGCCTGTTACTGGACCAGTTGTGTTAGTGAAGTAATCTACTGTACCTTTTCGCAGGTCAACGCATGTCCAACCCATTCTTGGGTTTGTTTGGTCGTTGAAGTAGAGCTTTCCGTTCATGATTATAGTGCTGCTGCTTGACCAGTAAGTCTCGTATGAATAGCCTGAGTAGTAATCGTTGCTGCCGTAACGTGCATCCATCAATCCTCCGGAGTAGTAGGGTAATGTCCAGAGTACGTGAGCGCTTCCTGGACCTGCTCCATATTGGAAGTTAGTTGTTGGTCCGTTTCTTTGGAAAGCGCCTCCACCTAGCCAGCTTGAAACAACGCCGAACCACATTCTGTTAGCGCCGTATGCTGGTTGTGTCCAGTAGCTAACTGGAAGTGGAGTTTCTGCATATGGTACTATTTGTGCTTGTGTTACAGTTAGGTATACTGGGTCACTTTGGCTTGGCAAGTATGTGTCATTTACATATGCGTTGGTTGGTGGGCGACCGTTTTGAGTTGGTAGACCTGTCAATACTTGTCCGGGGTAGCTGAAGACAAACTTGTATGTGCCTGTTTGGTCTGGTGTGTAGCCTGTGTAGCCTGATGAGATTGGGTCAGAAGTGAACGGTCCTAAAGTAGCGGTTGTTCCGTCTGGTTTGGTGATTGTTATCTTGTATCCTTGCCACCTGTCACCGAAAGCGCCGCTTGCTGTGGGTATGACGTTGCTGAGCCACATAACGATGTCTATGTGTTGATTTACACCAACTGGGTTAGGTGTAACGCTCATGAAAGCATAAGTAGGAATCTGCCATCCGGGAGTGTGAGCAGAAGCCATCGGCAGCGCTGCAATGAACGCGGTAACAAAAGACAATGTCAGAATTACTGACAATATTGCTTTTTGGGTTTTTCTATTCGAAATACTCATTTTTTCATGTTCTCTCCTAGTTTTTGCGGTAGCCCCCTATTTCTGCCCATTTTCTATATAACATTTGCTCATCTAACCACTTGGACATCTGAGAAAAAACTAAAACCTGAATTGAGAAAAAATGGTGTCTGATAGCTTTTGATGGACATTTGTTCAAAACAATAACAGCACAAAAAACGCAAACTCGATTCGGTACAAGATTTGTTTGCTGCAAAACCTATATGTGCCCAATTGATGATTGAAGATCAAAACTGCAGACTTGAAGGCGCAAACCTTGTCCGAAACAGAAAACCTCAGCCGAAAAATCCACCAAGCAAACATCGCAGTCCACAAAATAGAAGTCTCATACTACGAACTCTTCCACCCAGAAGTCTACGGCAAACAAGAACAAAAACGAATAACCTCAAACCTAAACCAAATCGACGCACAGCATCTTCAACAATCAGAAAAAAGCGCTGGATTTTGGCTCAGGAACAGGAAACCTAACAGGAAAACTCCTATCCCTAGGCTACGAAGTCACAGCAGTCGACATCTCACCAGACATGACCAACGCCCTACGAAGAAAATACCAAAAATACATTCAAACCCACAAACTCACAGTCATCAATTCCCCAATAGAAAACGTAGAATTCGAAAACGCCCAATTCGACCTAATCACATGCTACTCGGTACTACACCATCTCCCAGACTACATTTCTGCGTTACAGAGACTATGCGGTTTCTTGAAAAAAGGCGGCATAATCTACCTAGACCACGAAGCCTCACCAAACTACTGGAAAACAGAACCAAAAATGCTCCAAGAAATAGTCAAAACAATCTACCTCCACTCCAACCCCATCATAAACTCACTATACTTCAAACTGATCGGCCTAAACATCCCAACCGTTGACTACACAGAATCAGACTACTGGCACAAAAAAGAACACTCACTAGACCACACAAAAATCCAGGCTGTATTCAAAGCAGAAAAATTTGAAGCCTCCAAGAGAACAGACTACCACCAAAAAGGGACCTGGATCCCAAACCCAATCTACCCAATATTCAAACTCATCTGCAAACCAGAAATGAGCAGTTGGATAGCCAAGAAATAATGATTCGATTATGCCAGAAGTTTATCAAAAAATTAATTAAAAAAAGAAAAAAGGAAATTTTGTTTTTCGCTGTCTATTGTTTTCTTCGTCTCAAGACGAATGCTGCTACGATTGCAACTGCGATCAGGATAACTGCAACGATAGCGATGTAGGCTGCGACTGAACCAGCATTGCCTGGCGGTGTAACAACGGAAGAGGGCGATGGCGAGGAAGATACGGCTGGAGCAACAGCTGGACCTACAAGCAAAGCGGTCTGTGCACGTGAACCAAAGTACGCGTTTGAACCATCGAAGGTTGCAACAATTGTGTATTCGCCTTCTCCAGATGGAGTCCAACCTTTCTTGTACATGCCGCTGCTATCGCTGACAACTGTACCAATGTCGGTTGAGGCTCCGCTTGAGTCAATTGCTGAGAGCTTTACTGGAACACCCGCTGCATTTGTTGGAGCTGCCTGTTGCTTGTAGAGATACTCCATCCAAGCCTGCATATTGTTGTCTGAAATTGCTGGAGTTCCTGGAGCACCTGGAGATTGATCTGTAACTGTTCCCTGAATAAGCACTGGCGTTCCCTTTGGAGCAGCAAAAGTCTGTGTTGAAACCGTGGTAGCTGTCTGGCCTTTACCTATAACTAGCATATTGTTATCGTATTGGTCACCAGCAATGATGTACCCGTCTGCAACAGCCATGCCCATGTTGTAACAGAGCAGCTTCCAAAGTTCAGCTCCAGTATTGGCATCAAGACAACGTATGTATGAGCCACGCCAAAGTGGTTTTGTTGGAGAGTGCTCAGTCGAATACAAGTAGATTCTGCCTTCAGCGATCGCGCCAATGTTCAACGGGTAGTTACCATAGGGGCTTTCTGAACCAACGCTTTGCGCAGTGTAATTCCAAACCTCTACACCTGTCTTCGCATCTAAGGCATGCACCACACCGCTGTAGCCAGTGATGTAGATCTTGCCGTAGGCAACATTATTTGATTGACCGTATAGGTTCCATGCTTCCAAAGTTGGTGTTGGTCCCCAAAGTTTGTCGCCAGTCTGCAGGTTGTAAGCAACACGATTTATGGCCTCTTTTGAAACTAACGTAAAGGTTCCGTCATCATAGCTGATGGAGCCAAGACTTATTGCAGTGCCAGGGATGGGGTTTGTGATGTTTTTGTTGAAAAGCATTGTGAAGCCGAATCCGAGATTATTGTTCTGTGTTTCAGTCTTATCTGGCATTGGACTGTAAGGTGCTACGTGTTCGTTAATCTGCATAGCCCACATTGAAATTGTGGTAGTTGGCAAACTTAGACCTGAAGTTGCAATCGGCGGATCGATAGCAAAGCCTAACAACATTTTTGGCACCCGGTTAGCATCGGTAATTACAGCTGCAAGTGGAGCAAGACCAGTAGGTATAGTTATGTTCATGGTGTATCCGGAGCGAGGTTGAATATCCGATGCGTCCCATTGATTAGCGACTGGCCCATATTTCGTCCAAGATGTATCGTTAACTGCATTGATGACTGCGCCGACTCGAGGCTTCCAGATTTGTTGACCCGTACCTGTGGGTCCAGAAGGTGGAATAGCCTGAGTTGAGTTCCAGCACAGCAAGTTCCCAGTGTTTGCATTGTAGCTGTAACGTAACAAAGCGCCGTTTTGGTCAGTTGCAGATGTACCGCCTGGGACGTTTGTGAGAGTCATTATCCAATTGCCGTTATCTGAATCTAGCATATACCAAGTTGAACCAACAGTCATCCAAAGATACGAAATAACTCCTTGACCGTTAAGCGAATCATAATGCATCATCTGACCAAACGACAACGTTGGGAAAGATTGTTGAAGCGCAGGAGCCTGATTAGCGCCGCTTGCAAATCCCACTAGAGTCACTGGGTTGTTTAATCCGTTGTCAGTTCCGTTCTTAAACCAAAGCTGCTTACCAGTTAACAAATCAACAGCGTAATAGCCCGCTCTACTGTTAGATGCAGTCTGAGGAGTGTTGTAGTAAATAATTCCGTTCATGACAATTGGCGTAGACCAAGGTGACTCATAGTCGTTGATGTCAAATGGTTGACCTGGCCACTGAGCATCGCCAATTCCACCTGCAGTTATGAGTCTTTGCCAAACAATGTGAGGCGTATTAGGAGCTTGCCCTGCAGTTTGGAAGTTGTCTTTTAACCAACTGCCGCCCAACCAGTTGCTTGCAAGAACTGACCAAGCACGGTTCGCATCATTTATCGGCCTCTCCCAGAAGCCCGTAGGAAGACTAGGTTCCACCCACTCTGCCGGGGGCGTCGTCGTAACTGGCAGAAACACTGGTTCACTAGTCGACGCCAAAAATGTGTCATTTACGAAAGCTGCACCACGGAAGTTCGGTACCCCGGTGCCGTTAGTGAGCACTTGCCCCGGGAATTTCAACACGAACTTGTACGTTCCAGATTGATCAGGCACATAGGTTGTGTAAGTTGACCCCACAGGACTAGTAGTGAACGGCCCTACATCCGAGGAAGTTCCGTCAGGTTTTGTAACAGTCAACATAAAGCCACGCCATCTGTCCCCACCTTCACCGCCAGCAGTTGGAGGCACCCAATCAAGCCACATAACAACTTGAACAGCTTGGTTTACGCCAGCTTGCGTAGGTGAAAGCGAAACATAAGAATGCGTTATAATGCTTAATGGTGGATCGTGTGCTGCAGCAGTAGAAATTGCAACGGAGAAGATGGAGATTGACAGTAGCAAAATCAAAGCGATTGTCGACATTTTTCTATCCAATAAAGATCTAGACAAATTTCTTTGTTTCATTTTATATACCCCTAAAATCAAAGCAATTAATATTTAGCAGCTGTCGCTATATAAACCTATCAAAACATATAGAATAAACAACATTTCAAACAAAATTCAAGCTATTTCATTAACAAAAGAAAAACAAATTATAAAAAAACAAAATTCATAGAGCCATTTCAGAAAGAGCAAAGAAAACTTAAGAATTAACCAACAAAAAATTCAATTCGTTAATCATTCTTCAATGTCCAACTGGTTTTTGGTCTAACGCTGTTGGAACAGAACTTTGCGCGGGTGTCAATCGTATCTTTTTAGGAAGATAAACTATAGCAAACGCAACACCAACTGCCATGAGACTAATGCGACCTATTGCGCCAATTGTAGTGGTTGTCGCAACGCCAAGAAAGCCAGTTGCATCGAACAAACCATGTATGAATGCTGGAACCAAAATGTTACCTCCAGTCCAATAATAAGTGACGCACATAGCCACCCCAAAAGCTACCAATTGGATGAACGCCAAAGAGCTAGCTACTCCATAGGTGACTGCATAATAAGCGTGAACACTTGCAAACATGAGACTGGAAATAATTGCCAAAGGAAGCCAATGCTTACCTTTCGTAATATTTAGGAGCCCTCCATACATGAATCCACGGAAAAGAAACTCCTCTGCAGGTCCGACAACAAGAAAGGAAATTACGATAAGAACCCAAGCGGTATTTGGAGGCACACTAAGCACTGGATTGGGTTTATTTAGCAAATCCACAGCTTTAGGATCAACCTGCAAGATTATCGCCAAAACCACAATTATTAAAACAAAAGCAACCAAAGTTAGAGCTCCAAAAAGGCTCAGACCCCATTTGAAAGCATTTTTATTGTTTTTCGCTGCTCTGTGAAGAATTTCCTTACCAAAAAGCAAGCTAACTACGGCTATGGGTATCCCATAGACTACCAGATAGCCCGTCACAGAGCCTAAACGGACAAAATACTGCGAGTAAACTGCAACAAAAATAACTATAATTCCCACTGCGTAAAAGATCTTTGACAGCGGTTTATCCGCGGAAAACATATTCGATTGCACACTAAGGGTTTCTTTTTCAAGCTTAAAAGCGTAGACCCAAAAATCGTCACCGTTTTTTGAACGTTAATCTTTTAAGCCCAAACAAAGATAAGTTAACAAATACAGTTTTGAATCTCCTTTCTGGAGGTTCAATTCCTTAAAACGATGCAGGAAAACGGAGCTAGAGGTTTTGAATTGAAAAGAAGGACGCTACTAATAGTGACAATTGTAGTCCTGGTGTTGGTTCTTCTTTTTTCTCTTGTCAGCGCTGATTTGTTTCAAAACAAAGCGCAAAGCGAACCAAAGGTTTTCATCGGCGTCGACGTGGCTTATGGCGACGAAAACATTGTGTACAACGTAACCCAAGCTGTTAAAGGATATGCGAACCTGATTATTTTGGGCTCCCTTGACTTAACAAGAAACACCACAAAGCTAACGATCGTCTGCGACTACCTATACAATAACGGTTTCTACTTTATGGTGTACGTCGGATTCGCCAAAACAGGCTACTTGCCACCTCAAGGACCAGACCCTTCTTTCTTCCAGATGGGAATCAAACGATGGGGTTCTAAGCTACTGGGGGCTTACGTTTTTGATGAGGTGGGAGGAAAACAATTGGATAACTTTGAAAAACCTGTTCCAGTTGCCAGCAACTACAGCGACGCAGCAGATCATTTCTTACTGGGCGTGGCGCCTTACCTTTCGATTTACAAGGGAGGAGTATATTACGACGTCCCAGACTTGAAAACTTTCACCTCCGACTACGCACTCTACTGGTATGATTATTTGAGCGGATACGACGTAGTTTTCGCTGAATTCGTCGGAAACGAAAGTCGACAGTTAGCCGTGGCACAAGTAAGAGGAGCTGCCACAACGCAAGGCAAAGACTGGGGGGCAATTATCACGTTTAGTTCTCCAGGAATCACAACTGGAATGGCCTTAGAAAATGCATCAGAACTCTACAACGACATGATGATAGCATGGCAAAACGACGCAAAATACATAGTAGTTTTCGATTCACCAGGAAACTTCTCTGTTCCTCTAACCCCAACAGGCATTCTAGACTCTGATCATCTTCTAGCGATGAAAAATTTCTGGAATTATGCGATGACCCACGACCGACTCGATGTTACCAAAGTTAAGGTGGCTTACGTGTTGCCAACTGACTACGGCTACGGATTCCGAGGACCAAAAGACACAATCTGGGGCTTGTGGCCTGCCAACGACTTATCCAGTAAAGTCTGGAATGATGCAACCTCATTAATAGAAACTTACGGGACCAAAATTGACATTGTTTACGAAAACAGAACCGACTCTATACCAGCAAATCTTCCTTACCAGACACTAATCTATTGGAACGGCACAATAATTCAGAAATAAAGACACAGAGTCTACAATTTTCCCAAAATCGTATCTGCAAACAAACGAAGACTGCCTGTATCCGGTAAGTCCCCAAAGAAGAGCATGAATTCCACAACTCCTAAATCAATGTAAGGTTGCAGTTTTTCGATGCACTCTTCTGGAAAACATGCAAGGCTAAATTTCGTAAAGTCATCCAGACTCATATCAGGGGGTTTGATGCCTTGAATCTTTTCATCAAGTTCTTTTCGGTTTGAGGAGAGAATTATTTGTCCTGCAGGCCAACACGATTTCTCAATTTCTAAGAAGTCTCTACCAAATAATCCGCAATAATATTCCAAGACGTCTAGTTTATGTTTGAACTGTTCAATATCTGGGAGATAGCCGAAGTCAAGGCGATTTGCATATTTTGCAGTAACCATGAGTGTATACTTTTCTCCGCTGCCCCCAACTATTATGGGCGGATGAGGCTTTTGCAAAGGCCTAGGCTCACAAACAGCATTGACAACACTGAAGGTTTTTCCATAATAGGTAGTTCTTTCTTGCGTCCACATTTTCTTAACAATTTCGATAGTCTCTTGCACACGATTTACTCTTGTTGACGGATTTGGGAACTCGTAACCATAAGCAATGTGTTCTTCTTTTTGTGCCCCCGAACCAATACCTAGCTCCAATCTACCCTTTGAAATGACATCAACTGTTGCCGACATTTTTGCTAGCAAAGCGGGGTTTCTAAACGCATTTGAAGTTACCATCGTACCCAATCGAATTTTGTGAGTTACTGATGCAAGGGCGCTAAGGGTGGTCCAGCACTCAAGTATCGGCGTGTTTCCATGCATTAGGTGGTCGTCTAGCCACACAGAATCGTAACCAAGACTTTCACACTCCAAAACAATGCTTTTAAGAGAATCAAAGAAAGAATCAGGATTGTTTAGTTTTTTAAAGACGTAGAATGGAAGAAAAACACCGAATTTAGCTTTATTCAAAGCATAGATTCCCACTTTGTTTCGAATTAAGGCACATTTGACATAAAGACTTATCTCAACTCTTCACGAGCTTAATTATGTGAAATCGATGCGCGAATTTCTACTCTATTCACGTTTAGGCAAGACGGACATGGATTGGAGCAACTTGCACGATGCAGGAAGATTAGACATCGTCTTCGAATGCATAGTAACAAGCTTATTTCTGTCTCATGGACTGCGCAGAGACGTAAAATTCAACGCAATACTCAACGGTCCTCCAAACCCACCTGTGAACCTTAGAATTGACGGTGCAGAACTCTACGATGTTCGAACAGACATCGACACGTGGAAAGGAATATTGAAAAAGAGCCTAGGCGGAAAGCCTCATCCAGGAGTAACTACCTCAAGAACTAGTTTTGAAGCACTGCTTAAGAAAAAAGCAGAAGCATCAAACATTTACGTTCTTGAAGAAGGCGGAAAAAATGTTGAGCAAATGGAGCTAGGAGAAAATCCTCTATTCGTACTTGGGGACCATGTGGGCTTACCTAAGAAAGCGGAATCCTTCGCACTTCGGTTTGGAGAAAAAATCAGCTTAGGAAAACAACCCTACCTGGCAGCTTCATGCATCACCGTTCTGAACTATTTACTTGATCAACAAGAAAGAAAAAAAGAAACACCAGTTTAACAGCTGTTCTTGAAATGCTCATAACCTTTTGCCATGATTTCTCGCTTCACACCATCAACATCCAAAATAACTTGTTTGTCCCGGGTAACTTTTCCAATAGGCAATAGCTGCCCACCAACTGCTTCAACCGCCGACTCAGCCTCAACCCAACCCTTTGGGTTTATCGTCACCACCAACTCATATTCCTCGCCACCATAAAGAGCAAAATCGCTAGGGTCAAAACCATTGAATTCAGCAAATCGCCTCACCTCATCAGCCACAGGCAAAGCAGTAACAGAAACGCCTACACCGCTTCTCGAGGACAATTCATGCAAACTCCAAGCCAAACCATCACTTGAATCAATAGAAGAAGTAACCGCTTCTGGAACGACGCAATGCAAGCCCCTCTTTCAAACGCGCTTTAGGCATGCAAACTGCACCTACCAACACATCTCTTAACGCATGTGAAGCTTCACAACCATCTAGTAGCAGTTTTAAACCAGCTGCTGACTTGCCGAAGAACCCAGTAACTGCAACGATATCGCCAACTTTAGCACCACTTCTTAGAACCAAGCCGTTTTTTGGGGTCGTTCCAAAAAGATTTACAGAAATAATCAGATCCGAAGCTTCTCCAGTATCGCCCCCTACTATATAGGCGCCAAACGCCCGAGCTCCAGCATTCAAACCCTTAGCTATTTCTTCAATGTCTTTTCTCATCAAATTTCGGGGCAACCCCAGGGAAACTAAAACTGCCTTTGGTTCAACACCTTTTGCAGCGAAATCGCTTACATTCATGACAACTGCTTTTCTAGCTGCTTGCCACAAACTCATTGCTCTTGGAACATCAGTTTTTCCAACGAGCATGTCGGCTTTTAAAACAGCAACATCTTCGTCGCTTGATATTATGGGAACCGCAGAAACATCATCTCCAAATGGGACAACGGTGCCAGGCATTGGCTCGAAAAATCTACGCATGAGCTCAATTATCTTGTGCTCGCCCAAGTTATCGGCCATACTTGCGCGTTTTGGCTCTTTTTTCTTGCTCAATCGAGTTTACCCTCCAAAACTCACTGTTCAACAGAATTAGTTATGTTCTTTAGCAATTTAAAATTGATTATTAACCTGAAGACTCGCGTTAACATTTAAAAACCACTTTCCCCATCACACATTGCTGGTTTGAATATGTGCCTCGATGGCTCAGCCTAGTAGAGCGGCTGCCTCGTAAGCAGCAGGCCGCGGGATCGAAGCCCGCTCGAGGCTTTTCTAGCGGTTTTTGGATGTATTTTTGTTGTGCTCTTCTACGATAACGTTTATTAAGTGTTGCGATTGCAGATGTTATCAGTATTAAGAAGGAGGGTTGACGAAAAGTGCCGTTATTCGGCGGGCATGGCCATTCGCAAAATGACAAAATGAAGTGCCCATATAAAGGCTGTGAAAAAGCGTTCGATAAGCCCACGGTCCTAACCGATCATAGCAGCATGCCTAGACAATCATATTACGCGTGCCCCTTCTGCATGTCCAAAATTGACATCATCACCGAAAAGATGAAGGTTGTCGGAGTCAAAGCTGTAGATTACCCGCCAACTGTTTTTGACTCTCCAGCCAAATGTGCACACTTCACCGGGCTCTTGGGCATAAACAGCGGTCCCTTACCAGATGAATGCTTAATCTGCCCCAAAGTCTTGCAATGTGACGCAAGAAGACGCAAATAAAGTGTACAACAAAATAAACGCCAACTCAAGAAAGAGAAATTCACTAGCTTTTTTAAGTCTTGCATTTCAAAGCTTAGCTAAGGTTTTTATGACTCAACCGAAATTATGTTTCTGCTAACTCCATTGGGGCTGTCGGCTAGTTTGGTCCAGGCTTGTAGACTTGGGCTCTATAGACCCCGGTTCAAATCCGGGCAGCCCCACCATCAATTAAGAAAAAGTTAGATTACTGAAGAAGAATGCTCGGGAAATCAATATTATTCAGTAACTAATAAAGTTCGTCAACATTCTTCTTCTCGACACAAAAAAAGAAGATCTCAACTACTTTTTCGTTGAGGCTGCTAATTTATTGAGGGACTTATAGAAAATGGGATATTACTTAATTTGGTTGGTCAATACGACGTTGCCTAGACCGCCGTCTTTTTCCAAGGTTATGATTCCACGTTCAGCTAGCCTCGAAACAACTCTGTTTGTTTGAAGCCAACTAAGCTCTGCTTCTGTCCGGATGTATTTTTGAGAATATTTTCCACCATGGGCCAATAGAACCTCAACGACTTTTCGTTCATCTCCATTTAGCGTCTTTAGAAGGGTCTCGTAAACTACTTGGCTACCATTAGATTCTGGCTCTTCAGGCGATGACTCTACTTGTAGGGTTTCTAAATTCGGTTGAGCAACTGAAGCAACAGGGGTAAGAACGGGCGTGCTGATAGAAGCAGCTTGTATGGGCTTATTTACATATTCTGACTGAGGGACAGGGCGTGCAATTGGTGTTGGTTCATTTTGGACCAAAAGTTCGCGCAATGTTTTTACTTCGTCCCGCATTTCTTCAATGTCTTCTTCTAACGCAGCTACACGTATTTCAGCAGCTTTTCGCAGGTTTTCAATTTCGGTTTTAAGTTGGGACCTTTCTGTTTCTAGGGTTTGTATTTTTTCCCTCAATTCATTTAGCGACTGCATGTGATGTTCCCCTTTCGCAGTATTGTTAGAAACGCTTAATTTTTAACATTTGCTATTTGCGCTGATTCTTAACAGAAATGATTCTGGCTTACAGAATTCTTTTTCATATAAACATTAAGAATTATTGCAAAAGATTGAAAAGATGCCTACAATAAAAAGGCAAGCAACAGATTATTCAAAATATACTGTAGCAATTACGTTGCAGATGCGATTATCACGCTCATTCAATCAGGCAACAAAACTTCAGCCGATTATCTTTGGCACCATTATTCTCAGATCTATGAAGTACTTATTGAGAATGCTTTGTCCTTGTCGAGTAATTTTATACTTCTTCCTAGCCCGACCATAAGCAATTTCCCACGAGGGAGCTATCAAGTGTTGCTTCTCCAAAAGTTTCAGCTCCGGGTACAAAGTTGAAGGACCAAGGTTGACTCCAAACTGCTTTTTTACTTCTGAAAAAATTGCATACCCATGCAAACCAGTTTCTGCTGACTCATTAATCAAGTTCAAAAGAACAGTTTCTAAAAAAGCACCACGCATTAAATTTTTGTTCATGTTTTTTTCCTCCTCTAAAAAAATACAAGCCACTCCATATCGTAAGAGTGCATACTAAAGATAATAAACTCATGCTGTAGTCTCTTAGCTACAACAAAACGCAATTTGCTCGGAAAAAGAATGTGGAAAATGAGAAAATTGGGATTATAGATTAGGCTGTGGCCTAGTCCCCAAGGTAACACTTACAGTTGTGTTGGAATTATTTCTGACAACAGTTATTTGAAGTAAATCCCCAGGCAAAGTATTTTCTTCCAGATAACGTGCCATATCATCATTATTTCTCACTTTAGTACCATTCATAGCAATCAGAATGTCGCCCTCCCTGATTTTTCCATTAGAAGGACCATTAGGATCAATAACCGTTTGACCCGTTTGTCCGGATGGAATCAATACACCATAAGTGACGTTAACATGCTGTTGCTGCGCAAGGTCATAGCTCATATCTGACACGTGAATTCCCAAATAAGAGTGGCTACGATAGCTACCGGTTGCTACCAAAGAGGATATTTCTCTCAATATTGTGTTGGACGGAACTGCAAAACCTAACCCTTGAGAATCTGAGACAACGGAGTTAGTTATTCCCACCACATCGCCAGCGGCATTTAGTAATGGACCCCCAGAATTTCCCGGATTAATAGGGGTGCTAGTTTGAATCAAGTTAGCGAGGGAGAAATTTGAGGTAAAATCCGCCTGCTCTGAACGCCCAAGAGCACTAACAACGCCAGTTGTAAGCGAACCTACCAATCCGTACGGGTTTCCTATCGCAATAACTTGCTCGCCAACACGTAATCCAGAAGAACTGACAATTGTAAGAGGATGCAGCATCTCTTGAGGAGCATCAACTGAAACAACAGCCAAGTCAGCATATGGATCTGTTCCTAGAACCGTGGCTGCATAACCGTTTCCATCTGAAAAAGTTACACTTAAACCGGTAGTATCTTGAACAACATGAAAGTTTGTGAGTACAACCATTCGACCTGAATAATTGTAAACAAAACCAGAACCTTGCACATCGCTATTGTTAGTGGTCCCTTGAATTAATACAACAGAATTGCTCACACTTGCATAAATGTCAACTAAGGAAGTGCCATTTTGATAAATGGTGATTGTTTGATTTGTTACAGTTTGATTTCCTGATCCGTTTAGCAGCGCAACTTGGCTGCGCAAATCTGTAACCTGTGAGTTTAAGCTTGTTATTTGGCGCGTATTGATGTAAAAGCTGCCCAATCCACCGATGAGCAAACCCAGTGCAAACAATAAGACAATTAGACTTGAAGAAGCTTTCCGAGAATCGTTATTCAAACGAATCATAGAGTGTAACCTCTGAATTCAATCCCCATTAATGGTAGATAAAAGTATTCCCAGTTTCTTCCAGAAAGTTTCCGGAAAAAACAAACTACTTTCTGCGATCAATTATATCTAAAGCGTCAGGGCCCGTGCCAATAATTGTGACCGGTACTCCTGTGCGGATCTCAACTTCCTTCACAAATGCCTTTGCTTCTTTAGATAGATCACTGAAGTTTTTCTTGTTTTGGCATTCTGGAAATATGCAGTCGAGTTTTGTTAATGCTGCTTGGGTTGCGCCATTAATTTTCGCGGTCTTCTTTGCCAAGTCAAAATCGAACGGTGCACTTCTCCTATCTCGTCCTGTTCCTGCCGCGACCTCAAACCAACCCCGTTTTTGGGCTTCTTCTTTGGTCATCTCGCCAGGCATTGGACCAGCGCCAACGCGAGTCATAAAGCTCTTGTATACAATAAGTACATCGTCAACTCTCGTTGGACCGACGCCAGCTTCGGAAGCTATAGCAGAGGCTCCTGTGTCTCTTCCAGTTACGTATGGGTAACCCCCGCCTAAGAAAAGCGACAGCATGAAACCTTGAGTTCCTTCAAGAAGAACTTTTTTGCCTGCGTCCAAGCCATCATTTACTTCCATAATTTCGTCAGCCAAGTAAGGTTTGAGCTCTGGAATGTCTTTGGCGAGTTTTGCAGTGCGCCTGACGCGTTCCTCAAGGGCAGGTCCAACGCCCCAACCGGTAGTCCCTATCCCCTTGTTTACAGCGCTTGCTTTGTCCTGGGCGCTATGTTTATCCTCGATTATTGAGGCGTTTTGATCTATTCCAATGCGTTTGTGAACTTTGGTTAATTCTACTTCTTCGAAGAACTTTGCGACATGAACATTTGCTCCTGCAGCTATGAGCAAACGAGTTTTTGGATTAATGAAAGCAGCAGGAACCATGTGTAAAGCATATTTTTTTCCATCTTGCCAAACCGTATGAGCTGCATTAACTGAGCCTGTTCTTACACAAAAATCCAAGTCATCTTTCAAAGCAAGGTAACTAATTATTTTTCCTTTTCCTTCGTCGCCCCAAAATGCTCCAACTATCACTGTGCAAGGCATATTAGTTCACCCTTGAAAGGGTCGAGTAGCAATTATTTAAAAGTTGGCAATTAACAAGTACCATATTCTTCAAAATGCAACTATACCCATCACTTTAACAGGATATTTTGGAAATAGCTTTGGAAAGAAAAGCCCATTTTTGCTTTTAGGATTTTTGACCGTATTTCTTATCTTCAGTCATGAGTTGGGCTAGTCGATATGTGACGTAGGCTGAGAAGCTTCGAATTCCCTTGTTTATAGTATAGTCTTCTTTGACTTTGAGCCACTCGCTAAAGAAATAATCATAAATTTCTGTTTTTACCGTAATACTTTTGTAACCTTTCTTTGGCGTGAAATTCCCCTCTATTACCCAGCCGTATGTACGGAACTTTCATTATTTAAGGTTTAATGTTGCCCTAAACAAAAGGAGACTTTGTCACAACAGATAAACAATTTACTAATTTGATTTGTTACATCAAATGAAGCAATAAACGTTTATATTTTGGAGTACGGTAAAGTACGGAAATGAAGAGGAGGCTATAGCTTGCCACGCAAAGGTTACAGAACAATTTGTGTCACTGATGAAGTCTATCATCACATACAGCAAAAAGCCGAAGAAACTGATCGAACAATGCCTGAATACATAAAACACTTAATTGAAAAAGAAAAAACCAAAAAAGCAGAAAACTAAATAGATCCCAACTTTTAAGGGAGAATTGAAGAAAAAACTGGAAATTATCCAAGTCCCTTAAAGTTGGAAAAGATCTGTTTCAAGAACGGCCTCGCCTCTCCGAGATTCAAATATCACTAAGGACGATAAGAATTGCCAACCGAAATTACTCAATCTAATTCTCGAGTCGCCGAGATTCGATTTATCTGCGACCAATGTGGGCAACTTATTGGAACCCACATATTGCCGATGGCGTTGGTTGAGAAGGAAAAAGCAGCTAAAATAATTTGCCAACGATGCAAAAAATCAACAATTAAAAAAACAAAGTTGGAATCTTGAGAAACTATCGGTCACTATTCTCGCGTCGATTTTTGGCTTCTTCATCTATTTTTGCTAGAAGTTTAAGAACTCTTTTTCCCTTTCGAGACTTCTTCTGATTCAGAAATTGTTGCTTGGGCTTGGCAAATGTTGTCGAGAACTATTCCTTTTTCTTCATCGTGAATAATTGGATAAATACGACAGCCCAAGGGGCGCGAAGAATAAACTACGCACTCGCGCTTCATAATATTGTAGAAAACACAATGTCCTTGCTTATTGCGAATTAGGGCATATCCATCTTTGTCAAAGCGGACAAAAGACTCTAGGCTATAGCCCTTCTTTTCTAAGCGGGTAATATCCGTTGTGGAGAGCAGCATATCGGTTTCTTGACAACAGTCTCCGCAACGAGTACAGCGCATGAAAGTAGTGTTTGTATTCGGTTATTTCAGCATTTATTTTGAAGCAGCATAGTTTAGTCGGCAATGCTCATTAAATTCAGATTTAGCAATTCTGCCCAGGCAACGTTTCTGAGGGGAATGCAAGTTAGCTTGCGGATCTTGTATGGCATGTATTCTATTAAGTTGGTTTTTCCGAAATTACCTTTTCGAATATTTTTCAAATGCACATTTATGATTACAGAGCCGTCTTTTAGATGAAGGTTTACGTTTTTTCCAAGGAAGGATTTGGCGCTGTTTAAACTGAAACTTTCCATTAGGGTCACCACTCAACTTCCTTGTCGGCCAAGTTGGTCCAACATTGTCTGCATATCGGCAATTTTTCGCCTTTGAACATTATGTAAAGTTTGATATTTTCGCTATTGCACTCATCTTTCCAGGGATTATGACATTGTTCCAATTTTTAGGCCTCCAATTGTTTGTTGGATTCGTGTTTGGTTGAAGATGCATTTAAGACAAGCCCAGAAACGACTTTCCAGTGCAGTGGAGAGGGGTAGGTTAAAGTGAAGCTTTTATTTTCTTAGATACATATTGGTTCCCCATGGATTACATTTTACTGATAGCCACTCTAACTTTGCTTTCCCAAATTGGAGTATTTGTTCTTCTCTACGCAAGCTTCCAATTGAAGAAAATGGGCAGATACCGAGAAAAGGGCATTCTAATGACGGCGGGCGTGATTCTGCATCTTATAGTCATATTTGTCATAATGGTGCCTTCATTCCTAATCGGATTAGTTCCCCAAATTGTAAAACCGCCAATCGTCATTAACACTTTTCTAGTACCTGTTCATGTTGTAACTGGGACTGTAGCAGCGGCACTAGGGGCTTGGATTGTTGCTACCTGGCGTTTTCGGAAATCACTTGAATTTTGCGCACCCAAAAAGCGTTGGATGCGTATAACATTGTACATTTGGTTGGCGTCACTAATACTAGGATTCATATTGTACCTAAACTTGTTCAAAACCTTCTTTTTTGGCTAAAAAGAAGTTAGACTTGAACTATTTCTGGAATGATTGCTTCTTTTGTGACCTTGAGCAAAGCAACTGTGGGTTTGCATAGAAACGGAGGTTCTGGACTGGTCGGACTTCCAGGGTTTACATAAAGAGTTTTTCCTTCCCATCTAATGCTAGAAGTGTGAGTATGCCCAAAAACTAGAACGTTGAAAAAGTTTTGTTGCAAAAGTTCCCGCATCTTGTCCATTCCGAATGCTGTACCGGGGTCATGAGTAACCCCAATTTTCCAATCCATAAGCTTCAGCGAATTTAACTCAGGAATTGCCCCCTTAACTTCCGGACCATCCATATTTCCGTGAACAGCAAGAACGGGCGCAAGCTGTTCCAATTCGTCAACAACAGTCAGCTCAACGAGGTCGCCAGCGTGAATTATGAAATCTACGTTCTCAAAGGCTTTGAAAACACTTTTCGGAATAGCCCTTGCACGATTGGGCACATGTGTATCACTTATCAAACCAATTATCTTTTCAGGTTTGAGCTTAGGTAAACTCGTCTGGGGGAGCTGTGCTAATCCGCTTGCCAAAGTTTTATGCCTCGTAGTTGAGAGATCGCTTTGTTACTCTCTTTTGTTTGTTTAAGATAATAAATATTCATGCTATTCAGCTATTCTTTTGGTTTTTGCATTACTCTTATTACTTGTATTTCGAATTACAATCATTATTGGAGTCTTGATTTATAATGAAGATTGTTGCGTTCAACGGTAGCGCGAGAAAAGATGGCAATACGGCATCCCTTCTGAGACGTACTTTAGAAGTATTGGAGAAAGAGGGTTTTGAGACCGAACTAGTTCAGCTTGCAGAAGAACAGATTCGTGGTTGCACTGCTTGTCGCACCTGCTTTGAAACAAAAAACCAAAGATGCTCAGTTGAAAGCGACAAGATCAACCTCTATATTCAAAAAATGGTTGATGCAAACGGGATACTTTTGGGATCCCCAACTTATTTCGCAATGATGTCGCCAGAAATGAAAGCACTAATAGATCGAGTAGGTTTCGTGGCGAGAGCAAACGCTGATATGTTGAAGCATAAAGTTGGAGCAGCAGTTGTTGCAGTTAGAAGAGCCGGAGGTATTCCAACTTTCGATGCTATAAACAATTTTTTCCTGATAAATCAGATGATAATTCCAGGTAGCTCATACTGGAACATCGGAATTGGCAACAAGAAAGGAGAAGTCGAAAAAGACGAAGAAGGCATGAAAACAATGGATGACCTCGGCAAAAATATGGCGTGGCTTCTGAAGAAAATAAATGTCTAGTGTTTACTGCATAATGAGTTCTACGCCAGGTATCTTCTTTCTCTCGTAGAGTATATCCATCATTTTAGAGAACCCAGTAATCCATGCAAGGTAGATTAGCGCTATAATAATCCAAACGGGTAGAATCTCCATGGTTTGAAATATGATTGAACGACCTGCGCCGACTAAGTCCATGAGGCCTATATATGATAAGACAGCTGTGCTTTTTGTTAGAGAACAGAACTCGTTAGTCCAAGAAGGGATAACTATTCGATATGCCTGCGGCAAAATCACTCGACGAAGGGTCTGAATTTTCGACATACCAACCGATAGACCTGCCTGCATTTGGTCACCCAGAATTGCTTCCATTGAACCTTTTATGTATCCTTTCTGGTATCCTGCACTGTTTAACCCAAAAACAAGAAAGGCCAAAAAGGCATGATCAATTTGAAGGTTGAACATTGTCGGTATAGTATATACTGCCAAAAAGATTTGGACAAACAACGGACTGCCCCTGAAGATTTCAACGTACACAGCAATGGCCGCTTTGACAGGTTTTTTACCGTATATGTCACCGACAGCCAGCAGCGTCCCCAATCCCAAGCCCAAGAGAACCCCGAACAGTGTAATTTCCACTGTCAGGAGCAACCCTTGAACGATCATCGTCTGATAGACAGGATTAAGGAGCCACTCAAGCATCAATTATTCCCTTGTGGTTCGGTTTATGATTCTTGTCATAAATTTTTTGGCGCGATCAGTATTTGGTGCATTGAAGAACAATGAAGGGGGCCCCGTTTCAATGACTGCGCCCTCATCGTAGAATATCATTTCTTCTGCGACCTCGCGTGCAAAGGGCATTTCATGGCTTACGATAAGCATTGTAGTTCCTTCCTTTGCTAAATCGCGGAGAGTGTCAATTACTTCCCCGGTGAGCTTCTGGGTCTAGTGCCGAGGTAGGTTCGTCAAGGAGAATGATGTCAGGGTTTCTAGCTATTGCTCTGGCTATGCCTACACGTTGGGCTTGTCCTCCCGACATTTGAGAAGGATACTTGTTAATGCAGTCAGTAACTTTCACTTCAGTTAACGCGGCCAATGCCCGTTTGCGTGCTTCTTCTTTGGGTAACTTCAGCACTTGCCGTAACGCCAACTCAACATTACCTAAAGCCGTTAAATGACGGAATAGGTAAATATGCTGAAAGACAAATCCGATTCGCGCACGAGCTTTGTTCAGATCAACACCAGGTTTGGTTAAGCATTCATCGCCAAGAAAGATTTCACCTTTATCCGGAATGTCAAGCATCGCCATGCAGCGTAGAAATGTGCTTTTTCCTGACCCGCTTGGTCCAAAAATCAGTTTGATGTCCCCTTTCCTAATTTGCATAGAGACATCCTTAACTGCTTCCGCCACCAGCTTGGGGGTTTCGGCACAGTCGTCATCTTTTTTCTTGCTTTTGGTTCGGTAAGTTTTGTATACGTGCTTAGCTTCCATTACGAGGTCAGTCATTTTTCTACAACCCTAGTTTCTTTTTTCTCCTGTTTCCCGATCTGTCCAGCCAGAAGGCTATGGGAAATGTCATCGCAACATAAAGAGCAGCAGATAATACAAATGGTGTGACGCGGTCGTAAGGTGGATTTATGGCTAACCGTACAGCATTAGTCATCACTTCGGCCAAACCGATGACGTAGACATAAGCTGAGTCTTTAATGAGTAAAGCGTATTCACTACCCAGTCCCGCTGTAGAGAAATTGAAAACCTGCGGAACCATTATGTGCCAAATGGCTCTCCACTTAGAAAGGCCAATTGACATGCCAGCAATCATCTGCTCATCTCCAACGCCGCGAATCGCGCCTCGGTAAATTTGCGATTGATTTGCCCCGCTTCTCAGTCCAAGTACAAAACATACTACAAAAAATGGTATGCCAAACGGAAATGTGAAAATCGGTCCTAAGCCAAAAAAGAAGAGTAGCAGCAAAACAATTTCCGGGATGCCGCGAAATATCTTCTCGTAGGCATCAACTACAAAGCTAATTTCTTTTTCGTAAACTCTAATAAATGCAAGGGGTAATCCGATAGCAATACCGATTAAGAAAGAAATAATGGAAATGGAAAGAGTGAGTGGCACTCCTCCCACTATGATGATGAATTGTTGCCAAACGTCCAATACTGATCACGTTTGCTTAGTACGCATTCCATTTTGCTCTTAATTGGTCTATTGTTCCATCGAAGATTAGCTCTGATAGCGCACCGTCCATTTTGTCCAAGAGAGTATGAGAGTTCTTAGCTACTGCGAATGCAACGGGGAAGAATGGGTGTCTATATACAGCGCTAGCTGGAAGCCCTTGCGATTGGAATTGAGCGATCCAATTAGTGGTTACAGGTGTTTCAGCGTAGACTGCTTGTACACTGGGGTTGCCGCTGATCATATCTAGGAAAGGCGACGCCGAGTCTTGCCATGTTCTGATTTCTACGCCTGCATCTTGAAGTTGTGTCTGTTGGACGTTTCCAGATTGCACTCCAACAGTAATGCCTTTAGCCTTAAAGTCTGCAAGCGAGCTTAGGGTTGTTATGTTCTTGGCTGCCATGGTGCTTTGAAGCATCACAATTTGGCCTTCTGTTGTGCTGTGAGGCAAAGTGAAGGAAACTTGATCAAGTCTTTCGGCTGTTACTGAGAAGCCGCTAACGCCCATGTCATACTGACCGTTTTGCACTGACAGGATGATTGTGTCGAAGCCCACGTCGTTCCATTGTATGGTTAAGCCGAGTTTTGCTGCACACGCATTTGCTATGTCCACTTCGAAACCCTCAATTGCATTTGTGACATTATTTCGCTGCTCATAAGGTGGCCATGTCGCGTCTGTACCAACTTTGATAACTTTTGTTTTCTGAATATTTTCCCATATAGAGTCTGTGGTGGATGAGTTTTGTGCCAGCAGGAATGGACTTGAAACTAAACCTACACCGAAGCCTATAACGAGCATTATTACAACTAGAGCTACTGTTAGGGTTTTTGCCATGTTTTATTTCTCCTTAGCCCAAATATCTCAATGGTTTATGTATTTAAGTTTAAGCATCATCCAAGAGACTTAAAATTCCTATTTCTTTCCGGCAAAATAGCTGTCTTTCATGGAAACCAACACTATTGCAATTACTATTAAGAAAGCACCAATGCTTGAAAAAACAGTCACAGGCTCCTGCAGCACAAGGATGGAAGCAATGACAGCAACTACGACCTCAGACAAAAGCAAAACAGTGGAAGTAGACGCCGAAAGATGCTTGAGTCCTTCAAGCCACAGATAATAAGGTACAACCCAACAAACGATTGCCGTGTAAACGATACTGGCCCACGCCCAACCTGACAACTCAAAGAAACCTGGCCCAGACAATAATCCAAAAGGCACGATCGCCATAAAAGTAATGACCAGCACCCAAGTCATAGATTGAAACGTCGCAGAAGTGGAGTTATTCACTAATTTTTTGTTATAAATCATGAACAGCGCCCAGGTGACGCCTGAAATAATAAGAAGTAAGTCGCCTGCCAGTTGGCCTTGAGTCAAAGTTGAAAAGTCCAGATTTGTGCTGACAAACACGATGCCCACTAAGCCAAAAATGACCCCTGCAACCTTTTTTGAGGAAATATCTTCACCTAACAGTTTGGGGCTTAGAATTGCAACCCAGATGGTGCTAAGATTTATGAAGAGCGCAGCTTTAGCAGCCGTAGTGTAGGGCATGCCGGCGTATTGAAGAAGGTAACCAGCACCATTAGCGAGGCCCAAGAAAATAATGATCTTTTTGTTAGTTATCTTGAATTGAAATTTCTTGAGCAGCAGCATAACAACTATTAGAGTGACACATGAGACTAGAAAGCGCCAGAACAGAAATGTAAAAGGGTCAATTGTTTTTAAGCCGATTTTTATAATCGGAAATGATGTACCCCACAAAGCGCCAGCCAAAATTGTTAAGAAGACCGCCTTGGCTTTGTTGGTAAAAAGTGGCGGGCGCAACAGGTTATCTCCTTTCCTTGTTCAGGCGGAGCTTCTAAGATAAAGCGTTTTTGGAAAAGAAAGAACCAGAAAACATAAAAAAGAAAAGAAAAGGAGTACTTAACCCAGTATTGCCTTGAGGTCTTCATCTACCGTTTTTATGGGCATGATGTTGAAGTTATCCACCAGTACTTTCAGTACGTTCGGTGTTATGAACGCAGGTAGACTTGGTCCCAAGCGGATGTTCTTAACTCCCAAGTAGAGCAGAGACAACAGAATCGCAACGGCTTTTTGTTCGTACCAAGACAAAATCATCGACAAAGGAAGTTCGTTTAAGCCAACATTGAATGCCTTCGCCAAAGCCTGTGCAATCACAACTGCAGAATATGCATCATTGCATTGACCAATGTCCAGTAATCTCGGGATTCCTCCGATGTCGCCAAGATCTTTGTCGAAGAATCGGAACTTGCCGCAAGCCAAAGTCAATACCACAGTATCTTTAGGTGCCTTTTCAACGAATTCGGTATAGTAACTGCGTCCGGGTTTCGCTCCGTCACATCCACCTACCAGGAAAAAGTGTCGTATCTTTTTGGCTTTTACCGCGTCAACTACTGCACCAGCAACGCCTAAGACTGCGTTTCTTGCAAAGCCAACTGTTACGGTTTTGCCTTCTTTGTCTTCGGCAAAGCCCGGCATCGCCAACGCTTGTTCGATTACAAGGGAGAAGTCTTCGCCTGGAATGTGTTTGACACCTGGCCAAGAGACTGGCCCTGAAGTGAAGATGTTGCTTTTGTATTGTTCAGCTGGCTTTTGTATGCAGTTTGTTGTCATCAGTATAGCACCTGGGAAAGCTGCGAACTCACGAATTTGATTCTGCCATGCGGTACCGTAGTGCCCGTAAAAGTGGGGGTACTTCTTCAGAGCAGGATAACCGTGTGCAGGCAACATTTCTCCATGAGTATAAACATTGATGCCTTTACCTTCAGTTTGTTTTAGAAGTGCATCTAAATCCTTTAGATCGTGCCCTGAAACAAGTATTGCTTTGCCTTTCTTTGAGCCTAGAGGAACTTTTGTGGGAACGGGGTGACCATATGTTTCAGTATTGCCGGCATCTAAGCAGCTCCATGGCGCGTATGTTGATTTCACCGCACTTCAAGGATAATCCAACAAAATCGTTGACTCCTAACGATTTGTCAAGAGTGGATGCAAGTCCTTGTTCAATGAATTCGAAAACTTTGTCATCTTTCTTACCAAGTCGATAAGCATGATAAGCGTAAGCTGATACCCCTTTTATTCCGTAGGTTAGAAGCCAATGCATCCCTTTTAAGTCTGGATTGGCTGCAGAATCAGCTTGAATGCCGAATTGCTTGGCTTGCTTTACCATTCCTTCTTTGGACTTTTCCAAAGCCAAATTTGCAGCTGGACCAAATTCGGTTTTGCCGCCTGCCGCTATTACTTTCTTCTTGAGTGATTCGCGGGCTTCTATTGTCCAATTAAGGTAGCGTATTATGCTGTCTGGATCAAAGTTTACATTTGTAAGAGTTGCAAACATTGATTCGGCGATAAAAAGATCGGTCTTTTCGTCTTTAATACCGACTTTGCGCGCTTCCAAAACAACTTGGGATAGCCCCTTCAAAGTATAAACAAGTAGATCCTGAAGTTTTGCGACCTCAGGTGACTTCCCGCATACTCCATAAGTTGAGCATCCGGTTCCTTGTGAAGTCTGTTCACATTGCCAACAGAACATTTCGGTTTCAGTTTTAGTTTGACTCATCTGTTTTACACCTTAACATATTCAATTGTTTGGGCGCAGATAGCATTTGTCCCGAACATTTAAGGGACTTTTCAAAAAACGAAGCTGAAACTAACTTTGCCCAAATTAAATTAAAAATATGCCAAATTTAATGCTTTTGTTTTGGGTTTGTTTCCGAGTTTGTCTGAACTTGAGTTTCCCCTTTGAAATAATTCTCAAGCAAGCGCCTCATTCCTCTTCGCGTAATCTCCGAAAGAGTAGAAGGACTTATTCCCAACCTTTCAGAAAGTTCAACACTGTCAATCTTACGAGGATAATCAAAGAATCCTCCTTTGAGAGCTAACCAGAAAATCCGCTCTTGCTTCTCGGTTAAAACTCCCTCTTTCGCCTCAAACATACCCATCTTTAAGACATTCACCTTCAAACCAGCTGCTTCGAGAGAAGAGACAATTTTCTTGAACGCTTCGAAGCTCGGGACCATAAAATTATACATTATAGTGGAGTCGGCAATACTTTTTCCAGAAACCAAAAAGGCATCACTAGATAATATGGTGTGGCAAACGCCGCAACCTTCGCTCTCCAACCAAATGGAAGATTTTGTTTGTGCTTTGCCTCTTTCTGTCAGAACTTTAAGCTCAGCTGGCGGATTCTTTAATTGCTTGACCTCTTCAGAGTCGAGTTCAACTAGATGCTTAACGGATTTTGGACTTGAGCTGCGGATATCCGCTACTTTGAGATGACGCAAACCAAGCGGTGCAAGTCTCTTAACGATCGCGCATTCTCGGTTCTCAACTTCTAGAACAACGTGATAGGGCTTCCGCCAAAGATCCTTCATTCAAATCAAATCATATGATGGGCTGCCGATTCTTATGTCCATTTTGGACTCAAAAAAAACCTAATGTGGCATCTGCAATATTGCTGCCCCATCACCAAGAGTTCAAAGTGATTTTCAAACATAACCAGAAAACCAGCCGTATCTGCGCTTAGCGCATTCGCATCAATTATTTTCAAATAAAGCCCGCCAATTTTGTGGCTAAGACCAAATTTGAGAGAGTGATACCCAATATTTTGTGTCAAAACTCCAGTTACAGTTCCCAGTAAGGGCTAAATACAACAAAGATACTCTCGGTTGATATCACTGCAGAGGACGATCAAGAATGGATGATTTCTACGACCTCTTTATCAAATTAACAGAAAACACTCGAAGCCATGAACGCTACCGAGACCAAGAATGCATTAACATGATAGCAAGCGAAGGCATCAAGTCTCCAGCAGTCAAAGAAATGCAAGCCTTCGCATCCGACTTAGAAGGAAGATATGCTGAAGGGGAGAATGACGCCCAAGGCCATGTTAAAAAGAGATACTACCAAGGCCAAAAATTCATGTCGCCAATAGAAGACTACGCCACCGATTTAATGAAAAACCTATTCAAATGCACTTGGGCTGATACCCGTTTAGTTTCAGGTACACACGCTAACCTCGCAACATTCAAAGGCCTAGCTTTGGCAACCAAAAACCGCAAAATGGTTGTTACTCCACTAAGCTGCGGTGCACACATCAGCCACGACTATACAGGCTTAGCAGGAGCAGTATTGGGAATAGAAGACATAAATCACGTTTATAACATAGACGAAATGAACATAGACCCTGACCGTTCAGCCGACGTAATACGCGCGGCTAAACCAGGAATAGTCACATTCGGCGGAAGTCTATTCCTCTTTCCGCACCCAATCAAGGAACTCAAAGAAGTATGCGATGAAGTAGGGGCATATGTCGCTTATGATGCTTCTCATGTTCTTGGCTTGGTAGCAGGCGGTGTTTTCCAAGACCCACTACGAGAAGGCGCGGACTTCATCACTTCTTCCACCCATAAAACGTTTCCAGGACCCCAAGGCGGGGTAATCATGGGCAGCCCAACTACGCCACAAATGGAAAAAGCAGTGAAGAAGATACAGTTCGCCATCTTTCCACTAAGCGCCTCAAGCACTCACCTAGGCAGGCTACCAGCATTAGGCATCGCAGCATTAGAAATGAAGCTCTTCGGCGCGGAATTAGCCAAGCAAATAGTAAAGAACGCTCAAACTGCAGGCCAATATCTCTATGAAAACGGAGTTAAAGTTCTCTGCGAGCAGAAAGGCTTCACTAGATCACACCAAATCGCTGTAGACATTCGAAGTTATGGAGGAGGCAATAAAATTGCCCAAGATCTCGAAGACGCCAACATTATCTTAAACAAGAACCTGCTGCCATACGACGACCAAAGCAGCAAAGGAGATCCATCAGGTCTGCGCGTAGGCTTCCAAGATATAACCCGACGAGGATTCCGAGAAGGCGACGTCAAACACTTATGCGACCTTATGCTCGACGTAATCAAAGCCAAGCGCAAACCATCAGAAGTCAAAGAAGACATTGTCAATCTAAGGAAAGAATTTAGTCAAACTAAGTTCGGCTTCCAAAATGTCGCTGAAGCAGTTAGCTACATTAAGAAACTCTAAAGCAAAAAGCAGCGGAATTCTTCTCTTTTTTAGATGTCTGCTGCAAACCCTATATTTTCTCGACTAGAATTTATTAGGCGAACCTCTCTTTGTGGATTCGAACAAATATGGTTGATTTGCTCCTAATTGCTGTGCCCATAATCGTCATAGCATTTACAATTTTCTTTATTCTGCTCCCAAGATACGGCCCCCATTATACTTCGAGACTCAAATGTCCCAAATGTGGAAAACAATTCAATTACCATTGGATTCCGGGAGCTACCTTCACTTCCCTACGATACGGAAATAGAAGACCTCTTCGTTGCCCCTATTGTCATCAAGTTTCAACTTTTGAGATAGCACGAACAAGAGTGACCAAACCCAAACAAAACAAAATTACGAAAACCGCCTAAGTGGTTTCCAAAAAAGCCCTGACTTTTTTTGCAGAACAATTTATAATTTACCTCAATAATCTACTTTAATCCGAAAGCAAATACCACAAACATGGAGCCTAGCGAAAGTGAAGGTTTTACTGAACGACGGTTTAGAAAAAGAAGGATTGCAAATATTCCAAGAAGCAGGAATTGATATTGATACCACAAAACGGGATCCCAAGGCGCTTGCCGCTGAAATAGCAGAGTTTGACGCTTTGGTCGTACGAAGTGCAACAAAAGTAACTCGTGAAGTCATCGAAGCAGGTGCTAAAGGAAAATTGAAGATTGTAGGACGCGCCGGCGTGGGATACGACAATATTGACGTTGAAGCAGCTTCTGAGTTTGGGGTCGTTGTAAAAATTGCACCTTCAGGAAACACAAACGCAGTCGCAGAACTAACCTTAGCACTAATGCTCAATATATCAAGAAAAGTTCCTCAAGCTCATCAGTCTCTAATGAAAGGCATCTGGTCCAAAGAGAAACTCAAAGGTACCGAACTCGCCTACAAAACTTTAGGTGTTCTAGGCTGTGGAAAAATCGGGCAAAGAGTAGCAGAAGTCGCCCGTCGAGGATTTGACATGGAAGTCGTGGGTTACGACTTATACACATGCTCGGAATCAAAAATTAAGTACCTCTCAAAAGAAGACGTTCTTTCTACCGCTGATTATATTACGATACATACAGGCGGAAAATCCGTCATAGTTGGAGAAAAAGAACTCGCGCTCATGAAGCCAACAGCATACCTGATTAATACTTCTAGAGGCGCGAATGTTGACGAAAAAGCATTGTACCACGCCTTAAAAGAGAAGAAAATCGCAGGGGCTGCCTTAGACGTTTACATAGAAGAGCCCAAATCCGAAGGTAGCGAATTCAAGAACAAACTTGCTGAACTAGACAACGTAATCCTCAGTGCCCACCTAGGAGCATCCACTGTTGAAGCCCAAAGGGAAACCGCTTTGGAGATGGCCAAAGTAATTTCAGGATTCCTTTTGAGCGGCGACTTCACCAACGCAGTAAACGCAGGCGAAAGCATAGAACTTGAAGAGAAACCAGTCTACACACTATTCATTCATCATCGAGACGTACCTGGCGTCTTCGCAAACATCGACAAAGTCTTGGCAGAAAGCGACATTAACATAAGAGCTAACTATTCACGACAGATAGGAAAAAGTGGCTTCGCAATTTCGGTTTATGTTATTCATAGGAAAGTTCAAGCCAAAACCCTAGAGGTCTTAAGAAGAATCGAAAACGTGTGCGACGTAAAAACATGATTGATTGAAAAACCTGACACTCTTTCTCTTTATTTTCTCCCTTAAGTGGCAGATTACATATAAGAGCGCTTTAAGTTCAAGAAGGTCAATGAAACTCGGAGTTTTATTTTCAGGCGGCAAAGATTCAACACTTGCCCTTCATAAAGCCGTTGAAAAGGAAGAAGTCACATGCCTAATCACTCTGCGTTCAAAAAACCCAGAAAGCTACATGTTCCACACACCTAACATCAACCTAACAATTCTTCAGGCGGAGACTTTGGAGTTGCCTTTAATCAACAGGTTGACGGAGGGCAAAAAAGAACAGGAACTTGACGACTTAGAAGAAGCAATTATCCAAGCGAAAGAACAATTCCAGATTGATGGAGTCGTCACAGGCGCAGTTGAATCGGTTTACCAATCAGAACGCGTGCAACGCATTTGCCAACGTCAAGATGTCTGGTGTTTCAATCCTCTTTGGAAAAAGAACCAAAAAACGCTTCTAGAAGAAACACTTGAAAGACATTTTCAAACGTTAATTTCAGGAATTTTCGCTTACCCACTTGACGAAAAATGGCTCGGAAAGGAAATCAGCACCAACATAATTCAAAAATTACTTAAACTGCAAGAAGAGTTTGGCATAAGCCCCTCAGGAGAAGGCGGCGAAATTGAAACAACAGTTTTAGACGCGCCACTTTTTAAACAAAAAATCGAAATTATCGATTACACTATTGAAGCAAAAGACAATTCAGGAATATTTAGAATTAATCAAGCGCGGTTGGTTCCAAAGTGATTTTAGTTGTAGACTTGAATTGTGAGAAGGATTCGCTGGGTTATTACGAATTTGTACTGCCCATTATCTCAATCGCTGAAAACCTTGATGAATGCCAAGCAAAACATTACCTAGAAGTTACGAGCAAAGAAATTGATGCCTGTAGCCACATCATTTTGTCAGGTACACCGCTGAAAGACAATGTTACATTAAACCAACCTGAAAAATTCACTTGGATAAGAGACTCAAAAAAGCCAATTATGGGAATTTGCGCGGGCATGCAAACAATAGGCGTAGTTTTCGGGCTGTGCCTAACTCAATGTTTAGAAGTGGGAATGGTAGAGATGACCACATTGAAGGAAAACCCGTTGTTTTCCTCGACTTTCAAAGCATATTCGCTTCATAATTATTCAGTGGAGACCTCAGAAGAATTTGATGTTTTGGCTAAATCAAAGCAGTGCCTTCAAGCACTAAAGCACAAGCAAAAGCAAATTTTCGGAGTACTATTTCACCCTGAAGCCAGAAACGAAGAAATCATTAGACATTTCATTCAACTATAATGAGTTAGATTTTGCTTGCTTGCACTTCCAGTCGCGTCATTTTTAGTTGAACTGTGCCTGTTTCGTCAAGTGGGTATGCTGCAATATACCTATCTGCGATTTCGCTGATGAATGAGTCTCTAAGCTGCACGGGTACTCTTTCAGTGAATGGAAGCCAGGTAGATCTTATCCATCCCTCAAGACCTTCTTTGCCTTGGAATTTCATGCTCTTGGGGAATAGTTCAACTCGTTCAGGTTTGAATCCAGCTTCGCGTAACCATTCAGTATATTCTTCTGGTCCGTAGAATCCGTAGGGGAAGGAGAAGTTCTTGAAATAGGGCTTGCAATCTTCTTCACTTATTAGTTCTTCCACTACGTCTAATACATCTTGAGCGTTGCCTTTGCCAGCCATTTGGAAAAGCAATCGCCCTCTCTTGTCTAGACTGTTATTTACTCCTGCAAGTACCGTTTGATGGTCTATAATCCAATGCAGAGTAGCACTTGAAAAAGCCACGTCGAATTGTTCTCGGAAGGTTAGATCTCTTGCGTCCATTCTCAGGAAAGTCAAGTTGGGATTGTGACAATGAGGAAAAGATTGGCGTGCGTGAGCAATCATTTCATCAGAACTGTCAATGCCCACAACGTGCCCGTGAGGAAGATAACTTGATAATAATGCTGTTACTTTGCCATCGCCACATCCGATATCAAGCAAAGATTCTGTTCCGGTTAGTCCAAGTTTTGGGATAAGCTCTTTTGCCCATTCATACTGGTTGGTTGAGTGCTTCGCGTATTCCTCAGCGCTCCAAGAATAATTCTCGATAATGTTTGTCATAGCGATGCGCCAATTTTTAAGCGGCGTTATTTCCAGATATAAACTTTTAGAAGGATTGTTGCTTGAATGATAGATTATAACGTACTTATTCTAAAGGTTAAAACAAAATCTGTTTGGCCAAAATGCTTCAGGATCTTTGAAGATTATTTAAGGAGAGAACAGCTCTACAGTAAAACGGAGAAACTAACAGTGAGTTACAAGAATCATATGCACCCAACAGTCAGCAATGCAGAGATTGAGTTATTCAAAGCATTAAGTATTGAAGGGTTAACGTGTGGCATGGTGACTCAGAAACCCATTGTCCTTAAGGCAACCATTCCCGATTTCTGTTGGGTCAACAAGAAAAAGGTTGTTTATCTTGATGGCATTCAAGCGCATTCTAGTGATAAGTCGCAGTTGCGAGACGAGGAAATTGATGAGTTGCTAGAAATGCAGGGTTGGGAAGTTCTCAGAATTCCTTACGATCCCCCGTTAACCGACAAGGCGTTGCAGGAAATTATGGTCACGATCAAGAAGTTTCTTGGTGCAATCGACGGGGAATAAATAAGTCATTGTCCATTACGGTTCGCTCATTTTACTTTAGAATTATCGTCCTTTCTATTTTCCATTATATCTGAATTAAGCGTTTTTTTGGCCTTCTGATGGAGATTGGATTCTATGATACGACGAAATTAATGAGAAATGCAATTAGTTTCATAAACGAAAAAAAAACCTGCTTATTAATCTAAAAAATGATTAGGCCAAGTTTGTTTTCAAAACAATCACTCATGTTCTATAACAAGGCATGAAGTTTTTTCAGTGTCATTGTTAAGCCACAAGCACAAATCTTTAAGCTTGCGCAACTAGTAAAATGTTTGACGGTGTTTTAACAATGGAAAAATCAATGAACAGTAAGCAAAAATACTTAATTCTTGTAAAGGTGAACCCAGCCAAAGCCGAAGCATTTTACAATGGACTAATGAAACTGTCTGAGATGCCCTCCGAAGGCGTAAAACTGAATGCCACCTACAATGTTTTCGGCGAATGGGACTTCGCTATCTGGTTTGAAGCAAACAATAACGATGACGCGGTGCACTTTGTGGGAGAAAAAATCCGCTCAATTGAGGGCGTCTTGGAAAGCATAACAATGCCAGCCACTCCAATCAAAGAATATAAAATGTAGGGAAACAAATTCTTTTCCTTCTTATCTTTTTGTTAGATCGTTTTGTTTTGATTTTTCTCATAAATCAGCAGTACCTGGTTCCATGGTTTGCGAAAATAAGATTAGCAGGGTTCACCATTGTCCAATCGGACTTGATGGCGTGAAGAACGAGCGCAAAAACACAAGGCCTTGTCTGGTTTCCTGTAGCGTTTTGCAAAAAGAAATTGAGCAACTTATCCGTGCTGGAGATCTGGATATTGATGTAGTTTTCGTAGACAAATACTTCCACATTGACTATTCAATGTTAGAGGAGGGTCTTCGCCAAGCTCTCGCTGAAACCTTATCGCGTTTTGATTCCAAACCTATTCTGGTCTACGGTGACTTATGCCTTGGGCCTAACGGCGAAATGAAGAAACTCGCCGAGGAATATGGCTTAGTCAAAATTGATGCACACAACTGCGTGGATTGCTTGCTTGGCGGAAAAGGAAAAATCAACCAGGAGGACCCAAACCACGAACTCATGTTTATGGATCCTGGGATGATTGAGTTTTTCGTTGAGGCCAAGGAAAAGATGCTCCAAGAAGGTTTGGATGAAGAGACATTCAACGGAATGTTTAGCGGAATCAAAGGCATCGTACTTTTAGACACTCTTGGGGAAGCGAAAAAGTGTATGGCTGAAATAGAAAAATTGCATACAAACCTCAAAGTTTTGGAAACTAAGGAAGTTGGGTTAGAAAATCTTAAGCAATTATTGGTAGAGGCTTTCCAAAAAGCAGCCAAATCATGAACGAAAAAACGGAAAAGTTTTTAGCGATCTTCTGGATCGTAGTTCTTCTTCTCCATATACTTCTCAATTCTTTGCTGATAAGCTTCAGGCGCACAATCACAAGTCAACCTGATCCGCCTAAGAATATCTTCTTTGAGCCGCCTCTCGGTTCTGAGTAAAAGTAGGCCCCCACAACCGTACTCAACGTTGCCGCAAACCCAACGATCAAACCAGCTATACCGATAAGAACAGAACGACTATAAACTCCTGAAAGACCAATAGCGGTTGAAAGCACTATAACTAAACCATCGCTTGTCTGCGAGAATATAAGACCAATTTTGTTTATGAAAATTTTGTATCTAGTGGAATACTCAACAAATTCCTGCTCATGATCAAGCTCCTCCAACAAAAAAGCTTTCACATTCTTCTTCTCCAAAGGAGAAAGAAAATCAGACTTGGACACCTTCAGAAAAACCTCAATTACTCGACGCTCCCCAGACTCCAAAAGCTTCAAAGTTAAACCTAAACCAAGCAAACCATAAACAAAAACCAGAAACGAAACTTGGAACTGACTCACTTTTACATTATCTGGACTTATTTTTCGCTCATTCAAGAAACTGCGCCAAAAAGCCGCGTGACCCTTCTCCGCCTCGCAAAACTGCACCAACTTCTTAGCAATATCTTCTTTCCGAAACTTTTCGGAAAGCTTCAAATAAATAACAGCCACTGTAAGCTCTTTTCGAAGACCTATCTGAGCAATCTTAACAACGTCCGAATCAGAAAGCATGCGTCTAACTCATTCCAGTACTCTTTTTAAAGGGTTTGTGACTCCAGCTTGAAACAACTTGAACTTAGGGCGCCTTAAGAATTATTTGATGATTTGCACGCACAGTTAAAGGCGGTAAATGACTACGGCGTTACCCAATTCTTTCATCGCCAACTTGTGCCTCTCAAGAACGGCATTGATGCACTTTCTCAAATAATCATTAAGCCCACAGTTGATTCGCAATTCGAAAGAGGAACTCGCTTGTTTGTTTGAGGCAATTGGCGAAGGAGAAACGCAACTCAACAACAATGACTCATCACATTCGCCCAAAATCTCACGTAACATCCCAACCGCTTCTTGCCTGTCCATAGCCACTGCTTCCACAATCTCTAGCCAACAGTATTAAACATTATTCCGTAAAGCTACAAAAGTTTCTCAAAGAATGTTTTCAATGTCAGAATTGGCAAAAGCTCAATTGCAGTTGGTTTTTCAAAAGTCTATAAGTCAAAATCATTTTCCAAGCTGCCGAGTTTATACTCAAAATAATATATCTTAGAAATCAAACTAAAGTGTGATTAAGAATGAACAATAAGGATCACGGCATTCTTGAGTTACTGTATCTGCTGGAAAAAAGTTACCTTTCGAAGATATTGCCCAAGCTAAACTTATGGCTAGAAGCACCCTCTCTAAGCATTTAGCTGACCTATACGAAGAAGGATTAGTTGCAACTGAAACCACTTTATCCAAAACTGATGAACCTAACAAAAGCAAACCATTGCGAGTTGTCTACTTCTTGACCGAAAAAGGAGCAGAGGTGCTTAGCAAAGCCAAAGGTCACAATAACCTCGACTTACTCGAACTTTTTGAAGACTCGACCTATGACGAACCCTCTCTTCTGAAGCTTGAGAAGAAGATAATTGACGAAAATGAAACCTACAAGAATATGGTACCAAAACCCATTATGATAACTGACAGTGATAGTTTTGACGCGCGTACAACAGAGGATGTAATACTAATTAGCAAGAATTTCTTACAAAAAAATCCTACCGTCACAGAAGTTAATAATCTGCTAAAACGCGAACTCTTAAAGAATGCCCAGAAATAAAAGACCTTTTTTATTGACGTTTTCGGTTGAGTTTCTCTTTAGTCTTTTTTTGAAGTTGAAGGTCAAGAATTTTAATGATGTTTCCCGGATGAACAGGTTTTTCAAGAAAAACTTCGATGGAGTTGTAATCTTCGATACTATTCTCTAGCTTTGGTAAACCATTGAAAATGATTTTCGCCATTTTTGGAGCTATCTTTCTTGTTTGGAAAAGAACATCCGTGCATTTCATATCTGGAAGCTCAATATCAATCAATGCAGCATCATAAACGCAAACCTTCAACTTTTGGGTAGCTCTTTCACCCGTATCAGCTGTGTCAACTTTGTACCCTTTCTTTTCAATGATCCGACGAAAAGCGCGGAGCACGGACCTGTCGCTATCCACGATTAGGATACTCGGTTTTATTTCAGAAAACATCGTTTCACCCGGCGGCAGAAATGACTACCCTATTCAACGAAATAGAAGCGAGAATGCTAATAGCGGTTTGTTGTTGCTCAATAGCAATCACATAAAACGAGTGATACAAGTTCAACTGGTTTCTAAGTGATCTTAAGACAAGTGCGTGCTCATACCCAAGTTTGCTTAGCGATCCGGCCGTACCTTGCGTTTACTTGAGGCCTTAAAAGTGGTTTTGGAGGGAGGGATTCGAACCGCAATTTGCTAGTAAAAATCTTTTGAAACCATTACAATCAAGGCACCTGAGTTCCTACATCCGGCAAAATCTATTTCGATAAGGTAATTAGATTTTCATTCGTGATTGAGACAGGTTTCATCTCGGCTTGCTCTCTTTTGACAATCGTGATTTTCGTCAGTTCCAGCAATGCAATCGGAGCTAATCCCAACCCCAACACAATCAACCAGTCTATCGCAGTCAATGGAATTATCTCAAAGTTTATGCCAATTGCAGCCAAGGCATACTGAATCTGTGGAACGTACATCAGTATCGCGTGAAACACGGGATTGATAGAACAAACGGCATTATTTTCCAGTTCCAGTCTTGCTTTAATGATTTGTAAATAGGCTTGTTCAGTCGTCTCAGAGACAGGATAAGCACGCTCTGTGCAATGATGGCAACTGAAAGCAGCATCGTTCGAGCTTTTGCCTGCTCCCAGATAATAGCACTTAGGAGACTCAAGCATCTGAGCCTAACACGTGACCAGCCGTATTTGCGCCAAAAACTGGCATTATGTCATATAACGCTAAGAGGTACGCGACAGTGAGCATTAAGGCTAAAGACAAAGCGAACACGATAAGTGCCGTTCTTCGTTTTCCACCGATTAAGCCTTCGTGGCTTCTAGGCTTTTCCTTCATAACATCCCCGCTAAGTTTGTCCGTAACCAGCGCGATTGAAGGAGCAAACTGCGTTATGGCTATGTAGATTAGTTGCCAGGTTTGCAGGATGAAGAATTCTTTCACAAACGATGAACCGAAAAAGACCAAAGCCTCGGCAATGCTTATGGCTATGTAGAAGAACACGATGTTTTGGATCTTCTCAAAGACCCCTCTGCCTTGCCGAATTCCTGTCACAATAGAATTGAATGAATCATCAGAAAGCACGATGCCAGCTGACTGCCTCGCCACATCCGTGCCAGTGGCGCCCATAGCTATGCCTACGTCAGCTGCAACGATGGCTTGAGCGTCATTTACTCCGTCCCCCGTCATGGCAACGACGCATTTCAGTTCTTGGTACCGAGCAACTATAGCTCGTTTGTCATCGGGTGAAGTTCTGGCAAAGACAGCAGTATTCAGGAAATCTTGGTCTGAGAGACTTTTGATCTGGGATCCTTCCACCACAAGCTGGTTGTCCTCTATCAGCCCAATTTCTTTGCCGATGCTTTTGGCTGTAGCAAGACTGTCACCCGTTATCATGACCGGCTTAATGCCTGCGCATCTCAGTTCGGACACTGCGGCGCGAACTCCTTCCCTGGGCGGGTCGGTGATTGCCACGAGTCCTATGAAAGTTAAGCAGCTTTCGCAGTTTTCACGTATATCTGTCTGGTCAAAATCGTCTACTTCTCGAAGAGCGAAGGAAACGATTCTCTGTCCCAACCCAGAAAAGAGTTCTACCCTTTCGTGCACGTGATTTTTGTATTCTTGGCTGAAAACTTCGGCTTCGTTTTCTTTGCTTAGAACTCGGCTACATTTTGTCAAGAGTGTCTCCGTTGAGCCCTTCACGAAGAAAACGAAGCGTTTGGTTTTGTTGTCTTGGAAGACTTTTGTTATGAGTTTCGACTTGGGGTCAAGCGGCCAACTTTGAAGAAGAGTGAATCTTTCTGTGTAAGCCTCTGGTTCCAGGATTGCTCTTTCAAAAAGGCAAAGCATAGCTATGTCTGTGGCGTCGCTTGTGACTTTGCGGCTGGTGTCAATTTGGCAGGCTTTAGTTTCTCCATTGTCGTCTCCGAAGATGGGTCTATCGTTGTTAAGCAAAGACGCGGCAAGAAGGTATTCTAGAGAGCTTTCTTCCTCAATTTTGACGGGAGTCGATATTTGGTATTCTTGGGGGTGTTCAACTGCTTTGTTGAAGCCTTGAGTGATGTTTATTTTGGCGATTCTGCCGTGATCCACGGAGTCTGGGCTTGTTATGTAGTATAGTCTTTCTTGTCCTTCTTTGATCGGGGTGTAAACCCATTTTACCGTCATCTTGTTTTGTGTGATTGTTCCGGTTTTGTCTGTGCAGAGGACAGATACTCGGCCTGCGCTTTCGATGGCGTTTAGGTTGCGAATAATTACGTTGCTCTTGACCATGTAAAGAGCGCCTGCCAGCATGACGATTGTGACAAGCAGAGGTATGCTTACGGGCATAATGTTTAACGCAGTGATGAGGCTGTTTGCGATATCCTGAGCAATTAGGGCGATGCTTAGCGAATTGCCGCTCAGGTACAAAGTGGCAACGCTGTAGGCTATCGAAAGACCCAGGTAGACTATGACTATGTAGGTGAGGTTTTTTGCGAGTATGTTTATTCTCTTGCGGAGGGATATTTCTGGAGCGTCGATTTTCAGTTTGCCCGCCATCTTGCCTATCTGGGTATATTTTCCTGTCTCCAGAACCAGAGCGGTTGCGTTTCCTGTGACGATTGACGTCCCCAGAAATAAAGCATCGTGCTTTTGAAAAATAGACCCTTCTTTCTGGTCTACAGGGGCATGTTGGAATTTTTCGGCATCGGCTGATTCGCCAGTCAAAATCGCTTCATTAACTCTAAGGTTCACAGAGGAGACCACTCTGGCGTCCGCAGGAATTATGTCTCCTTGCTTAAGAAGAATAATATCGCCTGGAACCAAATCCTCAGAACAAGTCACTGCGACTTTGCCGTCTCGCTTAACATTGCTTTTCGGGCTTGAAAGCTTCTGAAGCGCAGTAAGTCCTTTCTCAGCCCTTATAGATTGAACAATTATTACAACAACGTTGCCTGTAATTATGGGGAGCCATACTGCCACTTGAAACCACAGCTGCGGCAAAATAACAAGGGCGAGAAACGGCCAGCACCGTGCTTACAATCAAGATAGACGGCTATTAACCAGTTTGATAAGGGTGCAAGATACATTTTTAGACGGTTAACAGCGATTTTTGGAACGATGTTTGGTCCGACGTTTTGGAGTCTTTCTTCCGCATCTTGCTGGGTCAGACCGGTTTCAAAGATCGGTTTTCAGTTTTTTGCTTAGCTCATCCAGCGGCAAAGTGAACGCTTCATTCTCGCTTAAAACGAATTCTTCTTCTGAAGCACTAGATAGTTTCTGTTTGTTCAAATCTGGTTACCTATGAAAATAATGCATTTATAGAAAAAAGCTCCGTTGAGTCTTTAACTCTTTTGCTAGGAATTACTAATTTTGAACGTTGGGTCTGGGCAAGTCTTTGGCGATGACAACAAAGTAGCTTTCTAATGGTTACAAGAACGCTCCATTACTGAAACGCGGGCAACGACTTCCGCCAAAAAAAGGATTTATGTGGTTTGGCTCTACCGGACTCATCCCGAGTCGGAAAAATGCACAATTTAGAACTTCTGGTGCAGAAAAGGTTCCATCCTTTAACCGGTTCAGAACCATTAATGGGGCTGCCCGTCCCTGAAACGCATTTGGGTTCAAAGGCCTGTATCTGTGTTTTGTTCTCAAGTTTTTCCTTATTACTTCACTGTATGGACGCGCAGAAAAGTAAGTTATCGAATCCAGTTTAAGCAGCTTGTCCAATTGGCGTCCAAGGACTATCCAAGAAAGCGTTCCGTCCGATTTGTCGAAATGCTGGCCGCCTGGGTTCTGTGTTTGGAGTTCAACTGAGGTCTTTAGCTTGAAGCGGGCTTACTTCCTCTGTAGACCAATGACGCTATGAAGAGAGTTACGATTAGTACGGCAGTGAAGAGGTATTCGAGGGTGTTAATTGCAGAAGGGATTGGTACCGAGAAGAAGGAACCGGTTCGATCTATCAAATTGATCAGGAAGAAGAGGACCGAGGTGATGATCGTCAGACCCGAAGCCAACCTGACTCTAACTCTCCTAAAGAGAAGGAGGACTATTGACGTCAGATTCAGTGCGAGACCGACAAAAATTGTAGCAATCGCGATGTAGCCGAAAGTCTTTAAGGCGGATATCGGGCGGGTCTCAAAGCCGACTGGAGTCAAAAGGATGACTATCACGACGTTCACAATCATCACTATGGCAAGTATTATGGCGTTTCTGGAGAATTTTGTTCTTGCTGCATTGGAAATGTCCGAGATCATGATTTAACCTTTAATAGGATACAACTTTGTTTAGAAAAAATTTTTCTCTAACCGATTTTCGGGGTTTATCTGTCTTCCTTTTTAGACTGTGCCTTTATATAAAATTTGCTTATTCGCAAGGGAATTCAGATAGCGCGCGTGCCATTGAAAGTGCTAAAACAACAAGTAAATAAGGCAGAATATAAGGTTATTTTGGTATAATAAGTTCATTATTGGCTCTAAACGGTAAAATGGCGCCGGGAGGGGGATTTGAACCCCCGCGGCCCCGAGAGGCCACAAGCTAATTGGTGCTTGTGAAATCAAGGCATCTCCAGGCTTGCTCCCTGCCTGGCTAGGAGACCCCGGCAACGTTTTTCTGTTAACTCATGTTTAAACGGTTTTATTATAGTTTCTTCACGCAACTTAAACCTTTACGAGTCAGCGCAATGTCTAAGCAAACGCGCGTTTTAATAAACTGGAAAAAGTAATATTGAAAATGAAACTTGAGGAATAGTACTTATGAAAAATGCAAGGCAGAAATCCAGCGAAAAAACAAATTGCCTGTGGCTAGATGAGCTCAGCACTATCGAGGCAAAAGAGGCTGCCCTTGTGGGAACTGTTGTTATTTTTCCAGTTGGCGCAGTTGAAGAACATGGAAAACACTTACCACTTTCCACGGATAGCGTTCAAGCTGAGTACGTGGCTTTGGAAGTTGCCAAAAAATCTGGATGCCTCGTAGTGCCACCATTAAGGTATGGAGTCTGTAACGCTGGTCGAAATTTTCCTGGGACACTCACTATAGAGTTTGATTCTCTATACAGAATCGTTAGAGACATTCTAAGTGAGCTAGTACGTAATGGTTTTGTTAAAATCATCGTTCTGAGCGGCCACGCTGGATCGTCGCATATGACAGCGTTGAAGCTAGCGGCTCAAAACGTCTTGCAACAAAGCGATAAAGGTGCTTTCTTTGGAAAAGTTAGAATTATGGTTTTGTCGGACTTTTACTTTGCCGATGAGCTGAAGGAAAAACTCTCTATTTCACCGAATGATGGACATGCAGGAGCCATTGAGACCTCAAGAATGATGGATATAATTCCTGAGCTGATCAAGGCTAAGGGCGAAGTTAGTTTTCCGCAGATGCCAAGGTTCGAGATTGTGGCTCGTCCAGAACAGTTTTTCCCCAGCGGAGTAATGGGTGATCCAACTAAAGCTTCTAAAAGCAAAGGGTTGACAATAAACGAATATGTGATCGAACAAGTTTGGAAACTGGTTGAGGATCTTAGACGGGAGTAGCCTTGAGCCGCTGTTTAGGTTAGGCTGGTTTTTTATTGTAACTCCTTAATCTCTCCGAATTCAAACTAAAATGCAAATCAATTACTGCTTTTCTGCCATCAAAACACGGTAGCCACTTTCAATTGATAATACCTTGACATTGCCAAAAGTTTCTGTGAGAACTTCAGGAAGAGTCTTTTTCCCTATTTTTGACCTTATCACCATCTGGAAGGTCGCGTTGCATCCCATTACTGAATGAGATCCTCGAATTATTGCTTCCACCGTCTCCATTCCTGCACTAACTGGAGGATTTGAGAGGATACAATTAAAGCTAAAATCCTTGACGGGCTCGTAAAGATTTCCTTGGCGGACCTCGACGTTGAAAAGATGGTTTTTTTCGACGTTTTGCCTTGCCAAAAGAACCGCACGACGATTTACATCAGTTAGAACCACGCGCAGCTTTGAGTTAAATCTTGCAGCCGCGATCCCAACAGCTCCATACCCACATCCTACGTCTAATACGCACCCTTTTTCAGGCAAAACCATCGATTCAATCAGTACACGTGTTCCTAAATCCACTCGCTTGACGCTAAACACGCTTGAAGCTGTAGCAAATTCAAAAGGTTTGTTTCTCAAACAAGTGCGGATAATACCAAATCTTACTGGGCTAGCTGGATTCTCCGCGAAGTAATGATCAGCACTATTTTGCTTCATTTTTGGCGCCGCTGCCAGTTTTCCAGACTCGAGGATATGTTCCCCTTTCCATAAGCACTCTTTCGAGTGTAGCTACAGTTCCATGGTTAAGATTGAGAATTTCTTCAGTGTTAAGCTTAGACTTGGCAAGAGCAATTGCTTCGCCCTTCAAAGATAAAACTGCTACCACGGATTCCTTTTCAATTCCACTTTCCACTGTCAAAACACCTGGAGCGGTAAGACTTGCCCCGTGACAAAGTGCATCTACCGCTGAGTCGCGAACTGTAATTTTTGGAAGAAGCTCCAGTGCAGTCTCCATCGGTTGAATGAAATTCTTGAGAACCTGCGTATCTTTCGTTTTCTCCCATTCAGCAAAATAGTAAGCAACTTCGTGTAAAGTTACGCAAGTTTTGCTTTTCTCACTAAAGGGTCCAGCGCGTGAGCGACGAAGTTCTTGCATGTGGGCACCTACGCCAAGAATTTCGCCCATATCGTAGCATAACTTTCGAATGTACGTTCCACCCTCGCAACCAACTCGGAAAAGTACGTTTCGACCATCTTGTTCTATAAACTCATTATAGTAAATTCTGCGCGTGCGAATCTGACGCTTAACTGAAGACCGTAGAGGAGGGCGCTGGAATATTTCATCTTCAAACTCTTTCAACACTCTACGAACAAAGCTCTCTTCCGCGTCGCCGTGTAACTTCATTACACAAATGTATTCTTTTCCGCTGTACAACAAAGCTTGAACGATTTTTGTTGAATCTTGCAGAGTTACGGGTAAGACACCCGTAACCTTTGGATCAAGTGTTCCACCGTGACCAATTACATCTAATTTCAGAATTTTTTTGGTCCATGCGGCAACTTCGTGGCTAGTTGGACCGGCAGGCTTGTCGAGATTTATTACGCCATAGCGAATGAATTCAGGTCCGGGTCTGTCATAAGGATTTTGACCGTATTTAGGGTCTGTTGTGTCGTGGTTCTTCGCGTGTTTTTCAAGTTTAATTTCCCACGGAGGAACCGTCCTAGGCATGAATTCTTGTTCTCCTAAACGTAAAAAAAGATAACGGGGAAGTATAAGAGTCTACTTTACTAAGCGGATCTGTTTGCTGGCAGCTTCATTTCTTCAAGTTTGCCTGCCGCTGTTAGTGTAGATGTAACTTCTTCATCTGAAGCGCCTCGTTTGATGTCGAGTTTGTCCTCAAGAGGCATTACGTGATTCATATTGGCCCTTTTACGTTTTACTCCAGTTACAGGTTTGGGTCCTGTTATTAGGATGAAGCTTTTGTCCATAACATCTACAATGACGCATTTCTTGCCAGTTTCGCGACCTGCAATCTTAACGCATATTCTGCCAACTTCTACTGCGGGCATCCCAATCAAACTCCTTTGTAAAACAGTAAATAAGAGAATCTGGGCGCATATTTAAGCTTGACATGATTCCATCATAAGGTAGAGGATAAATGATTTAGATTCTAATCCTCTTGAACCTCTTTGGGGCAATGTAAAAAAATCGAAGTTAGGTCATAAATCGCTTAACTGTTTCATACAGCACGGTGGTGCCAAAGACAAGATTTTCAATGGAGATCCTTTCATCTATGCCATGCTCTCTTCGAGTTGCTTTTTCCCCGAATTTTGTTTCGCTTTGCAAAGGGTGAAAACCATAGCACACACTACCCATTCGACGGAAGAAACGGCTGTCCGTTCCCCCAGCCATTAAAGAAGGAGCTACACCACAATTTGGCTCAAACTCTTGGAGGACATTTTTCATCACTTTGTAGAGTAGAGTATCTGCAGAAGATACAGATGGTTCCTGCACTTGAATATCTTCGAAAGTTAGTTTATCCAAACCGATCTCCTCGAGTATACTTCTAACAAGAGTCTTTGCTTCGGACGTGGACTGCCCAGGAAGCACACGACAATCGAAAACAGCACTGCACTCAGAAGGAATAACATTTTCCTTTGTTCCGCCCTGAACGATTGTGGGTGTAATTGTCATTTTGAGCCTTGGTCGAATTTCATCTGCAATTGCAGGAGCGATTTTTTCGAGTTCATCAAGAATGAACTTGCTGTTCTTCTGGATTGTCGAGAATCTGAGTTAAGTGATTTCGTATGCTTGGATCTTCTTTTGCAATTTCTGTGATGAAATCCTTTACTGTTGGCACCAACTGAATTTTTGAACGAAAATTTCCAAGTCTGTCTATGACTTTGTTCATTCGCATTATTGCATTGTCCGCTGCTTCAGGCATTGAACCATGTCCAGGCTTCCCCTTTGCTCTCACTTTGAACCAAAGCAGACCCTTCTCTGCAGTGTTTATGGTAAAAATTCTTTTGTCTCTTGTTGAAATTGATGAGCCTCCACCTTCATTCAATACATATTCTGCGAAAATTTTGTCAGGGCGATTTCGAAGCAAGAAGTCAGCTCCGCCTAAACCGCCCATTTCTTCGTCAGCGGTTGCGGCCAAAATTACGTCGCCTTTTAGTTTTATGTCATTTCGTTTGAGAAGCTTCAGCGTCATTATTTCAATGGCTGTCATGCCTTTCATGTCAAGAGCGCCGCGACCCCAAACATAACCATCCTTGATTAGCCCGGAAAAGGGATTTAATGACCACTCGATTGGGTTAGCGCCAACAACATCTAAGTGCGATAAGAGTAAAAGTCGAGGTTTTTCCGTTGTTCCTTTGAGCCGAGTTACTATGCTTCCTCTTTCTGATGCAGATTCGTAGATTTCGCAATTGAAGCCTTCGTTACTTAGGTTTTCAAACACGAAGTTTGCCGCTTTTGTTTCGTTTCCAGGCGGGTTTGTTGTGTCGATGCTTATGAGTTGGCTCAAGAGATTTGTAACTTCTGCTTCAATTTCAGACAGCATCTGGAGGGTCATTTTTTGGGGACACCTGCGAAGGATGTAGAAACAAGTGTTGTTCTCTTAAGAGTTTCTTCAATGAAACTGATGCAATTTGTGGAATTTGAGTAAAATTAGGTAACAAACTCATAGTGATCCAACATGAGGTTTAAATATGAATGTTGAAATGCATATGAGAACAGAATCAAATTCAAATCAGGCAGATAAAAATGAAAGAACTGAAACCATTAGACTATCAACTTCTGTTTGAGCTCATGAAAGATTCTCATAGAAGCGACAGACAACTTGCCAAGGCACTGGGCATATCTCAACCAACTGTTACTAGAAGGAGAGCTATGCTTGAAGATAACACGATCGAAGGCTACACAGTAGTTCCGAAGTTTGGCCAAATCGGATTTGAGATAGCTGCATTTACCTTCATGAAGACTAAACTTAATCACAAAAAAGGAGCCGAAAAAGACGAAGCCTTCAACAAACTAAAAGAGTGGTATCTAAAACAATCTAACGTCATTGCCGTTATGGATGGCCAAGGAATGGGATGGGACGCGGTTTGTGTCTCACTTCACGAAAACTACAGCAATTTCGCAGAATTTTTGAGAAGCCAACAGTCAGAACTTTCAGACATAATAGATGAAACTCAAAGTTTTCAAGCTGATCTGAAGCCTGGCGTTCTCATAAAACCATTCCATCTCAAATACCTCGCAAAACAAAGCAAATAAGTTGAAGCGAAAAGCAAGTTCCCCAGAACGGCTATGGCGATCTTTGGGGATTCCGCTTTTTCCATTTTTCTTGAATCTTTTCAGCAGCTCCTTCGTCCTCCAAAATTAAGGGCCCATGATAGCCACAATTATTACATTGCCAAAGCGACCACAGCTGAGGAAGCCCTTGAGCCCAATAAACCTCCGTTGAACCACATTTCGGACAGAACTTAATGGGTACTCTATTTTTTCTGGATCTTGAAGCTCGATTAGATGCACCGTTCAATGTATCATCTTCGACCTTTCTTTGGGACGTTCTTCTTGAGAAGCCGCTTCTTTGGAAGTTTTGGTTTTTTCACTCTTTCTGCATCCGCTGCCAAATTAATCCTCAATAGAGTAAGGGATTTAGTCTTTTAAAACTAATTCAAAACAATTCTGCCGAATAGGAAAAAGGATTTGATTCTCAAAAATTCCTTTGACTTGAAGAGGGTTTTTTGAAGTTTACGACAGCTTATTTTTAATGCAAATAAGTAAGTCCACTATTCAAAGATACATTGCCGACAAGAATTTAGGCTGAGGATCCATGAGTAGAAGAACAATCTATTTCCCAAGCAATTTTGCGGTCTTCGCAATTTTGCTGATTTTGCTTGTAGCAATTCTAGCACTTGTTTTTGTTGGGGTAATAACCGTAGCACTTGAAAACGTGGGTTTCACTCCAGTTGCCATTCTTCTAATCTTAATCGGTACTTTCTTGGGAAGTTCCATCAATATTCCCATGTTTAAACTCAAGACTATAGTACCCATAATTAGAGAGGAACATGTAAGTTCGTTCGGCGTAACATATCACATTCCAAAAGTCGAATACGGACAATCCGTTACCATGGTTGCAGTTAACGTCGGAGGCGCTTTGATTCCAACGGCAGTCAGCCTATACCTCCTTAGTCGAGCATCAAGCTCAATAATACTGTACAGTGTAATAGGAATCGCTGCTGTTGCCTTTGTGACTCATTTCATAGCAAGACCTGTAAAAGGAGTAGGTGTTGTTTCTCCAGCTTTTGTTCCGCCTATTGTCGCAGCCATTGTGGCGATCGCTATTTCACATGGTCATCCGATAGCTGTAGCATATGTATCAGGCGTTCTTGGAACGCTCATAGGTGCTGACCTGACTAACCTTAATGTTATCAAAAAGCTTGGAGCTCCAATGGCAAGCATTGGAGGGGCAGGTACATTTGATGGAGTTTTCTTGAGCGGCATAATTGCGGTTCTTCTGGCTGGATTGTGAGCGTTAGAGAGGATTTGCATCGCCTGTTTTTTTAGTCTAAATGATATGCCTCTTCACCGTGTTGGCTAATGTCTAATCCTGCATCTTCTTCTTCTGCACTTACACGCAACGGCGAAAACACATTCACCAATCTTAAGAGCAAGTATGAACCAACGAATGCGAAAGCTGCAACGACAACCACTGCTAAGGCTTGAACTCCTAATTGCGATGCGTTGCCATAGAATAGTCCGTTTACACCGTTTATGTTGTTTACAAAAGTGGTTGCAAACAGCCCAACTCCTATTGCGCCTATGATTCCACCAATTCCATGGCAAGCGAATACGTCTAGTGTGTCGTCTATACGTGATCTTCCTGCTCGCCAGTTAGCAATTAAGTTTGAAATTACACCAGCAGCTAAACCAATAATGACCGCTGCGGAGACAGTTATATAGCCTGAAGCGGCAGTTACCGCGGCTAATCCGCAAACGGCGCCAACTGATATTCCAATAGCTGAAGGTTTTCCTTTAATTATCCAATCAAGAAGCATCCAACTTACGGCCGCTGCTGCCGCCGCCAAATTGGTCACCACTACGGCTGAAACTGCGACACTGTCAGCTGCCAAAGCGCTACCGCCGTTAAATCCAAACCATCCAAACCATAACAAGCCAGCGCCTAAAATTACATAGGGAATATTAGTTGGTTTGAACTCGGTTGAAGTCGGCATTGGAGTACCACCATTTTTGTTGTTCAGTGCTTTCAAGTGGTCTTTCCAATAGACACAACCTTTTCGTCTACCAACAATTAATGCTGCTGCTAAAGCGGAAAGACCAGCTGCAATATGGACAACGATCCCGCCAGCAAAATCTTTTGCACCGAGCGCAAATAACCAACCGCCGCTGTTCCACATCCAATGTGCAATTGGCGAATAAATGAAAGTAGACCACAAAACAACGAATACCAGAAGTGAGCGGAAACGGATTCTTTCCGCACAAGCTCCGATGATTAGAGCTGGGGTAATTGCAGCGAACTTAAGCTGAAAAGCGAAAAATAATAACTCAGGAATATGAGGTGCATATGGACTTATGTTTGCGACTCCAACGTTCATTAGACCAGCAAGTGATAGGTTTCCGATTATCCCATGAAAACTGGGACCGTAAACCAAGCTGTAACCCCAAAATAGCCAGACAAGACTGACAACAGCGAATATTATTAGGCATTGAACTAATGTAGAAACCAAATTTTTTCGTCGCACTAGACCCCCATAAAAGAAGCTCAACGCAGGAGTCATCAGCATCACTAACGCTGTTGACATCAGGACCCACGCAATGTCACCGGAATTTACAGAAACAGCAGACATTTTAGATGCTCCAAAGGCGACTCTAAATGAATATTTATTCAATCTTGAATGAACGAATATTTAAATCATTCATTTATGCCACTTGAAATGTGAACACTAAACAATTGTTCAAAATCAGTCACAAAATTGAGAAGAAAATCCAACAATACTTGGAACTACTTAGAAAAATCGAAAAAATATTCAATTCATTATTCTAAAAAATGAAAAGGAAAGAGCTTTCGCTCTTTTGGACAGTCATTCAATCTAGTTGATACGCTTCTTCTCCGTGCTCGCTCAAATCGAGACCGGCATCCTTCTGCTTCCTGACTTACCCGTAACGGCGAGAATACGTTAACAAGTTTCAGCAAGAGATAAGAGCCGACGAAAGAGAAGGGTGCCACGACTGCGACAGCAATTAGCTGAGCACCAAGTTGAACAGGGTTTCCATATAACAACCCGTTCACCCCTGGAACGCCAACTGCAGAACTGATAGCGGCTGAAGCAAACAGACCAGTCGCAATGGATCCCCAAAGTCCGCCAACACCGTGACATGCAAACACATCTAATGCATCATCTATGCGTGATCTGCCTGCGCGCCAATTTGCTACCAAGTTTGAAATTACTCCCGCTGCCAGCCCAATTATCAATGAGGCTCCAACAGAGACGTACCCTGCGGCTGGAGTGATTGCGACAAGCCCAACCACGGCTCCGATTGCAATGCCTACTGCTGAAGGTTTTCCTTTAATTGCCCAGTCCATTAGCATCCAACTTACGGCCGCTCCTGCAGCTGCCAAGTTTGTGGTAACTAACGCTGAAACAGCTAGATCGCTTGCTGCTAAAGCACTGCCTGCGTTGAATCCGAACCATCCGAACCAAAGCAAAGCTGCACCCAAAAGAACATAGGGTATGTTAGTTGGCTTGAATTCAGTAGCGCTGTCTTTCTTCTCTATTGCCTTCAAATGATCTTTCCAAGGAACGCTGCAGCCTTTTCTTCTGCCTACAACAAGCGCTGCGGCGAGTGCGGAAAGACCTGCTGATACGTGAACAACAATTCCTCCGGCGAAATCTATCGCCCCCAAGCCGCGCAACCAACCGCTTGGGTTCCACACCCAATGTGCTATTGGTACGTAGATGAAAGTTGACCACAAAACAATGAAGATTAGAAGACTACGAAATCTTATTCGTTCAGCACAGGCTCCAATAATCAGTGCAGGTGTAATCGCTGCGAATTTTAGTTGGAATGCAAAATAGAGTAGCGTAGGTATTGTGGGAGCCAAGGCCGTGCTAATGTGATGTATGTCGACGCCTCCAAGAGCGATCAGGCTTGGATCAAAACCTATTATTCCATGGAAGCTTGTTCCAAAGACTAGACTATAGCCCCAGAGTGCCCAGATCACGCTGACCACTGCAAATATTGCAAGGCATTGCACTATAGTTGAAACGAGGTTCTTCTTTCGCACTAGGCCTCCGTAGAAAAATCCTAACGCCGGAGTCATCAACATTACTAAAGCCGTTGATATTAAGACCCAGGATATGTCTGCCGGATTTGAAGTTTGTAATGCACTCATTTCATTTTCCTCATTAATTCTTAACGTTTGTTAATTAGTTCAGGGATTTACTGTGCAATTATTATATTCAACTATATAAAACTATCCGCGTGTACACTCATTTTATCCTCTTATGAACATTCATCCTTAAATATCACATTTTGTTGAACCATTATCCAATTTTGGAGAAAAACTTACCCCTAACCTAAAAAGGCGTCCAACATTGTTAGACCAAATTTCATTTAAAATCACGTCGAATTCCCTGAGAAGTAAGAAAATCTCAAATGTAGAATATTTTTATAAGCATTAATATCCTATTGCTGAGACTATGCGCTCCAGGACTGCTCTTACTAAACTCCAGACTATATTACTTATAGACATCTTAATTGTTGCAATTGCGGCGACAGGATATTTCTATGTTGCATCACTTCCTGGACCTGCTCTTTCTTCAGGTCAAATTCAATTTGTTGGATTAACAATTGACCCCCCTCAGGCGCTTCTAGGTCAATCCGTTATTGCATCAGTAAATATTACCAATATCGGCGGTGAAGCAGGAACTTACACGGTAAACTTGATGCTTGACGGTAAGACTTACCTTACCCAAATAGTCAAACTGGCTCCCGGTGAAACAAAAGCTGTCCAATTCACGTTAGCAGTTTCAGAAGAAGGAATCCATACAGTAGCCATCGGGACTTTAGAAGTCAGCTTAAACGTAATTAACACAATTGAAATGTCAGATTTGGCGATCAACCGCACCGAAGCAAAAGTAGGCGAGCCAATAGGCATTTCATTCAATGTTGCAAATCTGGGTCAAGAAAGCGGAAACTATTCTATTACTCTATTCATCAATAACTCGCCATTTCAGACCAAAACTGGATCAATAGATGCAGGAGCAAGCATAAGCGTTCTTTTCGAAGTTGTGGAGCAAAACGAAGGAACCTATCAATTTAAGGTTGGTAATCTAAACGGAACATTTACTATAACAAGTGCTGCTCCACCACCTAAGCCCGCAGAATTTCTAGTTGCCAATCTCACTATTGACCCTGACGTCGCTCAACCAGGAATATCTGTCAATGTCACAGCCAAAGTGACCAATATTGGAGAGACTAGTGGCACTTACGCAGCGGATTTTATGGTTAACGGCGCGGTAATAAGCAGTCAAACTCTTCAATTGTCGGGAGGAGAAACAAAGACTGTGGCTTTTACAGTGACTGAAAACGCAAAAGGCTCTTATGCGATAAAGATAGGCAACGCAACTGGGACGCTAAGCGTGCAAGACCCTTCAAAGATCAAGTTGACTAATATGATTGTAAAACCCTACGAAGTTTGGGCTGGACAAACAGTAACAGTAACAGCGAGAGGCACTAACCCAGGAACCGAAAGCAGCAGTCTTTCGCTAAAACTCAAGATTGGTGCTTCAACTTCAGACATGACAACGATTGAAACCAAGACTCTGACATTGGCTGCAGGCGCAGAGGGAAGCGTTGATTTCTCAATAACCGCACCGGCGCTTCAAGCTGGAGACTCATTAACGTATATGGTTGATGTAAACGGGATGCAAGGAGGTTTCATAGTTGTCAAGAACGGCTACCATACCCTAAACGTCCAGATCACTCCTCGAGGCGACGCTAAATTCTTTATAACATTGCCAAGTGGTGTAACCGAAGAACACACAACTTTCTGGTCTGCCCTTTTGGCCGAGGGAACCTACACAGTCACAATGCCTGCAACAGATCCAACTGGCAGAGTCACATTCCAGAATTGGGATGATGGAAGCACAAACCTTGCCAGAATATTCGCTTTATCAAGTAGAATGACAGTCACGGCGACCTACTCTGGAGGAACATCCTGCCCGTCGCTTTTCATGTGGAATGGGACAGGATATGAATATGTTTCAGATATCTCGAACCATGGCTGGCTTGGCTACATAAATTACATCAACGACGACGGCTCAATAACTTACTATAGAAATAATCCGTGGGATTATATCCCCTTGAACAGTGGCCAGCTACAGTCGACAAACGGTAACTACAATTTGACGCTCGTGCAGCAATGGAATGAAATTTTCTACTTGGATCAGGCTTACGTAATGGTTGTTGATCACCCAGCTAACGTTGACCTTTATTCGACAATGGTGGAGCAATATCTTGACCCCAACTATATGGGCAAAATTTATACAGTAAGCAATACCCCGCTTCGCCCCGTTTCAGCAGTTAACCAGAATGGAGAAAACGTCCTGCCACAAATCTCCAAAATTGATGATTTGCATACTTCGGGAACCAATGGAATTCAAAGTCTGGCGTGGAACAACATAACGTGGAATAGAATTACACTAAACTTAGGAAACTTAACAAGTGCACCACAAATAAAACTGGTTGTTAGAGCGATAGTGGATTGGGGCACAGGTGACGACTATACTACTTGGCTAAACAAGTTCTTTGAACAGCCTGTACCTAATGGAACAGAAGTAACCCCACCGCCATATTTGGAAGTAAAGGATGCTAATGGAAATTGGATACGAATTCCAGACAATAGACAGATACCGTTGCCGCCAGACGGTGTAGCAAGAACCTATGTGATTGATTTAACAGGACTCTTCCTCACCAGTGATTACTCACTCAGAATAAGCAACTTCTGGAACGTAACATACGATTATATTGCAGTTGATACCACACAACAACAAAACATAACTATTCAAAGAATAGACCCACAAGCTTCGCTCTACCAAGCATTTGCAGCTTCTCCGGCTGCAGCATCAGGTAACCTCACAAAATATGGCAACGTAACTCAGCTATTGCTTAATGAAGATGACATGTTCGTAATTGGAAGACAAGGAGACGCAGTTTCACTCCAGTTCCCAACTGCAAACCTTTTAGCGCCTGCTGCAGGTATGGTTAGAGACTACTTCTTCTATGACGCATGTTGGTTCAAAGATGAAAATGGTAACTGGGGCTTCGGCTTCGGCTTCACCGTAGAACCACTGCCATTCCGAAACATGAGTGGATTTCCGTACCCACCAGAGGAATACTACCCCAATGATACAGCACACTCACAATATCTGCAACAATGGAACACCAGAGTTGTCGCAGAACCCATTTCCACACCGCAAAGCATAGCGGTAACCCAAAATAGCTTTGCTCCACTTTCTATTCCTGCTTTGTTAGCCACAGAAGTTGTTTTTGCAGCGATCTATGCAACCTTTAAGAGCCGTAAGTTATCTTCTCATAGCTCAAAAGGGCTAAAGAGAATTTAGAATGTCATTACTGCCTGAAATTGCTAATCCATACGTTGCCGCTTTGGCAGGCGGATTTCTTTACGGTTTAGTCTTCTGCACACCAACCTGTCTCCCCTATATCGCTAGCTACATCGCAGGCATTAATGCGGGTTTCCGCAAAGGCGTTAGTGTTACCTTAATTTTCAATGCCGGTAGAATAACCGCGTACGCTTTAATTGGAGCAGCAATCGGCTTGTTAAAGCTGCTAGTTACTGAATCATTTCAAAATGCTTTTCAAGCATATTCTTCTTTCGCTTTCAGTATAGCAACGATTGCAATCGGAGTTTCTATTCTTGTTAGAAACAAGGATCCTTCATGCAATTGCATTGTGGAAAACACAAAGTCAAGTGGTAAAAGAAAAATTTCTGAAAAATTTGATGTGGGTGCCTATACGCTGGGCTTTACCAGGGGACTATTATTGTGTACACCTCTTCTTGCCATATTGACTTATGCTGTTGCATTTGCATCCCCAGTTGACAGCATTGGTCTTGCAGTTTTATTTGGTCTTGGAACGACGTTGTCGCCTATTCTGTTGTTGGGAGGTGCAACTGGTTGGCTTCTTAACAAAGCTCCACTTTTCAGGAAGTGGATTTCGAGGTTAGGTGCTGTGACCCTCATTGTTTTGGGTCTGGTGACGTTGATAGACGCAACAATTATTTAACGGTTAATTGATCATTAAGGCTGGAGAGAATGTTCGAGGCGCTAGCTGGGAGCATACTTGCAGGAACAATAGCCATAGGCTTAGCCCTAGCAGGGATACTTGTTATCCTTATCTGGAAGAAGGATCGAACAAGAAAAGTTACTTACCTTAGATTTTTTGTTCAGCTTGTTTCTGTCTTAGCGATTTTCTACTCGTTTACATTGGCTCTTTGGTTGTCAGTCTTCGTTATTGTAATTTTTGTCGGAACATTATTCGCAGGGAGATTCTTCTGCGGTTGGATTTGTCCTTTCGGGTTCTACATGGACCTTGTTGCGTTGGTAAGAAAATCGGTCAAAGTTCGTTACTTTTTGCTCCCTGAAAGAATCAACATTGCTCTTCACAGACTAAGATACGTTATTGCATTAATTATTCTACTATCGCCTATTTTCGTTGGAGCACTTAACCCAGGACCCGCAGCTGAAACTTTCGCGCTATTTTTGCGAGGCCCCTTCAAGCCTCTAAACATAATGCTTGACCCGCTAGAGCCTCTCATGGTACCTTTTGCCGGGTCTGTAGCAACTCTCAGCTCAATAAACTGGAGCATCAGCTACCCATATGTCCGAGACATCATATATTACATCAACATCCCCCTCGTTACATCTATTATAATTTACGTTTTCATCGCTCTAACGCTTTCAGGTACTTTCGCTTATAGACGTCTGTGGTGCAGATTCTGCCCAACGGGAATCTCTCTTGCAGCTGCAAACAAATTCAAAGCCTTCAAATGGGCACCCCTCCTCCACATAAACAAGACTGAAGAAAAATGCACCAAATGTGGAATTTGCAAACGTGTCTGCCCTGTTCAAGTCACTGAAGTTTACGAACAGAAAGGAGGAGAAATAACCACGTCTGTGTGTCTTAACTGCATGCGATGCGTTGAGATGTGCCCGTACGAAGATACCTTGAAAATGAAGCTTGCGGGAAAAACCGTTTTCAAATCACGCAACTGGTTAGAACAATCAAATACCGAGTAGCATCAAAGAGGAAAAACAAATTGAAAAGTCAAACTGCAGAAAAAAAGTACATGCCCGAAATGCCCCAGAAAGAAATCGACGAACTAAATGCAACCATTAAAGCCGCTTCCATGAAAATCATGGATGACAATGTCGCCAAAATGAAGAAAACCGATCATAATCGCCCCGCGGCCATGCAATACTTTGATGAAGTCTCTAACTTCTTTGGGCAAAGACAAAATGAGATTCAAGCTGAAAAAGCAAAGGGCAAAAAAGTAATCGGGTACTTCTGCATCTTTGCCCCAATTGAGTTGATTTTGGCCGCTGACGCTATTCCAGTGCGCGTCAACTCAGGTTGGTATGACACTTCAAAGTTGGGCGACCGCATTGTTCCAGTTGAAGTCTGCCCCGTTATCCGCTCAACGATCGGCGCCAAAATGATTGGCTTATCGCCATATTTAGAGCTAAGCGATGCTATCATTAGCACGCTTACCTGCGATGGAATGACTAAATTAAGTGAGATCTTAAGCGACGTCACACCAGTCTGGACGATGACGCCGCCCAGAGTAAAGGATTCTGCTCAATCTTTGCGTTTATGGAAAGAAGAAATAAAGGCGATAAAAGAGCAACTGGAGAAACTAACCGGAAACAAAATTACGCCTAAAAAACTAAAAGAAGCTATCGAAAACGTGCAAAAAGCAAGCAAAGCATTCCGCAGATTGCAGGATTTACGCAAAGGTAACCCAGTAATTATGGGCAGAGATGCCATGTTAGTTAACCAAATGAGCATGTGGGACGATATCAAACGGTGGACGGAAAAAACCGAAACACTTTGCGACGAATTAGATAAACGCGTCCAACAGAAAATTTGGGCATGCCCACCAGATACACCTAGAGTTGTTGTTACTGGGACGCCAATGTTTTGGCCAGACAATTGGAAACTGCCAACACTTATCGAGGAAGCTACTCCTCAGGGTATTCTTGTTGGAGATGAATTATGTTCTAGCGACAGAATTCTCTACGATCCAGTTGGCGTAGACGAATGGACTATGGATGATATGATTAACGGAATCGCGGAGCGTTACTTGATGGCTTCCACTTGCCCGTGCTTCACCTCGAAGGACGGAAACGAAGACCGCGTTAATTGGTTGCTAAACAAAGTAAAGGAGACTAAAGCATCCGGCGTTATCTACTATGTTGTTCGAGGTTGCATGCTCTATGCTATGGAGTACACTCGAGTGAAAAAAGCGTTGGATAAGATAGACATACCCGTTTACTATTTGGATACGGAGTACACGAGAGAAGATGTGGGCCAGATGAAGACGCGAGTGGAAGCATTCTTGGAAATGCTAACTGCAAGAGTAGATTTCTAAGGTGAATTCAATGATTACTGCTGGAATTGACATGGGTATTCAAGCCGTCAAAATCGTCATCCTAAGAGACGGCGCAGTTGTTGCTAGAACCAAGGCTTTCTCAGGATTTGAGCCCACAAAAGCGGCTGAACAGGCTTTGGTTGAAGCGCTAACTCAAGCAAACGCAAAAAAAGAGGAAGTAAGCCTGATTTTGGCAACGGGCTCGGGAATGGATATGGCTCCGAACTCGAATGGCAACGTGAGCATGATGGGCGCCGATGCAAAGGCAGGTGTCTTTTTGTTCCCAACCGCTAGAACAGTCATCGATGTAGGTGCTGAAGAAGCTCGATCCGTGAAATGTGACGAACGAGGAATAATGCTGGATTTTGTCGTAAACGAACGTTGTGCTGCAGGAGCGGGAACGTTCATAGAAGCAATGGCTAGAGCTCTTGAAGTTAAGATGGAAGATATGGGTCCATTAAGCTTGAAAGCGGAACGTGCCAGCCCAATTAACGCGAGCTGTGTCATCTTCGGGGAATCAGATGTTGTTTCACTAATTCACAGACAAGAATCAAAACCAGAGATTGCACGAGCCGTCTATGACGCTATGGCTGATAGAGTCTCTTCAATGGTGCATAGATTGGGAATAAACTTGGATATTGTCTTAGCGGGCGGAGTCGCGAAGGATGTTGGTTTTATCGAGTCTTTAAAAAGAAAACTTGGAGTCAACATCTTAGTGCCTGAATACCCTGAGTTTGCCGGGGCGTTAGGTGCGGCGCTTACAGCTGCAGCCCGAGCGAAAGGTGCACAAAAATGACTGAGAATCCTCAAAACGCAAAAGAATTTTGGCGTTGGCAAGAATACCATAGAGTTCGCAAGGACATTAACCCAAAAAACAAAGACGTCATAACTGCAGGTGTAGATGTTGGTTCGGTTGGTTCTAAAGCAGCGATAATGATTGACGGGGAAATGTACGCTTGGGCAGTAACCCGCACAGGTTCCAATAGCCCAGATAGCGCAAAAAAAGTCATGGCCATGGTTATAGATGGCACAGACCTCAAACAGGAAGACATTAAATATACAGTTGGCACGGGCTACGGTCGAGTTAACGTTCCAATGGCTAATAAAGCTATAACTGAAATTGCATGCCACGCTAAAGGAGCCAACTACATCTGGGGACCTACCGTTCGCACCATTCTTGACGTGGGTGGACAAGACATCAAAGCAATTCACTGTGACGAATCGGGCAGAGTAACTTCGTTCCTTATGAACGACAAATGCGCAGCAGGCACAGGTCGAGGTATGGAGGTATTTGCTGATCTACTCAAGATTCCTATCGAGGATATTGGCAAGGTTTCTTTGACGTTGGATAAGGAGCCGGAACCGGTAAGTTGCACTTGTGTAGCTTATGCCAAAACTGAAGCTGTTGGTCTGCTTCGAAAAGGCTGGTCCAGAGAGAAGGTTCTTGCTGCTTATACTCGTGCGATGGCTATGAGAATGGCTAACCTCATTAATCGTGTCGGTCTTGAAAAAGAACTGGTAATCACTGGTGGACAATCAAAGAATATCGGAATTGTTTCAAGGGTGGAAACTATTCTGGGCGTGAAAACTTTGCCATCGCCAAATTGGCGTGAAGGAGCCATGGATCCCATGATTGCCGGTGCTGCAGGTGCCGCTTTGCTTGGCAAAGCACTGTATCTCAAATCCCTGGGCAGTTAAGGCGCAAAGCATGATAATGCACTATGGTTACATTGACGGCTCAGGCGAATACTACATAATAATAGACTCTGACAAATGCAACGGCTGCGGCAAATGCGTAGAAAAATGCCCAAGAAACGCGCTGGGAAAAATAACTGAATTTATCGATTTAGAAGACAAAACTATTGCAGCAGTCAAAGATGAATATCGAAAAAAAATTAGCTACACTTGCGCCCAATGCTATCCGCAGGAAAACAAAACTCCGTGCGTATTAACATGCAAGCAAGGAGCCATATGGTGCGTTTGGAAACCGACAGAAAAACGCTAAAATTGTTACCCTGTTGTTTTAGGAAAACCTCAGCCTTTATCTTCAGCTTTTTTCTTGAACTATCCTGTATTTACTTTTCAGCAAACGAACAAAAAAATCGAAGTGAGGGTAGATTTTTTTAGGATATTTTGCACTCAAATTTATCAGGACGATACTGCAGCTGTACCTAATAGCAGCTTTTAAGGAAAAGACACTTCCATCACCCTCAGGAAGTAATATAAAATCCTTTTCGACCTTCTGAAATAACAATTCCTTGGTAATTTTCGTGTTTATAATAGATTCAAACAAAGTGAGAACCATAAATTTCTCAGGGCATTTGATACCAAGTTAATATTTTTTATTTAAAACTAAGCGTATGTTATGGTTTCATTAGCAATTAGAAGAATATTATTTCCGAATAATTCGTTATCGAAAACTTGGACCATTCCAAGAGACAGGTTCATCTGGTTTTGTGCGGATCACGTTAACACTAAAACTTATGTCTTCGATGATACATTTGTCTTTCTCTCGAAAGAGTCTGCTATTCTAAATATCGTAAAAAGGACAGTCCGTAGTCATTGCGAAGCGTACTTCTCAAGAACTGAACTGAAGTTGACAAACTGCATAATTTTATTTCTCAAGTAAATTCAAATGGGATTTGTGTAATATATGCACCAACAAAAAATACCAGGGGACAGTTTATGGTGAGGAGATCAATACTTGAACAGATTTTCAAAGAAATGCAACATATGCGTTATCGGCTTGACGACATAGAAAAAAGCTTTTCAAATTGGAAGCCAGATCCAGTAAACGTTGCGGATTCTGAGCTTCTTGCTCTTCCGGATCATTTGAGGTCAACGTACATGATTGTGGCTTCGAAAGGGGAGTGCAACGCAACGCTCGTTTCAAACCAGACGGGACGAACACGCGCTATTGAAAGCACATACTTGAATCAACTGGCCCGAATGGGTTGGCTAAATAAACGCAGAGATTCCAAGACGATCTATTTCCGTCCAATTTAAGAACAAAGGCAAACCTTCAAGCGAATAAGGAAACTAGTAGATGATCCTTTGTTTTTCCAACCTTAAAGGTAGTATAGCGTTTGCATGAATTAGGCTAGAATGGCCAGTATGGTTTCCCGAAGCGATACATCGGATCAATTGAAGTCTTTAGTGGGGCAATAACGCGATCAATCCGCTGCCCTACTTGTTCTAGGGTTTCGTCGCCTTTGAAGTGTACTCGCAATTGAACTTCACAACCTAATCTTCGATGTTCAAGCTCCACATAGCCGCATTCGTCGTCCCAGAAGTATTCATCTGCAAACTTTGACACTTCTTTTTCTGTGATGAAGTCTATGACTTCGAAGCTGGATTGGATTTCTTCAATGGCTTTTCCTGTTTTCTTTTTGAGGTTTTGACGTGTAAATGAGTCTAGTTTTTCGAGTTTTGAGGAAAATTTGTTTAGTGCTTTGGATGCGTCGAGGACGGTTGCGTGTTTCAATTTAGGTGTAAGAATGGCTAAATGTACTTCAACGTGGCCTTCGCCGATTACTTCTGGATGTTCTCTTACGATCTTGAATAGAAAATCGTTAATTTGTTCTTGGAGTTTTTGGGGTGAGTCTTGTTTCTTTTCTTTTTTGATTTCTTTAACTTTTTCTTTGGGAACGTATGCTGGAAAGGTTTTGGTTAAAGCTTTTTTATCTAGATACCCGTACCAGAAGAAAGCGTAGCCGAAGTTTGTCGGCACTGATTTTAAAGATCCCTTGCCTGTTCCCTCCATGTTTAAGTCTATAAGATCAACGAATAGGTCGCGCATTGATCGGTTGAAGGATGCAGCGGGAATATTTTGGAACGCAAATTTTTCCATAATTAGTCTCCACTTTCAGTGGATTTGAAGCTTTTATGCTAATTGGTTTCGTTGAAGAAAAATACCCGTTGAGAGATCAGGATAAAGCCAATATTAGCTATAGCTATACAGCAATGTTACAAAGTATTATTAACTCGTAAGATAGAGAGAAGGGGTACCAACGTGAGGTGAAAAATGAAATGCTCTCTCGCGATTGTGACGGCTATGGACAACTTGAGCCGTGCTCAAAGCGCTATAATGCAGTGAATAAAAGTGAAAAAGTCTATTGTCCTGATGGAACAGCACACTTAGTAGACCAGATTCGATAAACGATTATAACAGAACCGTTTTTCCAGTCATTTTTTCCTTTTTGTTGATATATTCTCACTTTCGCAATCTCGCTTAAGTTCAATTTCAAAAAGTAATTTCTTGGTTGTAATCAACGTGAAATTGAATTTTCTTTTAGCGTTACGAGGTCTCCGAAAATGATGAATAACCTTTTTCGAAAGTTTGTAATGATATCTATTTTTTCACTTCTATTTCTGACTGGTTTCGTGGCGATTTCAAAAAACATGGTTTCTGCAAGTACAGGGGCAATCACGATGACGAACTGCTATCCAAGCGGTGCAGAAACCTATCAGATAATCGATCACTTTACCGAGCAGTTTTTGGCTGTTAATACAAACACAACTGTTTCAGTCAGCCTAGATGGCGGAACACCAATTCCAATGATTTACAAAGGTTTACTCAACGAAGTTGCTGCAGGAGATACTGTGACTCGAGACTGGTACACTTGGGAAACCACCATTTCCCCGTTAGCTACTCCGGGGCGTCACTCTTTCCAATTCCTAGGAAAATACTACGTATGGCAGGAAACTGACCAATATTGGGCGGAATTCAACTTCAGTTCTAACGTTCGCTCATTCATCATTGAGAGCCCAACGATGTCGAAAACCAACAATAACAGCAGCACCTTCACGAGTAAAGAACTAAACCTCTCAACACCTGAGGGCTTAGCTCTAAAAATTCCAGAAGCCCACGATCAACAACTCAGAATCAAAAAGTGATAACGTAAGACCTGATTCTGAATTAGCTTTCTTGGCTGGGACCTTTTGTGCTATAGCAGGAGCAGTCTTAATTGTAGCACTTGGATTTATTCAATTTTTCTCAAGAAGAAAAAGCGGATTGAAATAAAGCATTGAATCGAGTCAGTGAGAATAGATGAAGACCGATTTCGCGGAAAAATGAATCCTCTTTTGGGGAAAATAAATTTTTTCGATTAATGGTCTGATTTCTCTAGTTTTAGGGCTAAGGCGTTAACGGCAAACGGCAGGAGGCAGCAGAAAAAGGTTGCACCGGGTAAGAAATAGTTCCAAAACCCGTTTACAGGCAGAATAAAAGCGCCCAATAAGAGCACTGAGCCTATCAACGGGATTAGGAAAGATGTCTTTCGAGCTAGAAGCACTAAAGCAATCACACCTGCAGTGAGAAAAAGCCCAATCCTTATCCAAGACTCCAATGATTGACCTGTTATACTAAAGATTACGCTGTAAAGACTGTACGGACCGTCATTTTGGAGAGGCCTTTCAAATTGAAATGTAAGAACATCGTAAGCGAAGCGAAAAGGATCAGTTAAAATGAATGGTAGAATTATTCCGGCGGAAACCAGTAGAGAGGTAAAAAAGTGGGGCAGCTTTTGTTTTTTCCAAAAATAGTATATAATTAAAGGCAAGGTGAGTGCGACGAGTTGGTTCGTCGCCAATGCCACCCCGAATAATACCGCCGCAACTAAGTACTTTTTCTTGAATAATGCAGCGATTGAAAGTGTCAGGAATGAAGTGCCGATCATGATGTTTGTGGAGGCTGCACTTGTTAGCCAAATAGAGAATGGCAAAATAGCGTAGACCAATGGGGCAAAAAATGCTGCCCCGCGGTTGATGGATTTGGCGATCCAATATATTGAAAACATTATGAGCATATCTGCGAAGATGCTGCCAAATCGGATGTCGCCTAGAAGGTAGAATGGAGCGTAGTAGATTGCGATCATGGGAAGATAAGCAAATAGATTTGGCTGAGAGCCATGTACTATGATCCCCTGAGCATATGGGTTCTTAAATTCCAAAATTAGTTTTGCCGCTTGGTTGTCCACATAGTAAACGTCTACTGGACTATGTGGGGCATTGGCGAATGCAGGAATCGAAACAAGTCTCAGAATTACTCCAATTGCCACAATTATCAATATCAAATGTTTTGTGTCTTCAATTTTTCTTGTCCATGCCAGCATCAGCTTTGTTGATTTTGAGATAAACCTCGTTCTAGTTTTCTCCGTGGCAGTTTTTCCTTGTTGTAAAGAGAGCCGTTTTTAGAAGTTAATTAACATTTTCTGCTTTCAGGGGGTGAGCATGAAAAATTTGCAGTTCATTTCGAGGAGTTGGCTGCTAGTAAATATTCTGATTGATGATTCGTCGAAGCTTAGCATACTGAATGATTCCGACTTAGGAGACTTGGAAAGAATCAATTCTCATAAGGTTAAATTAGTTGAATTCTTGTTGTTAATTCAGTTAAAGGTGAATTCATTTGGTTTTAGCGAGAATGTCAACTTGGACCTTTAAGGCTGGAAAACGAGAAGAAGGTTTTTCAGAAGCTTGATATAATTTTGTCGACATTAGCCAGGAATACTAAAGGATTCCGCGGTTCTCTTTCGCTAATTTCGCGTGACAATCCAAACTCCGCCATCTTTTTGACGCTTTGGAACGATGAGGAATCGCTCAAGGCGTCAGAGTCTGGGGTTTTCGCAGCAGCAACAAAGAAAGTGGAACCACATTTGGAAGGCCCTCCAAAGGTTGACAATTACAGAGTATTTTCGGCGGAACTTCTGCAACAATAATTTCCTTGCAAACTATTTCAAAATATTTTCTTTATGAAAAGTCTAAATCCACAACACAATCTCATTAACAACAACTTTATCAAGTAAATTGTCTATACAATTATTAGTTGCTAATTTTAATAGGAGGCATATTATGGCACAAAACATTAAACTGATTATTTATCCAGTTAAAGATATAGAAAAAGCTAAAGCATTTTACAGCAAGTTTCTAGAGACAGAACCGTATATCGCAAGCCCCTACTATGTAGGGTATAGGGTTGGCGATCAGGAAGTCGGATTAGACCCTAACTCTAAAGTGGGGCCTATTGCTTATGCTGATGTAAAGGATATTAAAAGCAGTATTCAAGCAATGGTTAAGGTCGGTGCTGAAGTTGTACAAGATGTTAAGGAAGTAGGTGGCGGCCTTTTGATAGCTCAAGTCAAGGACGTTGACGGTAACGTGGTTGGGCTAAGACAACAATCTTAAATGAGTATAGCATTTTTACTGACACTACTGTCGTAATGGCGACTTTTTCCTTACTGAGCCAGGTTTGGTCTACGGATACTTCGTTGATACTACTCATTAACGGCTTAGCCCTACCCGAGAACTCCAAAGACATACTTTAAGAGCCACATAGCCAATCCTACTTCAATTTAATCTCTCGTATTAAGCCACATTTTAGTTGGATGCATAATTGGTTAGGGTACGCATCAAGACGAATTCCACTAAGCCACACCAAAAACTGTAAACGACTTCAGAAACTAGTCGAGGCAAAATTCGAATAAATATGCGACTTCGGCGAGACAACTCTTCAAAAAACGCAAATAGAATCAGCCGAATGGGGCCTGTATTGTTATGGTGGGGCCGCTGGGATTTGAACCCAGGATCGCTTGCGCCCCAGGCAAGTATCCTAGTCCAAACTAGACGACGACCCCACGAGACCACACCTGGGTACAGTGGAGATAACAATTGGTCTTTATTTCCTTTTCCCGAACGGAAAGTTACGAAATTTGAGAGCAGAATCGCTACCAGGGCTTGGTTTTAAAAAAATACAGTAGGATGTCTCATTTCGGTTTAGCGAGAATTCTGGAATTTATTTGAAATAGTTACTAAAAGGATAGTTTGGCGGGTTCGGTTAGTTAACCGGACGCAAACCCAAAATTGTCAGGAGAGAGAGGATAACTGTTTTTGCGTCTTGTTAACGTCTGACCCGCCAAACTTGATGCAACGTTTGATGGCTTCAGGACACTAAATACCCCTTCTCCAAGGAATAATATAAAATGTTGTGACTGTTGTGACACAACAACATACTACATAACAAGTAGAGCTGACCCAAATATTTCTTGACTAGATTCACGAGTGTTTTTTGTTGTTAAAAATTTTATTAGCAACTTGCAAGTATCCAGTTATCGTGTGTTGCCATGAAGGGTAAAGCAGTCATAATAATGGGCTCCGAAAGGGACTTGGAATTTTGCCGCGATATCGCTAAGCACTTGAAAACTTTGGGCGTGGAATACGAGTTTCGAGTTGCATCCGCTCACAAGACTCCTTTGAAAGTTTTGGATATCCTCAACGAATTTGAAGCCGAAAAAGTGGTTTACATCACTGTTGCTGGAAGGTCCAATGCTTTGAGTGCTTTCGTTGATGCAAACTCCTCTAAACCGGTTGTTGCTTGTCCACCTTACTCAGACAAATATGGAGGAGCTGACGTTTATTCCTCATTGCGCGTTCCAAGCGGCATAGGCCTCGTCGTTACAATTGAACCTGAAGGCGCGGCAATTGCCACAGCCAAAATTTTCGCATTGGAAGATAAAGTTCTTGAGAAAAGGGTCAAAGACTTCCAGGCTGAGAAAAGAAAAGATATCGAGAAAGCTGACGAAACCATCAAAAACATGAAATAGGCTAAGCGCGTTTACTGAGCGTTCTTTCCTACAAGAGATTGGGGAGTTAATCATGACCGGGGAATTTGAAGACAGAAAGATACCACGCACAATGTCCACCCAGCATCCAGACAACGTGAGTGTTCCAGCTTGGAGCCCAGACGACGTCATCGACGGTAATCTCGAAGTCTACGAGGCATACTACGCTTACCAGACACTTGGCTGTCAAGAGGTCATGTGGGACTCTGAAGGAAAAGATGTTGACACGCGCGTTGTGCGCAAACTGCTAAGCAGCCATTGGGACTACTTCGCCGAGAATATTATCGGAAAAGATCTTTTCTTAACTTACAGAATTCCAAACCCCACAATCGAGGCAGTAGAAAAAAAAGTAGTCGTGGAAACTCTCCTGAACATCCCGGTAACACATGATGTCGCTTCATCAGTTTACAAAAAAGACGTCGCCCCAATCTTTGAGGTCATCCTCCCATTTACTACGAGCGGCAACGAACTCATCTGGCTCTTCAACTACTACAAGAAAGCCATCGTTGCAAACGAAGACATAATGCTAGATGACAAAGCTAAAGCTAAAGACTGGATAGGTGGCTTCAAACCTAAATCTATCAGCGTCATCCCTCTTGTGGAAGATTATGACAGCCTCTTGGGCATCGATCGAATACTCAAACCATACATAAATGCAGCAAAGCCAAAACACCTGAGAGTCTTCATCGCCCGCTCAGACCCAGCGCTCAACTACGGACTTATAAGTGCTGTCTTGCTCTCCAAAATTGCACTTTCCAAAATCAAAAAGACAGAAAAAGAAACTGACGTTTCAATGCATCCAATAATCGGGGTGGGATCAAAACCTTTCCGAGGAAATCTCTCACCGGACACTTTAGAAGATTTCCTTCAGGAATATCCAGGACTGGTAACTGCCACCATTCAGTCTGCTGCGCGTTACGATTACCCCTTGGAGCAGGTAAAAGAATTTGTTAAGCAACTAAACAAGAAGCTTCCAAATGGAGAACCAGCAAACATAGAACTAAAAGAAGAAAAGGTTCTCCTCTCTGTGCTTGAGAAATGCAGAAAGCAGTACGAAAGTGTGGCTGAAGTTCTCGCGCCTTTCGTGAATAGTATTTCACCTTACGTTCCTCAACGTAGAGCACGAAAGCTGCATATAGGATTGTTTGGTTACAGCCGAAGTGTAGCAGGTGTTTCACTTCCTCGGGCAATTACGTTCGCAGCAGCCTTGTACAGCATAGGGGTTCCACCGGAATTCATCGGCGCCAAAGTAATAGAAGATCTAGAAGACGAAGAATGGGACATCACAAAAAAGTATTATGTTAACGTCAAGAAGGATTTTGCCTCAGTTGGCGGGTACGTTTCCTGGGAAAACGTAAACATGTTAATGGGAATGCACCTAAAAGCCGCCAAACGAGCAGACATGGACGTTGACAAGCTAAGACTTGCACTGACAAGAATTTTGGCTGATCTCAAAACCGTCGAAGAAAAGCTTGACGTGAAACTTGGTCCAAGAACACCAACTCAACGAAAACACGAGAACTTTACGAATAACTTCTTGATCAGTTACCTGGAACGTGAAGACGAGGAAGCAAAGAAAGCACTCGTCGAAGCGGCTAAGATGAGGAAATGCCTCGGGTAAAAAGAAATAAACTGATATAAGTTAAAGAAGAATAGTACTTTCTTCAACCAAGACACATTTAGAAGTGTTAACCATGGGCAGCGTCAAAGACTTAGAAGTAATCCATCAACCGACCAAAGACAAAATGGGACTGGGCAAATTCCATTTTAGCGACCGATTTAGCGTTTTTGATTGGGGAGAAATGCCAGACCACATTGACAAGAAGGGCGAAGCGCTATGCCTTATGGGTGCTTATTGCTTTGAACGTCTTGAAGAGAAATGTGTCAGAACCCATTACAAAGGCTTGGTTGATGAGAATGGAAAAACCGTTTTGTTCAACGATCTCAAAAAGCCAAGCAGCACAATGGAAGTTTGTCAAGTTAATGTTTACAGGCCTGAGACACGAGTGGAAAATGGGAAGCTCACTTACGATTACAGCGCATATACGCCTAATCTGAAGAATTGCCTTATTCCTCTCGAAATAATTTATCGAAACGGTTTGCCCGAGGGCTCCAGCGTTTTCAGGCGATTGGAACAGGGAAAAGTAACGCTGCAAGAACTCGGCTTAGATCACTACCCTAAACCTGGCGAGCGGCTATCCAAGCCGATTTTCGATGTAAGCACCAAGCTTGAGGAAACCGACCGATACGTAACCTGGGAAGAAGCGGCAAAGATAGCTGGACTTACTAGTATTGAAGCAGCCGCAACAAGGGTGGTTCTTGCCAAAGTAAATGAGACCATAAACGAAATTGCTGCAAAGGCTGGATTGATTAATGAGGATGGAAAAATCGAGTTAGCTTTTGACACCCAGAGGCGACTTATGGTTGTTGACGTCATCGGCACACTTGATGAATGCCGTTTCACTCTTGATGGCTTGCATGTTAGCAAAGAAATTGCAAGACAGTTTTACAAAAGAACTGATTGGTATAAAGCGATAGAGGAAGCAAAGAAAACTGCCGAAGCAAAAGGCATCAAAGACTGGAAATCACTCGTCAAGATTACTCCGCCAAAGCTTGATACTAAGCTTAAAGCAATTATTAGCGAAATGTACATGGCGACTGCGAACGAGATGACGGGTAGAAAGCTTTTCGATACTCCCAAACTGGCGGATGTCGTGAAAGATTACAAGCAATGGACTGGCGAAAATCAATGATTATGAAAAAACGAATAGAAGACGTCATTCAAGGATATGACCCAAAGAAGGTGCGAATAGGCGTCCTAGGAAGCCACTCCGCCCTGGAAATTGCTGCAGGCGCAAAACAAGAAGGCTTCGAAACAGTTGTGGTTTGCCAGAACGGAAGAGAAAAAACATACGCCCGCTATTACAGAAACTTGTTTAATGAATTCATTTTTTTGAATAAATTCTCAGAAATAACTAACCCCGAAATTGTGAAGCAACTTACAGATCTTAACACTGTCTTCATTCCGAATCGCTCGTTTAGCGTTTACGCTGGATACGAAGCTATTGAACAAAAATTCGCCGTGCCATTAATGGGCAACCGCGATCTGCTAAGAACCGAAGAACGCAACACACCTCGCAATCAGCTTTATCTCCTTCAGCAGGCAGGGATCAAAACGCCAATGACCTTCAAGTCACCAGAAGAAATTGACCGATTGGCAATCATAAAAGTACCAGAAAAGGAACGCGCCATAGAACGCGCGTTTTTCTATGCTTCATCTCCAGAAGAATACGAAAAAGTCTCAAAGGAACGCATAAAACAGGGCATAATTACTCAAGAAGCGCTAAAGCAAGCAGTCATAGAGGAGTACGTGTTAGGAGCTAAGTTTAACGCGAATCTGTTCTGGTCTCCTCTGTCAGATGAAATTGACTTGCTTGGTTTTGACAGGCGCATTCAAACCGATCTTGACGGCATTCTTGATCTTCCAGCAGCCGAGCAGCTTGAGTTGAAGATACCGTCGCAGAACATCGAGATTGGTCACATGGGTGCAACCATGCGGGAGAGCCAAATTGAGAAAATCTTCGATGCCGCAGAACGTTTTGTTGCCACCTGCAGGAAAGAATATCCGCCAGGTATGATCGGCTTATTCGCTCTACAGGGTGCGGTGACTAAGGATCTTGAGTTTTACGTTTTTGACGTTAGTCCTCGAGTTCCAGGTTGTCCGTGTGTTGAGCCAACTTCGCCTTATATGAAATACAAGTATGGCGTTGAAGTTGGTCCTGGAAAACGGGTTGCCATGGAAATTAAGCGCGCGCTCAGGAAACACAGGTTAGCTGATGTGGTTACATGATAACCGGTTCTGACATAGATAGAATTCTCGCAAAGTACGACACCTCAAAGTTAGCAATTGGAACCTTAGGCTCCCACTCTTCGCTCAACATTTTCAAAGGAGCTAAGGAAGAAGGTTTTCGCACGGTTTGTGTTTGCAAAGAAAAAGACGCTATAATGTACGAGAAATTTCCCCTCGTAGATGAACTCATCATAGTTAAAGACTTCAAAGAGCTGCTAAGCGAGAGTCTTCAGCAAAAACTTCGCAAACTGAATGTTGTTCTAATTCCGCACGGTTCATTCACAGCTTATTTGAGCACTCAAGAGTTAACCGACAGCCTTTGCGTCCCGATGTTTGGAAACCGAGAGCTTTTGCATTGGGAAGCAGACCGAATTGAACAGGAAGAATGGCTTCGTAAAGCAGGTCTTCTGTTGCCTGCAACTTTCAAGACACCTGAAGACATCGATCGATTAATTATAGCCAAGTTGCCTGGAGCGAAAGGCGGCAAAGGCTACTTCCTAGCCAATTCCCCAAAAACTTTCCACAAGAAGTTCAAGGAAATGGTTAAACGAGGATTACTCAAAGAAGAAGACTTGCCCAAGGTTCACCTTCAAGAGTATGCACTTGGAGTTAATGTTTACCCAAGCTACTTCTCCTCAATAATCAAAGACGACGTTGAATTGTTGGCGATGGATAGGCGTTATGAATCCGCTGTAGACTCTATAGGGAAGATTCCGGCAAGTCAGCAGCTCGAAATCGACGTTAATCCAACCTACACCGTTGTTGGCAACTTCCCAATAGTACTGCGAGAATCATTGCTGCCCGAGCTTATGCGGATGGGGGACAATGTTCACAAGAAGGCACTAGAGCTCGCCCCGCCTGGCATCATTGGTCCCTTCTGCCTCGAAACGGTCATCACGGACGACCTAAAGATCTTCACGTTTGAAATTTCTGCGCGAATTGTAGCTGGAACAAACGTTGGCATTGGCACATCACCTTATGCTTACTTGAAGTATGGAGAAAACATGTACATGGGTAGACGAATAGCTGTAGAAATAAAAGAGGCTATTAAACAAAAGCGACTTAGCGAAGTCGCTGTTTAAACTCTATTTGGGATTCAAACGTCTTTTTCTTTCGAATCGTTTTTTAAGAGAATGCTCCTGCTGCATTAGGCGCGTTCTCGGGCACACTTTGCGTGATATCCCAGTATTCGACGATCTTCTCTCCGTTGAACCGAAAAAGATGAACTTGCCTAAGCCCTCCTTCGCTTGGTTTGGAGCTGGATATTTGAGTGTGCACTGCAACCACATCTCCTTCTGCAAGGACATGCCTGATTGTAAACTTGAAGTCGGCTTTCGATCCTTTCGAAATTCCTTCGGCTCCTTGTTTTTGCACTTCGATCATGGCGTTGATCAAGTCCATTATGCTACCTGGGCTGTAGGGATTGTGAGTCTTGCAATCAGGGGCAAAGAACTTCAGGCCTTCTTTTGGTCTTCCTGAACCAGCTAAACTTAGAAATTCGACTGCAATTTCCTTATGGACCTTATTTGCATCGGTTCTAGATATCTCAAAAAGTGGTGCGCTCACTCAAATTCACCTAAAAGGTTTGCCTTTTATGTAGATATAAACCTACTTCCATGCAATTTTTCTGGAAAAATGTTTTTCTTGCAGAATATTTTATTCAAATGTCAAGATATAAATTTGGTAGAGAAACAAAATGGGACCGCAAATTACTTTTTGGCGGATCAAAGAGGTAGCTCGATCATAAATTTGGTCCCTTTTCCAATTTCACTTTCGAATGTGACAGTTCCGCCAAGTGCTTCTGTAAATCTTTTAACGACTGATAATCCAAAGCCTTGGCCTTTAGACTTAGTTGTTATAAGCGGTGTAAACAGTTTGCCTCTAACGTTTTCAGGTATGCCTTCGCCATTGTCTTCGATACTGATTATTGCTTTGCCATTTTTCGCGACTGCTGTTATCGTTAGTTTTCCTCCGTTTGGCATGGCCTGCAGGGCGTTATTGGAGAGGTTGGTCAGAATTCGTTGGATGTATGTTGGGTCTGCTTTTAGTTTTGGAAAGTCTTTTCGTATTGAATGTTTTACTGTTACATTTCCGGGTATGTTGAGGTGCGCCAAGGCGGAGTGAACTGTTTTTTCGAAGTCGATTTCTTCAATTTTTGGTGCAAGTGGTCGGGCGAAGTCTTGAAGGTCAGCGACAATTTTGTTGATGTAGTAGATGTTTTTTTCAATTTCTGAAAGGCTTTCTTGTACGTCCTTTTTCTCTTCAGTTTCGGGGAATGATGCCAAGTCCGTCTTTACTAGGTAAATGTCGCTGGTTATGGCTTGCAGGGGATTGCGGATATCGTGACCAACCATGCCAGCAGTAGCCCCGATAGCAGCTAGACGCTCTGAATCTTTCAGTTGTTTGGTTCTTTCCTCGACAAGCTTCTCCAAATTCTTGTTGTTTTCCTCAAGCGATTCTTCCGCTATCATCTTTGCTGTGTTATCCTCAATAAAGGAAAAGACTGAAACCATTTTCCCTCTTTCATCAAGTAAAACCGAATTATACCAAGCACAATAAATCACCTTGCCCTCTTTTGTGATGTTGCGATTCGCAGAAACGACCTTAGTCTCACCACTGGTCAGCCGACTCATGGTTTTTTCAACTATGGGGATATCTGGTGCATAAATTAAGTTAAGATCCATTATGGGCTTGCCAACAGTCTCAGAGGCAGCCCAACCGAAAATTTTCTCTGCATCACCAGCCCAACGTGTTACCACAAAATTGTTATCCCACTCAACAACCGCGAGGGGAATATTCTCAGCATGGAATCTCAACCGCTCCTCACTCTTTCTCAGAGCTTCTTCTGCTTTCTTGCGTTCGGTGAAGTCGCGGAAAATGAGCACTACACCGGTGATTTTTCCTTCTTTATTTTTTATTGGTGCTCCGCTGTCATCAATGGGAATTTCAATTCCGTCTTTTCGAATCAAAACTGTGTGATTAGCCAGACCAACAATCAGGCCTTTCTCAAGCACTTTGCTGACGGGGTTTTCAACCTCGAGGCGGGTCTGCTCGTTGACAATGTTGAAAATTTCCGTGACTGGTTTATTTGAAGCCTCATTAAGCTTCCATCCAGTCAATTTTTCTGCCACGCCATTCATGAAAATTATTCTTCCCGACAAATCGGTCGCTATGACTGCATCGCCAATGCTAGCCAGGGTGGTTGCCCATCGTTGTTCACTTTCTCGCAGTGAGGCTTGTGCTTGTTCTAAGTCAGTTTTAGAGGCGGTCACCATCTTTAAGTGAGCGGCCATTTCGTTGACGGTTCTTGAGATCTCCCCGATTTCATCTGTCTTATCTGCTTTCAAAGAATAGTCGAGGTTGCCGGAACCGATAACTGCCAATCCTGTTTGCAGGTTGGAAATTGATTTCAAAGTGCTACGGTAAGTTATGAGGTAATTGGTGATGAAATATGCACCGAATAATCCTAAGAAGGCAACAACTAGGACGATATTTGTTGAGTTGAGTTGGTCAACCTGACCGCGAATGTATTGCGAAAGCTGTTGGGCGTCAAATGCTAGGGCTTGGGTTTGAACTGCCATTCTGCTCCATTCAGTCTGAAACTGTGGCAGGACTCTCACGCTTACATTTCTTGGAGCGTTTTCAAGAAACGTGACTACGCCCGTGAATACCGTATTCAAGTGTTTTAGATCGCTGTCAATGTTGCTTGCGAGTGCTTGCTGCTGTGGATTGGTGGAGTTTAGATTTGAGAGATCATCGTTGAGGGAAGACAATCTTGATTGCCACAAAGCAATACTGTAGTTGTCTTGTTTGAGGAAATAATTAGTTGAAAGATAGGCGAGGTCGTTTGCTCCTGTTTGGATGTCGCGGGCATAGGCTTCTCGGTTGTTTAATTGGACTACCTGTTGTTCTGTAAATATTGCTGATCCGGCAATAATTACTAGTATAATGCTGAAAGCTATTATGCTGATGCGGAACTGGCTCTTAATTTTCATTTTTTCTTCTCAACCTATTATGTTTACTGCTTCAGGCTTTGTCGACTTTAATCCGTTTTGGTAAATGTAGTTTAGAAAGTTAGGGACAGAAGTTGCTTTGGTTAGGTTATTGCTGATTAGCCATTGTGCTTCATCTTGCATAAGCGAGACAAAAGACTGGTCAAGTGTAACTGAATACCGGTAATTTTGCCAGTCGGATTCTGTATAAGAGGTAGTGTAGTTGAGGCTTTTTGCAACTATTTCGATAGATTTGTCTTGATGGTTTATGGTGAAGGCTTCAGCTTGCACTAATGCCTTCAGGAATCGAACTATCGAATCTGAATGCTCAGCCGCCCAGCTTGTAGAGCATATTGCTTCAAAGTAGCCGAACTGGTCAGATTGAGCGGGCCACATAATAATTTTGTTGCCAAGTAAACTTTCCATTTGGTCAATATATGGCTGAAACGTTATCGAAGCATCCAAAGTGCCATTAGCAAAAGCATTAGGGGTTTGGTCAAAAGGAGTATCGATGAGAGTGACTTGGCTTTGGTTTATGCCGTTTAATTCAAGGAATCTGCCGAGGTAAAATTGGTTGCCCGTTCCGATTGTGACTCCAATTTTTTTGCCCACAAGGTCAGGTATACTGTTGATGCCTTTGTCGGTTCTCGCTACCAAGAATAAATTTAGGTATTTTGATACACTTCCAAAAGCAAAGATGCTTGCGTTTTGCATTGCTTGATTCGCTATTACGAATTCAGATGCTGTGGAGATTTCTGTTTCGCCTTTTAGCATTCCAGTAACGGCGGCTGACCCTGATGGATAATTCTTCAATGTTATTTTGAGACCATTTGACAAGAAGTATTGCTGGTCGTTTGCTATGTAAATTAATGATTCATATCCAGAAGGGTACACTCCAAGAGTGATAGATTCCTTGTTGCCAAGGAAAGAATTCTGATAATTAATGTAAACAAAAGAGCTGAGTAAGACGACTATCACCATTATAGTTGCAGCTAGGTACATCAATTTTCGTCTTCTTTGAACTGCCATGCTATTAACCTCAGTCCTAGAAACTGTTTGTTACATTTTGGATAACTTCCGTATATATGAGTATCTTTACAAGATGCAAATCTTCGGTTTTTTCAGTTTCAGATAAATCTTCAGGCGTCTTCCCTAATTTCTATTCATCTGAAGGAATTTGGTAGGCGACTTAGATTCAAATCTCAAAAACCCGCCAAGTTCAAAGTCAGCTATTAGCCTAGGCAAATCTGGATTACTCTTTCAAAATTTTCTCTTGTCCTGCATTTTTTGTAAGCTTGCAGCGAGGAAATAATTTTTTCCCGATTCCTTTCGCCAAGTCTCTCGATAACCGTCCTCGCTACTTCTCCTGCGCTGCTGAAAAGGAAGTGGCACATTGCGGGGAGATTTGCAACCTTTCGACAATCACTAGAGGTTTCAAAATCAACTATCCAAGGCTTATTTTGATGGTCAATAATTACATGTTTAGGTGCCTTGCTAAGCTCACCATGGTCCAAACCAATTTCGTCAAGCTTGTAGCAATTCAGCAAAACTTCAGCCAAAACCTGCTTTACTAAAGAAGACTCTTCGTTGGTTTCAAGCCAAGCAGGGAGCAAATCGCCTTCGATTAACTGCATTAACAAGAAATTCTTGCTTACTCCGACGAAATTTGGAGCCACCCCCGCCAAATTTGCCTTGGACAACATATTGGCTTCGTGAAAAAGGTCAACGCGGTCAGCATCCATCCGCCTGATTTTAATCGCCACTCTTTGCCCATTCGACAACTGCGCGATTACAACTATTCCGACAAAGCCTTTGCCAAGAACCGGAAGAGGAACACCAAATACGCTACTTTTCCCCGAAAATTCAAGAGCGGTTACATCATGACTTCGCAGTTCTTCTATTCGGCTTTCCACTTCGGACGAGCTGGGTTTGGGAAAACAAATAATAGATGCGTAAGGCGCCTCAACCAATTCGTCAATTGGAACAACAAGGGGACTTTTCAATCGTTCGCTCCTCTAATTGAAAGAGTACAATGTTGGATTGAATTATAAATTTGATATGCAAGATAGAATCAGATTAGCCGTTGTTTATTCGGTTTCTCGGGCTAAAAGTGATTTTGAATTTGTTTTCTTCACCAGGCTGTTTCAATTTACAGGGTTTTTGGTTCCAGTTCGAACTGTTGCAAAACTATCGCAGTTCATTTATGTAAATACTAGATTTTTGAGGTTTGACGTTTAGATTGACAAAATTTATATACGCATAAGAAAGACAAAACTTTCCAAAGGATGAAACATTATGGGCAAGTCCCTTACTCGAAAGATACTAGAAAAACACCTCATTGTGGGAAACTATGTACCTGGTAACGAGATAGGAATAAAGATTGATCAAACATTAACTCAGGATGCAACAGGAACGATGGCATACCTGCAATTTGAAGCAATGGGCCTAAAGCAGGTTAAGACCGAGCTTTCCGTTAGCTACGTAGACCACAACACAATTCAAGTCGGATTCGAGAACGCAGACGACCACAAATACCTTCAGACAGTAGCAGCCAAGTATGGAATTATCTATTCGAAGGCTGGAAACGGCATTTGCCACCAAGTTCATCTTGAGAGGTTCGGCAAACCCGGAAAGACTCTTCTCGGGTCCGACAGCCACACAACTACCGGCGGTGGCATCGGGATGATCGCCATCGGAGCGGGTGGACTGGATGTCGCTGTGGCTATGGGTGGCGGAGAGTTCTACATAACATGCCCAAAGGTCTACAAAATAAACCTGAAAGGAAAACTCCAGCCGTGGGTCAGCGCCAAAGATGTAGCATTGAAGATGCTGGAGATTTTCACAGTAAAAGGCAACGTGGGAGTTATCATGGAGTATTCAGGACCCGGCGTAGAGAACCTCACCGTTCCAGAAGAGAGCTACAATTACCAACATGGGCGCCGAAATGGGCGTTACCACCAGCATATTCCCATCTGACGAGGAAACAAGAAAGTTTCTCAAAGCCCAAGGCAGAGAAGCTGATTGGGTCGAGATGAAGGCAGACGATGACGCAGAGTATGACAAGGTCATTGAACTTGATCTTGACAAGATTGAGCCTCTTGCAGCGGCACCACATAGCCCAGGCAATGTTGTTCGTGTCAGTGACATGAACGATATGAAAGTGGACCAAGTTATGCTCGGATCATGCACCAATTCTTCGTACAAGGAAATAGCAACTGCAGCCAAGATTATGAAAGGCAAAAAGGTTCATCCGGATGTTTCGTTTGGGGTTGCCCCAGGCTCAAGACAGGTATTGCAGATGGCGGCCAGAGATGGCTACATCGTTGACCTCCTGGATTCCGGTGCCAGATTGTTGGAGGCAGCATGTGGATTCTGCATTGGCAACAGCCAGAGCCCTAAGTCGACAGGTGTTTCCCTCAGGACAAGCAACAGAAACTTTGAAGGAAGAAGCGGTACCGCGGATGCTCAAGTCTACCTTGTTAGTCCCGAGGTTGCGGCAGTGGCAGCAATTACCGGGAAAATGACAGACCCACGTAAAGCAGGCATCGAGTACCCTATTGTCGGCATGCCAACGGAATTCCTCCTCGATGACGCCATGTTCATTTTCCCTCAAGATGCAGACAAGAGCGTTGAAGTTGTTAGAGGACCAAACATTGGTACACCACCAGTAAACGACAAAATGCCTGAGAGCATAATAGGCAATGTCGGGATAAAAGTCGGCGACAAAATCACTACAGACCACATAATGCCCGCAGGAGCGAGACTCAAGTACAGGTCCAACGTACCCAAATACTCCGAATACGTCTTTGAACCAATTGACCCAGCATTTCCCAAGAGAGCAATGGCGGCAAAGAAGAATGGGCTGCACACAGTTGTTGTCGCCGGCGAATCCTATGGTCAAGGAAGCTCAAGAGAACACGCTGCATTGTGTCCAATGTATCTAGGTGTCAAAGCAATCATAGCTAAATCGGTAGAGCGAATCCATGCGGCTAACCTTGTAAACTTCGGCATAATCTCGCTGTCCTTCAAGAACATAGCAGACTACGACAAGATAGAGCAGGGCGACGAAATTGAAATACCCGACATCAAGAAGAAACTGCAGAACAACGAGCCAGTCATTTTGGTGGACAAGACAAAGAACCTGAAAATCGAGCTCGCATACAATCTTTCTCAGAGACAGAAAGACATTCTCTTTGAGGGCGGCTTGCTCTCGTACACGGTCAAGTAGGAGGAATCTGAAATGCAAAAAATCAAAGTGAAGAACACCATAGTCGAGATAGACGGAGACGAAATGACCAGAATAATGTGGAAAATGGTCAAAGATAAACTCCTTTTACCCTTTTTGGAAATGAACCTAGAATACTTTGATCTTCAACTCAAGAAAAGAGATGAGACTGACGATAAAATAACACTCGAAGCGGCCGAAGCCATCAAGAAATACGGCGTCGGAGTGAAATGTGCCACCATTACACCGAACAAAGATCGTGTTAAGGAATACAACTTAAAGCAAGAATGGGCAAGCCCCAACGGAACCATCAAAGCAGCTCTAGACGGCACAGTCTTCAGGGCACCCATCCTGGTTAAGAACATTCCACCCGCCGTCTGTTCTTGGAAAAAACCAATCCACATTGGAAGACATGCCTATGGCGACGTCTACAAAAACTGCGAATACCGGGTACCAGAAGCCGGAAAAGCCGAAATGGTTTTCACGAACAGTGCAGGCAAAGAACTCTGGCGCGGAACCATTCAAGACTTCAAAGGTCCAGGCATCATCCAAGGGATACACAACACTGACAAATCCATTTCAAGCTTCGCAAAAGCCTGCTTCACCTACGCTTACGACCAGAAGCTTCACGTTTGGTTCGGAGCCAAAGACACAATCTCTAAAACCTACGATGCACAATTCCGAAAGATATTCGAAGAAGAATTCCAAAAGAACTGGAAATCCAAGTTCGACGAAGCCAAACTGAACTACTTTTTCACTTTGATTGACGACGCAGTTGCCAGAATTATGAAGACCGAAGGTGGAATGCTCTGGGCGTGCAAGAACTATGATGGTGACGTAATGAGCGACATGCTCGGTTCAGCCTATGGCAGCTTAGCCATGATGACTTCCGTCTTGGTCAGCCCTCAAGGATACTACGAATTTGAAGCCTCCCATGGCACAGTCCAAAAACACTACTACAAGCACCTAAAAGGCGAGAAGACCTCAAGCAACTCCATGGCTCTAATCTTCGCTTGGACTGGCTGCCTCAGAAAGAGAGGCGACCTCGACAGAACACCAGAAGTTGTGGAATTTGCCCAGAAACTGGAAGAAGCAGCTCTTGAAACTGTCGAACAGGGCGTTATGACTGGCGACTTGATGCTCGTTGCAAACCCAAACCCCAAGAACAAGCAGGTTGACACCGAAGAGTTCATCGACGAGATAGCAAAGAGGCTCAACAAGAAGCTTGAATAGAGGAATTTGAATGGCGCATAAAGCTATTCGGGAGGCGGACGGCAAACGTATGCTTGCCCGTCTGCTCAAGGAATATTCTGACGGGAAGTACGAAATACCCGATAAGGTTGTCACAGTTGGACCAGACACCGACTTGACCAAGTTGCCGATTCAACATAAGTGGTTGACCACTGAGAAGTTGGTCGTCAAACCCGACCAGCTGATAAAGCGCCGAGGAAAAAACAAACTCATCCTCGCCAACGCCAATTACGATCAAGCCAAACAATGGATTGCAGAAAAAACTAAAAAGCCAATAACCATTTACGGCAAGTTCGACGGCAACGGAAAGCCCGTTGGCAAAGGAACCATTGGGCAACTCACCCATTTCATCATCGAACCAATGGTACCCCACAAAGAGTCAGACGAATGCTACCTCGCAATAACCTCAACGCAAGATGGTGACACCATAATGTTCTACCATGAAGGCGGGGTAAACGTCGGAGATGTGGACGCCAAAGCTTCACGATTAGAAGTGCCCATTGGTACATTCCCTGCACAAGCTGAAATCGAGAAGAAACTGTTAGGAAAAGTCACGACTGATAACAAGAAACGTCTTTCTGGCTTCATTGAAGCATTATTCAAATTTTACGCAGACTTGAACTTTACCTACCTCGAAATAAACCCAATCGTAGTAACCAAGGAATCCATTATCCCATTGGACCTGGCTGCTAAACTAGACAGCACTGCCGAATTTGAGAGCGGCGGAAAATGGGGCGACATAGAATTTCCTGTCCCCTTCGGTCGGACCCCGACTAAAGAAGAAGCATTTGTTGAAGACTTGGATTCGCAGACTGGAGCTTCTCTCAAACTCACTATTCTCAATCCTGAAGGAAGAGTTTGGACGATGGTGGCCGGCGGAGGTGCATCAGTCATCTATGCCGATACAATCACTGACCTTGGCTTCATGAGCGAGATGGCAAACTATGGCGAATATTCTGGAGATCCAAACGAAGAGTTTACCTACCTTTATGCCAAAACGATACTTGACCTGATGACACGAAACGTGAACCCCAAGGGCAAATTCTTGCTTGTAGGCGGTGGCATCGCAAACTTTACCGACGTAGCTAATACTTTTAAAGGCATAATCAAGGCTCTAAAAGAATTCCAAAAGAAGCTGCAAGAAAACAAAGTTAAAATCTACGTCCGAAGAGGAGGCCCCAACTACCGTGAAGGACTTAGCCAAATGAGGGAACTGGGCGAGAAACTAGGAGTGCCAATTGAAGTCTACGGACCAGAAACTCACATGACCAAGATTGTCTGCATGGCACTCAAGGGAGGAAAGTAATTTGTCAACACCGAAATCGCCCAAGAAAAACAACAAATATGAACTCTTCGATTGCAGCACTCAATCATTCATCTATAATAACCAAGTCAACGCAACCCAACGCATGCTGGATTTCGACCACGCATCAGCCCGCGCTACGCCCTCAGTCGCTGCGATAATCAACCCAACAGGCTCGGACAGTTACTCAAAGTTCTTTTTTGGCACACGCGAGATCCTCATACCCGTCTACAAAACTATCGAGAAAGCCGCAAGGATGCACCCTAACGTTGACGTACTAATAAATTTCGCATCATTCAGATCAGCTGCGCCTTCGACCGAGGAAGCCTTAGCTATCCCGCAGATACGCACAATTGTGATAATCGCCGAGGGAGTGCCGAAGAGACGAATGAAACTACTAACTGCTAAAGCTAAGAAACTTGGAAAGATAATAATCGGTCCTGCCACGGTCGGAGGAATAAAAGCTGGTTGCTTCAAGATAGGCAACGCCGGCGGAACAATCGAAAACATTATTGACTCCAAACTTCACAGGCCTGGATCAGTAGGATTCGTGTCCAAATCAGGCGGCTTAAGCAACGAAGCATACAACATCATCGCCAGAAACACTAATGGTTTGTATGAGGGCATAGCCATCGGGGGAGACACTTACCCGGGCTCTACGCTTTTAGACCACTTGCTGAGGTTCGAAAACATACCCGAGATAAAAATGCTAGTATGCTTGGGAGAGGTGGGTGGAAGCGGCGAATATGACATAGTTGAAGCACTCAAAAACAAAATGATAACAAAGCCACTTGTTATTTGGGTTACCGGAACCTGCTCTAAGGCCTTCAAGACCGAAGTTCAATTCGGTCACGCAGGCGCAAAGGCTTGTTCCGAAGAGGAAACAGCTGACGCAAAGAACGCAGCTCTCAGAGCAGCCGGCGCAATCGTTCCAGAGTCATACGATGATTACGACCAAAAAATAAAGGCAACATACGAGAGCCTTGTAAAGAAAGGCATCATAAAGCCAAAGCCTGAACCTCCGGTGCCTAAGGTCCCAATGGACTTCGCGAAGGCGCTGAAAGAAGGACTCATCAGGAAGCCATCCAATTTCATCTGCACAGTATCAGACGACCGAGGAGAAGAACTGCTTTATGGCAAGATGCCAATCTCCGAAGTATTCAAGAAGGAAATCGGTATCGGCGGAGTCCTAAGTATTCTGTGGTTCAAACGACAGTTCCCCACTTATGCGACCAAGTTCATTGAGATGACAATAATGGTTACTGCTGACCATGGCCCTGCAGTTTCGGGTGCTCACAACGCCATAGTTGCAGCCAGAGCGGGGAAGGATTTGATTTCATCTGTTGCGAGCGGTATGCTGACCATTGGTCCAAGATTTGGAGGCGCAATCGACGGTGCTGCACAAATGTTCTCTAATGCCTACGATAGGGGATTAACTCCAGTTCAGTTCGTCGAGGAAATGAAGATGAAAGGAGAGAACATCCAAGGCATCGGACATCTGATCAAGAGCATACATAACCCTGACATGCGAGTCTCCATAATGAAGGAATATGCCAAGAAAAACTTCAAGACAACCCCACTCTTGGACTTCGCCCTCGAGGTAGAAAAGATAACAACAGCCAAAAAAGACAACTTGATCCTGAATGTGGACGGCTGCATCGGAATTTGCTTTGTCGATATGCTCAGAAATGAGATGCCAAAGAAGGAAGCTGACGAATACATCCAAATGGGTGCGCTAAACGGCTTGTTCGTAGTTGGCAGAACTATCGGCATGACGGCGCATTTTCTGGACCAGAAGCGGCTAAAGCAGGGACTCTATAGGCATCCGTGGGACGACATCACTTACATGAGTGAATAGCAGATTAAGAATTGAATGCGAGGCGGTTTTTTAACTCCGTTACGCATCAGTGCCCTTTTTGTTTAATAAAAAATGGATGTTTTGAATTAAACGTTTGAACTTAATCCTAAGTGCGTACTCCAACATCTGAGCCATTCCAAATGTTCGTCTCCGCAAAGCCACTCTATATGCGGCTTTTCTGAACTGTCCAATGGCTCTATGCGCACAAAATGGCGTCCATCTGAAGTCTTAAACATAATAGCTTTAAAGTCACCAAAGTCGCTGATGCCTTCGGCAATTTTTTCCATTTTACTAAATCGCCTCATTAGCAGTATTCTGTGGATTTGTTTATAAAATTAACCTTAATGCCCGCTACTCGCCCGCTCAAGTTTACGATGCTGATTTCGAGTGTAGTTCGCGGGTTTTGTACAATGGTAGCAAACAATAGATCGCTAACTACTTTGATTCCAGTATAACATTTGTTGATAATTGTCGTTTGTGGGAAATCTTGGGTCGTCATAGACAATGTCCCAGCTTAGAGTGTTGTTTGTTACTGTATTTTGGAGCAGGTTGAAGATTTGCACCGACGTTTGATTTGGTTCTATCACTCCCCAGATTTTATCTTCTTTCCACCGGAAGGCGCATCCGTAGTTTTGAGGCAGAACAAGAGCTGAATCTGCCTTTGAAACACTTTGTTTTTCGCTTGGGTTTTGGACCACTTGATTCCAAAAGCCTCTTAGAGCTTTGAAATGTTCCTCATGCATGGTTCCGTATGGCGTGGCTTGGTTTTCGTAGTAGTTGAATATTATGAAGTATTTTGCTCCGCCCTCGTAAGCAGTTTGCATTTGGTTAAAAATCTCTTCTCCACTGTCGAAATAAGGCGCCTGGTCATATTTCCATGTAATGATTATGCCCCAATCTTTGTTTTGGAGTCTGGCTGCTCCGCGTTCGAATGCGATTTGCTGCGCCAGTGAATTGTTCCATCCAATTTGCGCTAGGACTACATCATACCCAGCTTGATAGTCGAACCAATAGAGGGCGTAGTCAGAAGTGAAAAGTTTGGTTGAGTTTCTTAGTGTTTGAATGTTGCCTTGGTCGTTGGTGCAGAATTTGTTTGCGATGTCATTTGCGTCTTTGAAAGGCTTGATGTTCATTAGGTTTTTGTAGGTTGTTGTCGGTTTATAGTTTAGAACTATTTCGTTTGTTAAGGTTGTAGGGTTTGGATAAGTTGCAGCTACGGTGCCGTTTGGGTAGAAAGTGACGTAGGTGCTAGCGCTTTCTATTTGAGCGCTGGCGTTTTCATAGGTGTAAGACATGGGTTCGAGTAGGTGGATGTTACCTCCTATTTCGTAAAAGATCTCTGAACCGTTTGGCTTTTGAACCAAAATGTCGCCATACGTCGTTTTGGTTATTGAGTCTCCCGTTTGTGAGTCGTTGAATGTTACGTAGGAGTCAAGCATTTTTCCGCCAGGCTCATCACCATAATAGACACCCAACAGGCGCGTTCCCCATCTTTGGGTCGCGTTCGATAGCCACTCAGAAAACTGCGGCTGAATAACCATACCAAAATATGGCAAGAAGTAAAGTCCTTTAGCTATTGCGTAGTCGCCCAGTTCGTTGACGCTTTTGAAATCTCTCTGCAGGGTGCCTGACTGCAAGACAAAAAGATTAGAATAGTCCTTCACCTTGTCGATGAGCAACTTGCCATCTGAAACAGAGTCACCGCCGTAAGTTACCCCGACGAAGATTTCTGGATTTTTCTCCTTGCTCTTAGGAAGAGTATAATTGGCAAATAGTACAGCAAATGAGGCAATAGCTACTACTATAATTGCTGAGAGGGCTAACGCCTTTTTCATGAGTCACTCGACGATTAGAGTATCAAAGCAGAGAAGAAAAGATTTTTCCTAATTGGGAATGTTTTGTTTGATTTGAGTCTGAGAAAAGGAATTTTTTCAATTGTCGGTTTTGGCTTTGCTGATGATTCTTTTGTTTCGATTTGAAAACAATTTGGCGTTGAAGTACATCTAGTCAAGAAATCTTGACCAAGACATTTTTGTTTAGTCAAAAAATACTTACAAGAATCTATTTATTGCAACCGTTCTTGACAATAACTTGTGAAGTGGTATGAGTTGCTCAATTGTTCGACCTGCACTTCCGGTTTTCGTTCATAATTATTTGAACTCGAAGAAATCTGGGAAGACAAGCTCACGAAAATTACCCAAGATTGTCTCAAGAAAAGACACACGTATGATTGGGTTTTTGATTTTCTCATTGCTTATTCCGGCGTTTGTTTCTTCTGTTTCGGCGGCACAAGGGCATATTCTTGTAAATTCTAGAATTCAAAGTGCAGCCAACCAGCAGGTACAAGCTGGCAGTAGTGTGAATCTGTTTTTTGGACAAGTGTCTTGGTCAGGAACCCAATTGTATTTGCTCGTTAGCCATGACTCGTCGGAGCAGGTTTCTATCGGGGATATTATTTACACACCAACGTTTTTAGTTTTAGATCTCACCAACCCTTCTTCTACAAAAATCTACAACAGCGGAGCGGGTACATGGATCTTGGGAAACAACTGGATTAACGGGACCGTTGCTTCGAACTTGCCTGTTGGAAACTACACCGTTAAAGCCTTCGATTTAGGCTCTGCAAGCGTAGCTGTAACGGATATCTACATAATCATCTATTCAGTAATCTATTCCTCAAATCTGCAGCTTTCTCCTGCCTCAGGACCTGGCGGTGTCTCCGTTCAGTTTACCGGTTCGGGTTACCCACCATCTTCACCTGTCACTGTTTCGTACCTTGATCCAACTTTTGGAGCTTGGAATTTTTTGGTCAGCATAAACGCTGACGCCTCAGGAAAAATATCCGTAGCCAGCGCAGTGCCTGATTTGAGAAAATCGGTTGGATCAGGTGACTATCCAGAGTCTTCCCAAACAATCTCGTACAGGGCAGAAATTCAAGGGGTCATTTACTGTTACGCAAACTATAACCAATATTCAAGAGGACTTAAGAGAGTTGGGAACCAGACTGCCAATGGACTCTACGGAAACGGAACCGACCTCTCCCTAAATGTAAACGCAGCATCCGGTGATAGTCTTACGATTGCCGGCAAGTGGTTCCATCCAGGAGATGCCATTTATGTTCGCTGGGATGGCAAATCTGTAGTAGGTACAGTCACGGGTAACCAATGGCTTAACGCCCAGATAATAGGAACTTCAATTTCAGATCAATCAGGCTCCTTTTTGGCAACAGCGACAATTCCAACTGCAGATGCAGGAATACACTACGTATCGGTGGAGGATTCACAAACTAAGGTGATAATCAAAGTCTCGGTATCTACCGCATCGCTACAGATTTCCCCCGCAAGCGGGCCTGGAGGGGTCTCAGTTGGTTTAAGTGGTCTTCGATATCCTCCCTTAGCCCCAGTCACAATTTCATGCTTCGATTCTACATTCAATACATGGATCGTTGTAGGTTCAGCAGTTAGTGATGGATTTGGAAAAATATCGCTTAATGTGAATGTACCTGACTTAAGGAAATCTGTGACAGGTTTCGATTCCGGTGAGATTTCAAACCCCATTTCCTTTAGGTCTGAGTCTGGAGGAGTCATTTACTGCACCGTAAGTTACAATCAGTATGCGAGAGGTCTGAAAAGAGTCGGAAACCAAATTGCAAACGGACTCTATGGTAACGGAACCGATTTGTCCTCAACCGTGCGCACTCTGCCCGGAGACAGTCTCACTATCTCAGGTAAGTGGTTCCATCCGGGAGACGCGATCTATGTGCGGTGGGACGGCAAATCAATTGTGGGAACTGTTACGGGCAATCAATGGTTAAATGCTCAAATAATCGGGACCTCTATCGCAGATTCTACGGGCAGCTTTACTACATCGGCAACAATCCCTGCAGCCGATGTAGGTTCTCACTATCTATCCATTGAAGACTCCCAAACAAAAGTGATAATCAAGGTTGCAATCTCTTCATCGCCTAGTTCATATCCAAAATTGCCTTCGTCTATAGATTTGTCCTGCAACAGCACAACAAGCTACTTCGGCTACGAAGTCAACATCTATGGAAAACTTTCGTCAAACCAAACCTCACTCGCAGGTCAGTCAATCCAGGTTTCATACAGCGTTACGGGAGGCAACTCCTGGGAGAATCTTACCTTCCTATATACTGTTTCTGACGGAACTTTCTCGGCTAAGTGGATGCCGCAAGTTTCTGGAACCTACCTCATTATGGCAACCTACGGAGGAAACTCGGCAAGCAACGGCACAAGTCGAATTGTTACGTTGGCATCAACACCTTATTCCAACACAAACGTCTTTTCGGTTGTCTCGAATTCAACAGTATCCGCCTTAGCCTTCGATTCGACAAGCAACTTACTCACTTTCGTCGTTTCAGGACCTTCACAAACAAAAGGATTCACTAACGTAGCTCTCGCAAAAAATCTGATATCGGATATATCCAAAGTACAGGTCCTTTTAGACAATATAAGCCAAAACTTCACTGTAACCTCTACGACAGAGTCATGGTTTCTTCACTTCACTTATGCACATAGCACTCATACAGTGAAAATAAATGTCGGGTCTACTCTAACAGCTACTTCAGCTCCAACTCCCTTTGTAACCCCCCAACAAACCCCAACAAATACTCAACTCTCAACAACCCAGCCGAGCAATTTACAAACAAATACACCAAACTCCACACCGAACCCTCTCGCATCCCCTTCAGCAACACCAGAGATTCCGGAATTTACATCATGGATAATTCTTTCGGCTCTTCTCGCTATCGTGGCACTATTAGCTATTGAAGTAAAAAGAAAAAAAACGCATTAAATGTTTTATTTGTTGTTATGGTGCATCTGGCACAAATTGGATAGTCAGGCTTTCGGGTTCTTCGGACTTTGAAACGTTGATTCTATCAGGCACACTTCCAGGCGAGACACTTACCAACTATTAAACCCAAAACAATAAGATGGGTCTACGTTGGGCGAAATGCGCTCTAATACATTATTAGCCCCAAACACGGCAATAGCCCATAACCGTATTTTTTATCTAAGAATTCTTAAAACTATTTCGTGACGAGGGTACTTTACAAACAGACTTTTATTAGACTGCTGAGTTTGGTTGATGTTGGTGTAGCAAAGACGAAGTTCACGGAAATTGCACTTCTCGCAGCTATAGTATTTCTAATGACTACAATTTGCGCTTCATATGCAATGGTCCCTGTATCTGCGAATGTGTCATCGTTACAATCTCCCGCGACGCCAACGCCGATTTTTACTTATGTACTGCCTAATTATGTAGTAAATTATTCCATTATACAGTTGCCGCCCCCCGACGCAAATGCGATTTATCCTTATGCTTATAATATTGTAGTGTATGGACCGCCTCCTTTCCCGATTCAAATCAGTTTTCATGAGCAAACTGCAAACGGCACTACTCAAGAAATCAGTGTGACTATGCCCGTTGACGCACTTTCCACTTCGATAGGTTGTACGAGTTATCCGACACAAATTGTGATGGTACAAGTAGGCAGCGAGTCTATCTCGCCAAGCCCTTTAGCCACGCTTTCGCCAAGCCCAATTGTATCTATTTCACCTACTTCAATCCCGACTGCGACCCCTACATCAACAAACTCAACTGAGTCGCCAACATCAACGCCTACATCCAATCCAGAATTGATTGTCAGTTTGTCTGAATCAGCAAGTGCATTAAATTATGGAGTCAAAATAAATTTCACAGCAACAGCAGATGGCGGCATAGCTCCCTACACTTTTACCTGGTATGTTGATAATCAAACTTCAGGAAGCAATAGCTCACCTTACTTTACAATAGACTCAATGCCCGTTGGAAGCCACCACGTATACGTTCTAATCAATGATGCTAGCGGCAACTCAGCCACAACGAACACCGTCGAATTCAACGTCCTGCCAACCTCAAACCTATCACCTTCACCTTCGATTCCAGAGTTTCCAGCATGGATTATTTTGCCTTTGGCAGCCGGAACGATTCTGTTGATAGTCACGTTGATGAAAAATAAAAAAAGCGACGAAACAAAGTAGAAACCTCATTAATTTTACCAAATCGCTCGCTAAATCCCGTAGTAACCATGTGATGGTGGATCAAAATTTTAATCCCAACCCAAACGACGGAAGCGTATCTTATAATTATAGAAAAATGAGCGTGTTTCGAGCGGTTTTCCTGACTTTTCGGTAGTTTTTTCGTCTAACCCCAGAGAGCAGGGTTCGATTTTGTTTTTTCTCTTCTGATCCAAAGCGTCTTCAACAATTCTATCAAGCCAACCGGAGTCAATCCAAGAATTAGCACAGTCAACCAGTCAATTGCTCCAAGAGGAACCAACTCAAAATTTATTCCGATCGTTTTAAAGACCTCTTGAATCTCAGGCAAATACATCAAAATTGTGTGGAATATCGGAACTGAAATGATGAGGGGCCATATTTTCCAGTTGCGATCCTCTTTTAAAGATTTGACGAGAGGTTTGTTAAATCGCCTTAAAGATAATATAAGAACACTTTGGGAAATGATAGCAACCGTAAGCAGCATTGTCCTTGCTCTGGCCTGGTCATAACTAAGTGACGCTGCAGATTCCAAGAAGTCGGGTGTGAGCAAATGTGCGAAACCAGGTGGTTCACTGTAGGGCAATATATCTTTCATTGCGAAGAAGTAAATTATTGTCAGCATCGCAGCCAAAGAAAGCGCAAAGACGATCAATGCAGTTTTTCGGTTTCCACTTATGAGACCTTCATTCTTTCTTGGCTGGTATTTCATAACGTCTAGACTTAACTTGTCTGTTACGAGAGCTATTGAAGGAGCAAATTGCGTTATTGCAATGTAGATTAGTTGCCATGTTTGCAGAAGTAGGAAACCTTGCAAAAACGAGGCAGCAAAGAAAACTAATCCTTCGGCCAAACTTATCGCAATATAAAAGAACACTACATTCTGAATTTTTTCAAAGACTCCTCTGCCTTCTCTGATTCCCGTCACGATTGAATTGAATGAATCGTCTGCGAGCACAACTCCAGCAGCTTGTCTTGCTACATCTGTGCCAGTCGCACCCATCGCTATGCCTACATCTGCAGAATGAATTGCCTGAGCATCATTGACCCCGTCGCCAGTCATGCCCACAATACAATTGAGACCTTGGTAACGAGTAACTATCGCCTTTTTATCATCCGGTGAAGTTCTGGCAAAAACAGCAACGTTCAGGAAGTCTTTGTCTGAGAGACTGTTTATTTGTGTACCTTCCACAACCAATTGGCTTCCATCAATCATCCCGACTTCTGTAGCAACGCTTTTTGCTGTAGCCAAGCTGTCTCCCGTTATCATTACTGATTTGACTCCGGCGCTTCGAAGCTCAGCGACAGCGGCGTAGATTCCTTCACGTGGTGGGTCTGTGATTGCAACTAATCCTACAAAAGTTAGACTGCTTTCAAAGTCTTGCCTAGCTTGAATCCTGATCGAAATCTTCTAAATCTCGGAGGGCAAAAGAAACTATCCTTTGACCAAATTGAGAGAAAAGCTCTGCTCTCTCCATAACGTGTCTTTTGTAACTGTCGTTGAAAATTTCAGTCACGTTTTCTCTGCATAGAAGTCTATCGGATTTCTTCACCAAAGACTCTGTTGAACCTTTTACAAAAGCGACAAAATGATTTGTCTTGTTGTCTTTGAAGACTTTCGTAATAAGTTTTGTTTTCGGATCCAGTGGCCAACTCTGAATTAAGGTAAATCTTTCAGTGTATGCTTCTGGCTCAAGAATAGATCTTTCGAATAAACACAACATTGCAATATCCGTTGCGTCGCTGGTAACCTTTCGGCTTGTATCAATTTGGCAGGCTTTTGTTTCGCCATTGTCTTCTCCAAAGATTGGTCTATCATTGTTTAGCAAAGAGGCAGCAAGAAGGTATTCGAGACTAGTTGCTTCAATTTTGACACGTTCAGAATCTTGGAATTCGTGAGGATTTTGAATGACTTTTTCAAAGCCTTCAGATGTGTCTATTCTAGCAATTCGACCATTATCCGGGGAATCTGGGCTGGTTATGTAGTATAATTTTTCTTGTCCTTCTTCTAATGGCGTGTAAACCCATCTTACCGTCATCTTGTTTTGTGTAATAGTTCCTGTTTTATCTGAACACAGAACTGTAAGCCGACCCGCGCTTTCGATCGCGTTTAGATTTCTAATAATTACATTGCTTTTAACCATGTAAAGTGCGCCTGCAAGCATGACAACTGTAACCAGTAGCGGGATACTTACGGGCATGATGTTCAACGCTGTGATTAGACTTTTTGCGATGTTCTGTGCGAGCAAGGCTGTGTCTCGATGACCTTCGACAAAATACAAAATGGCTGTACTGTAAGTTACTGAAAGAGCGACGTAAATCAAAACAATATATGTGAGATTTTTTGCAAGTACGTTTATTCTTTTTCGGAGAGAGATTTCTAAAGCTTCGTCGATCTTGAGTTTCCCAGCCATTTTGCCAACCTGGGTGTTTTTCCCAGTCTCTACAACCATGGCTTCAGCATTTCCTGTAACAATGGATGTTCCGAGAAACAATGCATCTTTGTTTTGGTAAATAGAACCTGATTTGATCATTAGTAGATGATAATTGGGATTTCTCGACATCGGCTGACTCGCCAGTAAGAATTGCTTCGTTAACGCGTAAATTTACAGAAGAAATTATTCTCAAATCCGCGGGAATTATGTCGCCTTGTTTAAGGAGGACGATGTCTCCAGGAACCAAGTTTTCAGAAGGCGTCGGAATAGTTTTTCCTTCGCGTTTCACATTGCTTTTGGGGCTTGAGAGCTTCTGAAGCGCTGCTAGTCCCCTTTCCGCCCTTATAGATTGAACAATTATTACGACAATATTTCCCGTGATAATTGGAAGCCATACGGCTATCTGGAACCATAGTTGGGGTAAAATTACAATTGCGAGGAAGGCAAGTATTGTGCTGACGATTAAATAGACTGCTATGAGCCAGTTTGACAAGGGCGCAAGATACATTTTCATTCGATTGACAGCGATTTTTGGAATGCTGTTAATCCCCACCTGCAAAAGTCTTTCTTTCGCCTCTTGCTGAGTAAGACCGGTTTCCGGATTTGTCTTTAGCTTTGTTTTGATTTCACTAAGGGGCAGCATGAACGCTTCATTTTCAGTTAGATTGTATTCTGCTGCAGGTATCTTCTTTTTGTTCAAAGTTTGCCCTAACCCTATGTAGAGAACCTTCTTAGAGGTTTTTCTGCGTCAAGTAGTTTAATCCTTTGTTTGTACAGATTGTAACAACAAACTGTTCTGAATGTGATAAATTAACCTAAACCCAATTTCATTCTGGATAAACGAATTTTCCATTCGGGAAACACCATTCACATTTGGGAAAAACTCGTCAATATTCGCTATTAATTATCTTACAGCGGTTGTGGATTAAAATGCATTCAGAAATAAAAAAAAGGGAACCGGTTAAACATTATAAATTTAATAGGGTGACTTTGTTACTGAAATTCAGTTTGCGTGTTATTGTATGCCAAGGTTCAAGCAGATAGCTGAAATCCAACAGGTGATGGCCAAGAAAGAGCTTATCCGGAACTTGGGAATTATCGCCCACATTGATCATGGCAAAACTACCTTGGCTGACTCGTTATTGGCTGGCTCCGGTTTGTTGTCTAAGCAAATGGCCGGCTCTGCGAGGGTTCTCGATTATCTGGAGGAAGAACAGAAACGCAAAATCACCATCAAAACAGCCAACATAAGCCTACTCTACAAAACCCCCGAAAATTCTTACCTGATAAATTTAGTTGACACACCAGGGCATGTAGACTTTACCGGCAAAGTTACAAGAGCACTACGCGCTATCGACGGAGCGGTCGTCCTTGTTGATGCCGTTGAAGAAATTATGGCTCAAACCGAAGTTGTAACGCGCCAAGCCCTTGAGGAACGCGTGCGCCCTGTCCTTTTCATAAACAAAGTTGACCGACTAATTACCGAGCTACAATTGAGCCCAGAGGAAATTGAAAAGAAACTCAACAACATAATCAGCAGATTCAACGACCTAATTGAACTCTATTGCGAAGACCAATTCAAAGACGAATGGAAAATCGACCCTGAACGCAATAACGTTGCCTTCGGCTCCGCATTACATGGCTGGGGCTTCACGCTTAACATAGCAAAACAAAAAGACATTAAATTTTCGTACATAATTGACGCTTACAAGGAAGAAAGCCACGGAAAGCTGCAAAAAATCATCCCGGTTTATGAGTCCATTTTTGAAATGGCCATCGAGAACCTTCCAAACCCCAAACAAGCACAAGCGTATAGAGTTGAAAGGATCTGGGGAGGAGCCAGATTTTCCAAAACAGGAAAAGCCATCGCTGAATGCAGCGACGAAGAATTCAGCGTATTATGCGTTACAAATGTACACTCAAACTCAACAGGAGAAACCCTAGTCACAGGAAGGGTCTTCTCAGGCATCTTAACCAAAGAGAAAAAGCTTTTCTGCGTTAATTCACAACGCGAAACTATAGTAAGCAAAGTCAACGTGCAAATGGGCTTCTTTTTGGAGGAAGTTAACCATGTTTCTGCAGGCAACATAGCAGTTTTAACTATTCCAGATATGATGAAGGCTGGGGAAACCCTCGTTGATGTTGAACACAAAGTTGGAATGATTCCGTTTGAGAGCATAAGTTACGTTTCTGAACCAGTGGTAACCGTAGCGATTGAGCCTAAAGATCCAAAGCAGATTCCCAAACTCCTTGAGGCGATGCAAAAGCAAGCTGCTGAAGACCCTAACCTCATTGTAAGTACTAACCAAGAGACAGGAGAAAACTTGCTTACGGGCATGGGAGAGCTTCATCTCGAAGTAACACTAAACCAGCTAAAGAGCACTACCGGATTGAAAATTGGGACATCTTCCCCAAGAGTGACTTACAGAGAATCCGCCACTAAGAAAGGTGCCAAGGCAACAACAAGAAACCCCACCAAACAACATTCGTTTGCCGTCCAAGTGGAACCCGAGATTGAAGAGCAAGCGATGCCAGCAATTTCAATTTGTGAGGAAGAAAAAGGAGAAATTCTTTCATTTGACGAACATCGCAACGTGCTCTTGGATTGCTCTCGAACGACTGAACATTTAGATGATGAAAAGCTAAGATCAATCATAGCTGGATTCGAATTTGCATGCAAGGCTGGTCCATTATGCGGTGAACCCATGAGACACGTAAAAGTGAACCTTATTGACCTGAATTTTGGCGAGAGCTCAGAGAACCAGAACGCAGGTGAAATCATGCATGATGTAGGAAAAGCAATCTTCGGATCTTTCTTAACAGCCGATCCCGTGTTGCTTGAGCCAGTTTACAAAATAATAATTTCCGTTCCTGCAGAGCTGTCCGGAGAATGCACAAGGCTCATGGAAATGAAGAGGGGGAAGATTTCGTTGTTCGAACAAAGAGGTCTCCTCGCAATTATTACTGGGCGCGTCCCTGTTTCGGAGACCTTCGGGTTATCTAAAGACCTGCGTTCCGCAACTTCGGGCAGAGCATTCTATCAAACTATACTTGACCGCTGGGAAGTTGTCCCCGAAAAATTAATGGAAAAAATTATCGTAGAAGTTCGTCAGCGCAAAGGGCTTGCCTTGGAAGTGCCGGATGCCACGAGGTTTTCGGAGGATCTTGAATTTTGAAGCTTTGTGACGCCCCATTCTACTTAGATGTAACGCTGTGTTGCGGGCAAGTTTTCCGATGGGACAAGAGAGGTGATTGGTGGTATGGCGTAGCAGGAGACAAAGTGTTCAAGGTCTGCCAACACGGGGACAAATTCGAATACGCCAATATTGACCAAAAGTTTGTTGAGCACTACTTTGGCTTGAACGATGACCTGGAGAAAATCGCGGATAACATAAGGAAGGATCGACATATCGCCAAAGCACTCAAAGAGTATTGGGGGCTTCGACTGATCAGGCAGGACCCGTGGGAGTGCCTCATCTCATACATCTGCGCCACATACAAAAGCATAGCCGCGATAAAGCACATGCTAAACAACATCGCCCAAAAATTCGGAGAAAAAGTCACCTTTGGCGAACAAGATTTTTACACATTTCCCACATCAAAAAACCTTGCAAAAGCAACTGAAAAAGAACTGGCGAGCTGTGGCTTAGGCTACCGATCCAAATACGCCCAGGCAACTTCAAAACGAATTTACGAAGAAGACTTCGACTTCGAAAACCTGAAGAAGAAACCCTACGAGGAAGCAAAAGCGTTATTGATGGAATTTCCTGGTGTTGGAGCTAAAGTGGCGGATTGCGTACTGCTATTTTCTTTGGACAAAACTGAAGCTTTCCCAGTGGATGTTTGGGTTAAACGGGTTATTATGAATCATTATAGCGAAGAACTTCCCTCCGAACTCGCAAAGAAATTATCAACTCGAGATTCGCTGAGCAGCGGCGACTACCAGAAAATAAACGCGTTTGGCAGAAACTACTTTGGGCAATATGCAGGTTACGCTCAGGAATACTTATACCATTATGAACGAATGACCATGTGAATTTTTAGCCGCAAAGGAACACGAAGTCAAACTAGCTTTCTTGGAAGCTTCGGAATTTTTTGGCTAATGGAATCGCAGATATTGGAAAAAAACACCCCAGACGAAACTGGCACGAGTAGGTTTCTATTTGCAATTGAAGGGGCAACAACGAATTGTTCTAATTGCTGAAAGAAGAAAAAAAGGATATTTTTCTAAAAACCGACCTTTTTTCTTCTATCAAATTGTTAGTTGAGTAGAAAACGTGTTAATTTTCGATTGTTCTTCTTATAATTCAGAGGTACCAGAATAGATTAGTCTTTAATTTAAAAAAACTCATCTATTTGCTTTGTGTTATGAACAAATATTTTAGTGTGAAGGCATTAAGTTTGCCAATTGTTGCAGCTACTCTGGAGGGCGAATAAAATTTGAATTCTGCATTGTCATTGGATGCTCGCGTTTATTTGCATGACGTTGAAAAGGCGGACATTCTAGTTGGGATCCCTTCTTACAATAATGTACTCACTGCAAGTTACGTTCTCTCGCAAGTAGTCAAGGGGTTAGACACGTATTTTCCAAGTTTGAAGTCAGTAATCTTCGTTTCAGACGGAAATTCAGTTGACGCCACATTGACATCGGTTAAGAGGGTTAACTTACCTTCAAGGGTAAAGCTGATTCCCGCTATATACCTTGGAGTGTCAGGCAAAGGAACAGCTGTGAGAGCCATCTTTGAGGCAGCAAGCTACCTAAAAGTTAAAAGTCTAGCTCTAGTGGACTCAGATCTGCGGAGTATAACTCCAGAGTGGATCAAGCTTTTAATCGCGCCCACAATGACTGGAACAGGTCTAGTGACTCCCTTCTACAACCGTTACAAATACGATGGAACAATAACCAACTTCTTATGCTACCCAGTAACGGCCACTCTATTCGGCAAAGATATCAGGCAACCTATAGGCGGAGATTTTGGGCTTTCTATAGAGCTGGTGGAAGATCTTTTGGAATCCCCTTTGTGGGAAATCCCAGACGTTAGCCGTTTTGGAATCGATATTTTTGAAACACTAACTGCTTTGGCCAAAGGATATGATGTGAAGCAAGCCCTTTTGGGAGTTAAGAATCATGACGCTAAAGACCCCTCTAGCCAGCTAGCCTCAATGTTCAGACAAGTAATTAACACCATGTTCACCTGCATAGAACAATACGAATCAATATGGAAGGAAATACGCGGAGTCTCAAAAACACAAATGTCTGGCGAAGCTAGATACGAAGACACTTCTGAAACAATAGAAGTCTCCCTGCCGGCAACCATAGAGGCATTCAAAACTAAATACCACCAATACCTGGATATCTATAGATCAGTCTTAGAACATGATATTCAGCGTAAATTCATCCAACTAAAAGATCTAGACAACTCCAAAGTTGATTTTCCCTCAGAAATCTGGGTGAAAACAGTTTATTCCTTCATTGCCGAATTCCATAAAACACCCACATTCTACAGAGAGAGATTAATAGATGCATTAAGAGTGCTTTGGATTGGAAGAGTAGCTGCTTTCTTGAAGGAAACTTGGGAAATAAGTCGAGAAGAGTGCGAAGAAAAAATAACCGATGAAGCAAAAGTCTTCGAAGTTCTAAAACCATACCTGGTTGAAAAATACTAACTTTTGGTTGAACAGCTTGGAATTCGTCTTTGAGATTGCTGGAAAGCAAATGTGTGGGCGCTTATTTTTGTCGCTAACGTAAGGAATCTCGCAAACCTAAAAGCTAAGCGAGCTTGTTGGTTATGATTGCTAATGGTAAGAGCTATTTTATGCAGTTCTTTTTGCTCCGCAGTTCGGACAAAATGTTGCAGTTTGTGGGAAAAGTGCACTGCAGTACTTGCAGGGGATCATAACAACTTCTCGCACAACTTCACGAACTTCGCGTTCATTGGAACCTGAACCACAGCCACAACCAAACCCAAATGGACACATTTTCTAAGCCTACATCCAATTTCTTTGCTTAACCTTGCATAGGATAGTTACTTGCCAATTCTTGCTTTTGTCTAAGCTGTTCGAGGAGAACTTCCCTAATCATGTCGCAAGCTTGGCTAATCTTGGGACTAGAAACACTGTAGTAAATGCTAACACCTGACTTCCTGGTTTTAACAATTTGCCGTTGCCTCATCAAAGCCAAATGCTGAGAAACATTAGATTGACTCACTCCAACCAACTCTGCAAGATCATTAACGGTCCTCTCTCCACTTTTCAATGAGTAAAGAATCGCCAACCGAAGTGGATTTGCCAAGGTCTTAGAAATCTCAGCCTGCAACTCAAAAATAGACATATCAATCTTTGACTTTTCCATTTACGCTATCTCCATTCTAATATTCTAATATAACAACAGACTCTTAAAGATTACCAACAAAAGTCCAAAAAGACCCTTTCAAAATGAGGAAAGAAAAAAGAAAAGAATTTTGGAATTCCCCTTGTTTGATTTCTCTTATAGTACTAGTTCTTGTATGAAGGTGCCATGCCAGTTGTGAAACCAGACTTGTCCGGTGTAGCCGTTGACGCTTAGCATGCCAAAGGTTGTTCCAGCGGGACCGTTGAGGATTTCAATTGTGTAGTAGCCATAGAACGCGGTTATGTCGCCTGTGGTTGTTCCTGGTAGGTAGCTTGTTAGATACGCTTGAGCGTTGGTTGTTGCTTGTGGTTGCGTTACGGTCATTGTTGCTGTTGGGGCTCCAAAGATTCCGCCTAAGATGCCTCCGCGCATCATTCCGTATTTGGTGTTCCACATCATGTTAGGACCCATCTCAGGATAGATGCTCCCAGTGTACTTGTTGATGAGCAACTCAAACGCGCCGTTACCGCTTTTCTCGCTCACTTGAACGTAAAAGTTGTTCGCGTACTCTTCCACTTGCTTAACCACCAAATCCGGATTGCCAATCGCTGCTACGTAGTTTTTGCAACTGTCGCTGCAGTGCTAATTGTAATTGGACCTGTTCCAGTGTTATAGTTTGGACCAACGTAAGTGTTAAGACCTAATCTGCCCATGCAGCCACCGCCAAACTGATACGGATACACAGCCTGATAGGTCGCTGATGCTGCTGTGCCTGTTTGTGTTGGAACCTGTGGAACGTATGACCCATAACCGTAACCACCCATCATTCCCCCACCATAATACCCTGGCGCTGTTGATCCAACTACGCCACTTGGGCTTGTTTGCGCTGGGACCTGTGGGTTACTGTATGACCCGTATCCATAACCATATCCGCCCATCATTCCTCCGCCATATCCGCCGTAACCGCCGCCCATCATACCCATACCATAAACGGATGTAGTTAACAGAGCAACTGCCGCAACTGCTAAAATTGCTGTTGTTAATATTTTCCAAGTTTTCATATATTTTCCTCCAATTTTTTTCTGATTACTTAGTACTATGTGCATCGAGTGGTAAGATAGTTGGCTGAAACAGTCATGAAACAGATTGAAACAGTTCCCAAAGACTGCGCAAATGTTAATTCAAGGCGTTCGTTCACCATAAACCACCCTACACATTCTAATATTCTAATACATATAGAATATCATGCTTATAAAGTAATTCCATCGAATTACACAATTCCAAGAACAAACAATAATCAAGAATGACATACAAAACTTCAAGCTTGCAGACGAGGAAGGCAAAAAATTTTGCGACAAAGAAAGATAAGGATTTAAGGCAAACCCCGCCGACCCATACATCCGCCGTAACCATTTACATTAGGCGCAGATTGAGTGAAGTAGCCGTTAGAAGATGCGTAGCCGTTGATCGTCGAACGACCGTTACCCATCATTCCGCCTCCAACCCCAGGAACTAAATATGAAGAATACTGCCCATATTGCTGAAATGTTTGTTGATTGGCAGAGTACGCAAACGCTGATGCAGCTAAAACACCAATGGTAATTACTGCGACCACAACCGTGACAACTATTACCCATTTTTTCATTTATTTCACCTCTGAAAACCAATAGGCACTGAAGGGTAAATGAGTTGGCTGAAACGAATGTGAAACAGAATGAAACAGTTTAAAAATAACTTCGATGCTTCTCAGCGGCAAAACTCCATCAGTGCAACAGTAAAATATTTAACGCAATTAACAGTAATAGAAATTATCAAATTTTTAGGCGGAATAAAATGGCAATAAACCTGGATCAACTTGTCGTGCAGATAGTTTTAAGCATAATTTTCATTGCCCCCTCTCTTTGGATAAGTGGAAGGCTGTTAGTTGGCAAAGAAAAAGCAAAATTCACCGACGCAATCTGGATAGCAGTTCTCGGAACCCTCATCGGCGGAGTCTTTCAGTTCTTCTTCTCAGGCATCATAGCAGCAATAATAATGGTCATAATCTGGCTAGGACTAGTCAAACATTTCTTTGACTGCGGCTGGCTCAAAGCCCTGGCAATAAGCATCATCGCCATAATCATATTCGTCATAATCGCCGTCATCATAGCCGCAATCTTTGGATTAGCATTACTTGCCCTTCTAGGTCTATAATCGACCTAGCCTACATTTTCCTTTTTTTATTAAAATAGCATGAAGAACTTCGCAAACTTTTCAGCCAAGAAATCTTCAACTGAGCATCTAGGAGACTTGTGAACACCATCTTCCAGAAGTTTTTTTGAAGAAAGCAGAACAAAGGGGTTTAGAGATTTGGCAGACAGAAATATTTCCATTATTCAAAGGTAAAGTGACGATAAAGAAAAAAATTGTGGCAGTTTCTTTGTCGACTTGTCCTATTTGAGTAGTGATGCAACGAACTCGCTGCAGAGGTTGCCTACGTTGTCTTGTGAGGTTATTTTGACGACGGCGTTTAAGGTTATTGAAGAGCCGCTTGGAAGGGGTGCTATATCCTGGGCAACTGCAGTTTTGTTAGTGTTGTCGATTTTTACGCTTCCGTAGCCGAATGCACCAATTTTCGTTTCTTTTGGAGGACTTAAGCTGTTAAGGTACGATTGTATTGAACTGGCTGGTTTGCCTGCGTAGATTGGTCCACCGATTACAATTACTTTGTAGCCCGATAAGTTGGCTGCTTTTAAACTTTTTACTCCTGCCAAAGTAACATCGTATCCAGATGATTGGAGGTTGTACCCTATTTTCGTTGCCGTGTCTTTGGCGCTTCCGCTTAATCCTGGATCATAAACAACCAATGCTTTTCCTATGGCTGCGCCGTTAGGCAAAGCTTTGGTGTCAGTGGCTAAACTTCCGGCAACATCCCCAATTATTAAGCCGAAACTAGCCACTCCCAAGATAATTAAAACGGCTAATATTACAATCACTATTTTGAAGATTTTTCTCATCAATTCACCCTATAGTTGAACAGAAGGTAGTAAAAACTAGAATAAAAATTTTTCTTTCAACTAAGAACAAAGTATAGAAAAATAAAAGTCTTTCCCAAACTAACATTTGTTTTTACCATTGGGATCGAATGCCTCAATCATAGACGAGCTCTATTCATAGAAGCCATTCAGGTTCTCGCTCAATATCGTGAATTATAATGCAGGCCGTCTCAAATTCCTTATATGATAATTGCTTAACCTTTACTGCTTGGGTTTTACTTCTGCGTCTGGTCTTTCTTAATCTACGCTTAGTTTCTGCTTCCTTCTCTTCCTTGAGCCGAAGCTCTTCTAGTTTCCAAGGGCTAACCCTACTATTGCGATCCTTGAATTTCTTTGCCCATTCTTCGCAATCTTTAGGAGTTATCATTCTGTTGAAACCTCTTAGGTCAATTAATTAATAGATTGAATCTTAGCACTTTTGAGTATGCATTTCCTTGAAAGTTCTACACTAATTGTTTGACGTTATTTTCGATAATTATAAATTCGATCAACATGCACGTTGTAGTAAGCTTTGAATTCTGAGGCAAAACAGGATGACCATTCAGAAGAAACGAAATTTAATAGTGATAGCTGTTGCGATCTTGGTGGTAGTCATTGTATTGAGTTCTTTTGTTTACTTGAATTCCCAAAAACCCTACGCTGGAAAAATGGAATCAATTGACGCAGCATATTCGCCATTTGAATCGGTCACACTTTTTTTAGTTGCAGAAGAACAGAATTTCTTCAGCCAAAACGGTCTTAACGTGACCTCACACAAGTATCCTACTGGTGCAGGTGCATTAGATGGAGTTTTGAAGGGGGAAGCGGATATAGTGGTTGGAACAACAGAGTTTCCTTTCACCGCAAGGGTACTTAATCAAGCAAGAATTAGCACAATTGGAAGCATCGCTAAATCTGAATTCACATACCTTGCCGCAAGGGCAGACCGGGGAATTAACGAAATTTCAGACCTGAAGGGCAAAACGATCGGGACCACCTTTGGAACTATAGCGCATTTCTATTTAGGCAGGTTTCTTGAGCTGAACGGATTGAATATTCAAGATGTGACACTAGTTGACCTCAAAACACCGACAGAATGGGTTGATGCAGTAGTGAATGGCTCCATAGATGCAGTTGCGACCGCTCAGCCATATGCAGATTTGGCTAAGAACGGTTTGGGTGATAATGCTGTAGTTTGGTCAATTCAGAGCAACCAGCCTCTATACGCGCAAGCAATTGCAGCCGACGATTGGATAACGAACAATCCTGAACTAGTGACTAGGTTTCTTAAGGCTCTCTTACAAGCTGAAGATTTTACAATTAATCATCCATCCGAAGCAAAGGCAATTGTAAAGAACCAGTTGGTCCTTAGCGATGCTTATACAGATAAGGTGTGGAGTCAGAACCGTTTTTCCCTTTCACTTGACCAATCCCTACTGTCGGCTATGCAAGATGAAGCTCAATGGCTAATAAGCAACAAATTGACTAACGCTACTGCTGTTCCCAACTTAATCGATTATCTATACACGAAAGGCTTGACGTCAGTAAAACCTGGTGCGGTAAACATTATCGGCTAAGAAAGTAAAAGAGGAAGTTGAAGACTCAATTCCTAATCAGCATCATTAGCTTTGTCTTCGAATTGGAAAACAACTTGAGTCATTTTCTAATTAATCCTCATTGGAATTCTTCACCGCACCTCTGCTTGTTAAACCCTTACATATTCTTCGTTATCTTTAGAAATTGTCAATTAATTGAAGCCTTCTAAAGTTTAATCAATCAATAGATTGCGACACCACTCTGAGTGTAGGCATAAGAGTGAGTTGTTCGATCTCTCTTCGCTGAGTTTAGCCGTTTAGAAAAGGCTAATATGGAACATGGACAGACTGTTTTTAGAACTTGTACGGGACAACTGGGGTTGAATGGCGTTAACAAGTATGTCGGTTTGATTCCCGTTATCGGCGTAGCACTGTCACTAGTTATCGAGCTTGCACTGGGATTGCAAGGGCAGTACGTTTTTAACTCTGTCATCGTACGAATAGGAATCAACGTCATACTATTAGCAACAATATGCTTCGTTATAGCTTACCTCTCAGCAAGGGGGTATTTGATTACTGGCTCCCTAACGTTGTTGATTATCACAATAGCGTTTGTTTACATTTGTTTTGTAACAGTAATAATTGGCTGGTTAGCAACTCTTTCGCCGAATTGGGGCGTAACCTTGAACGGCATAGATTTACTTTTGTTTTCGGGTTTGCTGCTTTCAAGTTCATTTCAGGCTTCTTTTCGGTCAGTACCCATAGGTTCTGAACATCGTAAAATCAGGTTAACATTAGCCTGCATAACAGCCATTTCTCTAGGAGTAGTAATGTCATTATTGACAGTGTTCAACGTTTTTCCAACCTTTTTCATTAACGGGCAAGGGGTAACTTTGACTGACCAAATAGTTTTCTCGATTGCGGTTCTCTTTTTTTCAATAAACAGTGTACTTTTTCTGTGGCATTATTTGAAGTCAAAATCAGGCGTGCTGTATTGGTTCACATTAGCTTTGGTTTTGGAGGCAATCGGCACGTTTGGGGTCACTTTGCAGTTAAGATTTAGTGATATTGTGGTTTGGACAGGAAGACTTGGAATTTACTTTGCAACCGTTTACTTTTTAATTGCCCTTCTAAGCAGCAGAAAAGACAAGGATGGGGTTTAGAAATTTTTAAGAGCATAATCAACCTAAAACAGAATGCGTTTTTATATTCCGTGAGCCGTATCTTTGGTAATTTAACGGTGAAGCCTTCATATGTCAATTGACGTATTAGCAGGTGGATGGGCAAAGGCTCTTGGAGGCGATCGCAAACAATTTGATATGTTTTTTGACCGGATGCTGGATGGCTTTGCTTATCACAAAATAGTTGTTGACAAAGCGGGTAAGCCGATTGATTATGTTTTTCTTGAGGTTAATCATGTTTTTGAAAAAATGACTGGACTCAAGCGAGAAAATATCATAGGCAAAAAAGTAACATTGGTTCTTGCCAGGAATCGAGAAAGATCCTGCTGGTTGGATCCATCTTTATGGCAAAGTTGCTTTGACAGGAGAGCCAGTTCAGTTTGAGAATCATGCCGAGCAGTTGGGCAATTGGTATCAAAGTCTCCGCTTATTGTCCAGCGAAAGGCTATTTTGTCACTTTATTCGAAGATATTACCGAACGTAAGAAAGCTGAAGATGCGCTTAAGCAAAGCAAAAACTCGGAGTTTGGGCGACGCAAAGAACTGGAAGCAATAATGGAAACAGTTCCAGCTACAATCTGGATTACACATGACTCACAATGCTTAAACATGGTCGGGAACAAAGCCACGTATGAACTCTTGCGCATGCTGCCGAATACTAACGTGTCTGAAAGCGCTCCTGAAGAACAACGTCCAACAAACTTCCTAGCTTACAATAGCCAAGGTCAACCAATTCCTTTAGAGGATTTGCCTATGCAAGTGACTGCCCGAACAGGTATACCCGTGTTTAATTCTGAGTTCGAATTCCGATTTGTTGACGGTCGCTCGGTTTGGGTATATGGCAACGTTACACCTCTACGGGACGCTAATGGGAACCTCCAGGGAGCAGTAGGAGCATATATCGATATTACCCAAATTAAGCAGATGCAAACTAAACTCGAAGAATACGCAAAGCACATGGAGAAGCTTGTTGAAGAACGAACTAAGCAGCTTAAAGATTCTGAACGGTTGGCGACCATCGGTGCTACAGCAGGCATGGTCGGTCATGACATTCGTAACCCATTGCAAGCTATAGCTAGTGATGTGTTTTTGGTTAAGTCTGAGTTAACTTCAATGTCTGAAGGTGAAGAGAAAGAAAACATAAACGAAAGTTTGGAAGGTATTGAGAAGAATATTGATTACATTAACAAGATTGTTCAAGACCTTCAGGATTATGTTAGACCTCTTACGCTCTCAGAAAAAGAAACCGACTTAGAGAAATTATTCTCAGAAGTTTTGGTTAAGAAGGCTATTCCAAGCAACATTGAATTCTCATTCCATGTAGACCAGAAAGCAAGAAAAATGGTTGCTGATTCTGCATTGTTAAAACGTGTCTTGGCTAATTTAGTGAACAACGCTGTTCAAGCTATGCCCAATGGCGGAAAGCTTGACCTAAACGCGTTTGTAGAAAATAGTGACACCATAATTACTGTTAAGGATAATGGAGTTGGTATCCCAGAAGAAGTTCGACCAAAACTATTCACTCCATTATTTACAACCAAATCCAAAGGACAAGGCTTTGGTTTAGCTGTAGTCAAACGCATGACCGAAGCCTTAGGTGGTACCGTGACCTTCGAAAGCCAAGAAGGCAAAGGAACAACATTCATTATCCGTTTGTCCTCCCTCAAGAGATAAAAGGTAAAACTTCTAAGTCAAAAACCTAAGCTTACATCATGTTAATTCTTCTCCACGCTTGGGGCACTTTTTAGCGGGTATTTCTTTGAGCTTTTCCTTATCAAAAGATTCTAAAGTAGAGGCAGAAGTTGATGTGACATTTTGGACAGTACTTGAAACCTCCACCTATCGGTTTGCCACAACCATCGCAAGGTCTGGTTAAATCGACTTCATTAGGCATAAGTTCCGTTGTGAGAGTGACAGCTTAAGAACCAATTGCCCAATAGGGTATTTGAGACAGTGTATAGAGTCCCGAATGAAAGTGAATCATACCTTCCGGTAAATGAGCCATTCAAAACTGCCGAATACTTCTAAAATCATTGCGAAAACGTTTAAATTCCGTCTTTAGCAGCATATGTAAATAGAACCTCGGGGACCCGTAGCTCAGTCCGGCTAGAGCGCCAGACTCATAATCTGTTGACCGCCGGTTCAAATCCGGCCGGGTCCACCAAAATTCTAGACTTTTTGGATCAGTAAGTTTTTGACATTAAACAGTCTGTTCAAACGTATGTCGTTTCAATGATATTTTCTGATTTGCGTCCTATCAAGAAAATGTTGTTTCATCATGTAGTCACACGAATTTAATTAATCCTAAACTAAGAATTATATCAAGTTGCAAATATGAGACTTGGGATGGACATTTCCGCAGAATTCCATAGATATTCCTAAGAGCAATAAAATTCGGTTATTGACGAGAGAACAGGAGCCAACAAAAGGTATGATGCTAGAGAAGCCACAATTTAAAAAATGGATAACTTTGTCAGCAGTGCTTGGTTTTTCTGCCTTCATACTCTATCTTGTTTTCTTCACAAACTTTGCTGAAGTTGGAACAGTAATTGGAGGTACAAACGTACCTATTTACCTCCTTGCATTTGCATGCGTCGTAGTCGCTTCTGCTTTTGATGCATTAGCATGGAAATCCACTCTAGATGGCTTATCAGTAAAAACAACTTTTAGCCGAATCTTTAGCTTAAGCTGGGTCGGACACTTTGTTGACACCCTCATACCGGGAGGCTTGTCAGGAGACGTCTTCAAAACGTACCTTCTAACCAAGGACAAAGACATAAACGGATCAAAAGCAGCAGCTTCAATGATCATAAAAGATGTCCTTGAACTCGTGGTCGTTCTGGGTTCTTTGGTCGTAGGCATTGTCCTATTAGCTTTCAATTACTCCGTCGGCAGCACAATAATGTGGGCCATCGGAATTACAATGATCTTCTTGGCGCTCCCATTAGTTTTTGTAGTTTACTTTAGCTTGAACGTGGGTGCGACAGAAAAACTTCTAAGAGCCATCGAGCGAACAGCCGCCAAGATTAAGGGGAAAGAGTACAAATCAGCTGCCCTTCAAGAAAAAGTACATGGTCAAATAACCGAGTTCCGTGAAGGAATATTGTCAATAAAGAAAAACCCCAAAGCAGTGGTTAAACCAATATTTTTCCAAAGCTTCGCATGGGTTTTTGAAATGCTATCGTTTTTCTTCGTTTTTGTTGCCATAGGATCGCTCATAGGAATTGACAAGGTAGTAATAACAAATAGTATAGTTAGCAATGTCCAAGGTCAAGGTGTAGCTCTTGCAGGAATCTCTCAAATAGTCTCTGGCGGGCTCTATGAAGCCCTTGGAATAATACCGAAGATTGCTCTTGCATCTAGCTTATTGGCGGGATTTTCGGGTTTCTGGTTTAAACTAGTGCTTTCTTTCGGATTCTTCCAAGTTACAGTTTTCGAACGCTGCGTTCCTATTTTTTGCAGAAAATGTATGGGTTGGACAGCATGGCGAACCAAAAGCTGCCCTGAACCGAAACCGAAAAAACAACGTCAATGGTTTAACTCCAATAAATAACCAAGCCTCAAAGAAAATAAGAAATATTTTAGATATGATTTGCAAAGAAATTGGTTTCTTAGGCTTTGAGCTTTTCTATTAAAACTGCAACTCGAGCACCCAATTCCTCGCATGCTTTCAAGTCACTAGATTTCGGTGCTCCTTGAGCGGCAACACCGTAGTGCTGAGCTTCAGCGTCTCCCTGGATGATCATCCCGTGAATAAGCATAGCCTGAATGATACTAAGCAAAGTAGTCTCGGCCCCTGAAGCGATTCCTCCACTGCTAGTAAATGCGCCACCTACTTTTCCAGTGAGTTGCGTATGGACTTCGATTGAGTCATCGATGATATGCTTGAGCCGTGAAGACATTTCACCGAAATACGTCGGCGACCCCATGATGATCCCGTCGGCGTCAAGAAAGTCTTGATTCAATGCGTTTTCGGCACGTTTCAAAATTACTTGGGCACCCGCTTCTTCTGCTCCTTCGGCTACGCTTTTCGCCATTTTCTCAGTATTTCCACCTTTAGAATCATAAATAACCAAAATTTTCATTGATATTTCTCCAAAAATAGGGGAACGGTTCTAAGTTATATGGTTTCTCTTAAGGGCTTTTGCTTTGGTTTTTCTTCAGAAAACCCTTAATCGATTCATAGGCTTCCGACTTGCCAACAACCTCGACATCAATTGCGCCCTTTTCGCATTCAATGTAGCACTCAAAACATTTTGTACATTTCGCGAGGGAACCGCCTTCAACAAGATTTATGCCTTGAGGGCAGACTCTCTCACAATTCTTAGCATCTGTTTGACGACAAGCACCACAATAGTCCAAGCGGTAGTCTTCACAAGTTTTGGGGCATTCTTTCATAATGCAACATTCTGACTTTACCTTCGGCTTTAACAACGGACTTGCAGAGCCTACAAAGTTTAACGTTGCACCAACGGGACAAATCTTCCTACACCAGTACCGTTTTTCCCTTAGGCTAGCAAGAATGGCTATAACTGGAATTGCCCATAGTTCAATTAGTATGGGCATCATTTTTCCCGTTATGAATGTCCAAGCTTTTAATTGAAACATCCCTCGGGTCGTTATCCCGATTGGGCATACTGCACAGAAAACGGGGAACCGCAGAATCGCAGACCCAACTAATGAACCAACAACGATGCTGCTTGCCGCCGTCCCACCGAACTTGTTATTTAATACGCGAGAAACCGGGCAAGCTGGGCACGCAGAAGCGCCTAACAGGGAAGCTTTTTTGGCTAATTCCTTCTCCTTACCACGCCGCAAACGCTCCTCCCGCTTAGCATCAACATTACGCATAAACGACTTCACCCCTCTATCAAAACCATCAATAACCGATCCAAGTGGACAAATCCAACCACAGAAAAAGTTACCAAACACGAAAATCGGAAGCAAAAACAAAAGCAAAGCCAACAACAATGGCATCAAGTGCAGAAAATCCACCTGCCCAGTCACCAAAGTCTGCAAGCCACCAATGGGACAAATTAGCCAAGCACCAGGACCTATTTGCCCATAAGCATAAGTCCAGATCGTGCAGACCGACTGACCATAAGGAAGAGTGAAAAGAGGCTGATTTAACCCACCAAAGAAAAAGCTGAAAACCGAGTGATCGGGGGCGCCCACAAGGTAAATGATTGGAAACACGAAAAACAATAGGAAAGAAAGTTTAACCGACCATCTAAAATATCGAATTATTTTTCTATGATTTCCCTTCTTCCTAAACAACATATTCCCCAAAGTTTAGCAAAATATACTGCCAATTCAAGCGTACTTTTAAAAAACAAAGGTTTATTGAATCAAAAATACCTTTCCAAACTAAAGAATGAAAACGTCCTATGAAAAATCAAGCAGAATTGATTATTGACTACTCTCCGTTAAGACTGTAAGCACCAATAGTGAATTTTATGCTGCCATCCTTCTGAACAAGAACGGTATCTTCAATGCGAACACCACCGAATCCAGGCAGATAAATCCCGGGTTCATCCGTCACAACATTGGCAGCAGCCAAGGAGTCCTTACTTATTGAATTCAAACTAGGCGACTCATGAACCTCTAAACCAACGCCGTGCCCCAAACGGTGCACAAAATATTCTCCGAAGCCTGCCTCTTCAATTACCTTTCTCGCCGACATATCCACGTCAGCAACAAATGCACCCGCCTTGATCGATCTAAAAGCTTTCTCTTGAGCAGCCTTCACAGTATTATAGATTTTTTGCTGCTTCTCAGAAGCCTTACCCGCCACTAACGTTCGGGTCATGTCCGAACAATAATAATTGAACGTTGCTCCAATGTCCACAACGACCAAATCACCTTCCCGAATTTTCCTCCCTGAACAACCACCATGAGGAAAAGCGGAACACGCTCCCGAAGCAACTATTGATTCGAAAGCAGTTGGTCCAGCACCACGTTTTCGCATTGCATACTCGATTTCTGCCGCAACCTCATATTCTAAGGCACCAGGCTTAACGACATCATAGGCAACTTTCATTCCTTCACTCGTAAATTCCCCAGCCTTACGCATCAACTCGATTTCTAAACTATCTTTAACGGCCCTTAGAGATTGAATATGATTTCTTCCAACTTCAAGCGAAATCTCGTTTGAAAATCCTTTAACCAAGGCACGCCAACTTTCCACGCCCAAACCGTCCACGAAAAGCTTCTTGACCTTAAAATCCTTAGCTTGCGCAGCAATTTTTGTCATAAGATTCTCGTCGCCTCGAACAAGTTCAACCTTGAAGGCTTTCCCCTCAGCCTTTGCCTGCTCATAATTCACACCGTAAACATTCACGATGCATTCTCCGTCTGCAGGAACAAACAAAGCAGAAGTTCCCGGGAACCCTAAGAAGTAAAGAAGGTTGTAACTGTTGAAAATCAAATATCCGTTGAATTCACCGTTAGAAAATGCAACTTCCTTTAAGGTGTCAATTCGGGTCAAGCTTCTCACAACAAAGGGAAAAGTCGAATTCATGTTTAAGGGTTCTCTTTCGAACCATCACTCTATAGCCCTCTTCAAACCTGTTTATTTTCTGCCTTGGCCCAACTACTACTTCCAATTGCAAAATCTTTTGAAGAGATTCTGAACTAAGAACAAGTCTAAAGTGGCGAAAAATCTCTCAAAAACAAAAATGAAAAAAAGAAAAAATCCTTCTCGGAGCTATGGTTTCTTTTCTTGGAACAGCTTCCTTATCGCGCTAATTCTTGCCTTCTGAGCAAGCACGTCGCTGGTAACGACTGTGAGCGCTTCTTCAGGACACCATTTAACACATTGTGGCCCATCAGGTCTTTCCTTGCACATATCACAGACGTAGACGGTTTTGGTTTCAGGATGAAGCATCATGGCACCATAGTCGCAGGCTTCAATGCACCATCCGCAGCCGTTGCATTTGTCTTTGTCAATCATTATTGCGCCGGTTTCATCAGACTGCTTCAAAGCGTCTCGCGGGCAAGCAGCAACACAGGCTGGTTCCTCGCAGAGTCTGCAAGCAACTGCCATGTTGACCACTTGATTCTGTCTAACTGCTCGTATTCGAGATTTGATTGGGTTGAAAGCTTTTTCTTTAGTGTATGAGCAAGCGTATTCGCAGATTTGACAGCCTACACATTTGTCAGGGTCACATGATACGAATTGTCTCTCGTGAATCTTCACCATTGTTAAGCCTCCTGCTTTGCCTCGACGATACTTTCTAGTTCTTCCATCCCTAATTGGGTGAGTTTTGCTTTAGTGGGAACGCCTTCAAGTGTCCAGCCTCGAGATTCGTAGTAATCGTCCAACAGCAAGTCCAATTCATCCTGAGTGACAACAGAGCCTTTTACGGGTCCGTCATCAGGAATTGGTTCGTTCATGACTTTCCATGGAAGGGTGTCGTCTTTGCGGCTTAATCCTTCGCGGAGATTAATGATTCTTGCCAATGTGTTAATTCGTTCAGCAGCAGCAACTAGCATTTCTGGAGTCATATCGTAACCAGTCACTAAGCCGTAGAGTTTTGCCATATCAGAAAGTTCTTTATAGAAAGTTCCGCGAGCGTTCTTGCAGACAATGAGCGAATCGATGAGTGCATAAGTGTCTTCCAGATCTTTGACGATTTTTCCGCGACCTTTCTCAGCCTTCAAGCGATCAACTTTTCCTTTGAAGTCAACTGAATAAGCACTGCTCCTATTGTGGTCTGCACCGCGGAAAGAAACCGCAGAACTCAAAGCAGCAGTCTTTAGGCAACGCAAGTCGTATCCGGTAACTTCCAAGCCTTTGATATGTTGAGCAAGCTGTTCCGAACCTTTGCCTATTTTTTCGGCTGCAACCTTCACACCATCAGCCAAAATGTCACCGATGCCTTCACGCTTACCCATTTTTTCAATGAGTTGAAGCATAGCTTCAGCATTGCCAAAGTGAGCATCAATTCCGCCAAGATCATCGTGAGTCAGAATTCCTTTTTCATGACAATCCATGACAAAACCAACTGTTACACCTGCGCTTTGAGAGTCCAAGCCGTAGTAAGTGCAAAGCTCAGCGGCTTTGATTATTGCATCGAGCCTGTTAACGCCAGTGTAAGGACCCATAGCCCATAAGGTTTCATATTCCATCCTTGCCATGGTTCCCTTGTATGGACCCTCTCGCACAATTGCCTCATGTTCACAGCGCATCGGGCAAGAACTGCAAGCAATTATTTTTGCCACATATTTCTCATTCAATGCTTCACCGCTCACTTTCTCTGCATCATCGAAGTGGGCAGTGCGGTAATTGCGGCTTGGCATGCAGAACAAAGAGTTGTTAATGAGAACGTTCTCAACGGTTCCGAGAGTTCGGTACTTTTGAGTAGAAGGACCTTTCATTCGCTCATGGAATTCTTTAACCATATCCATGAACTCCTCAGGTTTCGCCACGACGATGTCGCGTGTTCCGCGAACTGCGATCGCCTTGAGGTTCTTGGAACCCATGACTCCGCCTAAACCGGTTCTTCCGGCTGTGCGAGTTTTCTCGTTAATTATGCAAGCGATTTTGGATAGCTTTTCTCCAGCCATTCCAATTGAGGCTACTCGGATGTAGTAATCTCCAAGTTCATCTTTGACAGATTCTTCAGTCTCACTTGGTGACTTGCCTATAAGATGGGAAGCATCAAGCAACTGAACTGAATCGTCGTCAATCCATAAGTAAATTGGTCTTTCAGATTTGCCGGTTACAATAACTGCATCATATCCAGCGCGTTTCAATTCTGCGCCGAATGTTCCGTGAGATACAGCCTCTCCAACGCCATTAGTGGCTGGAGACTTTGCGATGAAAGCATGTCCGTTGCCGCCTGTTGGAAACATTGTTCCTGAAACTGGACCAAGAGCTAAAACAAGCGGATTATCTGGGCCTAAAGGGTCTACTCCCGCTTTGGAGTTAGCAAGCCAGAGCCTCATGCCTAAGCCAATGCCGCCGATGTATTTCTTGGCCAGATCCTCACTGAGTTTTTCAGTGCGATTCTTGCCTGTGGATAAGTCAACGTAAAGAATTCTTCCTGCGTAACCGTTCAAATCTATGTCCTCCAAACGATTATGAAGTTATTACTCAGTTGAAAACTATATTAAGTTAATGGCATAGCCCATCAAAAACCATGATTTACCTTTCTACCATGCCTTTTTGCACAAATTAGAGCGAAATGTTACATTCCGCCAAACAAAGAGAAAAGAAATATCAGAATCCACAACCCATCTAAATAAGAAGGCACCAAAGAAAAAAGCGGGGTATAGAAAATGAAGGTTAGAGTCAACTACCTAGGCTTGGTAAAAACCTACACAAACAAAAGCACAGACGAATTCGAACTACAAGAAGGCACCCCACTTTCAGACCTGCTCAAAAAAATCGCAGCCAACTCAGGCAAACAATTCACTCAAGATATTTACGAACCAGGCCAAAAAGACGTCAAAGCCATGTTCACAGTGATGGTTAACGGCATCGTAAGTGGACAACTCAAAGGCTTAGAAACACCACTAAAAAACGGCGACAACGTTATCCTAATGCCACTAATGACAGGCGGATAAAAACTAAAAAAATTTTAAAAATAAAAAATAAAGAAAAGCGCAAAAACGGCGCTTAGACTTTACTTTGCTTTCGATGTATCAGCTGTCTGGAATAAGTTCCTAACAGCTTTCTGTCGCGACTTCTGAGCCAAGACTTCTGCAGATACGAAAGTCAAAGCTTCTTCAGGGCACCATTTGACACATTGCGGTTCGCCTTGTGCTTGGTCGGTGCAGCTGTTGCAAGTGAAGACGACTTTCTTTTCTGGGTGCATGTTCATAGCGCCAAATTGGCAAGCAGATATACACCATCCGCATCCGTTACAGGCTGCTTCGTCTACTCGGATAATGCCAGAGTTTTCCTCTTGAGTTAAAGCGTCTTTCGGGCAAGCTTTGACACAGGCTGGGTCTTCGCAGTGTCTGCAGGTGATTGCCAAGTTTATTAGTGGACCCATTCGCATTGCACGGATTCTTGATTTCGTTGGGTTGAAGGTTTTCTCGTTTACCATGGAGCAGGCGTATTCGCAGACTAAACATCCTATGCATTTCTCTGGGTCAGCTGTTACGAATTTTCTGTCTTGAGGGCGCACCATTTTAGTTGCCTCCTTGTTGGGCTTTTTCGGAAATGTAGGCCAAGTTGCCTAATCCTACCTCTTTAAGTCGTTCAACTGTTGGAATTCCGTCGCGTGTCCATCCTCTTGATGCATAGTAGTCGTCGAGTCCGATGGCCATTTCCTCGTCGTTAACGCAGACGCCTTTTGCTGGACCTTCGTCTGGGACTGGGAAGTTCTTTATCTTGTATGGTACATCGTCGAATTTGCGTGTTCCTTTGCCTTCACGTATGTTGAACAGCCTGGCGAGGTTTTCGATTCTATCGCCGTCTCTTGTCATTTCTTCAACTGTAATGGGTATGCCTGTTGCCAATGTGTAGTAGTTCGCGAGGTCTTTCCAGCCGTCGTAATATGTGCCTCTTGAGAACTTGCATACGATTAGCGAGTCGATAATGTTGTACATGTGACTTTCGTCGGTGATCATCTTGCCGCGTCCTTTTTCAATCTTGAAACGGTTCACTTTGCCTTTAACGTCTGGTGAGTAAGCTCCGTTTCTTAAGTGGCAGGCACCTCGGAACGATACGCTAAAGCCCAATGCAGCAGTCTTTAGAGTTCTCAGGTCGTACCCCGGAAGTTCTAAGCCTTTGATGTGGCAAGCGTACTTGTATGCATCTCCGCCGATAATTTCAGCAGCTTTCTGCACTCCTTCAGCTAATGCATTGCCAAGCCAACCTTCGCGTTTGCCGATTTTGTGAATCATCGCAATTAATGCTTCAGCGTTGCCGAACTTGAGGTCAATTCCCTCAGTCTGTTCTTTGGTTATGATTCCGTGCTCGTAGCAATCCATGGCGAACGCAACAACAACTCCGATAGAAATGCCGTCCATGCCGTATTCATTCACGATTCGCATGGCTTCAATAATCGCATCTAGGCGATCAACTCCACAAAGTGGACCCATGCTCCATAAACACTCGAATTCTAAACGAGAGGTAGATCCTTTGTATGGACCTTCAGGAACTACAGCAATGTGGTCACAGCGCATTCCGCAGGTAGCACATCCAACGATTTTCTTAACATAATGTTCGTTAAGGTATTCTCCACTGACTTTGTCTGCGCCTTCAAAAGTTGCATTTGTCCAGTTCCTTGTTGCCAAAGCTGAAAGCGAATTCAAAACAAGGACGTTTTCAGGTGTGCCCAAGGTCTTATATTTCTTGGTTGCTGGACCCTTCATGCGTTCATGGATAAGTTTTACGAATTCCTTGAATCCTTCCATGTTCGCGACGTTAACATCTTTGGTTCCGCGAACTGCGACGGCTTTAAGATTTTTTGATCCCATGACCCCGCCTAATCCGGTGCGTCCGATTGCTCGGAATTCATCATTAATGATTGCGCCGAAACGGCAGAGTTTTTCGCCAGCTTCACCGATTGCAGAAACTCTAATGTAAAAGTCGCCAAGTTCGTCTCTAATGGCAGCATCTGTGTGCTCAACAGTGGCGTATTTCAGATGTTCAGCGTCCATTATCTTTACTTTGTCATCGTCAATCCAGAGGTAGCTCAGTTTGGGTGCTTTGCCTTGAATGATGACTGCATCGTATCCTGCTCTTTTCAGATCAGGTCCGAAGAATCCGTGAGCTTTCGCTTCACCTACTCCGCCTGTTGCAGGAGATTTGGATACCACAGCATAGCCGTTTCCAGCCGTTGGACCCATGGTTCCGCTTAGCGGACCCGTGCAATAAATAAGTGGGTTGTCTGGGCTGAAAGCGTCAGTACCAGGTATAGAATTATCCATTAACAAGCGAATTCCGAGGCCAATGCCTCCGATGTATTGTTTTGCCATTTCTTCAGTTAATGGCTCTGTTGAAACTTGTCCTGTGGTTAAATTAACACGCAGTATTTTACCAGCGTAAGCATACATTTTGCTTTTTATCCCCTTTTACGTGTTATTTTATTATTAGGCTGGCGAACAGGATATAAACCTAATGGAATCGACCGTGAAAACCCCACGTTAAAAGTGCAAAGGGAATAATCACCAAGCGATGTGCTCCAACATACATAACAATCATGTTTTTAGCGTTTGAGTCTAAAAAACCAAACAAAAAACACCTTTCACACAGTTTTTTTAAGGCTCTTATCAAGAACAAACAGATTCAACAAAAATGAATTACTAAAAACGATCAAAGATTTCCTCTAAAGACTAAGGCAACAATTTTAGAAGCAACTCACTAATTGTTTCCGACGCCTTTTGAACTTCATTCGTCAAACCCTCACCAAACTCCACATTTCCCGGCTCGATGAGCAACAAAGCAAGTTTTGCACTGGACATTTGAGTTATATAATCGCAGAAAACTCGTAATGGCAACATATGAGTGGAAATTGCAGGCATATTCGTGACCTTTTCTGAATCAAACAAACGAAAATCACCTGGGCGCAGATCCAAAATAGCAGCATCAATCAACAGGACATGTGAAGGCTTAAGTTCAACAATTTCATCCATGAAGCTTTCTGGAACAGTTTCACACTCGATTATGTGCACTTTTGAGGACACTTTATCCTGAATATCCTGGATAATTTTTACCCCGACAAAGTCATCGAAGCGAATCGAGTTGCCTATACCCGCTACAACTACTTGCTGGGCTCCTTTAAGCCATTCTTTGAGTTCTTTTTCGAAATCGTTTCTATTATCGATCAACTTAAACCACTAAAACAAAAACAAGAAAAACAAAAAGAGAGATTGTTTTGAAAGTTTATCGTTGCAGCGTTTGGACACACTGCTTGTTGTTGTCGAAGACTTTAACAGTTAACGGCATCTGTCCAACTGCAAAGTGGGTTGCGCATCCGAAACAGGGGTCGTAAGCTCTGAAGGCCATTTCGACTTTGTTGAGTATGCCTTGGTCACATTTACCACCTTTGATTAAGCCTTTAGCTGCGTCGCGTATGCTCATGCAAATAGCGGGGTAGTTGTTGGTAGTTGCGACTATCATGTTGACGTCTTTTACCATTGCATCTTTGTCCAATGTGTAGTGGTGGAAAAGTGTGCCTCTGGCTGCTTCAACGACACCGACGCCTTCAGTTGGTGCGCCTGGTTTGTTGCGAATGTTGTTGCTGGTTATTTCAGGGTCTTTCAGCTAGTTGGACTGCGCGTTCGGCTGCGTAGAGTAATTCTACGAGTCGTGCCCAGTGGAATGCTAAAGTGCCATGGACTGGTTTGCCCAGGGTCTTGAATAGGGCTTCGTATTCTGCTTGCGCCAATGGTGTTGTCATGCCGTCAGCAGCGTTCAACCTGCCAAGAGGACCAACACGGTAGATTCCGCTGTCTGCGCCTGCGACTAGGCCTTTCCACCCGATTTTCTTTAGGAAAGGAGATTTGCTGTATGTCCATTCGTCAACGTGTTCACCTATGTGGGTGAGGTAGTCTTTGCCTTCGAATTTGAGGAATTCTTTGCCTGTTGGGTCGACAACGCGGATTTTTCCGTCGTAGAAGTTGACTTTGTTATTCTTGTCGACCATGCCCATGTAGTAGGTTTTCAATGTGTATGGTTCGCTCTTAATCATGTCTACGTAAGTGCTGTTGCCGAGGACAAGTTTTTTGAAGATGTCTAACGTGAGCTGAGCGAATTTGACGGAGGAAGTAGCCATGTCTTCGATTTCTTTGCGGTTTTCTTCGCTTAATGCTTTGGAGATTCCGCCTGGTAATCCGCTGACTGGATGGGTGGCTTTGCCGCCGATTATCTGGGTGATTTTTTGTCCGTAAGCGCGGTGTTTGATGACTTCTTTAGCTACTTCCATGCCTGCTTTCTCAATGACTCCAAGGATGTTTCGTTTTTCTGCGGGGGCGTCTGGTCCGACGATGAAGTCTGGACCGCCTAAGTAGTAAAAGTGTAGTATGTGGTCGTAGATGTAGTAGCCGACGTATTGAAGTTCGCGGAGTTTCTTGGCTGCAGATGGTGGTTCCACGCTAAAGGCTGCGTCTAAGGCTTTGACGGCTGCGTAATGGTGAGCGACTGGACACACACCGCAGATCCTTGTAGTGAGAATGGGCATGAGTTCAGCGCGTCTACCTATGCAGAATTTTTCGAATCCTCGAAGCTCAGGGATTTTTAGGTAAGCGTTTTCTACGTCACCTTTGTCGTTGAGGAATATTGAGACGTTACCGTGACCTTCGAGTCGAGTTATTGGGTCTATTACTATTTCTTTCATTTCTTCATCACCTTTCGTTTCAAAATTGAAGCAGGCAAACTGTACATGTAGAATGTTCCAACTGGATCGTGTATTTGCGCCATCAGCTTGGCCACATCCGCGTCGGTGTATTGTCCTGGTTCTTTATCTATGCCAAGTATTGAGGCTAAGGCGGTTATCATGCCCGCGCCCACTTCTGGTTGGTTTGGAGCTGCTCCTCCGCATCCTGTGCAGGGCATATCAACTGTTAGACATTGAGCGCCGCATCCACTACGAGTAGCCATGCCCATGCAGATAATTCCTTGTTCCATGAGGCATCGTTTTGGTTCTGGAGTTTTCTCGTAGACACGGTAGATTTGGTTAATCTTCTTGTTTTCTCTAGTTCTTGGGCACTCGTCGCAGACTGCTGGCATTGGTGCAAGAACTGAGCCTTTGGGCGGTAGTTTACCGGCGGCAATTGCGTCGATGGCATTGCTGATGAGCTTCACTGGCGGTGGGCAACCGGGGAGATAATAGTCAACATCAACTGTTTGTGCCAATGTTTTGACTGTATCATAGAATTGTGGAATCTTTAAGGTGCCTTCTTTTACAACTGTTGAGGTTTGTGGCATTGTTCCTTTTGGATTAACGTTGGATTTGTCTTTGATGTAAACGTGTTCGAAAATTTCGTCGTGATCGTTGAGGTTTGCTAATCCTGGAACGCATCCTTCGTGTGCGCATGAGCCAAAAGCAACTAAGGTCTTGGACTTTGCGCGTAGTAACTTTGCCATGTGTTCTTGTTCAGAGTTGCGGATGGATCCGTTGAAGAATGTGATGTCGATATGTTTGTCCGGCATCGCTTCCACATCTTTGTACTTAACATCCACGGCAACAGGCCAGAACACTATGTCCGCGATTTTTACTACGTCAAGGATTTTCTCATTGATATCTAGCACGGCTATTTCGCAGCCGCCGCAACTTGCAGCCCAATAGAAGGCTATTTTCAGCTTTTGACTCATTTTTATTTAGCACCTTCACTAATTTGTTTTATTAATTTTGTAGTACTGACTCTGAGTTCGTTAAAAGCTAGTTCCTCAGGGGTCATACCCATTGCTAAACCAAGAAGCTGGGGGTAATGCAAAATTGGAATACCGTAGACTTCGTTGAACATCTTTTCGATGCGCAACTCATTGGTATCGTACATTATGTGGCAGAACGGGCAAATTGTTATTAAAGCTTGCGCGTCGACCATCTTAACGTGGCTAAGTTTGTCCCGTGCCAGCTGTAAAGCAACCTTGTCGCTTACGCCAACACTCGGAGCACCACAGCACTCAGTTTCATCGATATAATCCAAGCAAGTAGCGCCAGTCGCTTCAATGAGTGATTTTAGCATCTGTGGATTTTCTGGGTCATCAAATCCGATGTATTCCTTGGGCCTTAAGAGGTGGCATCCATTGTGTTCTGCAACTTTGAGCATAGTTAAAGGATTAACTACGGATTTCTTTATGTTGTCTAATCCTATGTCTTCCATCATTACTTGCAAAAAGTGTTTTGTTTCGATGGTTCCCTTGTACTCTAATCCAGATTCTTTCAAATGACCATTAATTTGTTCTTTCAACACTTTGTCTTCTTTCAAAATCTTGTTAACTTTCTTTAATGTTCCAGCGCAACCAGGACACAAGGTGATAATGTTTAGACCTTGCTGTTCAGCTAGAGCCAAATTTCTTGCAGCAAGAATCAACATAGTTTCGTGACTAACTGGGTCTAGTGGCAACCCGCAACAGTTGAATTCAGGCATTTCAACAAGTTCAACACCTAGTTTTGTTAGGACTTTTCTAGCTGATATTTCGAAAGCCGAGACACGATAAGGTACCGCACATCCGAGGAAAATTAGAAATTTATTGTTTGGCATCTGATTCACCTTTGTTTTCAACGCGTTTTATGAAGCTTACACCTTTGAGGCTCTTGCGGACACTTTCGGGATTACCTTTAGGAAGAGGAGGCAGACCTATTGATTCGCGTTTCTTTATGCGAAGTTCTGGAATTTTGTAAGCATAACCTGATTCCAAAACACTTGACGCTTGATCCTTGAACACTTGAGGAAAGCATCCTTCTTCTACAGCCATGTTTCTGAATACACGAATGACGCTGGCTACTTCAACGTCCTGAGGACAACGATCGGTACATGTGAAGCATGCGGCACATAGCCAAAGAGTTTCGCTCTTGAGGACTCGATCTTTGAGACCTAGATTAGCCATGTGAATTAAAGTGCGTGGTCTATAGGAGTCGCTATACCGTGCAACTGGGCAGGTGCTAGTACAAGTTCCACACTCAAAACACTTCAGAATTTTTTCGCTACCGTGCTTTTTGATAAGTTCGTATTTGAATTTCGGATCTATTTCCGAAGCTCTTATCGGGTCTTTTGTCGTATCTTTATTTACGGGTGTGGCGTTTTCTGCCATTAGAAAATAACCCCTTCATTTTCATGTAATGAACGTAAATTGTTGCTAATCCCATGCTCTTCGATGGATGACATTAACAAATTAACTGTTCGCAAGTGTCCTGAGATTGCATGCGCCCTAAATTCTGCTGTTCTGGGCAACATTTTGATGCACCATACGCGCATAGAGGTTCAAAAAGCCCAATTCCAGTACATAAAGGTTGAGCCAATCAAGAAGATGTTCAATCCATGATCAATATTATTTTGACCAGATATTTTATTTCTAAAAAACGCCATATAAAGGAAAAATAGCCTTAAAAAATTAGGCGGGAGTTAGGGTTGCTGTCTTGTAGAGGCTTTTTTCCTCTTTCAAAACCGCTTGTTCCTTTTGTGGTTCTTTCTTCTTGGGCGCAATCGGCGCAACAATTTCCGGATTAGCCTCTTGTTTAACTACTTGCACTATGCATTTTGGATCAAGAAGCTCTTCCTTCAGGTTAAGACTGCCTTTCACGTTTCCATCGCTCAGGTACTCGATCGTGAAGCCCATCTTCTTTGTGAGGGTTAGCGCACGGTAATTGTCTGGAAGCATTATGGCGTAAACGTTTTCCACACCCATTTCCACAGCGATGTCAAGGGTGTAATCGACCATTTTAGTTCCCAAGCCCAAATTCTGCCAATTGTCACCCACAATGAAGGCCATTTCACTGTTCTTATTGTCGGGTTCAAAGCTGAGGCGACTAACGCCTAAGATTTTTCTCTTTCCGCCTTCAAGCATTTCAGCGACTATTGCCATTTCGCGATCATAGTCGATGTTACAGTATCTCACTCTGACTTCATGAGGTGTGTCTTTTAGCATTTGGAAGAAGCGATAACGAATAGATTCTTCACTAAAACTCTGAAACATTTCTAGCCACATAGGCTCATCTTCGGGCTTTATTGGACGCAGCAAAACTTCTGTCCCGTTTCTCAGCGCCCAAAGTTTTTCATACTTTTTTGGATACGGTGTTATCACCAAGTGCTCATGAGGCTCAAATTTCTTGCAGACATTTTCTTTGTCAATTACAATACGCGCGTCAAGAATGCATGCTTCTCTTTCATTGATCAGAAGGGGGTTGATGTCAATTTCTTTTATCTGCGGAAAATCAATAAGTAACTGAGAGAATAGCAGTAGGGTTTCTTCAAGTTTCTTAATATCAGCAGGTGCTGCTCCACGATAACCTTTCAGGAGCTTGTAGATTTTTGTTTCTTCCATCATTCGTCTAATCAAAGTTGTGTTCAGAGGAGGAAGCCCCATTGAATAATCTTTAAAGAGTTCCACACCGACACCGCCCATTCCAAAAAGCACGACTGGGCCAAAAATTGGGTCAGTCTTTCCTCCAATTATAACCTCGTACCCTTTCTTCTGAATCATTGGTTGAACAGTAACACCAATTATTTGTGCTTCAGGGTTGTAGGCAGTTGCTCGTTGAATCAAAGTTTCAAATGCCACACGAACTTCAGCCTCATCGTGAACGTTCAAAATTACACCGCCCGCGTCGCTCTTGTGGATAATCTGAGGAGAAAGAATCTTCAAAACAACTGGAAAACCCACTCGTTTAGAATAAGCTATTGCTTCTTCTACATTATTTGCAGCGTAAGTTTTTACAACTGGGAAATTATAATATTTGAGTACCCTTTTTGCTTCGTCTTCAGTTAGAACTTCACGACCTTCAGCAGCAGCGTTCCTGAGAATAACATTTATTGGGCGTTTTGGAGGGTTCTCAACAGGTAACTCTTCGGGGGTTTCATAAATAAGTTCTACATTGCGTTGATACTGTACCATGGTCATGTAAGTTTTTACTGCTTGCTCAGGAGTGGAATAAGTGGGAATGTTGTTTTCGTTCAGAATGCTGTTTGCTTCCTGTACTGCACCAAAACCCATGAAGCTAGTAAGTATAGTCTTATTTTGGTAGGTTTTGTTCTTAACTAATTCTACGATCGTTTTAGCAATCCCGACAGCATCTGAAACTGCCTGTTGGGTAAAAATGACTAGTATACCATCAATGCTGTCATCGTTAAGGCAAGCTTCAACTGCAGCTCGATATCGGTCAGATTTTGCGTCTCCTAAAACATCAATAGGGTTGCCATGACTCCAGAAAGGAGGCAAAACTGCATTAAGCGAATCTAAGGTTTTTTGAGTAACCTTTGCTAGTTTTCCACCTCGAGCAATTAGGGCGTCAGTTGTCATAACTCCTGGTCCCCCTGCATTGGTTATTATGGCCAAGTTGGGACCTTTTGGAAGAGGTTGTGTACCTAAAACTTCAGCCGAATTGAAAAGGTCAGCTATTTCGTCGACTCTAACTACTCCAGCACGTTTGAATGCAGCATCATAAACCGCATCCTCGCCTGATAACGAACCCGTGTGAGAAGCAGCTGCTTTTGCACTTTCGCTAAATCTGCCCGACTTAACTACTATTATGGGTTTGGTTCTTGAGAAGTGTCTTGCCGCACTCATGAATTTGCGGGCTTCCGTAATACCTTCAACGTACATGAGTATGCTCTTGGTTTTTGGGTCAGTGCCAAAGTAATCTATGAGGTCACCGAAATCAACGTCAATCATTGAGCCGACTGAAACAAAGTTGCTAAATCCAATATTCTCATGGATTGCCCAGTCAAGGATTGCAGAACCCAAAGCTCCGCTCTGGCTGAGAAAGGCTATATTGCCTGGTTTTGGAACCTTGTCCAAGAAAGTTGCGTTTAGATTTATTTGTGGACGAATTAGACCAATGCAGTTTGGACCGACAATTCGGATATTGTATTTTTTTGCCATTTCAAGAATCTTTTCTTCTAACGCTTTCCCCGATGGACCTGTTTCTTTGAAGCCTGCTGAAACTATAATTGCACCTTTGATACCCGCTTTGCCGCATTCTTCAATTACATCTGGAACAGTTTTGGCGGGAGTTGCAATCATCGCCAAGTCAACAGTTTCAGGAATCTGACCTACCGAAGGATAAGTTTTTATCCCGATAATTTCGGGTTTTCGAACATTAACCAAGTAAACTTTACCTGTATAGCCTTGGCGAGTGAAATTTTTAACGATTGCAAACCCCACGGAACCTTCGGCGTCACTTGCGCCGATAATTGCCACGCTTTGGGGATTGAAAATCTTGTCAAGGTTTTGAGTAACCATTCTATGCTAACCTTCTACAGTTTTAGGCTCGTGAATCGGGGAAATTAAAAGATTATGCATTCACAGTCATTCTCTGGTTGGATAATATTTCATAAATTCATAAACCAAATCATGTTCAAGATGTATTGATTGGGAGGGATCTCCCTGATCAATCTCAGTGGAATAATGAAGCATTAACCTTTTGTTGGTATCTTAAAACAACAACATTCGTTTAAACGATATCCAAGTTTTTGAAAACTAGAATTTTCAATGTGAAAAGTTTTCTTTGCTTTCTTAATGATACTGCTCATTTCAACAATTTACCGCAAGGTATATCTCCTTTAGGAAAACTGCTTAAGCAAGCTCGAATCTGGCCTGGAGAGAAAAACCCATTTGACAATAAACGCCGTGATTTTCGATTTAGATGGAACCATAGCCACCTTTAACCTCGATTATAAAACACTTCGAGCTGAAGTTAGAGGCTACTTACTCAACATAGGCGTACCATCATCAGTCCTATCTGTAAATGAAAACATTTTTGAAATGCTAAAAAAAACAGAAGCTCTTTATGATTAATGCGGGAAAGACTTCCGCTGTTGATGAAATCCGCGTTGGAGTTATGGGAATCGCAGAGAAATACGAGTTGGAAGCTGCCTCACACACAAGTCTGCTTCCCGGAGCCGTTGAAACCCTTAAGACTCTTAGAAAAATGGGTTTAAAAATTGCACTGTGTACAATCAACAGTCGAAAATCCACCGAGTTCATTTTGAACCGGTTTAAAATAGCTGAATATTTCGATTCTATTACCTCTCGAGAAAACACTAGCCATGTTAAGCCAAACCCTGAACATTGCCAAACCTCATTGGAAGAGTTGAAGGTAACATCAGCTGAAGCTATGGTGGTTGGAGACAGTGTTGCAGACATGAAAGGTGCTAGAGACCTCAAGGTAATCGCAGTTGGATTGTCCACCGGAGTATCGACGAGGGATCAACTAATTCAAGAAGGGGCAAACTACATTATTACCTCAATAATAGATTTGCCTAACCTTGTTGAAAGCATAAACAAGGTCACAAACGCCTCTGCTTAATTTAACTTCTTGACTTCCAAAATTAAAGTTTTGTGACAGTTGATGCAACGAGTAAAAACTAATTCGAAACCGTTCAATATATCAAAACTCCTCTGTGTATAGGAATTATGGAGCCCATGGTTACAACTATTCGGGCAAACGGAAGTCAAACTATCTCCTTTCATTCTCCTTCCTCGTTCAAAGCGCTATTCTAATTTTTATTGAGATGGAAATCGTTTCAGGTTTCGTGAATGCCTGTTGAGGTTAGCCTCTTTTCATAGAAGATTTTGATTATAGTCGAGATTCAACTTTTCAGATTCCGCCAATTAATGCTCTCGGAGATTTTTCGATCTGATTTTAACGGGCGAGGCGTGCACCCGCGCAAATATTAAAGGAGAGAGGGGAGGAAGAGGAAATCAAAATGGATGCACGCCACACAAGTGATGCTACTAAACGTGATCAAGATAAAATGCGGAGACCAATTTTCGTTTGGAACCCAGTGAGATGCGTTTCTTCTCTTTGGGTGGTTTCAGTTTCTGAGATTTCTTGCTTGTTATGAAAACTGATTCGCCGTGCTTCAAATGTTCCTGTACTTTGTAGAAGTCCACTTCTTGAACATCTTGAACTTCCACCTTTTGGGTAGAGTCATTCCTTAAGAACAGCACTTGAAACTGCTGCGATTTTTCTTTTTTGGATCTTAGAATTTCGCTTAACATGGCCTTCTCACATTCGCTTGGTTAGATTACTAAAATACACACGCCAGTATGTATCTACTGAAACTATCTTCCCTAAGAAAATTCATAAAGGTATGTGACTGTAGCAATACACCAACATAAAAGACAAAGGCGAGAAAACGCATCAATTCAAGATAAATTTGAGAATAACTTCTTTCTCTTGAAGAGAAGAAACGACCAAGTCAGGTTTTGCTTCATTGAGTTCCAATTTGCTGTAAGCACCTTGAGTAACTGCAACACAACTCATACCAGCCGCTTTGGCAGCCTTGACTCCAAAAATAGAGTCTTCAACGACAACACAATGATTGGGCGCACTCCTAAGTTTTTGGGCTGTTTTCAGGAAGATTTCGGGATCAGGCTTTGACTTAGTTACCTCATCTACTGTGAGAATGACATCGAAAAATTTTGAGACGGCCAATATCTCAACCAGGTTATTTATGACTTCACGGCTATTCATAGAAGCTAACCCAAGCTTTACTCGTCCTCTGAGGGATTCCAGAAGAGCAACTGATCCAGGAAACATTTGGACACTGCCTTTCTTTTCAACTTGGACTTGAGTTTTTATTTTGACCAGTTCATCAAGTAGGGTTGGATTTGCTTCAATACCTTTTGCCTTTAGAATTTCCCTAAATGTCTCTTTTGCACCTACTCCGATCCGTCGTTCGATGAACTCATTTGTTTCGTCTAATCCAACTGCTTTCTTAAGTGCTTGATGAAAAGAAGATAGAATAACTTGTTTGGTATCAGCTAATGTTCCGTCCCAATCAAAAATAACTGTATCGAACATAGGAGAAAGCAGTCCTTCTTTCTGGACTAAGTTTTGGAGGTTTCTGGGCAGACTTTCTCTCGGATCAATGCACTTTTCTTCGTGGCTTGTTCCACTGCCCTGATTAATGCCTGTCTTACGTTGCTTCCTTCAAGCTCATAAATGGCTTCAATTGTTGTCCCGCCAGGTGTAGTAACCATGTCTCTTATTTTTGCTGGGTGTTCTGGAAGTTCTAAGATAAGTTTGGCTGTTCCTAGCATGCTTTGTGCAGCTGCCTTTTCGGCGATGTTGCGAGGTAACCCAACCTTTAATCCAGCGTAAACCAAGGCTTCGACGATTATGGATAGATATCCTGGACCACTACCGCTCAGCCCTGTTATGGCGTCCATGTACTTTTCGTCAATTTCTTCGCTTACGCCCATCATGTTGAGGAGAGTTTTTATTTTTTCCTTGTCTTTTGTGGTGATGTTCGAATCACAACAGAATGCAGTATAAGATGCCTGGACCAATGCAGCCACGTTCGGCATAATCCGGACCAATTTGGCGTCTGGAACACTCTTCTTCAAAAACGACAATGGAACAGTGGCGGCAGTAGAAATCAAGATTTTGCCTTTGATTTCTTTGCTTATTTCTTTAAGAACTTTCTCCAAGTCGCCTGGTTTGACGCTTACAAAAATGATGTCGGCTTCCGAAGCGGCTTTCCTATTGTCGGAGGTTCCGCTTGCTCCAAGGGCTTCCAATTCCTTTATTTTTTCGATCATAAAATCGGCAGCTGTGATTTTACCAGGATATTTACCTTTTAGAAGACTTTTTGCTATAGCGCCACCCATCATTCCCGCGCCTATAACTGCGATTGTGTCCGACACGTAGCTCACCTGTTTTCGATTTCTACTACTCGAGGTTTCTGCTCTTAAACCTTTATCGTGTAAGCGACGTCGTTTTCTTTATCAGTTTCTGCATGGCAGAAGAGGGTGCGTCTGTTCGGACGCCCAAGGAACTAAAGTGGGTTGCAATCGCTTTGAACCCTTCTTCACGAAGGATTCGGAAAAACGTAGCCACTGAAGGAGAAGGCAAACCCAGTTTGCCGCTCAATTTGTCTAAGACGTAATATGTTATTGGGGCTTCTGCTTCATCTACGGCTATTTTCAGAAGTTTGGTAATTTTGTTGCTGTTCTTGAAGGCAGTGTGCATATTTTCCGTCAGCATCAAGTCAACGAATTGTCTGTCAAAGATTTTCCCCAACCATAAAGGACCAGCGTAATCCATTTTTGTCCCGCACTCAGGGCAATTGCCTGCTTCATTAGGGAAAGGTTTGTTAGCAGTTTCCCGATGGAGACAATTGAAGCAGTGTAGTATGTAACCTAGGTTCCGTAGGCTTTCATCGGCTTTTTGGCACCCATAGCCAATTTGTGTGTAAACGCGTATGTAGTGGTCACTGCAATGACTAAACAATACTTGAGTGCCGATGTCATGTTTGGCGGCGGCCGAGGTGACTGCGCCAGCAAGGAAGCGTACTGCAAGTTCGTGGCAATATTCAGTTCGTAGGGGTTTTCCGCCGTATTTACGAATGCAAGCTCTTGAGTGAACTCCGCACAGAGGTGCCATATCTGTTGCGGTTGTTGCAAGTAAACCATTATTGCGTAATGCTTGGATGGCTGAATCCAAGTGTGGCACAGGTGTTCCAAATGGGTCTAAGTCGACTATATCGAAGCGTTTCTTTGGTTGGCTGTGTTCGATGAGGAGGCGGTTTGCATCTTTATGCTTAATTTTAACGCGGTCTTGTAAGTTGTTTAAGACTACGTTGTGTGCCGCGAGTTTAGCTGAGCGTTGATTTATGTCGCCGCTTATGACTTTCTTAATACCGTGGATTTCGGCCGCGAATCTGATACCGCGGATTCCTGTTCCAGTCAGCGGTTCACAGATGGTGATTTCTCTATTAGCCCTGCGTTGGTAAGCTTGGAATGCTAGGACTGTTAGATCACGGTTAAACTCCATGACGGGATTGTAAAAAACTGGTGCTTTGCTGGGCGCATAATCTGAAGGGCAGACCCCGTAGGCTTTCAATTGAGGTGCGACGATTTTGATCTTGCCTTCGGTGATTATTTCAGTTGGAAAATCAGTTTGGAAAGTTTCAGACATTATTTGCGCCATCGGCTGTTGTAGGTGGAAAAAGGAATTTATGCTCATATTAGACTTCTGGTTAGACTGAGGTCAAGGCTTTGGAGAAGCGTGTCTTAATTTTGACGGGCAGTCCGGGTGTAGGAAAAACAACTGTGCTCGCCAAAACTGTGAGTGTTTTAAAAGAGCACAATGTGCTCGTTGGGGGTATGTTCAGCCGTGAAGTCCGGGAAGGTAATGCGCGTGTGGGCTTCGAAATTATAGACATAATCAGTTTGCAACGTGGTTGGCTAGCTCACATAAATCAACAAAAGGGACCTCAGGTTGGCAAATATTATGTCAACATTGGCGATCTTGAATCGGTCGGCGTATTAGCCATAAACAATGCAGTTGAAAGGTGTGATGTTGTCGCGATTGATGAGATAGGACCAATGGAGTTGTTCTCAACAAAATTCAAGGAAACCGCACAAAAAGCACTTGACGGCAAGAAATTGGTAATCGCAGTTGTACATTGGAAAGCACAGGACAAGCTGGTACTTGACGCAAAAAATAGATTAGATGCAGAAACTTTCATCGGTTACTTCCGAAAACCGTGAGACTCTTCACGAAGTCTTAGTTGAGAAAGCCATCGCGTTTCTTAAACAAGATTAGATCCACGCGGTCTTAATTTCGCCCATAGTCTTGAAGTGTGGGTCATCAGAGAGGCAAGTTGCTTCCAGCCTCAGAGCAGTTGCAGCAATAATGCTGTCAACAATATTCATTTTGTACTTGTGGCGAAGTTGAGCACTACTCTTCGCAATTTCAGCGTCAATTTTCACGACCTTAAAGTCCTTTTCGAGAAGCGAAGCCCTCAATGCGGCTGTTTCTTGCCCTTCGCATTCTAGGGTAAGCCAGTAAATTTCATGTAGAACTATGGCAGAAATGAATCGCTCTTTGGTTTTCTGAATGGCTTCTCTCGTTTTGCGAAGTATGGAAGCTTCTCTTGAATAGTAGTGTTCGAGGAAAAATCTGGTGTCATAAACCGTTTTAGGCATCTAAGTCCCTAAGTTTCGCCAAAAGTCTTTTCATATCGTCAGGCGAAGCAAATCTTGCTCCTGAGCCAGCCAAGTCCAGAGTAGATTGTTTGGGTTTTAGGAGTATGCCCTCGTTTGTGTCGAATACTTGAAGGCGAGTGCCTTCTTCGATGTTATATTTCTCGCGTAGCTTAACGGGGATAGTTGTTTGTCCCTTTCGAGTTACTATGACTTCATCGTCCATACTCTCTCACAGTACTACCGTTATATTGGTAGTACTAATAAATTCTTCTACTTAGCTTTAGTACTACTTAGTTTTGGTACTACCTAAAGTCATGTTGTATTCGTTAAAAAGAAAGAAAAAATGTAAAAGTCGATTTTAGCTAACGACTTTTCTGAACAGGTATAGGGTGGCGCTCAATGTGATTACAGCTACCAAGCCAATAACTCCCCAGGCAGGAAGTACGGTGCCCCAATCGTAACCTGTCGTCATGAGCACTCTTATGGCGTTGACTGCATAACTGATCGGATTGAAATTTGACACTGTCTGCACCCATGATGGCATGAAACTGATCGGGAACAAAGCTGTACTAAGGAACAAAAGTGGAAATGTAAGAAAGCCACCTATTGCAAATACTGTTTCGGAGCTTCTTGTTTTCATGCCTATTGCCAGCGAAATCCCTGACCAAGCTAGCCCAAAGAACGCTATTGTGAAGAAGATCAATAGAACCCCTATTATCCCTGTAGTTACGAAGGCGCCTTGAACGTATGCTAAGGCCAAAATAATTGCGGATTGAACAACCACTCTGAAAGCATCACTGGTCAATCTACCCAGAAGAATAGCTTCCCTTCTGACAGGTGTCACCAGCATTTTCTGGAGAAAACCTGAGTCGATGTCGAGCACTATCGAGGTACCTGATTGCAAGGCACTGCCAAAAGCGTTTTGCAATAGAATGCCGGCTGTAGCAAACTCTAGATAACTTCCTCCAGGCAAAACAACAAAGCTACTGAACTTTGTTAACAATTGAGTGAAAAGGACTAGAAAGATGATGGGCTGGAAGAGTGAGAAGAATAGCAGGATTGGATTTCGGACTAGTTTTTTCAGATATCTAATGAATATGTAACGGGTATCGGAAAAGAGTGTCATCTCTTAGCGCCTCCCACCGAACATTGCACTTGGAGCCTTGACCAAATCTTCGGCTCTTATCCTTCTCCCTGTATGTTTCATGAAAACATCATCCAGTGAAGGCGAGGAAAAAGTAACAGAAGCAAGGCGAATGTCACTGCTATCAAGTGCACGTACAATGTCCGCGATTAGTTGTCCAGCACCTTTTGCGTAGACAGTTAGGCATTCATCCGAGTCTAATATTTCGGAGACTCCGCTCATGCTCTTAATGAGCTCCTTAGCGCGCTGTTTGTCTTTCTCGCAGTTTTCGAGAGTAACTTTGATTGAATCTGCTCCAACCTGGGATTTGAGCTCAGAAGGAGTGCCGCTTGCCACTATTTTTCCGAAGTCAATTATAGAAAGTCGCTTGCAGAGTTTATCCGCTTCTTCAAGATACTGTGTTGTTAAGAAAATAGTGATGCCTTCTTCTTTGTTTAGTTTTTCTAGATAAGTCCAAATGGCTGCCCTTGATTGAGGGTCCAAACCTGTTGTAGGTTCGTCTAAAAAGAGCAGTTTTGGTTTGTGAATAAGGGCGGTTGCGAGGTCTAGCCGTTTTTTCATGCCACCAGAATAATTTCTTGCTCGCTTTTCTGCTACCTCTTGAAGACCTACAAGAGTAAGGAGCTCGTTGACACGTTTCGTGAGTTCGTCTCCGCCCATTTGGTGAAAACGACCTTGAAGGGTAACGTTCTCTCTGCCAGTCAAGTCCCCGTCAACTGTGGTATCTTGACTCTGCACACCGATAATCTTGCGGATGTCTTTTGCATCCTTGCTCACGTCGAAGCCTGCTATGTTAACAGTGCCTGATGTTTTTCTCAACAGCGTTGTTAGAACTTTGATGGTAGTGCTTTTTCCTGCGCCGTTTGGTCCTAGGAAACCGAAAAACTCGCCTGTTCCTACGTTGAAAGAGATGTTGTCGACTGCTTTAGTTCCGTCAGCATAGACTAGGACAAGGTCTTTGACGGTAATAATTTCTGACATGATAAACCTTCAAAGGATAGGTTTTCATTTAGAAGATAAGAGTTTGTGACTGTAACACGCACAGCAACACTTTTGATTTGTCTCGATAAAGTCTTTTGATTGATAACAAATGCACTGGAAAATTTGATTTGTTGTAGCGTTTGTGCAACAACAAGTTCTTATAAGCTTTCAAAACCCTAACAATATTTCAGTGTCCTGAAGCCATCAAACGTTGCATCAAGTTTGGCGGGTCAGGAGTTAACAAAAACGCGGAAAATGTCCCCTCATTCCCCAGTAAAATTTTCCGATCCGCGCCGAGTTAACGAACCGGGACCCGCCAATCAATAATTTTGGGAAGAACCTGAGAATTAAGATACTAATTATGCGAATCCAAGAAAAGCTATAGCCTCAATGTTAAACCTAAGCTCAATTCCGCCCACAACACTAAAGAAGCGATCGCAACCTCAACAATTGATACGACAGATCCTACCTTCAAGTAATCTTTGAGGCTAATGTTAACGCCTTTCTTTCGCATTATCTCCAACCACATCAGAATCGCCAAAGAACCTAACGGGAAGAAATGCGGACCCAAATTATTCCCAATAACGTTGCTGAAGATCAAGCCCCGTCAACGCTTGTCCACCTAAACCCAGACAAAGCAACAGCTTGCTTGATGGATAGTAAGCCGAGAATCGTCATAGGCCAATTGTTCATGAAACTAGCGCCCACAGTAACCACTAAACTTGGAACAAATATTCCCAACACCGAAGGCAACGAACTTGTTCGAATCAACGCAGAAGCTAAAAGCTCAACTACTCCGGCATTCTCTAACCCCTGAACTACGAGAAAGATGCTGAGCATAAACAGGATAATATCCCAGTTGATTTCCTTAGCTAAATATTTCAAACCCTTCTTTTCATTGATTCCCAAAATGAGATTTCTCGAACTTGCCCAATAAACAAAAATAAGAAATACCGCCCCCGAACAAATCACAAATGAAACGGGAATTCTAATCAAGGAAGTGAAAACGTAACCTACATCAATAGCAACTAAGGTCGCGATACTCACTTTCAACAGCTTTGGCGTGATCGTTCGTTTGCCGTTAGTCAATTCATCAACCGAAGCTGGATCATACTTTTTAGGAATTTTCTTACGAAAGAAAACGTACACCAACAAAAGGCTGCTTGCGATAGTTGCAATTGCTATTGGCCCCATGAGAACAAGATGTTGAACAAAACTGTATTTGAAGAAATCTGCGCTCAGAATATTAATGGGATTACTCGTGATCAACGGCATAGCCGCTGTGTCGGCGATCAACCCAGCCGAAAATAAATAAGCTAACTTACCATCAGAACTCATGCCCAAGCATGTAACAATCTCCAACACGATAGGAGTCAAAATCAATATCGCACTATCATTTGCAAAAAGAATACTTACCAATGCAGTCAGCAAAGCAACATAAAAGTAAAGGCGAATACCACTTCCGCCAGCCAGTTTCACAACTCGAAGAGCAGCCCATCTAAAGAAGCCCATGGCGTCCAAAGTTACAGATAATGCTACGATACCTATGAAAGCGAGCGCCGCATCCCAAATATCCAAGAACGATTGCCCTGCCTGACTCAAGGTTACTGTTCCGAGCAGAAGAGAAGCCAATGCCCCAATTCCAGCTGCGTAACCTAGACGCAAACCCCGAGGACGTCTAATCATTAACATAATGGTAACTGCAAAAATCACCAATGCAGCTACCACAATGTAATTCATTCAAGATCCTCAGTCTGAGAAAACCGAGGGATTCAAGTATAAAAATTATCTTTTAGAAAACTGATTACTTAATGATAAACAAAAATAAAAATAAAATTGAAAAGAAAGAAGAGCCTTATTCAGGCTTTTTCTGTTTGCCAGGTCTTAAAGAGCGTACAGTTGCACCAGCACGCCACATCTCAGAATTACCCATTTCTTTGAGTTCGTCTGCGAGTTTTTGCCTATAATCAGGTGCTTTGCTCTTTTCCAGTACGATTCGTGTTTCTTCGCCTGCGGCCACGAGCTCATAGAGGGAGTCGAACACTGGTTGTGTAGCTTCACGGAAACGACTTCTCCAGCGCAATGCGCCGATACGTGCGGTTTCGCTGCAATTGCAGTACATCCAGTCCATACCGTTTTCATCAACGAGGCGAATCAAGCTTTGTGTGAGTTCCTCGACACTTTCGTTAAATGCCTCACTTGGACTGTGTCCATGCTCACGCAAGGTTTTGTATTGGGCTTCTAGTATGCCTGCTAGCGCACCCATTAATGTGCCGCGTTCGCCTGTTAGATCACTGTAAGTTTCTTTCTCGAATGTTGTTGGGAAGAGGTATCCTCCGCCGATGGCGATGCCGAGAGCTTTAGCGCGTTCTTCTGCTTTACCTGTTGCGTCTTGGAAAACTGCAAAGCTGCAGTTTATGCCGCTTCCGTCAACAAAGTTTCTGCGTACAGATGTGCCAGAGCCTTTTGGAGCAACAAGAATTACGTCTATGTCTTTGGGTGGGATAACGCCTGTTTGTTCTTTGTAGACTATGCTAAAACCGTGGCTGAAGTATAATGCGTCTCCTTTTTTGAGGGTTTCTTTGATTTTTGGCCATACTGCTTTTTGTGCTGCGTCGGTGAGTAAGAACAGTTTGATTGTTCCTTTTTTGGCTGCTTCTTCCATTGGGAAGAGGTTTTTGCCTGGAACCCAGCCGTCGGCGACTGCTTTGTCCCATTCTTTTTTGAATACGCCTTCTTTTTCTTGTCCAATGATTACTTTTATTCCTTGGTCACGCATGTTGAGTGATTGAGCTTGACCTTGAATGCCGTACCCTAGTGATACAACTACTTCATCTTTCAGGGTTTTTCGGGCCTGCTCAAGTGTGAACTCTTTTCTTGTGATGACGTTCTCTTTAACGCCACCAAAGTCCATTTGTACCATAGTAATTCCTCAAGGCTGATTATGTGATTACCAAGACATAATTAAGAATTATCCTCTAAAAAATAAGCAGCAAAGGAGCAATAGTTGCCGTTAACCCACTTTTCAGGCGATTCTGAAAAACAGATTTGTGAAAAGTCTTTTAAGCCTCAAACGCCAACATAACAATGGTGAATTTACAATGCCGTCTCTAGAAAAGAAGAATAAGGCAAAAAAGGCTAAACACGAAGCAAAAACTGGGAAAAAGTAAGAACGCAAGTTCTTTTTTCCGAGTGATGAGCTTCACACGTTTGCCGAATTATTAGGGCTTACGATCTACCAAAAGATCATTTTTTTATTTTTCAACTATTTTTAACTTATTTGGAAGTTTTGAATAGAATTGATTTTCTTGATTCAACTCAAAAATAGCAATAAAATATTGGCGATTTTGGTAATTGTTTATTGGCTAAGCTAATATCCACCTTCTGGCAATAGTATCATTTGGGAAATATTTGTCAAAATTGTCCATTCCCGAGAGCCAACTTATACCTCAGCAAATTAGAGTTTCCAGTGGAACAGCGATAGTTTTGGGCTTACTTGAAGGTAAACTGGATGCTGCCCCAACAACTGCATATCTGATGACTTACAAGAGCGGCAAATGTTCAGCTAATTGCGGTTTCTGCCCTCAAGCCCGAAGCAGCCAAAGTAAAGCAGAATTACTCTCAAGGGTCTCTTGGCCAGCTTTTTCGATTTCTGGTGTAATTGAACAAATTGGAAACGCTTTCCGAGCAGGGACAATAAAACGGGTTTGCATTCAGACATTAAACTATCCGAAGGTCTTCGAGGAACTTTGTGCATTCGTTAAGCAATTAAAAAGCCATGTCCAGGTTCCTGTTTCTGTCTCATGCCAACCATTAGACAGCCAAGACATGTGGCAACTAAACCATGCAGGCGTCAATAGAATTGGAATCGCCGTCGATACAGCAACAGAAAAACTATTCAACCAAGTTAAAGGGGAGGCAGCTGGTGGATCCTACAAATGGGAAAACGAATTTACATTATTACGCACGGCTATCGGAATTTTTGGGGAAGGCAACGTCAGCACACATTTGATTGTGGGATTAGGTGAAACTGAAAAAGAAGCAGTCAGTATGCTTCAGACTTTTGTGAATATGGGTATTACACCAGGTCTTTTCGCGTTCACACCTGTTCGAGGAACAGCTTTTGCAGGAAGACCGCAACCGCAACTTGAGGTTTACAGAAGAGTTCAGCTTGCGCGCTATCTGATTGTCAATGCTTTAACGAGGTTTGACAATATGACTTTTGATTTATCTGGAAAGATGATGAATTTCGGAGTCGCAAGTGATGCGTTGAAACAAATTGTCGACTCTGGGGAACCTTTTCTTACTTCAGGATGCCCTCAGTGTAACAGACCATTTTACAACGAAAAACCTAGTGGACCCATTTACAACTTTCCCAGGAAAATTAGCGCCGCCGAGGCTGCAGAGATAAAACAGCAATTGGCTCAATATTTAGAATAATACAGAATTTCAAAAATAAATAAAAACTGAAAGAAATTAGGTTGAGACAGGAGTTGTTGCTTTTCCTCCGCCTTCTCCTGGTTGAGGAAGTTTTGGTTTTTGTCTCGTCACTTGTTCCACTAGTCTCCAAAACTCGGGCATTACTAGACCTTTTTGAAGGTCTTTGAGGAGTTTCTTGACTTGATAGAAAGTCATTTGCGCTTCGCCCTTGTCAAGACTTTCTTGTGGTCCTTTTACGTGACGTAGTATTTCGTCAACTTGTCTCGGTGAAGCCCTAATTCCCGCTTTTTCCAAAAGACCTTGAAGCAACGTTTGCCCCGTGTTTCTACCAACGAATAATGATGTTTCGCGTCCCACGATTTCAGGTGGGAAAGGCTCGAACATAAGCGGGTGTGCCAGCATTCCCTCCACATGCTCGTCAACTTCATGCGTGAAAGTTGTATCTCCCACGATGGGTTTGTGGAATTGAATCGGCAACGCAAAGGATTTTTCTGTTAGTTGAGCCAAGCGGTAAATCCGTTCCATGTCGATTCCAGTGTCAATATTGTATAGCAACTCCAGAGCTGCAACCACTTCTTCAAAAGGAGCTAAACCTGCCCTTTCGCCGTATCCAATTAGACTAGTGTGCAAATATGTTGCACCTTCCTCAACTGAAGCAAGGGTGTTAGCTGTGGCTAATCCGAAGTCATTGTGACAATGAACCGACAACGGAATTTTTTTCTTAATTTGGTCTGAAAGCCCATCTCTCACATGACTGATTAGATAACGCATTGCTAGAGGTCTGAGGAATCCAACTGTGTCGGCTATTGCCAATTTGGTTGCTCCTGCAGCAACGGCAGCTTCGAAAACAGTGAGAATATCGTCCAATGGCGTTCGACTGCCATCTGACAAAATGAAATCAACTGTTAAGCCGTGTTTTTTAGCGTAATCTACACTTTCAACTATTCGGCGTAAAGCTTCTTCCTTTGTTGTTTTTAGCCTGTACTGGAGATTTAGCCCGTTTATTGCAGCTTCGATACTTATCTCTTTCATGCCTGATTCTATGCACGCGTCCACATGGGCTTTGGATGCTCCAGCCGAAGCGGTCAACTTTGCCTTTTCGAAAGACTCATTGACGATACGCTTCACACTTCGTTTTTCCTCTTCACTTAACCCTGGGAATCCGATGTTTATGACGGATATTCCGGTTTCATCCATCATTTTGGCAAGTTTAAGTTTTTCAACGTAGGTTAGGAAGACCATAGGTGCCTTAATGCCTTCGCGAAAAGTTTCATCCACCATGTAAACTCTGTCGGGCAACTTCGGTGGTAGGTTCTTGCGGAGACGATTGTAGTTAGCAATTAGGCCTTGACTTTCAAGCTTCTTGAATATAGTCTTCCTCATCAGATGCACAATCCAATAAGTCGGAAATTCAGCTAGTTCATACTCTCACGGGCACTTATATAAAAATTGCACACTAATTCAAAACCAGCAAAACCTTCCTGAAAAAATTGGCGACAAAAAAATAAAGTGAGGGCGCATCAAATTTCAAAAATAAATATTAGTTGGATGGTAGCTTCAGCAAGCATCATATCCGGTTGAGAAACTACATGAATACTTGGCGAATAATCAAACTTGAAACTTACGATGCATTCATGAACATGGCCATCGACGAAGCAATTTTGCACGAGCGTGTAAACGAGAAAGTTCCAAATACCTTGAGGTTTTATCGTTGGAAACCATCCGCCGTTTCGATTGGGAGATTCCAGAAACTTCTAAACGAAGTCAACGTTGAAAACTGCAGTAAACTAGGTGTTGATGTTGTGCGAAGAATTAGTGGTGGAGGAACTGTCTACCATGATTCAGAGGGCGAAGTCACATACAGCGTGGTAGCCAAAATTGAGGATATGGGAAGCAAAGACATAACTGAGGTCTATAGCAAAATCTACGCCGCGATCAGCGAAGCACTTCGAATGATTGGCATAACGGCTGACTATAGTCCAGGTGATGCAAAGAATTGCCCAAACCTAACTGTTAATGGAAAAAAAATTTCAGGTAGCGCTCAGGCGAATAAGAGCGGAATTGTTCTTCAGCACGGGACCCTTCTGCTTGATGTTGACTTGCCACGAATGTTTACTTTGCTGCGGGTTCCATGGGCGAATAGTTGCATGCAAGTGGTAAACGTCGCAAAAGGAAAAATTACTAGCGTCAAAGGCGAGTTAGGACACGCAGTGACGCCCGAAACTGCAACGAATGCCATTGCTCATGGCTTCACTGTCGCGCTAAATATGCAGGTGGTCGAAAACGTGCAGTCAGTTGTGGGAGAATTAACTCACCAGGAACGAGCGCTTGCAGAAAAATTGTACAAAGAAAAATATTTAACCAAAGAATGGAATTTTGAAGGAAAAACCAATTTGATTTAAGTTTTTTCACGCTTCCATCTTACGCCTTGTGCAGTATCTTCAAGAATTATGCCCATAGCTTTTAGTTGTTGCCTCGCAGCGTCTGCAGTTTTCCAGTCTTTTGTTTTTCGTGCTTCTTCACGTTTTTTGATGAGCTCTTCAGCTTCTTTTGACAATGTTTCCTCTTTAAGTTTCGGGATCACTCCCAAAACTTGATCTATGTCCATTATGAGCTTGCTGATTTTCATAGCTTCTTCTTTGCTAAGCGCGTTTGCGTCTAGCAAGTTGTTGATGTCTCTTACGAAATCAAACAGTGAGGCTAATGCTATGCTGATGTTAAGGTCGTCGTTCAAGGCTTCGGTGAAGCACGTTTGGATTTTGTTACGTTAGCTTCTTGATTTCTTCGGAATTGCTTTTGCCGTTTGCGTCTTGGAGTCTACGTTGAAGATTTGCGAGACGTTCTATGGCGCCTTTTGCGGCGTCTAAGCCTTCGAAGGTGAAGTTGAATTGTTGGCGATAATGTGTGCTGAGCAGCAAGTAGCGGATTGCTAATGGGTCAAGCCCTTTTGCGAGTAAATCGCGTAAGGTGTAAAAGTTTCCTAGGCGTTTGGCCATTTTTTTGCCTTCAACAAGTAAGTGCTCGTTGTGCATCCAATAATGCACGAATGTTTTGCCTGTGGCGGCTTCGCTTTGGGCAATTTCGTTTTCGTGGTGTGGAAACATGTTATCCACTCCGCCGCAGTGAATGTCAAAAGTTTCACCCAGATATTTCATACTCATGGCGGAGCATTCGATGTGCCATCCTGGTCTTCCTTTTCCAAGTTCGGTTTCCCAGTAAACATCTCCATCTTCGGATGTGTATGCTTTCCACAGGGCGAAGTCTTGGGCTTCTTCTTTAGCGTATTCATCCTGGCTAACTCTTGCTCCTGCTTTGAGTTCCGCGGTTTTGAGGTGGCTAAGTTTTCCGTATTCTGGAAACTTGCTGATCGCGAAATAAATGCTTCCATCTTCTCCGCGGTACGCTATCCCTTTTTGGAGAAGGGTCTTGATGATTTTGACCATTTCGGGAATGTGGTCTGTTGCTCTTGGGTAAACGGTGGCTGGGTTGATGTTTAATGCTTGGATGTCTTCGAAGAAAGCTTTAGCGTAGAAGTCCGTGTATTCTCGAAGAGGTTTTTGCTGTTTCTGGCTGCCTTTGATGGTTTTGTCATCGACGTCTGTTAGGTTCATTATGTGATTAACTTGAAAACCGCAATGTTGGAGCCATCGTTTTAGGAGGTCTTCGAAGATGAAGGCGCGGAAATTGCCAATGTGAGCGTAATCGTAAACTGTGGGGCCACAAGTGTAAATGCCCACTTTTTCTTTCTCCATTGGAGTAAATTGTTCTTTCTGGCGCGTTAACGTGTTGAAAAGTCTGATTCCAGTTGCCTCTTTGCTCATCTGCTTTCCCAGATGAGTAGCTTTGTGGAAATTATTTAAGGTTTAACTAAGTGAAACTTCGTTTGGAAATAATTATGGACTTTTCTTTGTTTGAAAATGTAATCCAGCTGGATTTATGTAGCATTAATTGGAGTCCGACCTTTGTTTGAGTTTGTCTTGCTTCTCAATTAGTTGTTGGGTGTTTTTGTGGGGGCACAACTTCTCTTGGATGGCTTGTTTTTTGGGTTGCATTTCGTTTGGTGCTTTGTGAGGAAGCTTTTGTTTGGTTGTGAAGAGAAGTGGGATTGCTCACTTCTTTTCGTAGGTCTGTTCTGAATTGAGTTCCGCTTATGCTGTAATGAGTATTTTTACTGGTTTTTCTTCCGGGTTATTTGCTGTCTCAATTGCCTTTTCAAAGTCAATAAGTTTGAATCTGTGAGTTATGAGGCTTTGCAAGTCAACCTTTTTCCGGGCAACGAGGTCTATGGCTGTGGGATATTCTATGGGTGAAATGTACGTGGTAAAAAAGCAGGCTTCGTCGGCATCTCCAAAGTTCATGTTCCCTTCGAATTCGCCCACTAAAGCGACACGACCTGCTTTTCTGACCATCAAAGGAGTTTGTTCGACTGTTTTTGTTGTCCCAGCTGCTTCAACAACCACGTCAGAACCTCTTGTGGTGATTTCCATTACGCGCTTAACTGGATCTTCTGTTGAAGAGTTAATGCAATAATCTGATCCGAACTTCTTGGCAAGGTCGAGTCGGTACTCTTCTTTGTCAATTGCTATAACACGGCAACCTTTGAGCTTTGCAATTTGCGTCATAAGCAATCCTATGGGGCCTTGCCCAATGATTGTGGCAAAATCGTTTGCGTCTGGTTTGAGAAGGTCGATTGTATGCAGCGCGAGAGCAACTGGCTCCATAATGGCGGCCTCTTCATCAGTAACTTTGTCGGGAACTGGAATGAGATTTTTTTCTCTGAGGGCAATGGATTCTGCGAAAAACCCTCCTCGTGTTAGCCCATAATATTTTACGCGCTCGCAAAGTGATGGTTTTCCACGCAGACAGTAGAAGCACTTGCCGCAGTAGGTCAGAGGTATCATGACAACTCTCTCCCCAGTATCCGCTCTAACACCCCAAGCGTCGTGTCCGATTATGCGCCCGGGTTTAATTTTCCAGTCACCTCGGTACAGGTGCAAGTCTGTTCCGCAGATGCTTCCTGCTTTGAATTTTACCAAAACTTTTCTGCCTTTAACTTGAGGTTCCGGAACCTCGTCTACTTTGATGTTTTTTGGTCCGTGATAGACAACGGCTTTCAAAAATAGCGCTCCTAAAACATCTTGACGAAATGATAACTATTAAGTTTGCGCAGCGCCTTTTGTAGCGCATCTTTTTAGACCGAAGAACTCAGGTTTCAGAAGTGTCTCTATCGCGATATGCCGATTGTCGCAGATTCTGGATTGGCGAGTCTTCTGTTTCTATTTGTTGTTGCACTTTTTGGCGATATTTTTTCTCGTCCTCTTTCGCCAAACTTTCCTTAGAGCTTAATTCTACGCTTGCGCCAATTTTTCGTATAGTTCGACCTATTCTGCGGTCTCCTTTGGTAACATTAGGTCTCATTGCTTTCCACTACCACCTATGATTCCTATCCTGAAATATAACTTTAAACTTTCTAAAAGATAACTTGTTGAATTAAAACCTTGAACGAAGAACTCATTTTTCAAAAAGAGTGCCATTCCAAATTGATAGTTTCATATTTACGCAATCGACTTTTCAGAGAATAGCCAAAGAGAATATCTTTTGGAAGGTAATGAGCTACCTGATTATTCTGATTGCCTCTTTTTTGAAGTTGAGCCAAACTTTTTGGCCTTCCTCAAGATTTGCATCCAAAAAAGAACTCTTCACCATTATCGCTTGAAGCTCTATGCCAGCATCCAAAGTTAACGCCACAAAATGGCCTTGATCAGCGCAATCCAAGACTACACCCACCAAAACGTTTAGGACTTCACTATTTTCTACTGGCTTCAAACTCACATTGACATCTTCGGGTCTAATTGCAACCCAGCAACTTTCAGTGTCCAGTTTCTTCTGAAACTTTCAGCTTCACACCTTTTGCCTCAACTAATGAAAAAGAGTCTGTTGTTTCTACCGATTGAACCTTGAAAACATTCTCGTACCCCAAAAATCTGGCTACAAACTCGCTTTGAGGTTTGGCAAAAACCTCACGGGTTTTCCCACTTTGCATCACTTCTCCTGACCGCATTACAGCCATTTTGTTGCCTAAGCTAAAACCTTCAACCTGATTGTGGGTCACATGGATTATGGTTTTGCCGGTTTTGTGGATTCGTTTCAACTCACGCTTCAGTTCCTTTGATGCCTCGGCGTCCAACGCGGATAAGGGCTCATCTAGCAAAATCGTAGCGGGGTTAAGCGCCAAAACCCTGGCTAGGGCAACTTTTTGTTTTTCTCCACCGCTGAGAGTTTGAGGGTAACGGTTCTCAAAGGGTTTAAGTCCAGTTGATTCCAGCATTGTATCAACGGCTTTCTGTCTTACCATTTTCTCGACTTTGCCCATTTTCAAGCCGAACTCTACGTTTTGTCTCACGTTTAGGTGGGGAAAAAGGACGCAGTTTTGAGAAACGTATCCTATGCCTCTTTTTTCCGGAGGAGTTTCTGTGACGTCAATTTGGTTAAGGATTATTTTTCCATTGTCGGGTTTGTGGAACCCCATAATAGTTTCGAGGAGAAGCGTTTTGCCAGCTCCAGTGGGACCTAGAATGATGAAGTAGTCGCCGTTTTCCACTGTAAGGTTGATGTTCTTCAATTGGAATTCGCGCCAAGTTTTGGAGACGTTTTCAATTTTAAGTCCCAACTGTCTTGCCTCCAATTTTTTGTAGAAGTTTTGTGGGCTTGTCAATGATCACTCTAAAGAGTATGAGAACCACTACGGCGAGAATAATCAGTAGCCCGTTTATTGGAAGGGCTGCATTCAAGCCTTGTGTTATGAAAACGTCGTAGAGGTAGACTGGCGCTGTTTTGGGGAAATATGCCAGCAAAATCACTGCCCCAAATTCGCTTATTGATCTAGCCCAAGTTAAAACGCATCCTGTCAATATACCTTGGGAAGCCAATGGTAAAGTCACGTGGCGAAAAACCTGAAACTTCGTTGCCCCTAGGCTGCGCCCAGTTTTCTCCATTGTTGGATTTACTGATTCAAAGGCTTCCTGGGCGCTTCTAATCATGAAGGGAGCACTCACGAACGCCATCGCAACAACTATGCCCCATATGGTGTCAATGAACCCTATGCCTAAGCTGGCGAAGGCGGCACCAATAGGGAAGTTTGGTCCCAAAACAATCAACAAAGCAATCCCTGCAGTGTTGTGTGGAATCAAAATTGGAATATCAATTAACGAATCCAGTACTTTTTTGCCTTTGAATTCGCTGCGCACAAACAAGTAAGCGAATGGAACTCCAAGAATTAGCATAAGTATTGTTGCAGTGAAGGCACAGTAGAAACTGGTCCAAATGGCATTAAGCGTGCGAGAGTCAGCTAAAGCTCCCGATAGACCTGGAGCTGCCCCAGCAAGCGACGCAACAATGGGTAGCAAGAGAAACAGAACCAGGAGTACGCCTAGCACAAATGAAGCCACAATGAACGGCGAGTTATTCCTCAGCCAAACCACAGTTTAACATTGCCCCGCATGACTGTTGGGAGTACGCATTGTTCTCAATTAGTTTTGAGATTTACGGCTCGCGAACAACGAGCGATTGCAAACTTGCAGGAACAGCAGGGAAATTATCGGTGTAAGATGGAGAGAATACCGGGTGATAGCTTGCTTCAAAGTCAGATTTTCCCTGCCCGTTCAGTACGAACTGGATAAACTTTGTAGCTAAATCAGGGTTTGGCGCATTTGCAGGTATTGTTAGGCCGTAATAGATTGTTTCGCCGGTACGGTCAAGTGTGACCGTGGCAAATCTTTGGTGATCGTATACTACCTGTACTCGTTCGTAGTTGCTATGCTGTTGGGGTGAGGCGAGATTGATTTCGTTAGGTAACTCGACGTAGCTGAAACCGTATTGCCGCGCATTGCTTACGTACATGAAGCAGTAGTCAAGGTAACCAGTTTGAAGTAACGCAATCAGGTCTACTTCGCTTGCCCTAAGGGTCAATTTGTCGCCGTTGGGCTCTTGAATTTCGGGAACAGTTATCGTGTAGTTCGAGCCGTTTGGAATCGAATTTATCGGTGGATCCATGCTTGTGGTTATAAGGTCATGGAACAGAGTTTTGTCGTCACAGTAGTCTTGGGCTAGTTGGATGGAGGTTAATGTGCGGTAACCCAGTGCGTCTAACTGGGGGTTAGCGAATCCAAGTCTTACGTCGGGACGGGTTAGAATTTGGTACCAGTTATTTTCGTTAACCTCGTTTGCGTATTTGCTGGTGTTCGAATAGGCTAAAACGAGGCTGTTGGTTGCGAACCGCAGATAATAGTTCGCAAAGCTTTGGTTTGTGTTTGGCATGTTGGTTGTGTACATCATGCGGGGTATTAGTGAGTAATCAGCTACTAAGACCACATCTACTTTGTAGTTTAGCTCGGTAACATGCCTGATAACTTGGATTGTTCCGTGCCCTTGAATTTGTACGTCAACGTTTGGGTTAGCTTTCTCGAAGTCTGCTTCTACCTTAATGAGTGGAAATTCCAAACTTGTAGCACAGAATACTGTAAGAACTTGTTTAGATGGATTATAAAGAACATAATTAGCAACAAAAAAATAGGTAGAGGCGAGCAGGATCACAATTATGATCATTGCAAACGCCGCGTAGATTTTTTTCATCTGTTTTCAGTTCCGTTGAGGGTTTCAGCGAGGCTACAGTATTTCGATTTTGACGACCATTTTTGCGCTGACGCTGCCTGTCGTGTAGAGGCTTTCAGAGCCTACAATAATTGTTCGCAAAGGTCCTGCGCCTGATGCTAAGCTTGTACCGTTCAGATAGTAAGCAACGATCATAGTCAAGGGCTTAGTTGCGTTAACTTGGTTTCCTGTTGAGTCATAGGTTCCGACGCCTTGTCCGGTGAGTTGCCCATAGCTGTAGGTTGTTGAGTAACCGTCAGAGCCTGTAACTTTGATTGTATTGCTGCTGGAGACGCCTCCGACTAGATTGCAGAGATTTACGAATGATACTCCTGTATAGGCGCCGAAGTTTGCGAGAGTGCCAGTGCTCGATCTAGTTCCACCGTTTGAGGTGTAAGAAGCCATGGCTGCGAGGTCATTTGCGTACAATGTGACTTTTGTTCCATTTGCAGCTACTATGGATAAGGTTATGTTTCTGGACATCGGCATTATTTGAATCTGGGCTATGCCTTTCACTTTTTCTTTTCCAGAAAGATCAGAACCAGTGAGTGTTAGAGGTGAGTAGGAGCCTGAGAGAAGCTGTACCGTTTGCTTGGTTTGCGATGAAAATCTTTGTGTTCATCTCAATGCGACTGTCGTTGAATACTACTGTATAACCGTCTGTTCCGATGACTTTTACAACGTAGCCGTCTGTGATTGCTGTACTGCTTATCGCGCCGTTGCTTGCTGCCCACATCACAATTCTATGAAGTGGAGTTCCTGTCCAGGTGGTTGATGAATCGGTGTAACTGGCGGTAACTGAGGTAACTTGCGATTCAAAATCTGAGCGAGACATGCTTACTGCACTTGACCCGTTCAGGGTAAAGCTGTAGTTTGGCGCGGGAGTAGGTGAAGGTGATATGCTGGGAGCGGGCGTTGAAGAGGGGATTGATGTTGGTGCGACTGTCGGAATCGGAGTTGCGGTAGGTGTTGCCGTTGGCGTTGAAGTTTCTGTAGGAGAAGGTGATGGAGATACGATTGGGTTATCGAGAACTATCTCTATTCCAACTATGTTCTTGATCAACTGTTCATTTGTAACATCGGATCCGACTAGTGTCAATGGCCAGTATGGGTCGGATAGGATTGCACCGTTTAGTTTTCCTGCTACGATGATGTCGTCGTTTAGCTTTACTTTGCTATCGTCGAGTGTTACGGATGAGCCATCGCCTGAAATGAGTTTTACAGCGTATCCTTGGTCTAAAGTTGCGTTGCTTATTCCGCCGTTGTAGTTGTACCAAGAAACCCATCGCCAGAGTGCTGACCCTGACCAAACGTTTCCATTAGAATCTGTCCAGTTTAGAGTGAAATGATTGTAATCTGCGGTCCATGCTTGTCGGTCCATGCTTAGGGGCGAGCAATTTATGGCGTTGACGGTTACTGACCAATCTCGAACATTGTTTGTAACTTCAAGTTTTGAGGTCATTTTGGTCCAGAAGTGGCCTTCGGTGAGTAAACCTTCTGGTCCAACCACTCCTATTCTTAGAGGTCCTTCGGCTGATGACAGTGCGGTACCGTTCTGGAAGTAGTTGACACATAAAGTCATGGGCTGTGTAGGTGCTGCTTCGCTTCCGGTTATCGGATCATAAGCTGTGAAGTCTTTTCCGTTAACTTGGTCGTAGGTGTAAACCATTGAATATCCATCAGAAGCAGTAACTGTGAGGGTTTGGTCGCTTGTTATGCCACCGACTAAGTCAAGAAGTGTAAGAACTGGTACACCGGTGTAGTCGCCAACAGCTGCGATGTATCCACCGCTGCTTTTGAAACCAGCTTTTCCAGTGTACGAAGCGAGGGCAGCCATGCTTGTCTCGTTTAGCACAACTTGTTGTCCATTGGCGCCTATTACAGTCAAAGTCATTGGTGGAAGCGTAATGCTAGGACGTGGGCTAGATGTTGGACTGGGACTTGGGCTGGATGCGGGTTGCTGGAATATCCCAGATTGCCAAGAAATGAGTGCTGCTGCAACAACTATTATTATGACCGCGATTGCTGCGATAGTTTTCATGTTAAATTTGCTTTTTGGTTGAGAATTCATTTTAGACTTTCTCCTTCTGTGCGCAAATCAGCGTTGTGTATATAAAAGCATTTCGAGCAGTGCTGAACAATCAAGTCATCAAAGAGCTGCTGAAAAGTCAGCCTTCATTTTTGTTGGCTGACTGTTAGCGGGTCCATCCTACTTCGATTTAATTCAATCTTTGATTTCTTTGCGGTACTGACTATCAGGAGCAGACAACCTTTGCTCAGAATGTTTCGAATGTTTTTTCAAACAAATTGAAGTTGATGCAAAAAGAGTCACCAAAACGGCTATGACGATGCCAGTAGGAAACTCTGGAATATTTTGGGCTTCATTTGAAGCTAAAGCGTTGTAAAATGTCGTGTTTAATGTGAATTGATTGTAAGAGTCCGTTAGGAAAGTATTTGCATAGATTATGTAGGTCTTGACGTCAATTGTTCCACTTGTGGTGTCGAATGTCAGAATTCTTAGGCTTGCTGAGCCCATTTCTCCATCCTTATCCTGTCGATTAAACGTTAGCTCTTGCCGGTCGCCTACTTGCGTCCTTAGTCCAGAATTAGGTAAAGGATAGACGTGCCCGCTAAGTGTTAAGAACACGTTTGGGTGAGTTGCTAAAACTTTGTTCTTAAGATTGGCTGCCCACGATTCATAACCGCCTGTTTTGTTGATATAGAAATGGGTAGCTACAATAGCGTGAGAGTTAGGATAAGCGTCCAAAACCCCGTTCGCCCAAGATAAGACAGCGTCGCTTGCATTGTATTCAATATTTACAAGTATGAAATCCCAACCTGAAACGTTGAAGTGTACGGCGGTGTTTTGACCGCTAACGTCGTCTCCTACCCAGTAGGTTTTGTTCTGAAGAACAGATGGGTTAAACGCTGCAAATTGGTTTCCCAGCCATGATGTTGCATTATAATCGTGATTTCCAGCGTCCCAACAATACGGAATGCCCGCATTCATAAGTAGACTCATGGAGTTGTTTGCATTTGCCCATTGGGTTTGATTTCCTTCTGTGTCGACAATGTCTCCGGTATGGACAACCATTTTCACGTTGTAGGTGTCAGCGTTATTCACAATCCATCGGCACAGACTATCAAAATATTTTGGGTAACTTTCGGTAAGATATTGTGTATCCGTTATCCAGATTATGGAAAAGTTTTCAGAAAGTTCAGCAGTGTTTGAGGAATTTGGAGAAATATTGGAAGAAAAGGAATTTGCGAGATCAGCTTTTGCTAAGAATGAAGAGGGATGATTGTATGTTTGAATCAGTGACGCAGTTATTGTTATTATGAGGAAAACTATGAAAAGTTTGGATTTTGTAATTGTCTGGGGCATTTTCTTTTCCTCAAAGGGTTGTTGGTTCTTGCTGCGAAAGATTATTAAACGGGAATCGTTGTGTCTATTAAAACATATCGATTTACGGTTTTCACTCAAAACAGTGAATAACTGGAAAACTGATGCTGGTCGAAAAGGAAGAAAGGGGAAAAGCATTAATGAAAAAAAATACAGCCTTGTTTTCAACAATCACTATCGCAATTGTAGTTTTAGCCGCATTTGCTTCCATATACTACTTAGGGGCATTTAACAAAAATAATCAAGTTACGAGCGTTTTGCCTAACGGGGAACCACCTCTATGGCAAATTAAGATAACAGGTGATGTTGAACAAGAAAAAACGCTAACTTTAAAAGAAATCGCCCAAATGCCCTTGACAAACGTAACCGCCAACATAAACGGCGAAAACGCAACCTACATCGGAGTCCCCCTCTTCGATTTTTCAAACAAAACAGGAATAAGTTGGGACGCTGGACCCATCGATTTTATTAGTACAAATGGGAACAAGGCAACATTGAACATTTTCCAGGCTTACAACAGTAGCGCATACCCATATTATTACAACAACAACGTCATAATGGTGGCTTTTGTAAAGAACGGGCAGTGGATGACTAACGAGACAGGAGGACCGGTAAAACTGGTTGCACCATACTTCGCAGATAAATATCAAGTGGAGAATGTCGCTGAAATCCATTTCAACCCGTGGACCATATCTATATCTGGAGAAGTTTCAAATCCTCTATTTATCACTAAAGAAAACCTTACCAGTTTTCAATCTAGAACAGTTTACGCAGAATTTGCACCCAGCGAAAAGCGGTGGTCAAACTGGACAGGCTTACCAATGCTAGATGTTCTTCAAGCCGCAAACACTTCTGACCGAGCTGAGAAAGTAACCATAATTGCAGTCGATGGCTACACGAAAGACTACACACTTGAACAAGTAGCTGACGGTCAAATGCTTATTGGCTTCTATGAAAACGGTAAACCTCTTCCGCAAAGTCAAGGAGGCCCCTTCAGGCTCTTTGCTCCGACTGATCAATACAAATGGGCACAATACTGGGTAAAATTCGTCAACCAAATCATAGTCTCGTAATTGTTTAACGGCTTGTTTTGTTTTTTCTCGATAGAAAGAAGAAGAACTGCTGTTTTCTTTTGGCACTCTCTTCTAATTTTCAATCCCTGACAAATTTGTTTCTTTAATGAATTTGCGATTGGTAGAACAACAGTGTGCATTTTTTTTCAACCAGTTGTTGTTCTTCTTGTACAAGTTTGAAAGAAGAAGAGGATTGAAAATCGCTCCTTCTTCTTCTACCCTGATGACTATTTTGAATGAAGAAAAAAATTGTTGTTTTCTGGAAAAAATGGATTTTTTTCTCCTTCTTGCCTGTGACCCTTGCTGCTGTTGTGCTCTTTCAATCAAACTTGGAAGCCTGATTAGCTTAAAGATAAAAAAGAAAAACATATTATCATGATGCAAACGTCGGTTCTTCAAGCTTCAATTACAGTTCAGTTTTTCTTAGTAGAAGTAATAGTGCCAGGTGAATTTTTTGGAGAGTCACTACGTCCAACTCGAGCACATCTCGAATGCGAGAAATCAAATTATCAATGAATGCTTTGGGGTTTGAATTCATACGTTAAGCTGAATAACCGCTTTGCACACTTGAGTAACGGTGCTTTAGCTAATGAACTTCGAAGAATGTACAAAAGATAAGCTGTGGCTGATCCTTGTTGAAACCGTCCACGCAAACGTTATGTATCCTACGCACAAGTCATACACAAGAGATGTTCTATTGCCTATGAAGCCTGACTTATCAGCAGAAGAACTTTCATCGAAGCTGAACTTACCTGTTGGAGAAGCTCTTGTTATTCTTTATGAATTATCTGGCGAATCGAAAAATCCACATTAAATTCGTCGCCAATTCATGGATCGAAAGTGACGTTCCGGACTAGTTTTTCCCGATTTTAATTTGTTGTAGTGTTCAAACTACCCATTATGTTTAAATATGCACAACGGAAATGAAGAAATCGAAGAGATTACTATGAACACAACATTCAAAATTATTGCAGCAGCTTTGATCGTCATCATTGTTGCAGCAGTTGGTGCTTACGCCTACATACAAAGCACCCAACCCACCGCCAACCCATCGCCTTCAACCTCTCCAACAGCGTCGTCAACACCCTCCGTCACAACAACACCAACCTTAACACCTGTCATATCGCCCTCACCGACAGAAACACCAACTTCAACAACTTCACCAACCTCAACGCCCTCAGCAACACCTACAAGCATGCCTTCAGCCAGTGCTTCACCCACCCTTGCACCAACTCCGACACCTACCGCAAGTCCCACTCCATCTCCAACCCCCACCCCCATTCCAACACCAACGCCTTCCCCAACAACACTCACAGTTTCATCGACAACAAGCCTTTACGAGACAGGATTCCTAGACACCGTGAAAACTGCATTCCAAGCAAAATACCCATGGATAACCATTAACTTCCTCGCACAAGGCACTGGTGCAGCCATAGCAACAGCCACCCGAGGAGACGCAGATATGATCATGGTTCATGATCCTACACAAGAAAAAACATTCATGACCAATGGATATGGTGTAGACCGCAAAATCATAGCCTCAAACTTCTTCATAATTGTAGGTCCCGCCAATGATCCCGCTAATGTTACTGGCATGGCACCTTTAGACGCGATGAAAACCATAAAAACACTAGGTGAACAGGGCAAAGCCATTTGGATCTCTAGAGGAGATGGATCAGGAACTAATAGCAAAGAAAAGAACCTGTGGGCAGCAGCTGGCATAAACTGGACCCAGATAAGAACCGCTTCATGGTACAAAGAAACAGGACAAGGTATGACACCGACTCTTCTTGTGGCCTATCAATTGAATGGATATACACTTTCAGATACCGCATCTTACCTTACTAACCAGAAGAATGGCAACATAAACATGAAGATCGTTGTCCAGGCCAACAAGGACCTACTAAATGTTTACAGCATCATCATAGACAATCCCCAAAACGCTAACCTGACAAAAACTAACTTTGCTGCTTCAATGCTTTTTGCGCAGTATATGGTTTCAGATGAAGGACAAAACCTGCTAGCAACTTACGGAACCTCAACATTCGGAGCTCCTCTATTCGCTCCCTTCGTACCTTTGGCCTCGAACCCTGCGAGCAACGCTACGTTACTTGGCTGGATACAAGACTATGCTTACATTAACGGAACAGAATGCCCAGCCGCCTATCGATACAATGCCGGCAATCTGTACTCTGCGCCTTACGATGCGTTACCCAGTCCGAGCCCAGCTGCAACTGCCAGCTTCGCTCCAGTGATTGCAGCAACTGCAAAACCGCAGATCAAACTAAATGCTCCGGAAAACGCTTTTGAGCAATCGATCGCTGTTTCAACCGTTTCTTTTGCAACGAGCGAACACAGATTTGAATCTTAGACTGCAAAAAACTTAAAAACTCAACCCTTTCTTTTTTCTTTCAGTTATGCCCGATATTATCGTACAAGCATTTCAGCAAGCTTTTGAACTGATTTTCAGCGGTAACTCTGAAGTTTACGCTACAGTCTACAGGTCAATTTATGTGACCAGTTTAGGAACAATTTTGGCTTGTGTCTGGAGCATTCCTATAGCTGTATTATTAGGCCTTTACTCGTTCAGAGGGCGTTGGTTCATCAAAGGACTCTTCAACGCTCTTATCGGCGTTCCCACCGTAGCCCTCGGATTACTACTTTATCTGCTCTTATCAAAATCAGGCGAATTTGGTTTTCTTCATCTGCTATATACAATCAATGGCATAGCCGTTGGGCAAGCAATTCTTCTAACGCCCATAATTGTCAGCTTCACCACCAGCGCTCTATCAACTGCAGATAATCAACTAAGGGATCTCGCTAAAACGCTGGGAGCATCAAGTTTACGTACTAACTTAACTATAATGCGCGAGACAATGTGGTCCACTGTACTTGCTATTACTGCGGCCTTCAACCGCGGCTTCGGAGAACTCGGAATCGCCATGATTGTAGGAGGAAACCTCTTCCAAGAAACACGAGTTCTTACCACCGCTATTGCGTTAGAAACGAACCTGGGTCAATTCCAAGTAGCCATGGCATATGCCATAATTCTCATGACAATCGTAGTCGCCTTAACTTTGGCAATAAGTCTCATAGAAAAAATCAGACAAGAAGATACATCGTATAAGAAAAGCAGATTATTCAATTGGTGGAACTGGGGACAATGAGCATAAGCCTCAACCTTAACCAAATCGAAAAAAACTATCACAACGTCAAAGCACTTGACTCAATAAACTTCAACGCCCAAGGAGGAAAAATAATAGTCCTTATAGGAGTCAATGGTGCGGGAAAAACCTCCCTGTTAAGAATAATTGCTGGTTTAGAAAAACTAGAAAAAGGCACCATTACCTTCAACGATAAAAACGTATCTGACGGAGAATTGCGCCAAATTGCGACATTAGTTTTTCAGAGAACTGCAATGTTCACGAGATCAGTTTATGCAAACCTTTCCTACGGGTTAAAAATAAAGGGAGAAAAAGAATCAGAAATCAAAGAAAAAATTACCCAAGCATTGCATGATGTGGGATTAAGAGACTTTGAGAAAAGAAGGGCTAAGAAAACCTCGGGCGGAGAACAGCAGCGAATTGCACTCGCGAGGGCGTTTTTGCTTGAACCAAAAATCCTACTTTTAGACGAGCCTACCGCGAATTTGGATCCTAACAGCGCCATTATCATTGAACGAGCCATAGTGCGCAGCAAGAAAGCAGAAAGAATCATTATAATGGCAACACACAATTTGAATCAAGCCAGAAGATTGGGCGACGAAATAATACACATGCACGCTGGCCATATTGTTGAAAGGGCAAACCCAGACGACTTCTTTGACAAACCTCAAAGTGAGATAACAAGAAAATTCATTAGCGGAGAGCTCGAATTCTAAACCAGGTTTTTTGCGCCGCGGTTACCTTTATTAACAGACTCAGCCCATGCATAATTAGATGGTCATCCACAAGAAACATCAGCCCTCGTGCAAAGTCTGGATCGAATGCGACGGAAAACCGGTGATAGGCAAGGGCGGAGCAGAAATTCTTGAAGGCATAAATTCTGAGAAATCGCTGACAAAAGGTGCAGAAAAAGTTGGGATGTCGTATCGTTACGTTTGGAATTACATTCAAAAAATAGAAAAAGCGATCGGGGAACCAATCGTTGACACCTATAAAGGTGGAAAGACTGGAGGCGGGGGAGCAAAACTAACAGACCTGGGCAAGAATCTCCTTGAGGAGTACAGGCAGTTAGAAACTTATTTGAGTGATGTTTTAACTGAAGGCAAAGTTTCGGAGGTGAAATGTGTGAAGTTAAGTGCAAGAAACAATTTCAAAGGAAAGATTATCGCCGTAGAAAAAGGCGTGATCACGGCCAAAGTCAAGATTGAAGTTAAAGTTCCAACCACGATTACTGCAGTCATTACAAAAGAGGCAGTTGACGACTTAGACTTGAAAGTAGGCGATGAAGTTACTGCAATTATTAAATCTACAGAAGTAATTGTTGGAAAATAAAATAAGAAATTTTTTTTCTTTTTATTCTACCACGTAGCGGAAAGCTATGTGTTCGCCCGCTGTGGAGCTTTTTCTTATAATTCGCAGCACGTCACCAGGTTTTGCGCCTATGGCTTTGACTGCTGGGTCTGTTGATGTTACCTGTGGCATCTGGTACGGTTTGACTTTGTATTTTTCTAAGAGTTGTTCGCGTTCTTTTGGTGTTAGGATTTCGTGCATTGGAACCAGTGCGTGTTCGAATATGTCGAAGACTGGGAATGATTTGAGGAGTAGTTCTACTTTCTTTTTCTTGGCGCCTTGTTTGACGGCGTGGGTGTATCTTCCTTCGGTGATTACTATGGCGCGTTCGAGTTCTTTTTCTTTCATGACTTTGTAGAGTTGGTTCATGGCGACGATGCCTACTGTGGCTTGGTCGAGTATGCACCAGATTATGGCTTTTTCTTTGTCTTCTGGGATGTTGACGGTGTAGCCGAAGGCTCCTTCGAACTTTTCTTTTTCTATGAACTTGTATTTTCGCAGTTTGATGAGGACTTCAGCCTTACGCTCTTCCACAGTTTCGCCTTTAATGCTCACACTACAAACCTCAAGTTTAGAATACTCGGAAAGCTAAACAAACCCTTACCCCTTAAACTTTTCCCTCACATTATTTTTGTTGGCTTCTTGCAAAAACCTTTCTCGTGTGCTTCCAATTGAGCAGAAGTGAGGGAAAATTGAACACTTAACATACAATTCATGAGTATTGTTACACTGCTTGTTTGTATCACATGATTGAAACAATTCCATATATTCTCATAAGCAAATAGGTTTAATTAGGAGGACAATTATGTCCGACAAAAATTTTGATGAAACTGACAAAGCAGCATCGAGAAGAAAATTCATAAAAGCAGGCGCAATCGCAGGTGGAGCCGCAGTCGTTGGATTATCGTTAGGAATACCTGCGTCTGACAAGAACAGCTGAAGCAACTACACAAACAAATTCGCCAAACACATCTTTGCTTGACGCAAGCCAAAGCACTGCAAATCCACAATTTGACTTCGGAGATAACAATTTTGGATTCCTACAAACCTCAAGAAAGATGGTACTTCCTATACGCAACAGACGGCATTTCAATGCTTCCGACGGACAAGTTTGGATTCAGCACGAAGACCAGTCTACATGTATGGGTTCACAACACCAATTAGTTGGGATAAACCATATGGATGGTCAAAAGGCAATGTTGGAGCTCCCGGAGTAGGTGCCCCAACTGTCGCAGACATGAGAAGCGCATTTGCCGACTTAAACTGGATTGACCCCAACACAAAGCAACCAATCATGCGCGGAAAAGCAATGAACATTGGTCCACCAATATGGGGTGTAGAAGGAGACATATTAGACATTACATTGTTCAACGCAGGCTTCGCTTTCGGATCATGCGTCACAGACCCACACACAATACACTTGCATGGCGTTCATTCACCAACCATATTACGATGGAATACCTGAAATAAGCTTCGGCGTACCTATGTGGAATCCGTATGACCTTGATAGTTCAGGATGCCCTATACTACCAACCACCGCACACCGAACGTAACATTCACCCCTGCATCAGACGCAAACCTAACGCAAGGAGGTCCAAACGGCAACGTATTCACTTACAGAATGTATTGTGAAAGACCAGGCACATACCTGTATCACTGCCACGTTGAAGCATCAGAACACGTTCACATGGGAATGTACGGTCCAATGTGGATCTATCCGAAAATCTATGGCAACACAAAAACAGGAGGCGCAGCCTACAACAACAGCCTTACACAGTTCAATCAAGAAGCAGTGCTTACTCTTAAGCGACATAGACACCAGATGGCACGATAACATTCTTGATCTGTCAACCTAACAGATGAACCTAATCCCTTAGCTTTACCGCTACCCTGCCCCCATCATCCCAGAAATCGTCGAACTTTAACATCCCCGACTATCGCCCCAACTATTGGACCATTAACGGCAGATGTCTCCCAGATACAATCATGGCAGGCAAATGGAACCAAGGATACCAACCAGGATTACTCTTTACAGGAACACCATCAACGTACAAACGTCCTCAATAGCACAGCACAACAACTAACTTACTATGGTCCAGCCACTGGAATTACGCCAACCTAACAACTGCTTCCGGCTTACCAAGCAATTGGCCAAAAGTTCCAACAGACGCATTATTCTTCCCTCCAAGACAACCAATACAAACCTACATAGTAACCTCAGTAGCTGAAAAAGTTCTAGCGCGACTTCACAACGCAGGTTTCCAGGCGCAACCTATGCACTTCCATGGAGTGATGCCTGAACATAGTAGGCAAAGACACCTTCGCATGGGTACCGCAATTCAACAGCATGTTCGGCACAACCACAGACGAACGCAAGAGAATGTACACATTCGGAGTGTTCTCAGGCGAAAACTATGACTTAGTACTGGCATATCCAGATAAAGCCGCCATAAGCCCAACAGTCTATGGACCAGTTCTTAACAACACGTTTCACCGATGCCATATGGAACCTCAGAAGCTGGTCAACCAGAAACACCACCATTCCCACTGATCAATCTCACCACGTATCCTCAGGCATACAACTGGATCGGAGGAACCATCCAAAGCAGACTACGGTGACGTAGTTCATGTAGCTAGACCCATCAATACCGATGGTGCTTAGGACCAGGTGCTATCACCCAGAACAGGCGCTTCGCCAGGTGGAACGTCCATCATCAGGTCCAGGCTTTGGAGTAGACAAAGCAACCGGCTTACCAGAACAGGATATCCATTGCTTTACCTCTGGCATGCACACGACGACTATAAAGTAACCAACGACGGCAATTATCCAGGCGGCGCAGTCGTAGTAGTCAAAGTTTTATAACAAGGAAAAACAAGTCCAACAAAGTCGATACCAGTATATCTAATATCCAGATGAGACAGCTATATTCAAGACGATAAATGTGGCAGAAAAAAAACAAAGTGGGACAGAGTAAAAACAACCGAATCCCACAACCCAACCTTTTCTTCCAGAAATAATGATTAGCATATGTGGCGTAGGCGACCTGGTTAATGCTAGATTTAAGATTGACGAAAAAATGAAACGCCCCGGCCCAATTTACTTACAGGATGAATCAACTGGAAAAATGTGCAAGGTAGCAGTAACACCAAAAATAGGTCCACTTATGAGCTCCCGAAAAAAGCTAGGAAATTATGCTTTCTGTATCTTCAACAATACAGACGACGCAATTAAAGTCGGATCACCAGTAACCCTTGTTTTAGGAGAATTCCGAAAAGAACACATCATCCCAGTAATTTAGGGCAAGATACAAAACTTTTCCAAGAAAAATCTATTTTTTAGAATAAAATTATTTGACCATGCCAAAAAATAAACAATATAGCTCCGACAATACGCTTTAATCTTTTCTTTCATCAATATGATTTTACGACTTTCCCATCCATTATTGCATAAGTTTTGTCTGCTAGTTTTGCAAGGTTGGAAACGTGAGTTGAAATAAGTATTGTTTTTCCTTCTTCTCTGAGTTTCTCAAAGAAGTCAGTTATCGTTTTTGCGGAAGCGTCATCAACGAACGTTAATGGTTCATCGGCAACGATAATTTTTGGTTCGGTTACTAGTGCTCTTGCAACGGCTACTCTCTGTTGCTGCCCCCCTGAAAGTTGCTCAACTTCAAAAAAAGCTCTTTCAGACAAGCCCTAGTTGTTCCAAGAAATTAAGAGCAGTATTCTCTGTATTCGAAGGGTTCACATCATGACACATAAGCGGAGTCATTACATTATCAAGCGCATTTAAGTTGGGAAGCAAGTTGATATGTTGAAAAACGAAGCCGATATTTTTTCTCCGAAAAACAGCCTTCCACCCATCCGAGTAGGCAGTAATATCCTCATTGTCAACCAGCACTTTTCCTTTTGTGGGTGTAAGAAGTTGACCAATCATACTCATCAGAGTTGTTTTTCCGCAACCGCTGGGTCCAACTAAAGCAGTTATTTGGCCGCTTTCCGCATTAATGCTTGCATCTGTCATCGCTTGAACTTGATTTTTTTTGCCCTGATTGTAAATCTTTGTCAGGCTGATAGCTTCAATCATGCTCTTGCGCCTCTCATTGCAATGTCTGGGTCAACCGTTGCGTTGAGCCATGAAGGAATTACGGTAGCAAAAAGTAACGGCACGATTGTTATGGCAAACGTGAAAAGCACTGTCTGGGCACTTATGAGAATTGGCACAGGAAAACCCGGATATAGAGTGGCCCAGCCCATCATGAAGTCTCTGAAGCATCGGAGCCCCAAGAACAGTATCATAAATGATTCCGACGGTTAGCCCAATTGCTCCAGCAATGGTTCCAAGAATCAGACCTTCAATCATGCGAACTTGAATAATATCCGAAGTGGAGAACCCTAGAGCTTTGAGCAGCCCTATTTCGAATTTGGATTCATGACCAACGACGATAGTTTGGTTGAAAGCAATTATCGCGACCGAAATTAATACAATGTACCAAACAACAGAGAAGAACCCAGAACGGTCGCCATAAGTCGTTTGTTGGGCTTTGACAAGAATGTCTTTTGTAACGACGCGACAATTTGGATAATCACTAATTTCGCGCGCCACTGCGTTAACAAGTGATGCTTTGGTGGCGGGGTCAACATCGCTGACGTAAACTAGGATATCAGTTATCTGGTCTTCCGGTACACTAAAGAATGCTCGAGCTGCGTTGATGTTCATCAGTATCATATCTGCGTTGTAAATGCTGGACTCGCTGTTGAACACGCCAACAACCATCAAATCGTTGGGGTTGATTGGATTCACTTAGAATCGTTAGCACACTTCCCAACACTAACCCCTAGAAGAGATCGCAACTGCTTTTCCAATGACCACCGTGTTGTCGGATTGCGGGTTGAGAAATGCACCTGATTCAATCGGGTAAACTTGTGATAGGTCCACTATTGGGTTCTCCAAATCAATACCCACGACAACTAGCAACGAATTTCCTATGTTTCCATAACCCCAGATCCTCCCAGCCACCGCGCTAACTCCCGGCGCTTCCTGAATATAACCTACATATTTTGTTTCAATGAATGTTTGACGCCCAGAAGATATTCCCTGAACTGTTAGGTCCGGTGAATACTTCAAGCTTAGTTCGCCCTCTTTCACCAGTCCATCTTTCATAAAAGCCACAGACGAAAAAACTGACGCGGAAATCCCTAGGCAGATAAGCACAACTATTGTTCTTACTTTGTACCTTTCTACGCAGTTGACTGCGTAATTTAGAAGATTTTTAAACCTGCTCATCTTTTATCGCTCACGGTAATGTTTTCACTCGCTGTAATGTTTGTAAAAGTTACTCCTGAAGTGAAAGTAGTAACAGTATCCTCCAGGGGAATCATAAAGTGATGTGCAAAGAAACTCAAGCCCAGGGTTTCTTGCCGCAGGATTAAGATTTCCAACTGCAACACTTGGCAATCCGACAAGTTGGCGCAAAGAATCAGAACTGTTCCCCTTAGTAGACCAGGAATATTCGCTTACAACACAAGAAGTAAATACAAAAATTACCAAAACAGCACTTACGGCAAAGATTATTTTTGTTGTCTTCATTTCTTATCTGCTTCCTCTTATGCTTATTTGATAATCAAAAGTGCCCTCGTACCCGTTTTGAGATTCCGAAGCAAACGTAATTTCGTTGCCGTAGGTGACCGAGTTTTCGGATGGAGGTTTCACCCAATCCCAACCTGAAACAGAAATCGTGGTCAAACGTGCAGTTGGGTTATCCGGCGAAGCCCAAATTGTGGCAATTATTCGCCCATTGCAGTAAATCGACAAGGTACCCTGGAGTTTGCCAATCTTGAAATGCCATATCTATAACCAGAATGGCAGGGTCATAGGTTGAATAATTAAACTGGGCACCTAGCAGTTTGACCGCTCCCCAAGGTTACGTTGCCTGTGGCAAATTCTTTTGATTGTAAATGCCAATTTGGGAATTGGTTTTGAACTGGCAAGGTAAGGAGTAACTTCAACGAAAACCATGATTAGCCACTAAGCAATCAGCAACCGCTGCAATCTCAAAAGCGAAGAGTCCTCTTTAGTTTCAAATTCGTTCAAATCCCCAAGTTGTTTTTGGCGCCCAACAGACATTAAGCAAAAACACTTCACATTACTTCTCGAAACTCCATAACCAAATCACACCGAACTTATTGATCCCATTTGAACCTGAATCAGAAGAAGCACTGTTCCAATAATTGCCAGAGCAACGCTTGACCAATAACGCCTTCTTGAAGCATTGAAGAGCTTTCCTTTATGTGCGTTGACGCCACGCGCAGACCTTTGGAACATGAGAACCCAGAGCACTAAGGCTGCTGAAATCACGTACGCAGGCAAAACTCCCCACAGCAGAGGATACTGATAAGTTATGAAGCAGAATGGGCAACCGATATTGAACAGACCAGTGGCCGTGTTAGAGTAGACGACCATACAGCATGGAACCACAAGCGGTTTTAATGAACCAAAAAACGAAATGTCCAGCAAAGCATCAACGAAAAGCAATGGAATAAGCAAAACGAATCCGCGTCGAAAGTTTTCCCATCATTGGAGAACCTTTGAGTTTTCGATTCATAAAATCATAGAAGAGCCATCCACCAAAAGCAAACATTGTGAAAAGTTTCAAGCCCAAATCAGCCCAGCTAAAAGGTGCACCTGCTTGGAACACACCGAATTCACACATGGCTCCTGGAACAGCGGGAATTAACGAAATAACGGTGATCCAGAATAGGGGAATAGCCAAAATTCGTGTTCCTAAAGTCATCCAACCTACCGTGGAGACGAGATAGAAGTCTTTTTCGACTTCATAACGTTGATCACTTTGTAATGCTTTTGAGCCTTCATCAACCTTGTAAGCTTTGTAAGCGGCGTAAGAGCCTACAGTCAATGTGAAAATGGCTATTGCCAAGTCTACCGCAACGTAGAGGTTTACAATCATTCAGTTCAGCCTTATTTTCCAGTTCTGAAGCCTTTTTATGCGAAACATATTCGGCCATCGATTTTGGACTAGTTGGAATCCGAGTGAACCCATTTATTCTTTTGAACTATTTTAAGCGTTTGTGACTGCAACCATGCAACAACAATCGACAACAAATAGAAGTGAGTTTAGATCAGCTACGACCGGAAGAAGGAACAGTATTGAAAGATTGAAGAAGCCTGAACCTATTCAACCCTTTTTATTGATCACCTAATAGTCATCTGAATGGAGCTCGAGATTTTGATTATGTTCGCTTCAAAATACACCAGAAACTGAAGCCTCGACTCCCGTTCTATCCATGAGATGAAAAGATAGGTCAAATAGTAAAATAGCAAATTTTCCCAAAATTCGGGTAAGAGCAACAATAGAACTAAAAATAGCAGCCATTGTTTCTGAACGTCTCAATTCTGAAGAAAATATCAATGCATGATCGCCAGTACCTTTTTTATTAGGCAAATACCAAAAAAGATAAAATCCACAAATTGGGATAAGATACCGGTAGTCAATTAACTTTTTAGAAGAAAAAATGCGAAGCTCAAGGGAAGTAACAGATAATTTACTAAAACCCAAAAATTTTCATGATTTTCAGCCTTTCCTATAGTTGCCAACTGGGTTTTGGATAACCTGGATTTTCAGTTATCCATAGTTTAAGGTTATTTGTTGCGGCTGATTCATTGCTACGATTTGTGATGGATTTGCACTTAGGAAGCTGAGTGCACCTATTTTGTCTTGAGGATTGTTAATTTTTGCCGTTGTCTGCGCGTCGACCCATTCACTCCAAGTGGTTGTTTGTGGCTCGCTTATGTATTGGGTTCCGAATTGTGTGTAGGTTACTTGGAAGTTCGCGGATAGGTCGGCTGGGTTTGTAGTGACTGTTAGTGCAAATTGGTGGTAGTATGTGAATGTGGCTACTGGTTGGAGTTCATTCACTAAGCCGTAGTCTGCCTGGGCGAGTTGCCAGGTTTCATCTAGGTTGCCGCTACTGCTTTGCAGGTTTGTGGTTATGGAGTAGTAGAAGTCGTCTATCCAATATACTGTCGGTGTGGTTGTGAGGGTCAGGTCTTGCGGGATGCCGAGTTGGTAGGCCGTGAATGTTGGTGGTTCGGGGTATCCGCCCCCATCTCCAACAATTGTGTATGATAAGGTGACTTTGTATTGGCTGTAGTAGAATGGTTGGATCCAATCATTTGTCGGTTGAATGACATCGGATGGCGCGGGTGTTTGCCACTGCAGGTTGTCCTGTGATGATGGTAGATAAGTTGGGTAGGTGTAGGTGGAGTCTACGTCGACCCAGACGGTTTCGGACCCGTATTTTGTAGCGTTAACCTTTTCCATTGCTCCTGCCGCATAGTAGGTTACTGTTGGGTCTGTTTCAGTGTAAGTGTCGTATTGGTCATAATATGCGAATAGGATTTGGGCTTGAGGTAAGAAATTAACGGCTACAGTTTCGGCTGCGTTTGGCACGGTGTAGGTGTAAGTGCTCGTGGTTGAGTTTCCGAAGCTGGTTGCGTTCCAGCTGGTCCAGACGTATTGTTTGCTTTCGCTTGATGCGGCAATGGGAGTTGAAGCTATTGTTGTGTGGGTTGTACCTGGTGTCCAGTTGAAGGAGAGCGTTTGAATTTCTTCATAGGTGTAGTTTGTTGCGTCTACTGTTATGATAGTTGCTGATGCGGTGTCTATTTGCATGCCGTTTGTTTGGAAGGTAATAGTTACGGGGTTAGGTGGGGTCACGGTTACTGTTTGGGTTGGGCTGTTTGCGGGATTGTAGTTGGAGTCTCCGGCGAAGGTTGCTTGCACTGTCCATTGTCCCGGTTTGTTTGGCGTGAAAGTATCGGTGTACGTACCTTGGCTGTCTGTAGTTTGTGTGTGTATTGTTGGTGTCTGACCCAAAAGTGAATATGAGATAGTGATTGTTCTGGTGGCTATTACCTGGTTTGAGTAGGTTAATGTTCCTGTTGAGGTTATTTTTTCACCTTGAGGAAGCGTGCTTGGGTTAGGTGTACAGCTGAGGTTGGGGGTTGTTTTGCTTTGATTGTTGAAGTTTGCTGTTACTTGTCCGGGGCTGTTTATGGTAGCGGTTGTGGTTTTGGCGTTGGGTTGAGATAATGCTATTGACCCTGTTGTTGTCCAGCTGGAGAAGGTGTAGCCAGGAGCTTCCGTGGCGGTTATTGTCACTTGTTGGTTAGGGCTGTACGTGTGGGTTCCGGTTGGGTTTGTTGACGATGTTCCGCCGCCGTTCGTTGTGAACTCGACTGAGAATTGGTTTGCAGTGAAAGAAGCGGTTATAGTGCCTGCGCCATTAATGGTAGCGGTTGTCGAGGCTGCGTTTGGGTTGTCGAGGGCGATTTGTCCAGATGTTATCCATGTTGAGAATGTGTAGCCGTTTGATGCTGAAGTTGTTATGGGAACTCTTGCACCTAAGGTGTAGGTTTGTGTTCCTGATGGGTTTAACGTTTCTCCCCCTCTTTCCAAGAAAAATGTAATTATGTATCTAGAATGAGTGAAGGCTGCGATTATTGTTCCGTTTCCATTAATGGTTGCCCAAGTTGAGGATGATGTTGTGCTGTCGAAATCGATTTGGCTTGTGTTTGCAGTCCATTTCGAAAAGGAATATCCCGGATCGGCGAATGCAAAGATTGGAATTCGTGCGCCTGCGTTGTACCAGTGAGTATCCGCTGGAGTACTTGCTGATCCACCAGTGCCTTTTGCGAAGAGAATCTTATATTGATCTAGTGTTGGGACGTTAGTGGGGAGAGCAAAAAATCCTGTGTTTGTGCTGCTTTGTGCAGAAATCCCTTCAGTTGTGACGACTTTAGCTGTGATTGCGTCGTCTGTTGTGATTTGATGGGTAGTTGTTATCTGGGAGGTTTGTCCTTCGGGCAGGTTTGTTGGGGTTATGTCGCTCGGTACAAGGTTACTGTTTACATAAACACTGTTAACTGGATCGAAAGTTACGGGTCCCTGTCCTACGTTTTGAAGATAGATAATTAAGTTTCCTGAGAGAGGATCTCTTGCCATGCTTTGGATTTGGATCGCTTTTCCCGCTCTTGATGTTGTAAACCCTAGGTAGTTGTTTACCCACAGGTAAGCGACAAGGGAAGCGGCAACAGTTATAGCGATTATCAAGAGTACAGAGATTACTGGGGAAAGAGCTCTAGCAGACTTTTTGATTTTGGAAATTTGTGATCTCAAATTTCGATTCCCTCTGATTGAAAGGAGAATTAGTGACCGATCAATTTTCTGAAAACTTGCTTAATCAGCAAATTATGGACCGCCGAAGCTGAGCACGTACCCATTTAATCCTCTGAGGTATTTTAAGCGTTGTGACTGCAACTATGCAATAACAGACAGCAATCAATATTGAAGGCAATTTTAGCCTTTTACGAGCTTATAGCCTATGTTGGTTCCCATTCCAAGATTGTATGCCAAGTTTATGATTAATATCGCCATGGGTTCGAGATATCGAGCCGATCTCAAAGGACCAGCATTGACGGGTTCAAAACCAATGTCTCTTCCTAATTTCATCACTATTTGTTTTGCTTCTGAATAATCGCTTGCTACAAAGAAGGTAAGTTGTTCTTTTCCAACTTTGCCTGTGCCTTGGTTCGCCGAGAAAACTGTATTGAAGGCTTTTACCACTTTGGCTCTGGGAAGTTTTTTCTGCAGTTCCTCGGCGGCTGAAGTTGTGAATCCGATTGCTAGATCACCGTTAGGCGAGATGGCATTGGTTACATCTATCAGAATCTTGCCGTCTGCATCAGAACCTAACTCCTTGATTGCATCTTTTACTGCACTGTAAGGAACGGCAAGAATTATGAGCTCTCCCCATTTTGCAGCAGCTGCAACTGGCTCTCTTATGTCGCGGTGCCCAAACTTAACCTCGTATCCCTTTTGGATTAGACTTTTTCCAATTGCAGTACCGACGTTTCCTTTGCCTATAATTGCAACTTTCATTTATAAAACCTCAAGTCTCCAAACAATAGTAGACTTTTGTTGAAAACTTTTAAGAAATTGTGACTGTTAGCTAGCTACAACAAGAACATCTATCGGAAATCAAGGGGTTAGCTGCCCAATGTCGAATTGAGGATTTGCAACATCCCCTTTTGGCGCCGGATTAGAGAAGACGTTCTAAACGCGAAGTAGAACTTTTTCTACGTATTTTTGCATCGTCTTAGCGAAGGAATTAATGGTTTCAGTATCATAGGGATGCAGCAATCCAAACTTTTTGTCTAGCGTGTCAGCTGGCACGAACTGCTGCAAAGCCATTGTACACGAACCTTGAACCAGTTTCCCAATTTGAGTAATATCGTCGGATGTAACCAAATCTGGAACTACAGTCGTTCTGAATTCATAAGGAACTTTGCCAGTCTTCAAGATTTCAACAGAATGCATAAGTCCCGAAGTCCCAGATGAACCTAGACATTCATACTTTTCGAGCGAAGTCTTAAGATCCATCGCTACGTAATCCACGCTGCCAAGGCATTCTTCAAGTACGTCAGGGAAGAAGCCGTTCGTATCAAGTTTAACCTGGAACCCACGTTCTTTTAGTTTGGCAAGGAACTTAGGGAGCTCCTTGTGCATGCACGGTTCTCCACCGGTTACCACAACGGCGTCTACGTATTTTTTTCGGCTTTCCAGAATTTCCAAAACAGTGGCTTCCTGAAGAAAAGGAGGCTGCGGATTAGTGGCTATGCGCCAATTGTGGCAAAAACCGCAACGCAGGTTGCAGCCCGGAGTAAAAAGCACTGAGGCTACCTTGTTAGGGTAGTCAATGAGGCTGATTCTCTGCAAGCCACTAAATTTCATCGTGTAGGTCACTCGCTACTTCTTGCAACTGGCGTAGTAGTCATCATAATAGATTTGTCGAAGGTTTTGCGCATGGCAAATTCTGCTTGCTTTCCATCGTTCCACTGGTCCACTGGGCGTAAGTAGCCAACGACGCGACTGTAAACTTCGCACACCGCGTTGCAAACTGGGCATTGTTTGTGTTCGCCGCTTGTGTATCCGTGGTTGGGGCAAATACTGAAGGTAGGTGTCAAGGTAAAGTAGGGTAAGCGCGAATTCGAAGAGACTTTCTTAATCAATTCAGCTGCAGACTTCCATGAATGTAAGCGTTCGCCCATAAAGATGTGGAAAACGGTTCCACCAGTGTAAAGCGTTTGCAGATTTTCTTGGTGTTCTAAAGCGTCGAAGAGATCGCCGTCAAAGTCTACGGGTAATTGTGAGCTGTTGGTGTAGAATGGTTCTGCGTGTTGTGTTTGGACTTGTCGTTGGTTTGCGAATATGATGTTGGGGTGTTTGCGTTTGTCTATGCGTGCTAATCGATATGCTGTGCCTTCAGCGGGTGTTGCTTCAAGGTTGTATATGTCGCCTGTTTCGTCTTGGAAATTCATGAGTCTCTTGCGCATGTGAGTGAGGGTTTTTACGGCAAACTCTAAGCCGTCTTTGGTAGCGATGTTTTGTCCTATGAGGTTCACTACTGATTCGTTGATGCCTACTAATCCGATTGTGGAGAAGTGGTTCTTCCAGAACTCGTTGTGACCGGCTTTGATATTGCGAAGGTATCTGCGACTGTATGGATATAGACCGTTTTCAGTGAATGCTTCGAGTACCTTGCGTTTTATTTCCAAGCTTGCTCTGGCTACGTCCATAACGTGGTCAATTCTCTCGAAGTATTCGTCTTCATCCTTGGATAGGTAGCCGATTCTAGGCATGTTTAGGGTAACGACTCCGATGCTTCCGGTTAATGGATTCGCACCGAAAAAGCCTCCACCCCGCTTGCGAAGTTCACGGTTGTCAATTCTTAGGCGGCAACACATACTTCTGACGTCTTCGGGGCGCATATCGCTGTTAACGAAGTTCGAGAAGTAGGGTACGCCGTATTTGGCGGTGACTTCGAAGATTTTCTGCGATACAATTGAATCCCAGTCGAAATCCTTGGTGATGTTGTATGTCGGGATCGGGAAAGTGAAGACTCTGCCTTTGGAGTCGCCTTGGCTCATAACGTCCGCGAATGCAGAATTGAACATTTCCATTTCTTTGGTCATGTCGCCGTAGGTGTCTTCGGTGACTTTTCCGTTGAAGAGCACGCCTTCATTCTTCATGAAATCGGGTACGGTGAGATCTAGTGTCAAGTTGGTGAAGGGCGTTTGGAAGCCTACTCTTGTGGGCACGTTCATGTTGAAGAAGAATTCTTGTAAGCCCTGCTCGACTTCTTTCTGGGTCAGATGATCATAACGTATGAAAGGAGCAAGATAGGTGTCAAAATTGCTGAATGCTTGTGCACCAGCGGCTTCTCCTTGCAAAGTGTAGAAGAAGTTTACAACTTGTCCAAGTGCAGTTCGGAAGTGTTTGGCTGGTTTGCTTTCGATTTTTCCCGCGACTCCCCCAAAACCTGACATTAGTAGGTCACTTACATCCCAACCTACGCAGTAAGGCCCTAAAACGCCTAGGTCATGTATGTGAATGTCGCCCGAGAAGTGAGATTCGGCTATTCGTTCGGGGTAAATGCGGCTTATCCAGTACTTGGCGATAACCGTGGAAGAAAGATAATTATTCAGTCCTTGCAGAGAATAACTCATGTTGCTATTTTCTTTAACTCGCCAGTCTTCGACTTCCAGATATTGGTCTACAAGATCTGCACTGCTAAGAAGAGCTGCAAGCTCGCGCATGTCCGAATGTTGCTTACGATAAAGAATGTACGCCTTTGCAGTTTGGGCGTGCCCATTCTCAATTAGCATTTTCTCTACGAAATCTTGTATTTCCTCAACTGTGGGACAGCCGTCTTCGCCAAACCGATTGTTAAGCTCAGCAACAACTTGGTCGCTGATTTTCTTTGGTTGCTCACGGTCTTTTCCGCCTACGGCTTTGGCAGCTTTCCAGATTGCCGTTGTTATTCGTTCTTGATCGAAAGATTCTAGTTTACCATCACGTTTCCTAACATACTTCATTATTTTTCCACCTCAAGCAATAACCGCCCGAAATCCCCAGGCTCCTCAAACTTCTTGTAAACAGAAGCAAAGCGAATGTAGGCTATACGATCTAAGCCCTTCAAACGCTTCATGACAAGGTCACCGATTTCCTGAGAGGAGACTTCCCCCTTCCCACCCAACATTAGGTCCTGGCGTACTTGGCTCGCCAACTGGTTAATCTGATCCATGTTCACGGGTCGCTTCTCACAAGCTTTCTGAAGACCACGTATGATTTTGTTTACGTCGAATTGTTCAAGTTTACCGTCTTTCTTGCGAACCATAATCTCAACGGATTCGACGTACTCGTAGGTTGTAAAGCGCTTACCACAATTGATGCATTCTTTTCGTCTGCGCGTAGTGTTTTCTAATGAATCACGTGTTTCCAATGTTTTGAATTCTTCAGACCCGCAATAGGGACACTTCATATTATTTCACGATGTTTGCGTTGGTTTATTGATTTCGGTTAGTGGGTGCAATTATATTCATCCACTAACGGTAGTGGAGTATTTACTCGTTATAGACAGTAAAATGTGCAAACTGCTTCAGCATCAAAATTCAAAATGAACATAATCAAGTACAGTATTGAAAAGACTAACTCGACGCCGTCACCTTATTTTTTGAACTAAGCAAGAGATTTCGATTTATATACAGTAAAGAAAACCTTTTTGGAGTCCTTTTCGCCAAAAGACATCAAGAATGATTTGTTGAATGTTGAAATATTTGAACAAAAGATAAATACGAATAAGGTTAGAAAATGGCTGACTAAGCGGTTTTCTTGTGGACTAATTCAGCTTCATTGTCCAATTCTTTAACTCTTGTTTCAATGAATTCTGCAATTTTTTCTTCGCTGAATTTCTTTTCTTCCATTTGCTTAATTAGCTGCTCTTTGATCGTAACCAATATTTTTTCTACATCAAAGGGTTTTAGAACAAACCCATCTGCACCTTTGTTCAAAGCAGCAACTGCATTTTGCATTGTTGGAAATCCGGTGACAATAATTTTTCTCATCTTTGGCTTCGTTTCATGCAATTTCGTGAGTAACTCTATGCCTTCCATGTCGGGCAATCGAACATCTATCAACGCCAAATTGAAGAAACCGTTCTCACTTTTGTCGATGCCTTTCTTTGCTGTATCTGCAGTCTCAACTACATAGCCTTCGTCTTCAAGGATCGCTTGAAGCACTGTTCGAATGTTCTCGTCATCATCAATTATGAGGATTCTAGCTGGCTTCTCCATACGTAATCAACTTTCCTTTGGCAACTCTTTTTCTCCTGACTAGGAGAGAGACTGCCAATAGTACGTTTCAATGCTAAGCAAGATAAAGCCATTATGAAGCCAAAATACAGATTGTCAAAAAGCGTTTGGCTTTAACGGTTTGTATTAGAAGACTCTTTCTTGAAGTTTTTGCGGGCTGCTTCAACATATTTGATAAACTCAAGTTGTTTATTTGTCTCCATGCTTAAGCGTAACCCGATTTTCGCGCAGAGATTTTTCATAATCAAGATTTCTATCAAGCTTGCCCCTATTCCAAAAACTTTTTCAAGTGCTTGCTGAAAAACTTCAAGATTTTGTGGAATTTCCCCTTTTGGAAGATGACAGTTTTTCTCCAAATACGCATAAATTGAATGTCGCGCCTTTTCCCCAAGCGTGAGCAGAGCTTCATCTATTGAGCTTATTAACAGCAGGTCAAAGTCTTCGGTTTTGGCAGCCATCTTTAGCACATACTATTGGTTATGGAATATGATGACCCAAGCTTTCATACAGCTAATGTTAAGCGTTAGTGTTGAATGTTAATTTAAATGTACTGAACTATGAAACTGCATCTCAACTGTTTGAAAACGCAACCAAGTTTGAACGATTCTTTTGCGCTTTCAAAATTGGGAAATGTCACTTGAAGTTTAAGCGCAACATTGCAAATTTCTCGACAAAGCATATAACTTTAAAAGAAAAATCAAAAGACACCTCTCCGCCTCATATCCTGAGGCTGTTTGGAAAGAGTATCAAATAATTATTGAATTATCTATTTTGGGTGACGTCTTTTAAGACTGAAAATGGTGAACAGGCAAACCACACATTATCAGGGCTAATGTCGTAAGGCTGAATGATGGAAACTCTGGAGTAACATTAACAGTTTCTAAATAGAATGTGTGAAGCACATCTGCAATTGAATTCGTTGCTAAGTTGAGTGATTCTCCAACGCGATTCGCGAAAATTGGACTGCTCCAATTATAATTTTGATCCATCCAGGTGCAGTTTAATCCTCCGTTGGCATCAAAGGTGGTGTCCCTTGCAATAGTTATTGCAGAAGTTTGAGCCGAGACAAGCGAAAGATTGCCATCAAAGATAAGAAAACTGTCAAAAGAACTGTTATAACTGGTTGTCCTTCTTAGCACATAATCTTCGTAATCGCTATGATGTTCTTCGGTGCCCCACGGTGTCGAAGTGCCCATAACATGTCCAAAAACCGAAACATCTGAAATATAATGAGTCATCATCCCCAAATGCTCCGAGACAGCCGAGAAATTGCCTACACCAAAAGCCCTCTGAGCATTCACATATTCTTGTTCGGCGCGGACAGCTGCAGAATTATCCTGTAACGAGCCATCTGAACCAAAATAGATATGGTGCTTACCGGTGTCACCAACCCCGTCGGGGGTCTGAGAATTATCGGGTAATTCAGTGCCGTACAAGTAGCTCTCTAAATTTGCAGCGTAGAACTGCTTTTCCTCTGCTGGCAAGAAATCAAGAGCATGTTGAGCAATCCAATCATGGGTTCCGTAATCAGGATTCAAAGGATTATTACTGTAACCTCCATTGCTCCATCCCGATACTTCCGAGGAACCTAAACCAACAATTAATAATGGCACTAAAATAACACCGATTGCTATCAGTTTAGACTTGATCTTCAACATATTCAGCTCTGATTCTTCTTGAGAAGACTTTCCGACTGCTATCCGTCTGTAATCTCAATGACGATATTACCGAGGAGTTCGTTGTCTTTTTGTGTCCAAGTAATGCAACTGCCTCCACGTGACTGCACCGGCCTTTTTGGAGAAATCCAGGACAATTGCAGCTCAATTTTCCTGTGTAGTCTAAGACTACGTTGTATGTTCCGTGGTCTCCAATGACGTTGTAGGCGCCATTGCCCAGAAATTCAACTCGTCGGCTTTCAACAAGTTTACGTGCCTTTTCATACATTAAGTCACGGGGCATTCTAAACCATCAAACTCCGAATATCTTAAGCACGTTCTGCTTAATGCAGCTTGCGAAAGGAAGCCCAGTTAATAGTGCGAATCATCTTAACGATTGACCCAATATTTTGGTGATTTAGGTTTGAAGGTGACGATTTTAAGAGAAAATGTCTTCAAAAGCCGCCGCTTGATTTTTCACCTCAATTACCGATCCAAATGGTGAAATAGCTCTTTGAATTGGTCCGTTTATCATGCGACACGCTAAACCTTTTTATAAGCGAGCACAAAACAGTGTTTCCACGTCACATTAACTCATGTAACCAACATAAGCTCCTGAAAGCTTTTAGAAAGATGCATGACAATTCTGTGGCAGGAGAAAAAAACAACATATGTTAGAAGTTCAATCATTCAAAGACCTACCATTGAGTATGGAGGTTTTGAAAAGCGTAAAAGAGCTTGGTTATGAAACACTTTTTCCAATTCAAGCTCAAGCGATAATGCCACTGCTCGAAGGCAAAGACGTTATCGGACAAGCACAAACAGGAACAGGCAAAACAGCCGCATTCGGCCTCCCAATGGTCGAAAGGCTCGACTCTCAAGCAAAAAGAGTCCAAGGACTAATTCTGGTACCCACACGCGAACTTGCAATGCAAGTATCCCAGAACATGATCCAATTTGCCAAATACAAAAAACTACGGGTACTACCAGTATACGGCGGAGCCTCAATTGAAAGGCAAATCCGCGAACTCCAAAACGGCGCCCAAATCGTCGTAGGCACACCCGGACGAGTAATTGACCTCATCGAAAGACGAGTACTCAACCTATCCTACGTCAAATTCTTGGTCCTAGACGAAGCAGACCGCATGCTAGACATGGGCTTCATCGAAGACATAACCTACATCCTATCCAAAGCACCATCAACCAGACAAACAAGCCTATTCTCAGCAACCATCGACAAAACAGTAATGAACGTATGCAACCGATACATGAAAAACCCAGTCAAAATCCTAGTTAGCAAAGACGAAATCGGCGTAACCCAAATGAAACAATACTACACCGTTGTCAACCAAGGCAGCAAATTCGACACCCTATGCACCATCCTACACGAAAACCACGTAGATCGAGCCATAGTATTCTGCAGAACACGCCACGAAACAAGCAAAATCGCAGACAAACTATCACAAAAAGGATACAACACACAAGCACTCCACGCAGGCTACACACAACCACAAAGAGAACGCTCAATTAACGCCTTCAGACAAGGCAAACTAAACCTGCTCATAGCAACAGACGTAGCAGCACGCGGCTTAGACATAGAAGGCATAACCCACATAATCAACTATGATGTCCCACCAGACCCATTAGTATACTTCCACAGAGTCGGCAGAACCGCCCGCAAGGGAGGCGACGGCACAGCAATTACATTAGTCAGCTACGGAGAAATGGGCGACTTCCACAACATCAAGACAGTCACGAAAACAAAGATAGAAGAACTGAAAAGCGCAGCTAACCAGAATTCGCAGGATTCCCCTATTGTTGGCTTTTATTAAACCAACAACCATAATAGGCGGAAAATCAAATCTGATTTGAGGTTAAGACCCGAGAATATGTTCAGAGACCCAGTCTGCGGCATGGTATTAGACGAAAACACGGCGAAGTTCAAAATCACTTATGACGGCGAAACAATTCACTTCTGCAGCCTCCAATGCAAGAAACGGTTTAAACGCCAACCAACAAAATTCATAAAATAATTCAAAAATAAAAAAATAGAAGCGCGGGTTTTCAAATCCCGAACGTAACCGCGCTGGAATTTTATTTTAGTATTTTCCAAACAGCTGCAGCTAAGAGTCCGCCAATTATGGGTGCTGCGAAAAACAGCCAAAGTTGGTTAAGAGCGGTTCCCCCTACGAACAGGGCAGGTCCTAAGCTTCTTGCAGGATTTACTGAAGTTCCTGTTATGGGTATGCTTACCAAATGTATTAGCACTAAGCTTAATCCGATGGAAATGCCTGCAAAACCTTTAGGGGCATTATCACTTGTCGAGCCGAAGATAACGAGCAAGAATATGAAAGTCAAAACTACTTCGGCGGCAAAGGCAGAAACCATCGAGAATGTGGTGAATTGATTTTGACCCAAACCATTAGCGGCTAAAGCTGTATGCAGGGTTTCCCAAAGCAATCATGTAAAGTAATCCGGCGCCTATGATGCCGCCTATACATTGCACTACTAATGTACGCAGCAGCGTCTTTGGCATGTATTTTGCCCGCAGCAAACATTGAAATTGTAATAGCGGGATTTATGTGACATCCGGAAATGCTTCCGATCGCATAGACCATTGCTAGAACAGCGAGTCCAAAAGCAAAAGCAATGCCAACATTTCCAATTAATGATCCTGCCAGAACTGCGCTTCCGCAGCCCATTAGCACCAGCACCATAGTTCCAATCAGTTCAGCAGTATATTTTTTGAATGGTTTAATTTCACTCATAATTTCCCCTCATCTGAGCTTGGTTAGGAACGGTTGTCTTAAGTACTTATAACATTTTCCAGAATGAAAAAAATCAAGAAAACGGAAAATGAAAAAATCACATGTCAGAGTTTTTCTTCAGCAGAAATATCCATCATCATCAAACCTGAAGCTGGCTTTGGGTAGAAATCAGTTGACTTCTCAGGTAGACGTTCACGTTTCTGGGCTACTTGCCAAACCACTTCGGGGCTAATCGGGTTTACCAGAAAAGCCAGTTTAGCTTCGCCACTGTCGATTTTCTCTATGGCAACTCGCATTGAACGCTCGTACAAGATGTCCTCTTCAATTTTGAGTTCACCTGTTTTCATCATGGTTTTGAAGACTACATCTTTGAGGATAACGACATCAAGAAGGCGGACTTCGCGGGCTGCGTTGGGGTCTGCAAGCTTTGAGATTTTTTGTTCGTCTTTCAGCAGCAATCCGTATGCTTTTGTTCCGTCGTAAATGCAGAAGGCATGTTCGGCTTTATGTTCACGCAGGAAACGTTCGATCTCAGCGACCTTTGGAGGAAGTTCTGAAATCTCAAAAAACGATGCGAGTGCCTCCAAAGTTTCGATGGTTAGCTCGAATTTTCGTAGCAGTCGATGAGTAGGCAAAATAACTAGGCCTTCATCTTGAACTGGAACAATGTAGCTCATATGAAAGTTAAATGCAGAACTATCATTCCAATTCTACCTGCTTGCGGCGTTCATCTCGGTAAGCCAGGGCACTCTCGTAGCGATGATGCCCATCAGTGATGACTAACGTCTTATTCTCTAAAGCTGCTTCGAGCAAGCTTATTTTTTGCTTGTCAACGACTTTCCAGATTTTGTGCCTTACCCTAAATTCGTCTTCGACGTCTATATCAGGAGCAGTTTTGGCGATTTCCTTAAAAAAATTAACCGTTGCATTCTTGTGGGTCGGAATATATGAGGAAAACGGGTTCTAGATCTTTCTGGATTGTTCGAAGCATGTTGAGTCTGTCCGCTTTTGGGGCTGCGTATGTAGTCTCGTGTGGGAAAGACCATGCTTTCGCCATAGTTGTAAAGGCGCAAGGCAACGATTAAGCCTGTGCGGCTACAGTTTTGGCCATCTAAGCGGAATTCTTGTCTGCACACAAAAATGGCTGGTTCCTCATCTTTGGCTAGAATGCGTTCATTTAGCCACTCGTAAATTCGTTGATGGACAGTTTCGTAACGGTTTTCTTCTATTGGCAAAATCAAGCGGCAGTAATTGTAAGGTGATTTCTCATAATACTCCCTCTGCATATCTTGGTTGATTTTGTCGTATGGTTGAGTGATTAGTTTTTTGAGATTTCCTGCTTTCTCGGTGTATCTTATGGCTTTGAAAGGACGAATATCAACCATTGTTACAACTCGCCTATTTTTCTAATGCTTCAATTACTTTTTTGACTATTTGCTCGCTTGTCCTTATTTGGGCTTCATAGGTTTGGGCGCCAATATGAGGAGTAGCATAAACGTTTTTGAGAGTTAGCAGTTTGTTGTTTTTGGGTGGTTCTTTTTCAAAAACATCTAGTGCAGCGGCTTTCACTTTTCCATCCAAGAGGGCTTGGTAGAGTGCTTCCTCGTCGATTATTCCGCCCCTGCTGCAGTTGATTATCATTACGCCGGTTTTCATTTTGGCAAATTCTTTGGTTGAAATCAAATGTTGCGTGTGGGGTGTAAGTGGAACATGCACGGTGATGAAGTCCGCCTTTGGGAGCATTTGATCCAGTGGAACAAACTCCTCGCTTACACAAACATCCACTGTTATTACGTTCATACCGAGGCAAGAAGCGAGTTTCTTAACTTCTCTGACCTATGCTTCCGCAGCCTATGATTCCGAGAGTCTTTCCGTTTATCTCCGAACCCATGAGTTCTTCTTTAACCCATTTGCCTTCGCGCAAAGTTAGGGTAGCCTCAACGATGTTTCGGGCAAGGGCAATCATATGTCCTATTGCAAGTTCTGCAACGGCGGTCGAAGCCACGTGAGGAGTATTAACTACTGTTATGCCTCGTTCTTGGGCTTTCTTGACGTCTATGTTGTCTAGACCGTCTCCGGCGCGACCTATGACTTTGAGTTTTTTGGCCTTCTCTATCAATTCGGCATTGACTTTGGTTGCGGATCTTACAATAAGGGCTTCGTAGTTTTCTATGATGTTAAGGAGTTCATTTTTGGGAATTTCCCAGGCTCTTGTCACGTGGTAACCTTTCTGCTCTAGAAGGGTTATCCCTTGTTCGAAAAGGGGATCACTAATGATGACCTTAACTGTCACTACTAAAGGCCCCAAATCTCATCTATAGCTGTGAGTGCATTTTTAATGCCTGTTACATCCCATTCGCCCATGTGGCCAATGCGGAAAGTTTTTTCGGCCAACGACCCGTAGCCGTTGCTTATTTCCAAGCCTCTTTCCGCGAGTTTTTGGTTTAGCTCCTTAACGTTCTTTCCCATTGTGTTTTTGATGCATGAAACGGTTATTGATTCATAGCCTTTTTCGGGGAACATTTCAAAGTGCTTTTTCGCCCATTTTCTTGTTAGTTCCGCCATGTCCATGTGTCGCTTGTAAATGTGGTCGTAAGTTTCAGCAAGCATCAAGTCTAAGCGCTTGTCTAAGGCATACAGAAGAGAAACATTTGGTGTGTAAGGTGTCTGATGTTTCTTTTCGAACTCAAATATCTCAACAAGATCTGTGAAGCCGCCTCTATCAGGGATTCCCTTTGCCCGTTCAATAGCGCGGTCGTTAACGAGGGCTATTGCCAATCCTGGTGGGAGCGCGAAGCATTTTTGTGTTGAAGCAAACAAGATGTCTACGCCCATTTCTTGGGGCAACGTTCTGTCGCCTGCCATTGAAGAAACGCTGTCAACGGCGAAAATAACTTCTGGGTGTTCTTTCTTCACCATTTTGCCAACTTCTGCGACCGGGCTTCTGGCTCCAGTTGACGACTCATTGTGGCAAATTGCCAAAGTATCATATTCGCCAGTGTCTAATTTCTCTGCAATCGCATCTGGCTTGACAACTTTACCCCACTCAACTTCGATCCAATCCGCTTTCTTACCGCAAGCGCGTATGATTTCGCCGAATCGTTGTGAGAAGGCACCGTTGATGCAGCAGAGGGCTTTCTTCTTGACGATGCTTCTACCTATGATGTCAAACCACAAAGTGCCCGAAGATGTCGTGGTTGTTGGTTTGTAGTCGCTTGGTAAATCGAAGAACTTTGATAATTTACCTGTTATTCCCCCATAGAGATCACTGAATTCTTTGCTTCGGTGCCCAATCATGAGGCGAGTCTGTTCTTGGAGTATTTGAGGACTGACTTCTGTAGGTCCAGGAATTAACAGTTTCTTATGCATTTTTCTTGCTCTCCTTAAACATCATTTCTTGAGTTATTAGTAACTAAATGCCCTGAAATTAGTGCACCAATCTTCTTTAAAGCCATTTCTTCAAGTCAAAACCAAACAATCAGCAAGATCCAGAAATTTCTCAAACAAACTAAACAACAGTAAAGAATCCATTGAACAGAGACGCCAATTATAATTTTTTGAACATAACCTTGGAAGAGGAGTTCGAAAGATCAATATGACATTTTGACATCGCGAAAATGCAAACGTTCCAAATTGTTCTATAGTGCTTGTCTAAAAGTTAAACTCAAAATGCTTTTAAACAATACAAGAACTACAAGATTCAACGTAGATGGTACTTAATGGACTCCAAGATTGAACTAATTCTCAAGGTTTTGAGTGATGGAGAATGGCATAAGACTGCCGAGCTGCAAACGTTAGCTGGATTGGATGAGAGACAAATTCAGGAGATGTCTGCTTTCTTTTTTGAGTACGACTTTGTTCGGGTTGATATTGAAAACAAAAAGGTTAGAATTAATCAGGATTTTCAAAATTTTTTGGTTCAAACCCCAATGTTTTAGAAGAAATTTCTGTTATCTTGATGTTCATTTTCGGTTCTTCCAAAGTTTCAGCTTTCTGTTTAGTATGTCCTTGAATCAAAGTTCGTTGATCGATATTTATTTAATTGTAGTTTTGTTGCGCGGGTATTCAGCAGCGATTTCTTATAAACAACGTTTATTAATACTTAATACTCGAGACATTAACAAATCGTGCCTCAGCAAATAATGCATGAAGGACACGCAACCTCAAATTTCCACCAGTGAGGTGAATTAAAAAATGAAAATTCGACGTAAACTATTATTATCATACCTCTTGATAGTGGCGCTTTTCATTGCGGCAGGAGCAGCCATCACCTATAACACAGTAAAAATGGCAGACATTCAAAACAAAGTAAAACTCCAGACTGACATCAGCAACAACGCATACGCCTACCAACAAGGATTGGACGAGAAACAGCTAGGCACATTCGCTTACAGTTCAGGCAACTCTCAAGTCGGAGAACAAGTAATCGTAGGCGCCGCAGACACCATGCAGCCAGCAGAAACCTACCTTCTAAACGCCCTAGCAAACGATCCAGCTACCCTGGCTAAATTTAACGAAGTGGTCGACATCGACCGCAACCAAATCAACGACGCCATTACACAAGTAATTAGCATACAAAGTGGCACTGACTCCAACAAATTCATTCTAATGTGGGACCAACTTGATCGCCTCATGACCCAAACAACCATCGCAAACCAAAAACTTGCTGAAGTGAGAACCACCGCTCTTGAAAACGTGAAAAGTGCAACAACAGAATCACAAAATTACGCGAACTTTAGCATGATTATCTCCATAGCTTCCATCGTAGGCATCGGAGCCGTATCCGTCGCACTGGCATTCATCATGGGAAACCGCATCACCGGACCACTCAAGAAACTATCCGATATCGCACACAAAGTTAGCTTAGGCGACCTAAACCAAAGATACTACCTCAAACAAAACATCGACATCAAAACCGGAGACGAAATCGACGAACTAGTTAATGCATTCCGAAGAATGATCAACGCCTTCCGAATGACCGAAGCCCTAAGCAAAGAAGAACCAGGAGAAACCGACAAACAATGACAATCGACAAAGAATGCCTCGCCGTGCTAGCAGAAGAACTCGGACCAGCCGCCAAAACATTCCTTGACCGCCAATGCAGAAACCACCTAAAAAAAGAACCCACAACCTTGGAAAAGACGGACATAGATGATCTAGCAAAATGGTGTGTCAATGGAATCCAGCTTATTCTCGGAGCTCAAGTCGCGGAGAATATTAAGAAAGGCCTATTGGCCTTAAAATAAAACTTGGAAAATACTTCCAAATTTTTCTTTTAATTTACTTTGTACAATCAAGTTTCGTCCAATGAGATTTCGCCAAATCTGATTACCTCTAACAAATTGTTTCTACTTCAACTCGATTTAGCTTAATCATTCTATTGCTGAAAACAATGGATGGATCACATTTTCAGCCAAAATTGGCAAAATGAAACTTTGCCAAAAAATGATTTTAAGAATCAAAAGAAATAGTTTTCTACTTCTCACTAGCGGGTGCTAAAACTATCCTTCTTAAGCAATATCTCTTGCCTGTATAAATCAGGATTTGGCAACTCGGTCTGAAGGCTATTTTTTTCTCGATACTTTTGTTTTGTCAAAGAAGAAAGGGCAACTTTCCTTCATTAGTAGGGTTGGGTAGTTTCCAAAGAGTCAGGCATCTACTGAATTAGAAGATTCTTCTGGCGATAACTTGGAATTGGGTAAATAAAATTGAGAAGGAAAATAGTCAATTATGTTGAGAAAGAGCAAAATCGAGAAAAGAAGTTATTATCATTCTTACTGAGACAATATTGTTTCTAAGATATCCGCGTCGTCAATATTTTTCTTCATGAAGATGCCGAGCTCGTTTTGGCCCTTACTTATGCATAGGGTTTTGATGTTTTTTCCTTCGATGAGAATCGTTTCAATGTTACCTACGTTGAATGACGAAGAGAGTTTTGCCGCGGTTTCGAGTGCTTGCGATGTTAACGTGGCGTATTCTATTATTTTTGTGGAGTCGTTGAGGTCTACTGTAGCTTTCGTCTTGCCTTTTAGAAGGTAGCCTTCTATGTCTTTGTTTTTTCGAAGATCTTGAACTGCTGAAAGAAAGTTTTCATATTCCCGGCTTTCGCTTTCAGATGAATTGACATCAAGTGAAAAGTCAGTTCCAATTATAACACCTTCTTCTTCAACTGCAGTTTCGCTAAAGTTTCTTTTCTTTACCATAGTCTTTGCCTCGCTCATTCTACCACTGGCTTGACGACAACTAACGCGCCTTTCTTAGTTTGAAGCATCTGCTGTGCTTTCTCAGGAATTTGAACTATACCTTTTCCCTCAAAGTTTGAATCTTTTATCTGTTGGAAAAGGCAGCGAACTTTTTTTCCGGTCTTTGTTTCTTCAAGTATTACTTCTTTGATTTCTTTGCCGTCAAAGAGTTCTCTCCACTGAGAAATAATTGCTCTGTCAATACGCACAAAATCTGGTGATCCCAGAAAACCGCCAATTCCTTTAAGATTTTCTACAATGAATTGGCTAACTGGCGCATCCTGTACATAGAGCTTTGGTTTAGGGGATGCTACAGTTTTGCGAGAAAACAGGTTTCTTATTGACGGTTGCTGTTCTTTGACTGGAACGGAAGGAGCAACATCTTGATTTTCAAAAACAGGTGCAATAGAGACTCGATCGCCCTTTTGAACACGTAAATTAAGTTGGATTTTCTTCTGGGATTTGAATTATTCCTTTACTCTCAAACTTTGATTCCTTGATGGGTTTGAAAGTACAATTAATGCTCTTTCCAGTTCGAAGATTATTTACTTTAATCTTTGTGATGTGCTTATCACCGAATATTTCTGCCCATTGAGCAATTTGCATTGTATCAACGAGGGCAGCTTCGGGGTCGCCTAAGAACCCTCCAAATCCGGCGTTTTCAACGGTGAATTCACTCTGCCGGATTTCTATTTGAGATGGTTCAACTATTGGAATTTCGTCAAACTTTGCCTTAATTTCTGGTTCTCTTAGGTGTTCCTGAGAAAATGAGACTTCTTGCCGCACGAGCTTGAGCATTGTTGGAATCATGACTCGAGTCAGGTTAGTAACGGTTTTTTGGTCAGCGTCATTTGAAGATACATTGGCTACGTAAAAATTGTTAAACTTTGAGAAATTTACTCGCCCTTGGGAACCTTTGAATGTGACAGATTCTATTCCGCCCAAAGTTTCGCCCTTTTTTGCCAAAGCCATAAAGGCTTCCTGAGCGCTGCTTATGGTAAGCTCGTTTTTGTTTTCATCTTCCGCGAGATTTTCGCCGTTTTCTTTAAAAACGAAGGCGTGGGATATTTCGGGGCAGACGTTTTTGATTTCTGTTAAAGCGTTCTTCAAAGCGACTGTGTATGCTTCGGTGCTCATTTCCAATTGCCCCTTTGTTTCTTATTTAAGAGAGTTTGAATAGTATGCGTTCGGGAACGCTTTCGTTTTCGACGACTAAGTACTTGAGTCCTTCAGTGTCGCCAAGTTGGTCTAGCCATTTTAGGGCTTCGCGGGCTTTTTGTAGGACAAGTAGGCGTTCTTGGAAGCTACGCACCACGGATTCTATTGCTGTTAATTCGTGGAATGGGTTAGCATCCAGGATGATGTTTAGGCTGCCGACGGTTATTTCACCCACTTGTTCGGTTTGGCCTTTCTTGCCCGCGAGTTTCATGACGACTTCGCGGATTTTCTTAGATTTCTCCGCTATGGTGCGGATTTCATCTAAGCGTCGTAGGTACTCGCCTAATGTGCTTTTTGTGTCGCCTATCATTTTGTCGAGGCGTTCGGCTAATTGTTCAGCTGATGTGTATTCTTTAATTTCAACGACCATGATTTTTTACCTCCGTTCTCATTTTAAAGAAAATATGGGTTTGGGATAGTTAGAAATTTATTTTCGCTACCCCTTTTTGATATGAGAGTTGGTGTTGTTCCTATGGCATTGTTTGAGCGTACGAGAGACTGTTCGCCTTTGAAGTGACAAGCTTTACAGTGTACTCATTGCCAGACAGTAGTGTACTAGTAGTTGGGTTGAAAGTTATAGTAAGAACTATTTGAGAGGGCGTACTTCCTTTTGCGACTGTTGTTGCTCCAGCTGTTGAAGATAAAGCCGCACTAGTAACATCCGTGCCAGTTACGTATGCTTGTGTTATTATCACGTCTGACTTTCCTAAGTTCTGTACTGTTGCAGTAATCTTGCCGTCCGCTTTGTCGAATACGAGATTTGTGATGGTTACTTGTTCGGCATTTCCCATTAGACCGACTGACATTCCGCCCATCCATGCTGCGACGACTACGCTGACTGCGACTGTGACTGCGATGAGGATGATTGATGCGACTACTGGGCTGAGGGCTTTTGCGTTTTTCTTTATGGTTCTAAAGGATTTCATTTAATTTTTTTCTCCTATTGGTTTCTTGTTAACCAAAGGGAAACAGAAAACCTATTAAATATTGTGTATCACGATACACTACTGGAGATATGTACTACAAATCTACAACAAGAAGACGTCAAAAAATAAATAAAATTAGAAAGAAAATACCTGGCAGAAAATATTCCCGATTAGGCAATGTTCTTTTGCGCAACTTCAAGTTCGTCAAAGAACTTGAGAAGAAGCTTCGCAACCTTTTCGCCTAAGTCCGTTTCCAGGTAATACTTCTTTAGCGGATCAATACGCTCACTCTTAGCCAAGCCCAAATCTTCGATTTCAATCATTCGTGCCCGGAAGGTGCCGTCGCTTAGTGTGAGATTATTCTCCCGCATGAAATCTTTTGCATCTTTCCATTTGCCTCGATTTACGTAGAGCAGCAAAAGGCAGTCTATCGCATGGTCCTTCTCAAGCATGGTCTTTATGATTGCAAGCTTGGGGTCCGTAAGGATCCGCTTAACCTTCTCCTCTTCTCCGCTTATTTTCATCATTCATCAACCTAATTATGTATTTGATTCTTGTTATTGCATATTTACGTCAAGAACATTTAAGCCGTATTACGATTTATGAAACATATCAACAGTCGCAGCTATTCACTCTTGACACACGGAAACATACAGGAATCCAGTCGGCGGAACTCCCTTATAAATACTGCCTAAACCAAAAAAACCCAAACAAAATAATGGAAACTAAATTCTGAAAATTGAAAGAAAATATTTGACTGACGAAAAACGCCAGTTTTGCTTAGCCGAAGTTACGGGCTTCTTTTCTCTTCTCAGCTTCCTCGGTAAACCGAAGAATCTCGTCAATTATTTCGACGTTGGAGAGGAGCATTCGCCTGCAACAGTAGCGTTTAACACCCAAGGTATCCAAGACATCTTTGGCGTTCTCGCCTGTTCTGACACGCCGAGCGAATTCTTCCCATTTGTCGCCGACGAGTTTTCCGCAGGTGAAGCATCTCACGGGGATAATCATTTAGTTTTTTTCTCCCTGATTACCTGTAACTCTTCTGTTCCTTAGCTCTTGCACCTGGACCGCCGAATTTCTTTGACTCTTTAGACCGCGCGTCACCAGCGACCATCGTTCGGTCGTATTCAGTGAAGACGGTTCGCAGATGAGTGCTCTTGGTCCATTTCAATAGTGCATTTGCGATGGCCATGCGTGCAGCTTCGGCTTGACCCATGTAGCCGCCGCCTTGAGCTTTAACGTCAAGGTCTACTTGTTTCCAAACGGTTTCTCCGGCTTGCAAGAGTGGCTCCATTATTTTCTCTCGTGCAATTGCAGGTTCGAAAATTTCCACTGGGGTCATGTTTACTCGTACTCTGCCGACGCCTTGTTTAACTACGGCGCGGGCTGTGGCTGTTTTTCTTTTTCCACTAACTACTAAGACTTTTTTGCCTGGCATATTATGCACCCTGGTTCCATCCAATTTCTATTGCTAATTCTTTAAGTGTAAAATGAGGACCCGTGAGTTTCGAAGCTGAGGCGTATTTGTCGGTCTCCAGTGTATGATCTTTAAGTTCTTGTGGAACACCTAAGTAAACTCTCAAACGCTTGTAGGCAACTTTTCCTTTAGGTTGGGCCCAGGGCACCATTCCGCGGACAGTCTTTCGGACAATACGATCTGGTCTTCGACTGTGGAATGGACCACGTTCAGGAGCGCCTACTTCAAGAAACTTGTGGGCTTCTTGGACTTTGCTCTTCTTCTTTCCAGAGATTATTACCTTCTCCGCGTTAACTATGATTATGTGTTCTCCATTGAGAAGTCTTTTGGCGATTCTGCTGCACATTCTACCGAGAATGAGACCTTCGCCGTTAACTACTGAAGCTGAACTGTTTACTTTTACTGGTTGCATCTTGTTCACCCAAATATTGTTACGTTGGAGCCTTGAGGATTCTTCTCCACTAGCTCTGTTATGGACATGTATTTTGCTTTTGCTGCTGCCAATTTCTCTTTGGCTTTATCTGAAGCATTAAAGGCAGCAACTGTGACAGCATGATCTAATGTTCCTGAAGCCAAGATTTTGCCAGGAACAATTATGGTTGCGTTCTTTTCTGTGTACCTGTTTATTTTGCTCAGATTAACAGCTACGCGTTGTCTGCTTGGTTTTGAGAGATTCTCGGCAACATCTAGCCAAATGCCTGCATTTTTCTCTCGGCTTTGCTTCTTTAGGAATCTGATAAGTTGAACGATTTCAGGATTTGTAGTTTTTGTTTCTCTCATTTGATTTCTACCTTCAGCTGTTCTTCGAATTCGTTGAGTTGTTTACCGAGTATTTTTGTTGCTTCCTGCAGTATTCTTTCGGGAGGAAGTGCACCGGTTGATTCAATGTTCATGATAAAGTCGTTCTTTTCCCACTCGATCTTTATGCCCTCTTCTTTCTTTGGACAAGCTTCAACACAGTCCATACAAAGAGTACAAGACAAAAGATCTCGAACGTCTACCTTCTCGCCCTTCATGGCCAAAACTTTCTTGGAGCAGATGTCTGCACATTTTTGGCAGTCTTCGCACTTGCCCTTCGGAGTAATAATCTTCGGGTAGTATTTGTAAGCACTGAGGCAAACTGGCTGCCACTTAGCGTGGACCTTGCCTTTGCCAAGTTTTGCATAAGCTTCAAGTTTGAGCTTCTGGCCTTTAGCAAGTTTAACAAGTGGAATCTTTTCAGTTACTGGAACTACAAAAGGATTCTCAGAAACAAGCTCACCAGAATACACAGCCCTTGTTCCTTCGTTTGATTCAGCATTCAAAGTTAGTGTAACACGACAATTGCCGCAGCCAAACTCGCTCTTGCACTCACAATCTTCGGGCAAACTGTAGTTATCTAGATCAGTCTTAAGCGGGACAAGACCAAACCTGTGAGCGATCATCTCATCCTGGAGAATTGAGGAGTTTTCAATCATAACAACTTCGTCTATCGCCATTGCCGGAACCTCTGCAAGCACTATACGCCGCAAAGCGTTCATTAAAGGAACATCAGCGTCCCTAACTGCTATTCGAAGATTTGTCTCGTCTTTCTCGAGCACTTCTATTTTCACTTATTTAGACACTCCACAATTGACCATGATAAAGTTGCTTCGTTTGATAAAGTTGTAGTGCATTATTTCAATTTTTCTGTTAATAAAAGGGAAAGTAAGTTGGTTTAGACTCTTCTGCCTCTTCTACCGCCGGGTCTTCGTGTGCCATCATGAGGAACAGGGGTGACTTCTTCGATTCGTTCAATTCTGAATCCGAATCTTGCAAAAGCACGGATTGCTGCTTGGGCACCTGGACCTGGAGTACGAGGACCTGAACCACCTGGAGCACGGACCTTGATGTGAATTGCTGTAACACCTTTGTCTCGAGCTACTTCGGCTGCACCAGTTGCTGCGCGCATTGCTGCATAAGGAGAAGATTCCATGCGGTCTGCTTTTACGAACATGCCGCCGCTGGTTCGAGCGATAGTTTCTGCACCTGAAATGTCAGTTATGTGGATGAGGGTGTTGTTGTAGGAGCTGAAGATGTGGACTACGCCCCATTTTTCATTTCGTTTGCTGTTGCTGCTCAAAATCGTCCGCCTCTTCCGCCGCGTCTTCGGTCACGTTGCTGAGGTAATTGAACTTGTTTTGCAACAATTGTCATCATAACACGTGTTGGGTGTGCCGGGTTTACGAATTGGCTATTTAGAGAGTATGCAATTGATTTTTCTTCTTCTCGTGAGACTACGTAACCTGGAATTGTGACTCTTCTGTTATCGATGGTTATGTGTCCGTGTGTGATTAATTGTCGAGCTTGGTGAACGGTCTTAGTCAGGCCCTTTCTGAATACGAGAGTTTGGAGTCTTCGCTCAAGGATATCCTCGATAGCTAAGTCCAATACATCGTCTAGTATAGCGGTTTCTTGGAGAACTCCAATTTTCTTTAAGCGTGTAAGAAGTTCGTTCTCCATTTTCATTCGTTCATCAGGTGATCTGCCAATTAATGAACGCGCGATGCCTCTGAATTTGGATAGTTGGGTTTCATGACGCCAGAGTTCATGTTTGTTTCTAAGGCCAAATGTGCCTAGAATCTTAAGCTCTTCCTGGAGTATGTCTTTGCGCCAGGGGAAACGAGGAGTTTCAAATTTACGTCTCTGTCTTTTTGGATCGCCCATGTTTATTTGCCTCCTTCAGCTGCTGGTGCGCCTGGCTTTGCCATAAGGCCTTTCTTCTTTACACCTAGCGACTTTCCTGATCTACCGGTGGTTTTGGTTCTTTGCCCACGGACTTTTAAGCCGTAAGCATGCCGGTATCCTCGCCATGATCTAATGTTTTTGGCTTCGTCGATGTCTGTTTTAGTTCTTAGAACAAGATCTGCACTTATGAGGTGCATGTCTTTCCCAGAATCTGAATCCTTTCTTCGATTGAAAAGCCAAATTGGTAAATTGTATTTTGAAGGATCTTTCACTATATCCTCAATTTTGGATATATCTGCCTCTGTAAGAAAACCTGACCTCAAGTCTGGGCTAATGTTCGCCTTCTTGAGGATTGCGTTAGCAAGACTCCCGCTTACTCCTTTAATGCTAGAAACAGAATACGAAACCTTCAGGGTGCCTGCTGAATCGGTACCCAAGATACGAACGATGTGACGAAATTCCTGAGCTGACATCTAATTTTCATCCGTTAAACTTGAAGCATATACGAAATGCTTCAGTATTTATTTAAACCTTCCTTTACCAAGGTATTCGTTTCGATTTCAGTTTAAATTTTTCCGAGAAGACAATTTGGATTAAATTGAAAACGACGAGCTGACATTAGATCTCCCGCGCTGACAACATTTGACGCTTTCTAGACTCGTGTATTAGCTGTCTAATGCAGCATTACGCTTTTATTATTCGCCAACTCCTCGGAGATATTTGAGGTAAGTCTTCAAATTCTTATGAGATTCCGATTTCATAACACTCAAAATTTGTTTCCCAGAAACAACTGATGGCTCTTTAAAACAACCTGTCAAACAGTTTTTATTATCAAATGGACAATGTTGCTCATTAAATTGAAATTGATCTTTCTTTAAATTAAACATCTTTGCTCTTTTAAAACAGGGAAAAACGTCTAAATTACAATCTATAACTATGACGTTTTTTCCTGCTTTGCAACTATGTTTCATCGGCAAATCGTTATGAGCTAATTGTATATCGTCTAAATATTCAGATAGATTTGCAATGTCATAACCTTGGTCTTTCAAGTTCTTAATTTTGCCAAATAATTTTTTGAGATGAATTTGTTGTTCCTCAAGACCAAGATTCTTGCCAACAACAAAAGTTCCTCGATTTGATGATACAAAAGGGTAACAGAACGAGAAAGAAGTACCTAATTCGTTATTAGTATATTTTACAATCCTTTCGACATCGTCTGTTGTCCAATTTGGATTTATGAAAGTTAAACCCACAACATTTATTCCAATTTTCTTAGCGACTTTTATTGCGGTTTTTGCCTTGCTCGAAATATCATGAACGTTTTTCAGTCTGTTCCATTCTTTTTCATCATAGTGGTCAATACTAATCGAGAGCAAATCAATGTAATCCTTTAATTCCCACAATTGTTTTGGGGTAATCGACCCGTTTGAGGTTAGAGACGTCAACATATTTTTGGATTTAACATACTTTAGGGCTTCAACTAAGTTTGGGTATAGACTTGGTTCTCCACCTGTGAAATAAATTACTGAAAAATTGTTTTTAGCCAAAAGGTCTATTGCAAATTTTAAGTCTTCAAAAGGAATTTCAACAGGTTTTGAAGCCCAAATGTCGCATCTGTCCAAACATTTCGCATTGCATTTTGTTGTCAACTGGATGTGGGCAAATTTAACTGCAAATCCATTCTTAATGAAGTTTGATGACATCGAAAAAACTGTTCCAAATCTTTGCATTTCAATACCACCTACCGCGCGACAAAACCTCTTTGCCTTCCAAGACTTGCATTTTTCATTTCTTCTGTTTCGAAAAAATTGATAACAGCGACCCCTTATAGACTTATTCTTTATTCTCGCCTTACATGCTTTGGTGGGTCACTCGATAAGCTATTTTACAAGAACTGAATTGCAGAAATGACCATTTTCGGCACCTAAGCACAATGATATGGGCTACCTAAAAATTATTAAGACCTTCGAACTCAAATTATTTAGAGATCTACTTCTGGAAGGCTTCAAAAATGTCTATGAGCTCTAATGCTGAAAAAGAAATTGATGAAATATCCGAAGAAATAATGTCCGAGATAGAAAAGACAAGTTCCAAAGAGCTAGCTGAATCGGACGAGATCACGAAGATTTTGCACTTGACAGATCCACGTCACGCAAAAAAACTTTTGCAACATATGGAAAACGCTTCTAGTCGTTCTGAACGTGAAATCGGGAAGAAAGCTGTAATTAGAGCTCTTCTTGTTTCCACTTGGCTGCAAAGGCTCTATTTTGTAATTAGGTCATTCTTGATGGGAATCTTGAGTGCTGCAATTTCTTTTGGCTTTATTCTGGTTTTTGGTTCCCTTAACCTCTTTTTAGGAATCTTTGTAGGAATATTTTCATTCGCTTTCTCGCTCAGTTGTATCTCGACTGTTTGATAATCAAATCGTTAAAGCCACAAAGAAAATAGTTACGTTCTTATCTAATCATAAAAACTTGCGAAATTTCGTTCTCAACCATCTGTGAGACAGAAGAAATCGACTGCGCATTCGATTTTCCTCAATCGAATTCCAATTTTCGCAGAATTATTGTTCGCCAATGAAATCTTTTCTTGAATCTTAACGGCCTGAAATTTTCAAGTAAATCAATGAAAAATATTTGGGGTAAACCTGACGAGGCAAAAACCGCATTCTGTCGCAAACGTAAATTAGACTCAACTTGGAGTAACTGCGGAGTACAGGAATTAAATAAAATGATGATTATCACAGTTGTCGGTTTGGTCGCGGCAACATTTACCACAATTTCGCTTTTCCCACAATTGGTGAAATCATGGAAAACTAGAATGCATCCGACTACTGATAATACGATTGCAACGTTTTCATTTTTGTTTTGTATTGGAATATTCTTATGGTTGATTTACGGAATTTCCTTGAAAGATCTGCCCATGATAGTCGCCAACTCGTTAAGTTTCCTTCAAGGATTAGTTATTTTAGTTATCCAAATTCGAAGACTGAGACAAGATTGAAGGAATTCTGTTTTCAGGAAAAGTCGCAGTTGCTGATTTCGATTTCAGAAAGCAGCAGCATCAAAAATTTCTGTGCCTAAAATGATTTAAAATATTGAAAAAGGAATAAGAAAAAATTGATTTAGTAGGCGTAGACTCTGCCATAAGGTCTGTGGGAATAGGGTACGATTTTTACGAATTTGCCACTCATTATTGAGTCGAAGTCTGCGTTGAAGTGTCCACAGTATTCTTTGACAAGCCCGCTTATTTGTTCCAAGTCAGCTTTTGTGACTTCCGCGAGTTTGACTTCTTTGCCTAGATTGCCGATTTCTCCGCGCACGTAGATTATGCCTGCATGCATGCCTGTTCCAACGTAGCGTGCTTTGTGGCCTTCACCTTTTTTCAGATTTAGCCCTAACACTATGAGGATGCCGCCTGCCATGTACTCGCCAAGGAAGTCCTGTCCTGTTCCGCCGACTACCATGTATGGCTTATTGTCCATGTACTCTTTCATGTGGATGCCCACTCGGTACCCAACATCGTCGCGGATGAACATCTTTCCGCCTCGCATGCCGTAGCCTGTGATGTCGCCTGCTCTGCCGTGAATTACTATTTCGCCGTCGTTCATTGTGTTGCCAGTGCAGTCTTGGGCGTTTCCGTGGACTTCAATGTGGGGACCATCCATGAAGGCGGCCAAATCGTTGCCCGGTGTTCCGAAGATGTCTATTTTGACTTTGTTCTTCAAGTCAGTTCCAATATAGCGTTGACCGTAAACATTGCTTATCTCGATTTTAGAAGCCCCTTTTGCATCTATTTCCCGGAGTAGCGTATTCAGGTCTTTATAGTGCATATCTTGAGCGTCAATTTTCCAAACCCCGCCTTTCATGCTAACGTTTGGAAGGAATTTTGAGCTAACTGCTAATGCGTTCTTTTCTTGTTTGACCACCATTTTAGTCACCAGCCATTTTTATTCCCAAGATTCTAAGCTCAGTATCTGTCAAGCCTACTCCGCGAAGGTGCAAACGGTTTCCTCTGAGGCTTTCAATTGCATTCACACCCATGCCACCCATCATATCTTTGATTTCCATGGTCCAACCGCGCAGCAAATTAACTAGACGTTCCGACGCAATGTCAGGGTTGACTCGTTTTCCGATCCAGGGATCAGGTGTTGCAAGACCCCAAGGGCATTTACCAGTGTAACATTTCTGGCAGACAGTGCAACCCATTGAAACCAAAGCCGCAGTTGCAACATAAACGGCGTCTGCACCAAGAGCTATTGCCTTGAATATATCGCCGCTTGATCTAAATCCGCCCGCAGCTACAATTGAGGCTCTATTTCGGATGCCCTCGTCACGCAAACGTTGATCTACACTTGCAAGAGCTAACTCTATTGGTATACCCACGTTATCTCGTATGACTTTTGGGGCTGCTCCTGTAGAGCCGCGAACACCATCAATGGCCACGATATCTGCGCCAGCTCGAACTATGCCACTTGCAATAGCTGCAGCATTATGAACAGCTGCAATTTTTACTGATATTGGTTTTTCATAATTCGTCGCTTCTTTTAGAGCGTAGATTAGCTGCCGAAGATCTTCGATGCTGTAGATGTCGTGTTGGGGTGCAGGTGAAAGTGCATCAGTCCCTATTGGAATCATGCGTGTTCGAGCGATATCTTCAGTTACCTTCTCGCCAGGCAGATGTCCACCAATGCCAGGTTTCGCACCTTGTCCGATTTTGATTTCAACAGCTGCTCCTGTGTGCAAGTATTTCGAGTGAACACCGAATCTGCCGGAAGCCACTTGAACAATAGTGCTATCACCGTATTTGTAAAGCGAAGGATCTAAGCCACCCTCTCCCGTATTCCAATATGTCCCGGCTTTGGTGGCGGCCCGTGCGAGAGACTCGTGAACGTTCAGACTAACAGCACCATAACTCATGGCTGAGAACATAATTGGAGTTTCAAGAGTTAACTGTGGGGCAAGTTTGGTTTTCAGTTCTATGTCGCCTTTTGCGAACTCCATTTCTAATGCATCTGGTTTTGCTCCGAGGTACGTTCGCATTTCCATGGGTTCTCGAAGAGGGTCAATTGATGGATTTGTAACCTGGCTGGCATTTACGAGTATACGATCCCAGTAGGTGAGTCCTGGTCTGTCGCAGCCCATACCCGTTAGAAGGACACCACCTGTTTCGGCTTGTTTCTTTATGTCTTTGATGACATCAGCTGTCATGCTCGCGTTTTCGCGGTATGTACTCGGGTTCTTTTTTATTGTAATGGCGTGGGTTGGGCAGAAGGTTACGCATCGTTGGCAGTTGACGCAGTTTTCGTCCTTGCTGCGGATTACGTCGTCTTCGGCATCATAGCTGTGAGTTTCGTATGTACATTGGTTAACGCAGACTTTGCATCGGATGCATTTGTTTTCGTCACGTTCCACGATGTATTCGGATGGTAGGTAACTCTTCATTACTGGATAGCCCCCATTTTTGCTTGAGTTTCGATAAACTTTTTGTTGCCGACTCTGCCGATTATGGGTTCGCCACCTCTGGGTGTCCAAACTTTATCCAGCATCGGTGATACTAAGCGAATTGAAGCTTCTTCACTTGAAAGGTAGAGTGTTTCGCCTTTGGTTGCTGCCATCATGGGTCGCAACTTTATGCGGTCCGTTAGGCCTATCATTTCGCCGTGGTGGGCAATTATTATGCTGAAAGGTCCGTTCATCAATAAGCTTCCATAAGTTTGGCGTAGGGTTTGGAGGACAAGTTTCTTTTGGGGTTCCATTTGGTCAACTTCTGACCAGAAAGGTGAAGCTAATATCTGAGAAACAATTTCGATTGGTAAGCGTTGTCTGCGCATTAGAAGGTCTACTGCGTATGCTAGCACTTCTGTGTCTGTTTGAAGTGTGCATTTGTAGCCGTACATTTCTAGGTATCTGCGGTTTATTCCATAGCTTGAGAGTTCGCCGTTGTGAACGACTGTCCAGTCTAGGATGTTGAATGGGTGTGCTCCGCCCCACCAGCCTGGAGTGTTTGTTGGGAATCTTCCGTGGCAACTCCAGAGGTAACCTTGGTAATCTTCAAGGCTGAAGTAGTCGGCTATGTCTTCTGGGAATCCGACGCCTTTGAAAACTCCCATGTCTTTGCCGCTGGAAAACACGAAAGCTTTGCCTGTTTCAGTGTTTATGCGCATTACTGCTTCGATAACGCATTCTTCTTCAGTTTGCTTCTCCAGTCGATTCCTTCTTGGCTGCACGAAGTAACGCCACATTAATGGTGGGTCTATGACGTTGGCTGGTCTGGTTTGAATTTCTTCATCGTAAATTATGTTAAAACGTGAAGCGAGGATGCGATCTGTTTGTTCCTTGGCATCTTTGCTTAGGTACATTATGTGGAAGGCATAGTATTCTTTGAAGTCGGGGTAAATGCCGTATACTGCAAAGCCTCCGCCCAAGCCGTTGCTGCGATCATGCATATTTGAGATGGCGCGAACTGGGTCTTTGGAGCCGAATCGTTTGCCTTCTAGATTCATCATGCCGAATATGCTGCAGCCTGCGAAGTCTTTGTCGTTGCCGAATGGATTGATGATATTCTTGTCTTGTTGATTCATTATTTATTCCCCTAGTTTCATTTCTTTACGTAGTTCTAAAGGTAAGCTTGCAAGGCTGAAGGTGTCTGAAAGGAGTTCTTCTTTGAAGCTTCCTACATTTATGTGGTTCTTCATGAGGTGTAGGAGAATACCTGCCCGTTCGATGTCGTTTAGGAAGGTCATGCCTACGAGAACGTTTTCTCTGAGAACGAGTTTCTTGTATACACCTTTTTCTTTGTCGTGTTTGATCAGGATTTCGAGAGTTGGGTCTTCCTTTGGGTTGGCTAAGCCTATAGAAATGATGGGTATGCCAAAGTACTTGAGACTACTCATGTTTGTGCCGCCCCTGTACTCGGTTTTTTTGCCGGCCATATTGTAGCCTGCAACTTTGCCTTCTTGAACCGCGAGAGGCCAAAGAGGGAGAAGACGATTCTGCTTAAGTAAGAAGTCATAGGCTTCAGCAACGTCGCCACTTGCATACACGTCTTGAACATTAGTTTGCATGTAATTGTCCACTACTATTCCGCGGTTAATCTTTACGGCTGTACCTGCCACAAGCTCGGTTCGGGGGATAACTCCGATTGCAACAATTACCATGTCGCATGGAATTTGATCACCCTTGGTTAAGGTTACGCCTCCAACGAGCTTGTCGTTGTCAGGTTTACCCGTTATTTTTTGAACTGATTGACCCGTGACGATGTTGACACCTGCTTTCTTAATTATTGCTTCAACAATATCCGAGGCAGTTGGATCCAATAGTAAACTCAGGATCTTGTCTTGGAGTTCTACTATGGTTACTTTCACGCCGCGTTTAAGCAAGCCGTCAGTAACGCTGATGCCAATTAAACCTGCACCAATCACAACTGCGCTCGTGACTTGTGAGTTGGTGATTTTTTGAGCCAATTTTTCTGCATCGGAGATGTTTGTGAAAGTGTAAACGCCTTCTTTGTCTTGTCCATCCATTTTCGGAATGAAAGGCTTGCCACCTGTTGATAAAAGCAACTTGTCGTAAGAAACTTTTTCGCCGCTATCTAATGTGACATAGCGCTCGGTTAAGTTTAGACTAATGGCTTTCTTTCCCGCCAAGTTATTAACCGAATTTTCTTTCCAAAATTGGTCGTCTCGAGTTTTCATTCTGTTTAGATCAGCTTTGCCACTAACAAAGTCGCTAATCATTGGACGGCTATAATGGGAGCATTGTTCTTCAGAGATTACTGTTATTTCGCCCTTTTTGTCGACTTCACGTATAGCTTCGACTGCTCCGATGCCGGCTGCGCATGCACCGATAATTACGTATTTTGTCACTGGCTTTTTTCCTCCTTGCATTCAAGAGCACCGTTTGGACAATTTGCGACGCATGCGGGAGTTTCCAGTTCGGTGCATTGGTCGCATTTTGCTATTATGTGGCCTTCTTTGTCGATTTTTATGGCGCCATATGGACAGACCATAACGCAAGTCCAGCAGCCCATGCATTTTTCTGCGGTATGTGAAACTAAGCCGGTTTTTTGATCTTTGTGCATTGCACCTGTGAGACATGCTTCGGCGCAGGGTGCATCTTCGCAATGTCTACATTGTATGGCGAAGCTAATTGGCTTGTTCATTTCAAGGCGTACCCGGCTAATGGGGCGTGGTTTCTCTCGATTGTACGCTTTGAGAACGTCTTTTGATTTGCTATGCTGGGTCGTACAGTAGACCTCGCATAGACCGCAGCCTATGCAGTGTTCTTGTTTTGCAACTATTCTTTTTACCATGATTGTTCACTTTTTTGATGTTAGCGTGGACAGGTGAGCATGATGGTCGAAGATTTTGTCATTGTTTGCACACAGCTTAATGGAAATTTTGTTCGTTTGTTCTATGACTCTTCGGGTGCATTTGCCACACGTTTGCTAGTGCAAATAGTCACCTGTCTTTTGGAAGTAGCTAATGTACAAGGCATGTATTCTATATAATCGTAGTGAAAATCATTTATGTGTAGGAGAATGAGTTATATAGCATATACGATTCGTATACCATATTTACTGGTGAATCCTCATGGCTGAGAAAGATTTAGGATACAGACGAGTCCAATGCACCGGCAGAGGCAGTTTCATAATAAGTCTACCTAAAGAATGGGTACAAGACATCGGCTTGAAACGCGGAAGCGAAATAGCCTTCAACCTTGAACCAGATTCCTCACTAAACCTGGTTCCCCGAAAGATTAAAGAAAAAAGTGGTGCCGAAGAAGGCAACAAACTAAAAGAATATTACATCAGCGTGGATCCTGAAGAAGACTTAGAGTCTACTCTAAGAATGATTCAAGCTCTATACGTAATTAGCGCAGACATAATACGTGTTCACTTCCGGGGCGCCAAAGACATATCCAAATGCAAAACAGAAGTCAAAAATTTTGCCAAACAAACTTTCTTAGGATCTGAAATTATCGACGAAACACCCGATGAAGTAACGCTGCAAATCCTGGTGAAACACTCAGAGTTTCCCATCGAAAAAGCTGTTAGGCGCATGGTAATTGTGGCTCTTGCTGCTCACAGAGACGTTATATCTGGCGTCTGAAAGGGGGGAACAAAGAGCTTTTCCAGAACATAGTCAATGCCCAGCATGATTCCAACAGACTCGGATTGTACATTGTACGTCAACTAAAATTTGGCATAGAACACAACATGTACCGGGAATTGGGCTTTCGAACACCCAAAGAATTCCTCCTATACAGAATTATTGTCAACGACATCAAAGACATAGGTGAAAACGCCATAAACATAATGAACAACCTCTCCACTGTCCAAAAACTCGTCGACGACCAAATACTTTTCATCAAAGAACCAATGGATGAAGAAGTTTACTCACAGATAATCAACTACAACACCCTCGCATACCAACTGTTCGAGGATGCAACTAGAGCAATGTTCAAACGCGACTACAACGATGCAGAAGCTCTAATTCCAAAACGTCAAGGATACGTTAAACTGGAGAACGACCTCATTCGACTCATGAGCAGCAAGAAAATGGATCCAAACATAAGCGCAATTTTGAGACTCGTCTTAGATAGCTCGAGACGAATACTCGATTATGCACAAGACATTGCTGAGTTGACGCTGAACCGGACAGTGGAAGAACTTTGCGCTTCATTCGCAGTTAAATAAGCCGAAACCTTTCACGCAAAATTCAATCTCTTTCTTTTAAGAAAACAAAACCTACTTTTGACAACAATGGGTCAAGACTTTTTTATAACTGCTGCCGCGTAGCCAACTACGCTTGTTTTGTCGCCGGTGATGTCTCCGCTGGTTTTGTGGCTTAGGATCTCGGCTTTTGATGCTCCAGAAGCTTTCGCGTAAGTCATGAGAGCTGCTATCGGAGCGTATCCGCAGGCGCTAACGTTTTGTGTTTCTAGAATCTGGTAGAACTGTTTCGCGTCTAGAGCTTCTATGGCCTTGAGTGCGTCCGCATCTTTGCGGTTTACGCTCGCCTGGGATTCGTAGTGGGTAAAGTCTGATGAAGCGATTACAACAGCGTTTTTGTTTGCTAATGTTTCTGCAAGTGCTCTTCCGATTTCCGTTGCGGATTCCAAATCTTGCATTAAGAAGCATATTGGGACAAATTTGAAGTCTTTTCCATAGATGTATTGGAGAAAAGGAAGTTGAACTTCAATTGAGTGTTCGTGTTTGTGGGCGACTTCGTCCATGTCTAAGATGTTTGTTTCTTGAGCAATGGCATTGGCAAGTTCTGTGTCGATTTCCACGTCGCCCAGAGGAGTTCGCCAAGTGCCTTCGTTCATTGCGGATAGTCCAGTGCCGTAACCAGTGTGATTTGGACCAAGAATGACGAATGTTTTTGGTTTCCCATCATTTGCTAAAGAGAAAAAGGCGTTTGCCGCTACAGCGCCACTGTAGATGTAGCCTGCGTGCGGGCAAATAAGTCCAAGAATTTGTCTGGGACCGTTTGGATCGATTGTGGGAAGTTTTTGTGGACCAAACTTGTGGAGAAAGCAGGATTCAACCTGCGCACGAAGTGCTTCGGCATTGCCTTCGTAGAAGCTTCCTGCTACGACTGCACGCCGGACTTGTGCCATGGTTTATCCTTCTTCTTCGTCCTCTCGGCTGATTTTAGCTTCGAAGTCTTCTATTGTGGCTTTCGGGTTTTGATCTGCTGGGATTTCGCCGCGTTCGCGAAGAACCTGTCTTGCGAGGAGCCAGAAGATGACTGCTAGTGCGCGTCTGCCTTTGTTGTTAGTTGGGATAACGTAGTCTACTCCTGCGAATTCGTTGTCGGTGCTGCACAATGCTACTATTGGAATGCCTGCGACTGAGGCTTCTTTGACTGCTTGGGCGTCTGCGCGTGGATCAGAAACGAGGATTATTTCTGGGTCAACACGGTTTGGGTAAAGTGGGTTGCTTAGCATGCCTGGGATGAATCTGCCGGTTAGAGGCATTGCGCCTGTTAGTTTGCAGAATTGTTTTACTGGTTCGTGAGCGTACAGTCTTGTGGCTGCAACCGCAACTTTTGATGGTTCGTATCGGGCGAGGAATTTGCCGGCGACTCTGATGCGGTCATCGGTTTTCTTCACGTCTAGTACGAATAATCCATCTGGTCTTACTCGGTAGATGAATGGTTCCATATCGTGGGTTTTCATTCTTGTCCCGATGTGGATACCCGCTGACAACAGTGTGTCTCTTGGCAGTAGGAGTTCTTCTCCCTCTGCTGGTGGACCTGTTTGTTGGGGTTGTGCGGTTTGTGGTGTTTCGGTTTGGTCTTCCGTTTCGTTTTCTACTTCCACAACCTTAACGTCCTGAGCCTCTTCGGACTCAGTTTCAGGTTCTGGATTTTGTTTTATTTCGTCTTCCATTTTTTATTCCTTCTAGTTACTTAGATGTTTAGATCAGCCATTCTGGCTCGATTACCCAAGAATTGTTCAATTCGAAGTAATTCGTTGATTTTGGCGATTCTGGCGCCTTCAACTATTCCTGTTTTGATAACTGGGCATCCGAATGCTACTGCCAGATGAGCGATGTGCCAATCAGTTGTATCGCCGCTACGATGGGACATTACGCACGAGTAACCGCTTCTTTGGGCGGTCATTACGGTTTCGAGTGCGTCGGTTAATGTGCCTATTTGGTTGACCTTAATTATTATGGAGTTTCCTGCGCCTATTTTTATGCCTTGGCTTAGGCGGTCATTGTTTGTTGTGAACAAGTCGTCGCCGCAAATCATGCAGTCTTTGGTTTGTTTTGTAAGTTCGGCGAAGCTCTTGAAGTCTTCTTCGTGGAATGGATCTTCTACATATGTGAGATGATACTTTTCAATGATTTCTTTGACGTACTCGAGTTGTTCGCCTGTGTCGCGTTGTTTGTCTTCGTTTGCGTAGTCGTAGACTTGTTTCTTTTCGTTCCAGAGTGAGGATGACGCCATGTCTACGCCGAAGCCGCATTCGAAGTCTAGTTCGTTGCCGACTTCTTCGCAGGCTTTTGCTATAATTTCGAAGGCGTCGGTTCCGTCTATGCTTGCTATCCATGCGCCTTCGTCGCTTTTGCCTGCTGTGAAGGTTTTGTCTTTCTTCTTGAGGGCATCGCCGATTTTTTTGTGAATTTGAGCGTTGGCGGTTGCTGCTTCGAGGAAGGTTTCTGCGCCAAAAGGTAACGCGAGAAATTCTTGGATGTCGGGACTTTTTCCTCGTAAAGCGTGTTGTCCGCCGGATATGCAATTGCCTAGTGGGTAAGGAAGTGTAGTTGCGTTGCTTCCGCCTAAGAATTGGAATAGTAGGAGGCTGTGGGAGTTGGCTGCAGCTTCCGCGTTTGCGAAGGAAACAGCAAAAGCGGTGTTTCCGCCTATTACTTTGAAGTTTGTTGTGCCATCAATTTCGTGGAGGGTGTTGTCGATTTCCTCTTGGTAATCTGCGTTTAATCCAGCAAGTTCTGGAGCAATGAGTTCTTCGACTTTCTTTATGGCTGTTTCTACTCCGCCTGTTGGGTAATAGACGACTTCGGCTTTTCCCCGGCTTTTGCCTGCTGGAGCTGCGGCTCTTCCGAAGCCTGCGGTTGTTACCACGTCGACCTCGATGGTTTCTTCTCCTCTGTTGTTGAAGATTTTTCTGGCGATGAGGTCTTCAATAATTGATGACACGTGTTTTCCTCAAGTGGCTAAGTTAACTTTTGAGTTGTTATTTTAGGTTTCGGCGTGATAAATTTGGCGTTTCATGTGTTTTAAGGTAAATTAGGGCTTGCTTTTTGGGGCTTTTCTGGGTTCTTTTCGGTTCGTTTTGAAGGGGTTGGGGTTCTAATATGCAGTATTAAATAGAAAAAAGACGTAAGTAAACTGTAGGCGGTGTCAAAGGTTTTAAACGGTAGAAGAGTATCGACTCTTTCGGCTGTAACATTCACCATACTCGCAGTTTTGTCATCGTCATGTTCTTTTGTTGAAGCGAAGGGTTCTATTGACAATGAATTCTTTCAATTGCTTCCCCTAAGCGCGGCGCCGCCGACTACAATTAATGTCGCTTCTCGCGTTCATCGTGATTGGGATTGTTTTGGTGGCTTTGGCGTTCTTGCATGCATTGAGGAGACATTGGAAGAAAATTGCTGTCGCTCTTTTGGTCGTCGTGGCCGTAATTGCTGGTTTCTATGCGGTATGGTCCTCTGAGGCTTCTATCAGTTATTGGTTTGTTGCGCCTGACACTACTGCGACAGAGGACAATTATTTGACGATGTATTGTGAGAACACAGGGCGTTTGACGGGGACTTTTGATCTTGAGCTTGCGTTTACAAATGCTCATTTTTCGCAAAAAACCAGCTTGCCTTACAATCTTATTGATAACCGAACCGTGAGATTCACTTTTACCTTGAAGTCAGGCGAGACGCAAAGCAGGCAAATGTGGTTCATAATTGATAACAATGTTTCGGATTTTTACATATACCTTTCATTTAAACAAAATGGCGCGAATTTCTTGGTAAGGTCGAGTTCAGGAGGAGTCGACTCGGTTAGCTATCAAAAAGACATCAACGACGGCAACTTTACGATGCGTGTTTTTGCACCACCACCTTAAGTGGCTTAAGGCAAACTAAATAACGGATCCACTGGAGAATATCTTTGAGGGCTTCCTTTGGATTACACGCTAATAGTCATAATAACCAACACTTTGGTTGTCCTGGCGACTTTCATTGCAACTCTTTATAGAATAAAAATTGAACGCGACCAAATTCAAACCGTCAAAAGAAACGTCCAAGCTAAGGACTGCCTAACCTCCTTACGCAAATACATCAAAACAAAGCGTAACTCGATTAGCCATATGAATGAGCATGAGCTGAGGGAGTTTTTGGATTATTTGGAAAAACTTGGTGAATGTTAGTTTCGCGTTTGCATTCGGGAGAATCTGGAAAGTGCCGCTGAAGAAATGGCATAAGAATAAGTTGAAGAGTCAAGAGTATTTGGAGTATCTGGAATGAACCTTTCCAAAAATCAGTATATTGTTGTGCGTCTTGCATTGGTTTTTTCAGCCACCTTCTTTGTTGCGTTTTTGACAATTGATCTCACGCAGTCGGCTTACTCAACTCCTTCAAGCTATGCTATTTCAATTAATGGAATGGACTTTTCAGTGGGTCCGCCTCCGAACTCAACAGAGGTTTCTCTTGATACTACAATCACAGTAGAAGCGTTAGCTTCAGCATCATTAAACGATTTACAAGTAATACCAAAGGTAAATTTTGCGAGCGTTACGAGCGAAAGCACAGGACCCTTAACGTACCGGACTACTTTCCATCCTGACAAATTACTAGAAACGGCAACTTCTTACAATGTATCAGTCACCGTTATGACTCTTCCTGTACAATGGAGTTTCACGACGACTTCAAAGCCCTTCCAGCCGGGAACTACCTACTACCTTGCTACCAATATAGTGTTAATTGCACTATCGGCTGCCGCTTTTGCAACAATAATTGCGGGTCTTTTACTTTGGCTCAAAAGAAAATAAAATGTCGACTTAGACCAAATTTTGGTCTCCTAACGTTATATTCTGGTACTTCGAAATTTTTTTTCGTCTAAGTGATCTCTAAAAGCCTATTTTTCATCTAATTAGGCAATTATTATATACAGAATCAGAACAAATAGCGAACCAGCGAAAATTTAGGAGAGAGAAAACAAATTTGAAATTCTTTAGCAAAAACCCTATAACCCAAACCAAACGAGCAGCTTTTGCAGCTGCATTAATTATTTTGCTGACCATATCTGCGTTTTCGATCTTCATACCAACAACTACCGCACATACACCTGCATGGAACTATCCGACATGGACCTACATTGTACCATACAATCATATAATAGGCGTCAATCAACAGGAGAAACTCATCTTCTGGCTAGGAGTCTCACCCCCACCTACGGCAAGCGGAGCATACGGTGACAGATGGAGCTTCACTTTAGACGTTACTAAACCTGACGGATCCAAAGAAACCCTAGGACCCTACATATCCGATCCAGTAGGCGGAGGATACACCTTCTACACACCCACATTAGTTGGCACATACACAGTTGTGGCTAAGTTCCCAGGCAAAACAATAAACTGCCAGCCCAACGGATTCCCACCAAACTGGGGACCATCAAGCTCTGGATATGCAGCCATGAACGATACCTATACGCCCAGCCAAAGCGACCCAATTACATTCAACGTAACTCAAGCTCCCCTTCAACTATGGCCTGAGGCGCCACTGCCAACACAATTCTGGACACGCCCCATAAACAGCGCAAACATCAACTGGTGGTCTATTGCGGGCAACTGGCTTGGCGGAGCAGCACAAATCAATGGTCCAACAACCAGCTTCGCTTATGGCACAGCCCCTAACAGCCCCCACGTAATGTGGAGAACACCTGCTGTTTTTGGAGGCCTAATGGATGCACGATTCGGCAACCTCGGCTATACTACCTCACATTACGAAGGCATCAGCTTAAGCCCGATTATCTTGAACGGCAAAATATACTATAATTCACCAAACGCTGAGATGAGAGAAGGTTACTACGTCCTAGACCTTTACACAGGCAAGCAACTGTTATTCTATAACACCACAGGACCAGTTTCAGGATCTGGAGGCGGCTTTGACGCCCACGGAAGCGTATCACAACAATCACTTGCCTTTGCCCAAATAATCGACATTGAGTTGCCTAACCAAATGGGTGGTTACCCATACTTGTGGAGCACAACCGCTGCAACACCAAATACATGGCTAATGTACGACGCATACACTAACAATTTCATCTGCAGCATAGCAAACGTGTCCTCCGTTGGAACCGCAGTTTACGGTAAAGACGGAAGCATACTACGATACAACATGGTCAACGCAGGAACTACTGCCGCACCAAAATATTACATACAATGCTGGAACACAACACAAGCCATTTGGTGGCATGGAACACAACAAATGTACCAAAACGGAGACTATTCTGGCTTCCCAGGCAACAACTACAACAGTTGGAGACCTTACCTAAACTACACCTTTGATGGCAGCCATGGATTCTCGCTAAACGCCTCAATACCTAACATGGCTGGAGCGGGAACTATTCGTGCAGTACGTGAAGACTTGTATGTCATCGGAGGAACCGCAGGGAGCAACAACGAAAACGGAGTCACTAAAGGACAGCTATGGGCTTTGAACCTTAAACCAGACAGTACCGGTAAAGTCGTTCCAACTCTTCTATGGAACATAACCTTTACACCACCATCGTCAGCAGGCAACATAACCGTCAGCATGGGAACAGTAGATCCTGAAGACGGAGTATTCACATACTCATGTGTACAAACAAAACAACTCTGGGGCTACAGCCTAACAACAGGAGCACAAATCTGGGGCCCAACAGCACCTGAAGACCCAATGAAATACTACGGAATGCCAACAAACATCTACCAAGGAATGCTCATCGTATCCACCTATCTCTGCGGCGGCTCAGTCTACAGCTATAACATCACCACAGGTAAACTACTTTGGACCTACACACCAACCCAAATCGGCTACGAATCCCCATACGGCGACTACCCAGCTCAACTAGCCTGCATCTCAGACGGAAAAATCTTCATCTACTCAAGCCCACTATGGCGCACAAATCCAAATTGGAGAGGCTCATACCTACGCTGCATTAACGCATCAAACGGCGCAGAACTCTGGAAAGTACTCCACTACGGAAGCGCAGTCGTCGCAGACGGTTTCGCAGTAGGACTCAACCTGTACGACAACCAACTATATTGTTATGGCAAAGGACCAAGCGCAACCACAGTTACAGCATCACCTGAAATCTCGAACCGCGGATCAAGCGTTCTCATTAAGGGAACAATTACCGATCAATCACCAGGAGCATTAGATACCCCAGCAATTTCTGACGCCAATATGCAAGGCTGGATGGAATACCTCTATGCGCAGCAAGCAATGCCAAGCAACGCAGTCGGAGTCAAAGTACACATCACCGCAATTGATCCAAACGGAAACTTCCAAGACATAGGCACTGTCACCAGCGACAAAGACGGCTTATACAGCACAATGTGGAAACCACCAGTGGACGGCAAATACACAGTGACTGCAACATTCGAAGGATCTAACTCGTACTATCCTTCACACGCAGTAACAGCTTTCGGGGTTGACCCAGCACCAGCAGCCGCCATAGTCACACCAGCACCAACTCAAAATACAGTACCTACCCAAACGCCAACAACACCAGCTCAAACAACTTCAGTATCACCTAGCGCAAACGTCATTCCACCCAACAGTGCAGGATCAACAACAACCTATGTCGCAATCGGCGCAGCAGTCATGATTATCGTTGCCGCAGCAGCAGCACTAATTCTCCGAAAGCGAAAGTAAAATCAACAAAACAAACCTATCCCTTTTTCTTTTTTTTGAAATTGAATGAATTTAATTTTGTTATTGAAAACAGCGTTTTCTTTGAAAATCAACTAGTTCTTGGTTTGTAACTTAAGTGGGTTTTTCTATCCTGTGAGTCTTTGGACGTTGGCAACCTGTCCAGTGTCTGCCCAAACTCCGACGGCGATGCGGTTTACTCCGTCCGGGTAGACTTTGTCAAGATATAACGTCACGTACCAGTAAGGAATTAGGGTAAGGAATTGGTCCCTTGGATGTGGTGAAAACTGAATTGATAACGGAGTTTCCAACACGGTTACGTTGGAGACTTCAGTGCCGTTAGCGTTCCATGAGTAGTTTTTCAAGTAATCTTTTGCGATTTGTACCGCTTGATCTTGTGAAATGTTTACTGTGGTGCTTCCGGCTGTGAGCAGGAACCATCCGTCAGTCAGCTGAGTGAGGATGTTGTTATCAAACACTAACCATAGACTCTTACCAGAGAAGTCGACACCATTTTCTGTGTACATTAGAAAGACTTGCGAAGAAGTGTCAGAAGCCGAAACTTGCAGCCTTATGTGGTTAAAGATAGTTCCATTGCTGCTCAACCCATTTACGTTTGCCATCAGAGTACTCATATCGTTCAAGTAGGCATCGCCTGCGTAAGTTTTGTATCTTTCAAGGAGATTTTTGGTTGCTGCCAAGGTGTCGGTTGTTTGTGGCTGATTGTAAAGCACTGAGCCTTCGTCTATGTTGAGCTGGTATTTTGAAAAGTGGTTATTCCTAAATCTTAACGTGATGTCAATTTGGCTTTCGTTGTTGAAGAGGGTAAATTTCATTACTTCTTCAAGGACGCCACCCAAGTCCGAACGGTATTGAATAGCATCACTTAGCAAAGTTATTTGATATTGTGTAATGTCGATTTGAGCAACGTTGCGAATGAAAGAAATCGCTTTATCAGAGCCAGTGCCCCAAGATAATAGTTGACGATTTTGCGCGTTTGCTTTTTCAAGATTATCCTGTAAGAGTTGCTGGTTCTTTGAGATTTGGTTAAAAGAGTTGTACTGGATTGCGGAAAAGCTTGCCAGAAACACTACTCCAATGATGAGTAAGGCGACGAGAGATTTCCATTTAAGAGGTAAAGAAGAAAGACGTTTTGACCTCGTTGCTGGAACTTCTTCTACTCCTTTCATTGTGTTAACAGAAGCTTCCCCAAAACTTGACAGCCTGTACTTTCCGTCATCCATTTTGGAAACGAGAACCCCAAGACTGTCGAGATGATAAGTTAAGTGTGAACTAGAGATGTCAAGAGCCTCGAGAAGATGTGAGAATGTCATGGGTTTTTCCGAAAGCATACGTAGGATCTTGCGGCGCGCGGGATGTTTCAGAAGAGCTGAACATCGTCGAGTATATTTCGTCTTCGGAATCAGACATTCCCCTTCACTCAGGCTTCCTTATGGGTGCAACTATTAGATAACCCCTGCGCAATAACCTATAAATCTAAGTCAAGAAATCTTGACCAGAAAAAGTGGCTCAAATTTTCTTTAGTCAAGAAATCCTAACCAAAGAAAAGAAATACAATAGGGTGTCTCTTTGCATAGGTTTTCTTGTCAATATGTTAACCAAAAAAATTCTTAGAATCGAAAGTTTTGCTTCGCGTTTATTTCGCCGGTTTGCCTTTTTTTTCCACTATTTTGTACGTGAAGATTGAGCCGAAGACTAGTCCAAGCGCTGCTCCAATTCCAACAGCAATTCCGATATTATCAGTTAGTATACCAAAAATAAGACCTATTCCGGCGCCTATTGCAATTCCAATTCCTGCACCGTTAGCCATTCCTTTTTTCGATTCTGATTCTACGTTAGGAGTCATTTTGAATCCCCGAATCTCTTTTGGAGAGCAGAAAGATATAAGCCTTCCCGGAAAAGTTTCACCTGGATTTTTTCAGAAAAAATAATAAAATTAAGCTTGATTGGGATGGGACAGTCAACGTCGAATAATTGGAATGGATAGGCAAACAATTGCAATACCGCAAAGGAGAACGTCATGGAAGTCATGGTAATCAATTAGTAATTTGTATGCTTCAAAAATTATGACGGTGAAATTTGTTGTTAAAACAACCTTCGACCTTTCCGGTGCGAAGAGAAAAAAACCGCCAATTATTGCGCCTATTGCAACAACATAATCGAGATAACCAAATCTCCAAATCGAATTATAGTGTGAGTAGATTTTTAGAAGACCTAATATGACCGAAAAAGAGGCAGCTATGCCCAGAAGCAACAATGTAAGCTTATGTCTTCCAGCCATTCAGCAACAACATTTAGAAATCAAGCGAACCTCTATTTGGAACTTTCTAAATGGCTAACAACCCCATTTTTAGTGAAACGAACTATATCAACCAATGTTTCTTGGTCTTAGGTACCATTTTGTAGCAAGAAAAATTGACTAACTGGGATACCTGTTATTCTTTTGCCATAGTTCCCTTTCAAAGAAAATTGGCCACTAAATAGCTCAATCGCAAATGCGTTTCCATTATATTATTTCTGCGGTTGCTGCTTTTTCACCTATTTTGGTGATCTTTATTTTTACATGATCGCCCGGTTTCGTCTTGGGGACGTGTACAACAAAACCTTGAACCTTTGCCATGCCTTCGCCTCTTGGGCTCAATTCAGTAATGTCAACTTCTATTTCTTCGCCTAATTCTATCGGGCACCGTTTGAAGCCTTTGCCATGACCTTGCCTTCCTTCGTAACTGCCACCTTGTCTTCTAGAATAACTCATGCTTAAAACACCTCATCTAATCTATTAGAGAAAATTGAAGGATTAAACTTTGCGGACGTTTTCCGATTCCAATACATTTGGGTTTGCTTAGCTGGTTTTCGCCTATTCGGCTCTAATTTCGGATCCAGCGAGACAACATCAAAATTAACTAAAAAATAATAAAATATGTAATGAGAAAATGCGCACTAATTCTTGCATTCTCACTCATTTCGATATTTCTCCTGTCTTATCCTCTGTGTTGATGGACTTCAGCGTCTGATTCTTCATCGTCTTCTTCTTCTTTCATTGAGGCTTCGTCCCCTGCGGCGCTGGCTTTGTCTTCATTTTTTCCTTTTAGGGGGTAGGCATCGTCTAACCAGTCTTCAAACTGCTTTTTGCCTTCAGAATTGGAGAATGACCATTCGCATAGTTCAATTATAATTGCGTTTAGATCTACTCGGTGCTCTTCTGCGAGAGATTTCAGGTATTGTTCCCATTTTGCTGGGACAGTCACTTTCAGGTCAACCATATCGTATTTTCACCACCATTTTACATTTTAGTTCGAGTGTCAACTTTCCGTTTTCCGAATATTCAACTATAAGCTCTTGGAAAAATGCAATCAACCGATTGCAAAAGCAGGATAAAACACTCGTAAAATAGAATACTCTGATTAGAAATATAAACCGTTGGAAACTGACCAATTAGAAAGAAAATTAAAGGAATAGATCCGGTTTCGAATTCTTTAGAAAAGCATAATCCGGGATATCAGTGACATCATGTAGCTTGATCGTTTGGCTGAGTTTGGGTCACGAGTGTATGATCTAAAGAAGCTCTTTACCAGATAGTTGCCGAAGACAATCATTACAATAAATATAGTTATTGCGAAAGCTAAAGCGTACAAATTCATTGTTGTCATCATCCTTTGATTGATTTGTCTAGAGTCAACAGTTGTCGTAAGTCGTTTTTCATGAGATCTAGCCAGCCACGTTCAAAATGGAATGTTGCATCATCGCTGATTGATTTGACGGGACAAAGGCTGTCTTTTAGACGCCCTTTACATTCGGATTCTTTTAAAGGTGTCTTGCCGCATTTCTTTCTGCATAAGCTATCTGTACACCCGTTAATAGTAAGTATGATTTTTTCTGGTGTCACAGGCGGCATGTATGAATCTGAAACTTGTTGAATATTGTTTTTTACCATCTCTTGAGAGGCGGCGTCAGTGAATTTGTTGCCAACAAGAACGCCTGAGGCGCAACGTTTACGTTTCATGGTTTTCATCATATTCCGAACATCGTCGACACTGACGAAGGTGCTTTTATGTTGGGGTTCAATGGAACGTAAGAGAACGTTTTGACCGGAGGTCTTGTCTGAGGCAGTGTAATCAACGCCGTCAGTCCACTTCTCCCTTTTTTCACACTTGTAATCTCTTACTGCGATGATAAATTCTGCTCTATCTTCAATTTTCATTTCTTCTATGCCCATTTTACTCAGCTTCATCAAAGGTGCTAATCAGAATAGTCTGGAGAGAAAAGGAAAGCACGTTATGAAAAGCCGATCCAACTCTTCCCCTAAATAATTCTAACCGCTAATCTAGAGTACTTTGCCCCATATATTAGGGTTACATCCAAAAGAATAGATTTTTAATATTAAACTACCCACATGTATCAATTGCTTCACAAAACAGTTAAAGTTTCAATATACATAAAATAATTCCACAAAATATGCCCCATTCTGCTTACTGATATAATCTGATTTGAAGTAGAAAGTTGCTTCTATTTTAGAACCAGAATTCAACTAAAGCATTTTGTAAACGGCAAATTTGCTTCAACTTTTGATCGCGATGCATTTTTCGCTCTAAAAACGTTTTCTCGCAAAAGTGTTATATCTGCAGAAACTCCACCAATTACAAGGACGCGTTATTGTTGAATGATCATTTGGGGGTTTCGAAGAGCACGTTAGCCAAAGCAAGCCTTGTTCTTCTGGTTTTGACAATCTTAACTCTCATAGCCGCAGCTATTCCTGGTGCAAAAGCAAATGACGAGTTTTTGCAGCTCAACCCAACGCAAGGTCCTCCAGGCACACCAGTTACAGTGTACGGACTAGGTTTCAAAACAGGTTCAGTAAGCATCACCTTTGGCTCAACAACGGTCTCGAATGCCTACACTGGAATGTTTGGCAGAGTAACCTCATCATTCACCGTGCCCTACGTCTCCCCAGGTGTCTACACAGTCACAGCTACTGCACCTGGAGACAGCATAGCTCAAGCAACCTTCACTGTGGGCTCATCAAAAGGAACTCAGACGTTTCCTTCAGCCTCTATTGGTTTGAGTCCTACCCAAGGTTCAGCAGGTACATCCTTGACTGTTGATGGACAAGGTTTCTCTATAGGAGTCTCAGTAGGGATCAACTTTGATGACACAAACATGGTAACGGTCTCAGCTGATTCGTCTGGAAAGATACACGCCACATTTACCGTTCCGTCAACAACAACGGGTGCTCATACAATCAAAGCTGTAGGATCTGGTGGCACATATGATACTGCAATGTTCACTGTACCTTCAGCATTTTCTTCTGTAACAACTGGGCAGTATCCTACCAACAAACCAGGTCAAACTCAAACAGCTGCTAAAGGAGGATTTTGGTCGCCTTTGACAATTGGTTTAGTTTTGGCTGCTGCCGCGATAGCGTTCATAGTTCCGATTGCTTTTGTGTATAGAAGACGGGGTAGCCAAGAAATGGTTTTTGAAGAGGAACACCCGATTTACGATCCGAAAATGCAAACACCGTCAAAAAAGCCCACTGTAACCACATCTTATGGTCAACCTGACAGATACAGCCATCAATTTTCAATGAGACCTACAGAGGCAATTCGATATAATCAGCCTGGAAGTATCAGGCCACAGGTGCCAAACAGACCGACTGTTGCCCCCAAATACAATCAGTCAACGAGCTCCCGCGCCCAACAATCATATGCTACGAAAATCTGCCGACATTGCAAACAAACGGTTAGGGAAGACATGAACGTCTGTCCACACTGCATGAAGAGACTAAAATAGACGGTTATATCACCCCAATTCTTCATCGATAAAGAACATTTTTATTTAATTAGTTAGTCCTAATCTTGCCAAGGTGCATTAAATGGGAAAAGGTTCTGGATTCGGGAAAGTAATTTTGTTTGGAGAACACTTCGTGGTTCATGGTGTACCAGGAATTGTCTCCGCGATTGATTCCTCAACAGATGCAGAAGTAAAAAAAATTCGCGAAGGAATTAAGATTAACGATGAACGCAAAGGCTCTAAGGGCTATGCTGAATCAAAGAAACTTCAACAAATAGAGTCCATCAGCAGGATGCTCAAATCTATGGGCATGTCAGAATCAACCCCCATGAGCATTTGGCTGGGTGGCAACTTGCCAGGTTTTAGTGGTCTAGGTGCTTCTGCAGCGAGTTGCGTTGCAATTGCAAGGGCAATCTCAGAGGAATTCAACCTTATGTTTCCGGACAACAAAATTAACGAGACTTCTTATGAAGGAGAAAAAGCCTACGCAGGAACTCCTTCAGGAATTGATAACACAGCAGCAACTTACGGGGGTTTAATGTATTTCCAAAAGAACACCTTAGGTGGACCAGACAATATCATCAAACTGAGCATTGAAAGACCTGTTGAAGTTGTCATCGGCAGCACAGGAAAGACGGCAAACACTAAAGCAATGGTGGAAGGTGTTGCAATGCGTAAACAAATCAATCCAAAAAAATACGATCCGATCTTCAAACGCGCAGAACAACTCGCCATTGAAGGCAAAAAAGCACTCGCTCAATACGATCTAAAGAAAGTGGGCGAACTCATGAACGAAAACCATGCATTGCTCCAAGAGATCGAAGTCTCAAGCAAAGAACTTGATTTCCTCGTAGACATAGCCAGAAAAGAGGGCGCATTTGGTGCAAAACTCACTGGTGGAGGAGGCGGAGGATGCATGGCAGCGCTAACTCCCACAAATGAATTGCAGGAAAAAGTCGCAGTCGCTATAGAAAAGCAAGGCTTTGAAGTCTTAAGAACAAAAATAGGCGTCCAAAAAATATAGAAACCTTTTCAATATTAAAAATAATCCGGCGATGCTACGATAGCAATTCGCCAAAATCTTCTTTTTCGTAAATATACGATTCTAGCTTAATTTTTCCGTCTGTGATAGATATTGTGTAGTCTGCCTCGCAGATGGGACAGTGCACAGTGTCACCTTCTTTTACGTTTTCGTTTTTGAAGGTGTTGCCGCATTCTTGGCATTTTAGAATGACTATTTTTGTAGACTCCTTAGCTTTTTTAGATTGTTAGATAGTTGCGTTCTCTGAGCCAAGTGGCCTGATTAGCTCTGTATCGCCAGAATATGTCTCCTCGTGTGTCTGTTTGGAAGTCCCAAGGAGAAACCAATACGATATCGCCGTCTCTTATCCAGACGCGCCTCTTTAATTTTCCTCGAATTCTGCAAAGTCTTTCTTTGCCGTCTTGGCACTTTACCATTATTCTGTCGGCGCCAAGCATCTTAACAGCTATGCCCAATACATCGTTCTTGGAGGGCAAAACCATTTGGTCTTGTTTTCCTTCATTTGTAATTTTTCTTTTTCCCATTTTCAACACCCATATTCGGCAGCATCTTCATGCGCCGATATCTTCTGATCAGAATAATCCGGAGAAAAAGTAAGCGTGCCCTGAGCGAGTGACTCTTCCTCTAAAGAATTCTAATGACTAAAGAATATGTTGCCAGCTATATAGGCGTGACAGGAGCAAAATCTTGATTTGTATGGCATTTTTTAAGAAATTGCAGTTTTCAGGCATTTTGTGAAGAGCATTTGATCTCAAGCAGAATTTTCTTCAAGATCTGAAAGGCGTTTTTTTGGCAAATGCGTTTATAAGCGCCACGTTCCCTCTTTTAAGTGAAGAGTTTCTCTTATAGTCAGAGCATTGAGCTTCGAGTAACTGATTCTTTTCGATAAATCATCAAGAGGTAAACCACATTGTGTATGTTAAGAGCAGGATTAGTCAAAAATTGTAGAAGATGCAAATCGTCCGTACGACTTAATTGCGTTCTAAGAAAGAAAACAACCAAAAAGGTCTTCGCATCTAACAAAAAACCAGGCGAAGCTACAAAGCAATAATTGAGGACATATGCTTGAGGCACCAGATGATTGATTACAGAATGGACGACTCGTTTAAGTGCAGACTATGCCAATCTTGCTTTCCAAATCCAGAAGATCTGAGAATGCATAGCATGGTTAAGCATAAGGGGCATATGCTCCCAATTAAGCGCTAATTTTGGTTTGGAAAAAGGGCTAGTTAAAGCCCACAAAAGTTTGCAAATTATTTTTTTAATTTATTTTGCTTGTTGGTTAGTTTTAGAGATGGTTTGAAGCACAGTTACGGTTCCTGTTTTTCCAAGGCGCAGCTGTCTTTCACCTTTGAAAGTTGAAACTGTTGCGTTTTTAATCTGCACCATGTCCCCTACTGCAACGGAGTTTGATTGTTCGTTCCAAAGGCACAATCTGACTTTGCCAGTTTCGTCTGCAATCCAAACATTTGTTACTTTCGCACTGTTTCCATAATGAGTGTAGACAATAGAGGGTACTGCAGTTTCGAGAACCTCGGCTTCCAAGTTGACTTTTTTCATTCCATGCCTCAAGTCCTGAACTAGCGTGCAGAGCCGAGGACCGGTGTTTTGTCGTCGACCTATTTGTTTACGTATTTTGTCAGTGTCCATCCAGTTTTCAAAGCAAATGTTTTTTCGCTGAAGAAATTCTTCAGGTACTCGAAACTGACCGATAACCGATGTAAATTTGGTAATTAGGAACACGCATTCGCTCTTTATGCAGCCACGATATTCAACACTTAGGTCTTGGCAATTGGTTTTTCCGTGCTCTTTGGCTGAAACCAAAGCTTCGAAGAGCTCTGCAACGTAAATATTGTGTTTTACGGAAAGGAAAGCTAGAGTCTCGATTATCGCCAATGGCCTTTTTTGATTCAATTTGGATCATCCATTTGTTGATTGCCAGAACTATCCTGAAAAAGCAGGTCATTATAGACTAGCTATCGCTTTCTTATAGGATTCCCGACAAATATACTCTGTGCATCATGGAATATATAGCTCGTTGCCATGGAAAAAATTCATTGAAGTTATCATAGGCAACAATAATTGGCTAGCCAGTAAGAATCAAGAGAAACAAGTGGTTACCTGCCTAATTATTTGTGGGCTTGAGTTAGGAAAATGAACCTTATGTCATTAAGCTTTTCTCAGTTAAATGTTGATACTTTCGGCTTTTTCTGGAATGCAAACCTCAGTCATTTCTGAAATTGCCGTGGAAAGAGCTTCTGCTTGTTCTATGTCGCCATGAACAAGAAGTGTCTTTTTGGGTTTAATTTTCTCTATCAGTTGAATAATTTCGGCTTGATCGGCGTGGCCTGAAAGCTCAATTTGTTCAAATTTTGCTTGAACTGGGATTTTTTCTCCGTCTAATCTAAAGAACCTCTTTTCTTGGGCCAGTTTTAGGGGGCTGTCAGGTGGCAGATATCCAGATGTTAAGATGACTACAGTGTCTTCGCTTTCTGCCCACTGTGTCAGGAGACTTAAGCTTGCGCCTGCGTGACCAAAACCTGGAGTGCAAACAACAACAGCTGGTTCTTCAATATCCTTCTGTTCTTTCGACTTGCTTGAAATTTGAATAAACAAAAGGCTGTTCTTGCTGCGAAATTTCCTTTGAAAACAGATTTTTGTTCGAGTTAAATTGGCTGGTTATTTTTTGTGCTAAATTTGATATTGTGTATGCGTTATATTTTGGGAGTGCCCCGTTGCTCATGGCTTGATCGATTCTTTTGGTCATTTCTTGACTTCTGTGAAAAGCAAATGTTGGGATCAGGATGTTTCTTCGCTTCTTCATCGCATCTGACAATTTCGCAAAAAGTTCTTTGATCGACTCGCTTCGGGGCGGTCTAACTTTTCCTCCATAAGTGGATTCTGAAATCAAAACATCGGGGTTTTTCGGAAGTGCATCTAAGTTGCATCCATCTAAAATCTCAGAGTCATGAATACAGAAATCTCCAGTATATAGAATCGTTTTTCCTTCTGATCGGATTCCTGTCATCTTGGCTCCGGCAACATGCCCTGCGGGAAATAAATCCACTTTCATTCCAGGCAAACTCAACGATTCAGCGGCCATCCAAGAATCCTTGACTTTGTTCACGACGGATTCATCGTATATTTCGCGGCTTCCTTTGAATTTCTGGATTTTCATCATGTCTTTTAGAAGCTCAACAGATACGTCGCGTGTAATTTTTGAACCCACAATAACTTGCTTGTTTCGGGATTTGGACAAACGTAGAAGACTTCCGGAGTGATCCAGATGAGCATGGCTAACAATTATGGCATCAAAATTCTTTGGATATTCATCTGTCATATCGTCGAGTTTTATTCCGTAATCTAAGGCGACTTTGCTTTGTTCAGTCTCTACTGCTATGCATGAACCGCCTACTTCTCTGGCTGCGCCTAGTACTCGAATTTTCAACTGTTTGTTCCCTTCTGAAGTTTCAAACGTTAATTCTCTTAGGAAGAGATTGAACTCGCCAAGTTAAGGCAATGACTCCAAAACTGACTGCCCAACACGTTTGTTGCCTTGTCAAAGCAAGGAACGCAATATTAGGTTATTGATTTTTTCAAGTTTTTTCCCCCGCTCAAAAGGAAAGAAGGAACATTTGCCACATCAGTTTTCTGAACGAAGATTATATTAGGCGAGAAAAACGAAGTATCAAACCATGCGAACCGTTATACTGTACTTTTCAAGAACAGGAAACACCAAATTCATGGCTGAGGCAATAGCCAACGCAATAAAAGCTCCTGCCTTTGACATAAATTCCTCAGAACCTGCAGTCGTCGAAGACTACGACATGGTAATTCTTGGAACACCAGTTGAAGGGTTCAGACCCTCAAAAGAGGCTTTGGCTTTTGCGGAACGCTTGCCGACAACCGATGGCAAAAAAGCAATTCTGTTCTGCACTTACAAGCTGGGAAAAGGCAGCACATTCAAAGCCTTGTCAAAAGCCCTTGCCGACAAAGGATACAATAGCGTTCTAGACGTTTCAAAAAGAGGAGTGAAGATCGGCAAAACCGACTTTTCAGATGCAATAAAAGAAATTCAAAAAGTGCTTTGAAAGACTAACATGAGCAAGATAGCAGAATTCTATCTTTAGCGATAATATAGAAATTAAGGAATCAAAGTAAGAAACGCCCTAAATCGCCTAACTTCTTTGAATTAATGTAGTGCGAAAACATCCGCTTTCAGTATTAAAAGTTGAGAAGTCAATCTTTAAATAAACTATCATACTTTCGATTCTTAGAGGACTTTTTATGAGTGAAAAAAAGAAGGACTTAACCACGAATTTTGGTCGGAAAGTTGAAGATGATCAGAACTCGGTTACTGCCGGGGCTCGCGGTCCAGTCTTATTGCAGGATGTTCACCTAATTGAAAAGCTGGCGCATTTTAATAGAGAGCGGATACCTGAACGCGTTGTGCACGCCAAAGGCGCGGGTGCATGGGGATACTTCAAAGTTACTAATGAAGTGACAAAATACACGAAGGCAAATTTCCTTTCAGAAGTTGGCAAGCGCACCGAAGTTTTCGTCAGATTCTCCACTGTTGGAGGGGAGAAAGGATCCGCCGACGCCGAGCGTGATCCTCGAGGATTCGCAGTAAAATTCTACACCAAAGAAGGAAATTATGACATAGTCGGCAATAATACCCCTGTCTTCTTTATCCGCGACCCTTTGAAATTCCCAGATTTCATTCATACACAGAAACGCAATCCTGAAACCAATCTTAAGGACGCCAATATGTTCTGGGATTTCCTTTCTCTAACGCCGGAGTCTCTTCATCAAGTGACTATTCTCTTTTCGGACAGGGGAACTCCAAAGTCTTACCGTCACATGAACGGGTATGGTAGCCACACGTTCAAATGGTACAACGAAGCAGGCGATTATTTCTGGATAAAATACCACTTCAAGACAGACCAAGGAGCACAAAACTTTACTGGCCAAGAAGCAGAACACATGAAAGGAGTTGACCCTGATCACGCCACTCGCGACCTCCACAACGCCATCCACAGAGGCGAATACCCATCTTGGACCCTTCAAGTTCAGGTAATGCCCCCCGAAGACGCAGAAACTTACCGATTTGATATTTTCGATGTAACGAAAGTGTGGCCTCATAGTGACTATCCGCCAATGGAAATAGGCCGAATGGTGCTGAACCGCAACCCTGAAAACTACTTCGCAGAAGTGGAACAAGCCGCATTTTCCCCAGGAAACTTCGTACCAGGCATCGCAGCCTCCCCAGACAAAATGCTCCAAGGACGCTTATTTGCATACTACGACGCTCACCGGTACCGCCTCGGACCCAACTACCACCTACTCCCAGTCAACAGGTCAAAAGAAGCAGAAATAAAGAATTACCAACGCGACGGTTTCATGCGGTTTGACTCAAACGGAGGACGCGCAGCTAACTATTACCCCAACAGCTTCAACGGACCCGAACCAAACATTCGAGCTGCAGAACCAATGCTTGAAGTCTCCGGAATTGCAACCCGGCAAAAATATGCCTATCCAAACGACGATTTCATCCAGCCCGGAGAACTCTATCGAAAAGTCATGACAGAAGAAGACCGAAACCACCTCATCAGCAACATAGTTTCACACCTCAAAAACGCAAACAAGGAAATTCAAGTTCGACAAACAAAAATATTCTCTAAAGCAGACCCCGAATACGGTCGCCGCGTCGCCGAAGGACTGGGCTATAATCAGAAGAACAAAAACTCCTTACAATCCCCAGCACATAAACAAAATCCCCTTTTCCACATTTCTGAAAAAATTGGACGCAGAGCTAGACTAACTCTCCGAAATATGCAACCACCATGAGAACAACAGAATTCTAATTCGCACAAATCTACCTATCTAAACCAACAAAAAAGAGTACAGAGAAAACTCACTTTCGCGCCATCAATTCTTTGTATTGATGCTCAGGAAAGTGACTGCTGTCACAAAATGGCTTAATGGTTGATTTGCCGCAGCGACAAAGAGTAACGCGGTTGCGTATTTCGTAGCTTTTTCCATCTGCGGATTTGATTGGGATTTTACCCCGAACCCAAATCGGACCACTGCAATTTAGCTGCGGATCTTCAATTAAGCCAATTGATTTTTCCAAGTTAGGCTCAATTTCCTGCCCAGTTTTCTTGTCCCAAACAATCAAACGACCTGACGGACAATCGCAAGCCTCCTCAATTGCGGCTTTTCTTGAGTCTGGATTATCTGATTTTGGTACAAGATTCCAGATTTCGCCTGCGCGATGACAAAACCTGGCTGAAGCACAAAGGTCTTCTGCATCTGTGAGCTTGAGCTCTGGGCCTTCTATCACTTTGGCTTGTTTAAGGTAAGGTTCGATAGTTTCTTCGGTGCCATCAAAATTTATTTTCACGTGAGTTCCGTCGCAATAGGGCTTGTTTTTGGATTCACCACAACGGCAAAGCCCACACTTTTCTTTCTCAGGGAATTTCTTGCCCATTCCCCATTCAACAGGAATACCTTCCTTGTCTACGACGATTATTTGTTCAAATAACGGAATTTTTCCAGTAACAATGTAAGGACCGTTTTTGGTAACTTTGATATCTATTGCACTTTCACCGGGGTTTGTTTCCTTCTTTTCGGTTGCCGTACATTTCCTCTCCATGAAGCTCATTTAATAGTTCTTCTAAAGATTCTCTCTATTAAGTTTAGATGCATACAATTTGCAAATTAGGTTTGTCTTAATAGGTATTTAACAGATATCAAATGCAAAACAATTAGAAATAAGAAGAAAAAGAGAAGTCAAGCTTAGAAGGGTCTGAACAATCCAGCAAATACCAGCCAGACCAGCATTGTTTTTGCTACGAAGCTAAGAATTATGTATGCTCTTTCGCCGTAAAGGTAGTCTTTCCAGCGTCCTGTGCCTTTGTATTGGAGAACCATGTTACCTGCGAAGCTCATGAACAGAACCAGGTATATAATGAATATCAGGTAAACGAATGTGGGAACGCTGTTTTTGCTGGATATTATGTCCGCAGTAAAGTACGCGAATAGCACTACCCAGGGGAAACCTCCTGAAATGCTGCCAAGGATGAAGGAGGACCAGTTTGTTTTTTCCGTTTTTTGGTTTACGAGTTCCATGAGGTAACCGAACATTATCATCATTGCGTTAAGCAGAAATATCATTGCTAGTGACCAGAAATCCCAGATACCGACAAAAGTCGAAATAACCCAGATCATTATTGAACTTGAGAAGGCGTATTCGAACCAGCGGTAGGGATTCATTCCTTTTTTCAGATTCTCATTGTAGCTGTTGTTCTTTGGAAAGGCTATCATGAAGTGGGCGAAAGCTGATATCAAAGGGAAAGCGGCAAGAAGCAAACCCAAATGATTAACTGTCAAAAGCACTTGGGGGTCTGGGGCTCCAAAAAATGCTGGAGAAGTTGGAGCTATGTGTTGGAATTTGAGGTAGAAAGTGTAAATGTCTGTTCCTTTTGGCCAAGTCAAAGTGAAAGTTAAAGCCAAAATAATAAGCCCGTTTATCAGCTGCAAAATGCCCGCGCCGATGTTAAAACGTTTCAAGTAACCAAGGGAAATGGGGGATGTAGCGATTATTTCTTGTCTCTCTTTGTAATTCATTTATTCACCTCCTTCAATGGTAATTGTGGTTATCGGAAGCCATTGGAGGCACCTAGTTGGCTTAGATAGGTTCTACCAATTGTTAGAACAGTTTACATATTGTAATGAAAATGCGAATAAGCTTTGTGATTGACGTTGTTTTCAGGGTACAACTAGCGGTTTTTGGAGCCTAAAAATCAATATTCGTAAACCTCGCAAGCCGGAAATTATCGAAGCGAAAATCACTATAAATCTTATCCAGGGGCGTGATACAATGCGACTATTTCCGTTTAAGAAGGACTGCTGCCGTTAAGTGCTCTTTTGAATATTTTGAGAGGAGTGGATAATTAGATTTAAAGAAGAGTATTTGCAGCAGCAGACGTTTTTGAGCTTTTCCCTGAAAGTTTGGCACCGTTGGAGACTTCGACTTCTACTAAAGAAAAGTACTATTGGAGGTAAGCATTGCTACGCATCCTCATGATTAAGCAAAAGATAGCTTCTCCACCTGCAATATCATTTCTTCTTGGTTTTGAAGTTGTTGCTATGGAGATTTTAGACCTTTTCTCGAAGTCTTCTCTAGTTTTACTATGAGTAAAGGCTGATCTGATGAAAAAGAAGCCCATTCGGAACCCTCTTTGAAACCATGAGCAGCTAAGAAATTCGAAGACAAATACGACGAACCGGCTTCGCCCATTTTTTCTATGACCATTTTTCTTTCTTCAGAATTATTTACTAACTTAAGTTTGCCTGTATAAACTACAAAGCTGTATTGGCTTAAGTTAGGGGTATATTTTTCGATTTCCACGCAAACCAGTTTGCCTTCTTCGAAAAACACCATTTTATCTCCGTAATCGGTGAAGTGGAAATAGAGATTATTTTCGTGAACCACATATTGGAAAGGTGCAATATAGGGAGAATTCTTTCCATTAAAACCGATTCGACAAAGAAACTGCTCTTGCACAAGTGCATCTATTTCGGCATCGTTCATTTGAGGCAATTTCAGGGCTTTCAAGTATATCGCCTTCAATACTTCTTTGCTTCATAATCGTATTTAGGGTTAATCCAAAAAAAATACAAACCAAGAAATATAGAGCAACATCTGGAAATGAAACTATTCAAAATGAATAAAGAAAAGAAATATTGCCTGGCTTAGTTGGACAATTTAGGACTTAATTTCGTAAACTAAGTCGCAATCGCCAGGCGTGCCAGGTTTTCGGATTTCTTTGAGGCGAGCGTTTCTAATTTTTAGGTTTTCAACGACCGCTCCTACTGGGAACAGTGAAATTGTGCATGCTGGGGTAATGTTGTGTTTTTCTTTGACCATTTTGCCGTGGCAGACATAGCACCCTCTGACTTGCAAAATGTATTCCTCACCGACCTTAGCAAAAGTGACCGTTTTGGCTAATTGGAAATCGTTTTGAAAGTATGTTGCGATCTTGCTCATCAAGTCTTCCAGATTGTTAGCTTTTGGGATGCTTGTGCCCCAAGTTTTACCGAGGTTCATGCTTGCCTTTGCGAAGACTTTTTGATTTTCTTCACCCAAGGCGCCCTGGATTGCGCAGAGGGTTTCAATGAGTGGTTTTTGGGGGACTAATTTTGTATCCATGCGGCAACTTCGCTCCTGTCGGGCTGTTTGCTTATAGGAAGTTGAGTTTGAAGCTTATTGGAACTTTTTCTCCCCATGATTGTCTGATGGGGCAGATTTTTTGTGCCATTTCGTAAACGGTTGTGGCTTTCTTTCTGTCTCTTTCGTTATCATCTGCGAGGGCTACGTTCATTTCGAAGTGGATGTTTGTGAAAATTAGTTTCTCTAGTCCCTCGATGCTCATGGTCAAATGTGCTTTGGTTTCAAGATTTTTCAGGGCAAGTTTGGAGTTGCCTGCGACGAGCAAGAATATTGTGTTTATGCATGATGCTAGCGAGGCTGCGAAGATTTCTTCGGGGACGCAATATCCGGCTTTGCCTCCGAATTCGGGTGGGGGACTAACGGTTGCGATTTGTTTTCCTTTAACTGATACGGAACATTCTAGTCCGGTTTTCCATGCTGCGCTTCCTTCAAAAGTCATTTCTGGCATAATCATACTTTCCATTCAATTCATTATATTCGATTATATGAATATACTATTGTATCGTATTTATAGTTTTGCGGCGTCTCCAAAAAGAGCGATCTTTGCTAAAGAAAATTATAGGATGTTATTGATTAGCAAGAGATTTTGATAACTGCTGCTTTTGATCAAGCAACTGAACAAGAACCTCTCTAACCATATCACACGCGTTATTTATTTTCGGATTAGCCAAGACTATAGTAAATGCTTGACCCCTGTTTTCGAGTTTTCAGAATCTGCGTCTGCCTCATGATAGTCAAGTGCTGAGAAAGATTCGCCTGCCTCAAACCAAGAATAGCAGCCAACTCACCCACGGACTTTTCCCCATCACGCAAATTATGAATAATCATCAACCGCGTTGGATTAGCAAGAGTCTTACAAATCTGCGCCTGCAACTCAAACACTGCTTTATCTAAGCTTCGATTTTTCCAACAATTGTCCCCTCAAATATTCGAATATTCTGAAACCATTACAAGCATTTATGAGTTTCCCAAAAAAAAGAACTGACCAAAATAAGAATTGCCGAGCCAATCCTTGTTTATGAGTTGCAATTGGAGATGAGCCTAAATTCTTGCTTTATGGGTCAAGTCAGTTACGGAGCCTTGGATTGTTACAATGTTTCCTATGCCCTGTGTTGCTGAAACTGAGGTTGCACTTGGGCCGCGTCCGTAGCAGTAGATTTGGTTGTCGTATAGGTTGAGGCTAACTAGGTAGCCGTCTGCGATTGCTATTCCAGTTGACCATGATTCGATCTTCCAGTCCTCGTGACCAGTGGCGACGTCGATGCAGCGTATGTATGATCCTCGCCACATCGGCATTGTTGGTGAGTGTTCAGTTGAGTAGAGATAGATCTTGTTGTCTGCAATTGCACCCATTGAAATCGGGTAGTTGCCGTATGGCGATTCAAAGCCAACGTTAGCGGCTGTATATGTCCAAAGCTCTTTTCCAGTGGTTATGTTATAGGCATGCAAAACTCCGCCGTATCCATATGCAAAGAACATCCCGCGGTAGATGTTGCTGCTCATTCCGTAGAAGTCAAATGATTCAATGCTCGGTGATGTCCAGAGTAGATTGCCGCTGCTTAGGCTGTACCCATACCATTGACGAGTCTGAGTGCACGAGAAAACAAATACGTCATCTTCTACGTCAACTGTGCCCATCGAAATTGTAGTGTTGCCGATTGATGAGGGTGGAGTGAAAGTTATGTTCGATATCAGCGATCCGACTATCCCTTTGGATGGGTCCATGTTCAAAGTCCACAAGTTTCCCTTGGTTATAGCTGTACCGTCATTGGTGCCTGAAGTTCCGCCGACAATCTTGTCTCCTTCACGAATCGCAAGCATGCTTCCTTGCACGTTGGGTATTGAGACATTAAGAGAGTAGCCGAGAGCCCCGTTAATGGTCGAGTTGAGTATTGGTCTCCAAACCCAGAATGGATTCCGGATGTACGTTGGCAAGTTAATGTCTGAGTAGTAGCTTTCGACTGCGCGTGTTGAATTCCAGATAGTCAGACGTTTGTTTGCGCCTGAACCCACCATGTTGTAATAAAGGATACTGCCGTCTTTTCCGTAGACTTGGGTTCCGGAAGCGGTTAAGTTAGCAATGCTCAGGATGTAATTTCCGGTGTATGCATCGTACATGTACCATGTGTTTGCAGGAAATTGCGTGCCTTGAACTGGAGTGTTTGTTGCCCAAAGATATGGAATACCTCCGTGCTGGTTTGGTGAGTCATAGTTGAGGATTTGACCAAAGCTCAGAGCTCCAGTTGTATAATAGCCGCTGCCGTCACCTGCTCGGTTCATCTGCAATGGACCAGTCGTGTTTTGGAAGTAAAGCTTCTCACCAGTGTAGAGGTCAACGCACCACCAGCCATATCGTGGCGGAGCCATCACGTTGTAATAAAGTCTGCCATTGAGAATTAGCGCCGGAGTAAGCCCAAGTCCTTCGTAAGACAAACCTGTGTAATAACCGATGTCACCGAAGCGGCTGTCCATTATTCCTCCGTCCCATATAGGTTTAGACCACATAATGTGCGGCGTATTGACTGCTGCACCATAAGCGAAGTTAGTAGTCGAACCGAATCTTTGCGCTGAACCACCGAGCCAGTTGCCAAGGAGCGAGGACCAACCACGGTTCATGTTACTTACTGGACGTTGCCAATAACTCGTGGGCAAAGGTGCTTCTTGCCAAGGGAGCACTTTATTTGTTGTGACATTAAGATAGAACGGATCGCTCGTAGCCGCTAGATAAGTGTCGTTAACGCTTACTGCACCGCTAATTTGGTCAATAGTCTTACCCGGATAAAGCTGCCCAGCTGAATTTCTGCCCGTGACAACTTGGTCACCACAGCTAAAAACAAGCTTGTATGTCCCAGTCTGATCAGGATTGTAAAGAGCATAGCCCGATCCTACTGGATCTGAGGTGAAAGGACCAAGGCTCTGGGATGTCCCATCTGGCTTAGTTACCGTTACCATGTAGTTGTTCCATCTGTCGCCATACGCCCCTTCAGCAGTCGGAGGGACCGTGTTAACCCAAAAGACGATCAACACATCCTGCTTGACTCCTGCGGGGTTAGGCGAAGCCGAGATGTATGCGAACCGCGGAACTTTCCAACCAGGCGTGTGAGCACTAGCTATCGGCATGCTTGACAAAAGAAAGCCAAAGCAGGATAGCGTCAACATCAGAATCAAAGCCATTGTTAAAACCGATTGACTCTTTTGGATCTTCATTTATTTACCTCCAAGTTTTTTCCAAAACACTGATTTTTTATAGAATTTTCATACATATTTCTCTCTCCATTTGATTTGTGAACACAACATTGATTGCAAGTTCCAAATAAGCCTCACTCACCTATCGTGAGTACAAAAAGCGTCAATTTTTTCTGAGATTACGAACATACATTTTAAAGAATTCACCAAAAAGGATAGATAAGGTGTTATCCAACGGCTAATTCTTGTTTGAAACATACTAATAACCAAAAGAAGTCAAAACGCTGGAAAAATATCCCACTTGGGCGGGAATCAGATCAAACCCGCTGCAATTCTGGATTGGAGATAAACCAAAAAAGGCGGTTTTTCGAAGAATAAAGAGGGTTTGCTGGGGCTCTGGACGCGAAAAATGGAGAGATAGAATGAAAACCCAACGAGCAAGTTGGTAATCATTTCCAAAGCCCACTCAGCCCCATTTGAAATTTAGACACTTTTGTTTTTTTTAAAAAAAAGAAAAGGGGTTTTGTGGTGTTTAACTCACTTTTTCCTATAGAACAGCACTGTCACTACTAATATGAGTACTATTATAGCTGCTGCGAATGCGTAGAAAGCTTCAGCTGAAACTTGGTTAACAGTTTTGACTGGTTCAGGCGTTGGAACGGGTGTTGGTGTTGGAGCGATGCTGCCTACCCCCAGGGCTGTCTGAGCTTGTGAAGGGTAGTATGAGTTTGTTCCTTCGAATGCTGCAACGATTGTGTAGGTCCCTTCATTTGTCGGCGTCCACATAGTTTTGTAAGAACCACTTATGTCACTGGTTACTGTACCTATGTCTTGTGAGTTGCCGTTGGAATCGACTGCTGATAGCTTAACTGCGACTCCCTTGGCGTCGGTTGGCATTGGTTTTTGCATGTGTAGGTATTCCATCCAAGTGGTCATGCTGTCATCCGATACTGCCGCTGTTCCTTCTTGAGCCGGAGAACTGTCAGTAATTGTACCTTCAATTAGTACTGCAGTTCCGCTATCCACTACTTTTGATGATGTTGTCACAGTTGTAGCTGTTTCACCTTTGGCAAAAGCGTAAGAGCCACCATCTTCTGAGTTCGTTGCTAGGAGCGCGCCTTCTGCAATGGCATTTGTGCTCCAGTATCCTTGAATTGACCATATTTTCTGACCGTTGAACGCATTGATGCAGTGAAGTTGTTGCCCGCGATATATCACAGTGGGGCTGTGTTCGTTGTTGGGTGCATAGAATTTGCCGTCTGCCAACAGTCCGCCGCTGGAGCCAAATGGATAGACTGATCCTGGTTGCTCAAGTCCAGATTCTCCTGGATTCTGGATAGTGTAAGGCGATTCGTTAGTTTTGTCCACTGCTTCGTAGAACCAAACTATCTTTCCATCCGTCACGTTAAAGGCGTACACACCTGCATACGTGAGTTTGTAGACCATGCCATAACCTGAGCAGTACTGGTAAGCCCAGAAACCTCCCCAAGGATCAGCTGTTTTTTCGCTCTTCCAAACAATCTCGCCTGTCTTCATGTCCCATGCGTACAGTTGTTGAACGTGTACTGGCATTATTCCAAGTCCATCAGTTGCTCCAAAAGCGCCACGGGATGTAAGCGACGCCTCTTCAGGCATCATGACTCGACCCCACAGTTTTTTGCCTGTCTTTAGATCAATGCTTCCAGATTCGCTATAGAAAGGCCATTGAAGCTGTGTCATTATTTCGTTCTTGATATCCCAGGCAACACCGAATTCTCCTACAGCTGATTGATGCGGATCTTCGCCTGCGAATGGCCATGTCACATTGTACACTATTCTGCTTGTGAAGTTGGTAGAAGTACCTGCTACGCTCCATTTTATCAAGTAGCTCTTATTGGCTATGGTTTGAGCACTGTAGACATAAGGATCCATATAACCCATACCTAGACCCTGCGACCCGCCAAGAGCTGATAACCCCGTAACGTTGAGCGACACGGCACCGGTTAAGCCATCGTAAACGATGAATCTTGAACCGAAGCTGTATAACACTGGAGTATTGCTTCGAATTGCGCCTACAGTGTAACTTCCGGGTTTGCTCCACAGTATGTCTCCTGTCCGCATATCTACGCAGTTGATGTTTCCGCCTGAAGAATAGTATCCTCGCCCAGCCATTACAATGTTAACGTTTGGTGTAGATGCGCTGTAGCCTACAATTTCGCCAGAAGGTCCTCCTATGAGTCCACCTACTCCACTTGCCGGAAGAAGCTTCCATAGAACGTGTGCTGTTTCAGGTCCTTTGCTGTATGGATTGTAGTTGGATGCGGATGCATCGTATTTGGGTTGGAACCAACCTCCTGAAATTGACGCCCAATCTCTATTTTCTCTATTTATTGGGTATTCCCATTGATCGGTTGGTAGGACGGCATCGGGGTATGAAGGAATTGGGTCTTTTTGAACTACGAGTTTTTGCGTGGTTGAGCAGGCTTGGAAGTATTCGTCGCCGGGCCATGAGAATTCAATTGTCCATGTGCCAAGTTGGTCAGGGTTGAAAGTGAACCAGAAAGTTCCGGGACCATCAGAGACCATTGGCCCGATTTTGTCGACTTTTCCGTCAGGTTTTGTCATTGTAAGCCAATAGTCAGTTCGATTTTTGCCATCTGTCGTTGTTTGACCTGGAGGCGCTGTTTCGCCAATTGTCGTGTACATATATGGCGGTGGGCATGTCCAACCTGACACTAGCACTTCTTGACCGATTCCTACAGGGTCAGGTCTTAGTGAAAGAAAAGCCCATGACGGAACGTTTTTTGGCACAACTGCTGAAGTTGGCGTGGAAATTGCGATAGTGGCCGTCAGCATTAGAACTAAAGCGATTGCAGTTACTGTTTGTTTTCTAGATTTCTTCATTTTGCTTTTAAACAATGTTTTATCCATATTCTCTCTCCTTTTAGTTTGTGAACACAAATTGTTATCAAGTTCCAAATAAGCCTCACTCACCTATCGTGAGTGCAAAAAAAGTCAACTTGCCAAAATAACAAACACTCAAAGCAACTTACCAAGAGAAAACAAACAACCCAACAAGCGTCATCCAACCGCCACATTCATGTTTAAAACAGGCAAAAACAAGAAAAGAAAAACAGGTGACAATCCAACTAACACAAAATTCAAATCAAGCCCAACCAATTCTGAAACAGAAACAGAACAAAAAACAACTTCTATGAAAAGGTTTGCTGGGGCTCTGGACCCTAGGAGAGAATGAAAACCCAACGAGCAAAGTTGGTGAATTTCACCAGAGCCCTCTCAGCCCCAATCTTCACTACTTCAACAAAAGAAAAAAGGAAAGATAGTCGGTTTATTTTTGCCCTATTTGCGTCTTCTAAGGATAAGCGCGGCTGCAGCTGCGACTATGATGACGACGACAGAACCTATTGCGATGTATGTGGTTGTTGGCGAGGCGCTTGTTGGTGGGGGCGCAGATGTAGTTGTTGGAGTCGAAGAGACAGATGGTGAAGTAGTCGGCACATTCGTTGTTACTGGAGCAGTCTCAGTTGGCTTAGGTGAAACGCCTGCGTTTTGTGGACCAACAAAGAAGTAGCCCGTCGCGTAAGAATCGCCGTATGATGCTGTTCCGGCAAATGTTGCTTTAAGTTGGTACATGCCTTCAACTGGTGGCGTCCATGCTACTCCGAAGTTGCCGCCGATGTCGCTTGTTGTGGTTCCAATTGTTTGCAAGTTTCCATTTGGATCAGTAGCTGTTATTGTCACATTCACTCCTTTAGCGTTTGCAGGAATTGGCTTTTGCATATGCATGTACTCCATCCAGGCACCCATGTCCTTATCAGAAATTGCAGGTGTATCCTTCGAAGATGTAGTCTGGTCAGTCACTGAACCCGTTATGAGCACTGTTGTTCCTCTTGGCACAGCCGTTTGTGGTCCCGCCACAGAAGTTGCACTGGGTCCCTTACCGAGGCAGTAGATTTGCATATCATACACGTTGAGAAACACGAAGTAGCCATCTGCAATAGCATAGCCATAGGCTCCATAGTTTGAACAGCCGTGCGCAAGCATCGTCCAGATTTCAGCTCCTGTATTCGCATCAAGACAACGCAGCTTTGCTCCTTTCCAATATGGCGCACCAGACGAGTGCTCATTAGTAGATACGTACAGTTTTCCGTCAGCGATTCCAGCTATGCCCAAAGGATATCCCCCATAAGGTGTAGCAAGTCCAGCATTTGCTGTGTAGTTCCAAAGGATTTTTCCGTTGCTTAAGTCGTAGCAATTGACAATTCCCGAATAGCCTGTAGTGTAGAATTTGCCATAAGCAACAGTATTAGTCATGAGAGCTCCACCCCCGCCTGAGTAGTAGTTAAACGGGTTCTCAGACGCAGTTGGACCCCAAATTTGCGCTCCGCTGTCAACGCTAAAGCCTGTCCACTGTATTTTTTCTTTGTCAAACATAACGAAAACGCGAGAGACCGGATCCACTTGAGCAAGCGATCGAGTAAGATTACCTGATGGTGCCGTGTAGTTTTTGATCCACATCAGCTGTCCTCTAGTTGCTGGTTTTAGACTTATTGCCCAGACAGTGTACGGGTTTGGAGTACCAAAAGATGACAATCCGCCCATGGAAGTGCTCATGCCAATCATGAAGTCGTCAAGGAAAACTCTGGATATCGAAGGATTGCCAAGTCCAGTGAGGTTAGGAATTGTAACATTCCAAGTGTACGCAGTGCTTGCATTAGCATTCTTGCCAATTGGTCTCCACTGGTAAGCGCTTGACCCAGTTCCCAAAGCCCCCGCCAAAGCTGGAGCTGCAGTGTTATTCCACATAGCCAGCCACCGCCCAGGATAATTCATTTGGAACACCAAAATCTCGCCGTTCGGGCCATACGCTTGTGTGCCTGATGGAACGTTTGTTTCGTTAAATAGCCAAGCTCCGTCAAACGGGTCATACGCCATCCAAACAGTGCCGCCGTTTTTTGCGTCGTTCACAGTTCTCCAAAGGTACCCGTTGGGGATTATGCCGTGTTGGTTCATGCTTTCATAGTCATAGAATTGTCCGAATGTTGGCTGGGTCATGTTTTGCCAGTAAATTTGTTCCCCAGTTATCAAGTCAACACACACATAACCGTTGCCTGTAGAAGCATCGCTTTGAGGCAAAGCATAGTAGAGTCTTCCGTACATGATTATTGGATTCATGAATTTGTTTTCGTATTGCGAGCCATCGTAGACTGTCATTCCTTCAACATTGCTGTAGTTTCCGCCAATGACTCCTCCAAACGAAAGCGGCTTTGTCCACATAATGTGCGGGCTATTAGGCGCGACTCCTTGCGGCTGAACTTTCCCCACGATTTGGGCGCCGGCCAACCAGTTTGATGCAATAGTGTCCCAATTTGAGTTTTCTCCTTCAATGGGGCGTGTCCAAAAGCCAGTTGGAAGAGGATACGCGGGTGGTAATTGTATCTGATCTTTCTGCACAACGAATGTGGTTGTTGCTGAACTCGGTTGATAGGTGTCGTTTACATAGTCGCTAGCTCCGCCGATGATACCAGTTGGACCATAGAGGCTTAGGACTTGTCCAGGGAAGCTGAAAACGGCGGTATATGTGCCAGTCTGATCAGGCGTATACTGCGTGTAGGTTCCGCCCACGGGGTCAGACGTGAAAGGCCCAAGAGTTAATTTAGAACCGTCAGGTTTAGTGATGGCAACCGACATTTTTTGCCACCTGTCACCGCCAACGCCTGAAGAAGTTGGTGGAGGTTTATCTAACCAAAAAACAATAGTCACAGGTTGGTTCTGTCCAACAGGACTGGGAACGGCACTCACATAGGCATATGTGGGAACCTGCCAAGCAGGCACGTGCGCGCTCACCAATTCTACGCCTGCAAACAACGCCGAGATAGACAACAACAGAATCAAGGCAATTGTACAAGACATTTGCTTCGTTGGAATTCTCATTTATTTACCTCCCGAGTCTCTATAAACCCGGATTTCTTTGCAAAATTTTCAAACATGTCTTCTCACTTTTTAATTTGTGATCACAACATTGATTGCAAGTTCCAAATAAGCCTCACTCACCTATCGTGAGTAACCAAAAAAATAAGTTAACTACTTACCAAGATTAGAAAAGCACAAGCAAAACACTTATCAAGAGAAAACAAAACAAAGACAGCTAATGTTAACTAACCGCCAATTCTCGTTTAGAATAGGCTAATGAAAAGAGGTTCTGTGGGGAACATCTCCAATCTGAGCGGGTTCAAATCCAACCTGCCACGATATCGGACCTGGAGCAAAATAAAAATTAGTCAGTTGTTTTGCAAGGATAAAGGTTGGATTTACTGAGGCTCTGGACCCTTTGGGAGAAACAAATAAAAACCAACGAGCAAGTTGGTAATTTTAACCAGAGCCCTCTCAACCCCATTTTTATCTTGCTTAAACAAAAGAAAAAAGGAAAGATTACTTGTTTTCACTGGGTTTATCTGCGTCTTCTAAGGACAAGTGCTGTTGCAGTTGCGACTATAAAAATAACGGCTGCTCCAATAGCGATGAAAGTTGTCGTTGGCGATTCGCTGGTCGGTGGAGGAGCTATTGTTGAAGATGGCGAAAGGGTTTGCGTCGGGGTTTGTGAAGGTGCCGCTTGTGTTGGAATTGGAGTTGGAGTAACTACTGCTGTAGGTGCTACATTGGACACCAAGAACATGGTTTCGGCGTGGGAACTGTAGTACGAGTTGGAGCCTTCGAATATTGCTTTCACTTTGTACAGACCAGGCACTGGCGGATTCCAGGCAATGCCATAGTTTCCGTCAATATCGCTAGTGACTGTGCCCATGTCCTGATAGTTTCCGTTAGGATCGGTTGCTGTCAGATGAACATTGATCCCTGTGATGTTTGCTGGCTTGATCTGTTGCATATACACATACTCCATCCATGATTGCATGCTACTGTCTGAAACTACCGGAACACCTTCGGGAAATCGGGCAGCTTGTTCATCTTGATTGGTTCCTGCAGCTATATCAATTGCTGTACCCTTGATTAGTATTGGTTTGCCAAGTTCAATGTCAATATCTGGCGCATTAACTGTCAAAGCGCTCGGACCTTTACCATAACAATATAGCTTGTTGTCGTAGAAATTGAGACTCACTACGAAACCATCTGCTATGTAAACTCCTGAACCAGCTACTCCAGGGGTGCCATCGCTCCAATGAAGAATCTTCCATATCTCTGTTCCATTTTGAGCATCTATGCAACGTATATCCGAACCCCGAAATAGAGGCGATGTAGGCGAGTGCTCACTTGTTGTAAGATACAATTTTCCATCAGCGATGCAAGCAATGCCAACTGGATAGTTACCGTAAGGAGATTCGAAGCCGATTCCCAGGGCAGTGTATGTCCACATTGGTTGTCCAGTCTTTATGTTGTAGGCGTATACCTCTCCACCGTAGCCATAGCTGAAGAATTTGCCGTCATAGATCTTTGTGTTCACAGCTGTGCTTAAACCGTAGAATTGCATTTGCGATGATTCGGGTTTACTTTCCCATAGTTGTTGCCCTGTCGCGAGATTAAAGCCCCAGTATTTCCTCGTCAATTGCTCTCTAAATATGAAGACGCCATCTTCTGGGCTCATGGATTCATACCGCATGCCTCGGTACGTGTTAACATCTACTCCAGGTACAGCGGCTGCCTTTGGGGGGGTATAAGAGTAATTCCACAACAATTTCCCTTCTTCACCAGATTTCAGACTTAAAGCCCACATGACGTTGTTAACAACTCCATCGTCGTTGTTGTATCCGTTTGTAGTTCCACCGATTATGTATTGATCCTCACGAACAGCAAGAATGCTTCCAGTAACTGCGGACGATACTGACGCATTTAATGACCAAGCCTTATCACCATTATGAACTGCCATATTTTGTGGTCTCCACTGCCACATTTCAGTTCCGGATGGACCCAGAAGCATAGACACCATCGCTGATGAATTCCAAACTTGTAAGCGTTGATTCACACCCGTACCAGAAAGGCTATAGCGCAAAATGCTTCCGTCTTTGCCATAGACAGCAGTACCTGAAGTAGAAACATTAGCAATTATTGTAATCAAGTTTCCATTGTATCCGTCAAGCATCGCCCAAGTAGAAGTTCCTGATCGGCTGACAGAACCTGATGGCAAAGTCACGCCAGATGTCACCCACAAATAAGGAAATCCACCATGTTGATTGGGTGATTCATAGTTATAGATAGAACCATATGAAAGGGTTGTATTTTCATTCACTTGCAGCGTTTCACCTGTAAATAAGTCGAGGCAAGTGTAGCCCTGCTTTGTATGAGCTGTAGTCTGCGTAGTGTAGTAGAATTTTCCATCAATAATTATAGGTGGGGATAATACGAGACCTCCGTAGTGTGCTGTCTGAAAGCCCAAAGTTTCAAGCCGGGAATCCATTATGCCACCCGCCCAATATGGTTTTGACCACATCACATGAGCACTTTCCGGACCTGGCCCGTAGGCGAATTTGTCAGTAGCGCCCACAGTTTGGGCTGCCCCCGATAGCCAGTTTCCTGTAAGCACATACCAATCTCTGCTTGCCATGTTAATCGGGCGAGTCCAATATTCAGTTGGAATAGGGGACTCAGACCAGGTTGCGATAGGGTTGGCTTGAACCTTGAATGTCAAAGGGTCGCTTGAACTGGCTTTGTAAGTATCATTTACGTAAGCAGCGCCGCTGATTGTGTTTATCGTTTTGCCTGGATAGATTGGAGTGCCGGATATTGTGCATTCTCGAAATTTAGCAACCACTGTATAAACGCCGACATCAGTTGGCGTGTATAAAGCAAACGCACTTCCCACGTTGTCAGAAGTAGATGGTCCGACGGTTTGCTTGGTTCCGTCGGGCTTAGTGACTTCGAACATGAAAGTCCACCTATCGCCGAAGTTGCCATCTGCTGTAGGCGGGGGGTCTTGGATCCAAGTAACGAAATATTGCGGCTGACCGACTCCAATAACAAAACTGCGAACGCTAACGAAGCAGTAAGTGGGAATAACCCAAGCTGGAGCGTGGGCAAAAGCGATTGGAACAGCCCAAGCAAATGCGCTAAACATTAAAATCGCAACTAAAGCAGTCGTTAAGAATTTTCTGCTTTTCTGCTTTTTCATTTTGTTTCCGAAGAATATTTTATCCATTTTCTCTCTCCTTTTGATTTGTGAACACATCATTGACTGCAAGTTCCAAATAAGCCTCACTCACCTATCGTGAGTAACCAAAAAACATCAACTGTTTTAAAGAGTACAAATGCACTTTAGAACACTTGTCGAGAGAAAACAAAACAGAAGATAGCGGGACGCTCCTTGAACAGTTAATTCTTGTTCGAAACAGGTTTATAAAAAAAGCTTATGCGGGTAACATTACCCTACGAGCAGAGAAAAGTCAAACCTGATCGCAGTTGTAATAGAGTTGAAACAAAAACAACATATAAATGGGTTTGCTGGGACTCTGGAACCGCAAATCTTTTGGAGAGATAGAATGAAAACCCAACAAGCAAGTTGGTAATCATTTCCAAAGCCCACTCAGCCCCGATCTATATTTCCTTCAACAAAAGAAAAAAAATGAGGATTGTTTGATTTGTGTTTATTTGCGTTTTCGTAAGATTAGTGCTGCTGCGGTTGCAACTATTACAATGATCGCTACGCCTATGGCAATATAAGTCGTTGTTGGTGCTGCACTTTTCGGTGGAATCGCAGCTGTCGGCAACGGAGTTGAAGTAATCGAGGGCACAATGATTTGGGTAGGTGTAGGCGTGGCTGTTGAGGTGGGTTTTGCCGAGGCTGGCGCTTCCGTAGCTGCACCTACTCCCATGTAGGTTGTGGCGTCAGAGTTTCCATAGGATTCGGTTCCTGCGAATGTTGCAATAATCTTGTATAATCCTTCAACTGGCGGCTGCCATATGAAGCCGTAGTTACCGTTGGTGTCTGTTACGGCGTAGCCGATGTCTTGGTAGTTGTTGTTGGGATCTATTGCTGTGAGATGCACTTGGACTCCTGTTGTGTTTGCAGGTTTAGGCTTCTGCATATAGATGTAAGCCATCCACGCGCCCATGCTTGTGTCAGAGATTGCTGGTGTATCTTTAGCGCCTGAAGATTGGTCAGTAACTGAGCCAGTTATCACAACTTTCGAGCCTCTGAACACCATTGTTTGCGGAGCTGAGACAGTTGTTGCACTGGGTCCTTTGCCAAAGCAGTAAAGCTGATTGTCGTAGAGGTTAAGATAAACCATGTTTCCATCTGCAACTGCCATGCCGTTATTTGATCCTACTCCTGCATATCCGTATGTCTTCCAGAGCTCTTTTCCAGTGAAAGCATCCACACAACGTATGAAAGCGTCCTTCCAGTAAGGTGCAGTAGGCGAATGCTCGCTACTGAAGATGTAGACTTTCCCGTCTGCTATGGCGCCAGTGCCGATCGGGTACTTTCCATAGGGCGATGCAAGTCCACTGTTAGTACTGTTTCCTATCCCGCCATTACCGTACGTGAAGGCAATTTTTCCAGTAGTCAAGTTGTAGCAATAAAGTACACCGCCGTAACCCGCTTGATACAAATTGCCGTAAGCCACGGCTTTAGACGAGAGTTGCCCGCCTGTAGAGAAATAGAAACCCAAAGCATCCACTTCAGGAGCAGATGGACCCCAAAGGACATCCCCAGTATCAATGCTATAGCCCCAATTCACCAAAGTCTCTTCATCGTGCACTACGAATACTCTCGCAGTTTGATCAACAAGCGGCCACCCTGGGTCAACGTAGATTGTTCGGGTGATGTTGCCCGAGGGCGCAGTATAATTCTTGTACCAAAGCAGCTGACCAATCGCACCTCTTGTCTTATTTAGGTTAAGAGCCCACAGCGTGTACGGATTCTGAGTTCCGCCATAGGCTGAGTTTGTTATGAAAGTACTGCTCGTTCCCAAAACTAGGTCCCCGTAAAAGACCTTCACGATGCTCGGATTTGACAGCCCAGCCAGCGAAGGTATCGTAACATTCCACGTGTACGCGGTGCTGGCGTTGATGTTTTTACCGTTAGGTCTCCACTGGAATGCAGATGAACCTGTACCTAGGGCACCAGCTAAAGTCGGAGCTGCAGTGTTGTTCCACATTGCCAACCAGCGTGCTGGATAGTTCATCTGGAACACAAGGATTTCGCCGTTTGGACCATAAACTTGTGTGCCTGAAGGTACGTTAGTTTCGTTGAAAAGCCATCGTCCAGTGAACGAGTCATAAGCCATCCACACTGTTCCGCCGTTGCTGATGTCGCTAACGCTCTTCCATAAGTATCCATTGGGAATAACGCCATGCTGGTTTAAAGATTCGTAGTCGAATAGTTGACCAAATGTTATCCCTGTAATGTTTTGTTCCCAGATTTTCTCTCCGGTACGCAGGTCTAGACAGATGAATCCTCCTCCGCGGGCATCGTTAGCGAGCGGCTGTTCATAGTATAGTCGGCCATTGATGATTATGGGCGTTGGGAATTTTGCTTCGTAGTTCAGTCCCGAGTAATAAGTCATGCCAGACATTCCAGTGTTGCTTCCCCCGACGACTCCACCGAACTCGTAAGGAGTTGTCCACAGGACATGAGCTGAATTTGGTGCGATACCGTCAGGCTGGAAACGGAAGACGACTTGCGGGGCGCTAAGCCAGTTTGATCCAACAGCAAACCAGTTGGTGTTCTGTCCTTCTATTGGACGTACCCAGTAGCCTGTAGGAAGCCCATAGCTTGGTGCTTGAGGAATTTGATTAGTCTGCACAGTCAGCGTAGTTGATCCACTGCTAGGTTGGAAGGTGTCATTTTCATAGACGCTGGCGGCACCCGCGACTCCTGTAGGACCATATAAAGAGACCACTTGCCCAAGGAAAGTAGCTTTGAAAGTGTATGTTCCTGTTTGGTCAGGTGTAAAAACTGTGTAACAGCTGCCAACGTCGTCTGAGGTGAAGGGACCCATAGATAGCTTGGATCCATCGGGTTTTGTCACATCTAATCGCTAGGTTGCGCCATCTGTCGCCACCGCTGCCAGCAGAAGTAGGTGGCGGTTGGTTTAGCCAGAAAATCACAGTTGACGGCTGACCTATGCCAATGGGATTAGGTGCCACTGTTACAAAAGTAAATGTTGGGACTTGCCACGGGGGGCTGTGAGCGGTGGCTATTGGAATCAAAACAAAGATTCCAGTTGTTAATAATAATATCAAAGCGGTTACAATTGCCGCTTGCTTTTTCTGGATTCTTTTATCCAAGTTTATATGCATTTTCTCTCTCCTTTTAATTTGTGAATACAACATTGATTGCAAGTTCCAAATAAGCCTCACTCACCTATGGTGAGTAACCCTTTAACCGTTTATAGAGAGAATATAAAATAAGGACTGGATCTAAAAGACTATGATAATGTACGATTTAACAATTCGGCTAGTAGCAGAAGATTGCTTCAGCAGTCCTATGTTTCATCCTTCTGTATTTCATGATAAAGCCCTATCGGCTCACCAGGGAAGGTCGATATCTTGGACTGCCTCTAGGATTTAGTTTTCTTGGCGCATCATATGTTATTGGGGCAATAACACTTTCCCAACTATTTTCGCCCTACTTTAAACTAGCATGGATTCCACTTCTTACACGAACATTTGCATTTTCATTCCTAGCAGTAACATATTACTTTTCAAAGACACCTTCAAAAAAGACCCGATTAATGTGGGACATAACGCTAGGTCTACTAATTATTTTCCTTATAGCTTCAGTTGCAGCAGTACTTATCTTTCCCCAACTTGCAGCCAATAGTTATCAACCTACTCAAGTATACTTTCGGATTTTTGACATAATTTGTCTCACGTACATTTCTGTCTATACACTCCGAAGGCACATAAAAAATCCAGACCCGAGGACTATTTGGATTCCATTCGGTTTTATTCTTATTGGAATAAGCCAGTATTCGTTTCTAATTTGGAATATTGATGCAAGTAATTTTGCATTTACAGGAGGTTTGCTAATTCGTTTGGCAGGCTTAGTCGTTTTTCTTTTAGTTTCATATAGAACCTTCTACAGGTCAAAGAAGGAGGATCAATGAAAAGAATTTCGCGCAGAGACAGATTAAAAATTTATGGGGATCTTTTGTCTGCGCTTAACTGCGAAGACAGTGCTGGAAAGCTAGTTTTGACGCGGGTCCAAGTGCAAATCAATGTGCCTTTTGATCGTTTGAAAAATTACATTTCTGAGCTCAAGGAGCTTGGTCTAATTCAAGATGAGACTTCACTTAAACTTACCGAAAAAGGCAAACAGTACCTTATGGATTATGAAAAAGTCCTTGAATTCATGACGCGTATGGGTCTATCTTATCGATAACGGAATTCACTTAAAATCGAGAATAACCCAGCGATCTTTCACACATAGCTCGACATGCTTCTTTCTTTTTCATTGTTTATCTTTTTGATTTCCATCCTAGTGCCTCTTCCGTTATACCTGCACCAATTTTGGACCAAGAATCATATCAAGAAGTGTTTTTGTGAAGCAATGGGTTTGCTGGAGCTCTAGATAGAATTTTATAGGAGAGGAAAATGAAAACCCAATGAGCATATTGGTAATCATTTCCAGAAGCTCACTCAGCCCCATTTTCTGCGAGTTCAATTCAAAAAAGAAAGGAAGATTTGGTTTTATGATTTTTTCTTCTATTTTCTTTTTCTAAGGACAACTGCGGCTGCTACAACCATAATGATGACTACTGCTGCTGCGATGGCTACGTACAAAGCTACTGGCATTGGTGCATTTGGTGTTGGTGCGTTTGTTGGTGTTGCGGATATGATTGGAGTTGGTGATCCGATAGGTGTGATTGTCGGAGTTGTTGATGGACCAACTGAGGCTGAAGGTGTTGGTGTGATGCCGACTGCTGCTTTGGCTGCTGATGGATAGTATGAGTTGCTTCCTTCGAATGCCGCTGTTACCACGAAGCTTCCTGTTATGTCAGGAACCCACGATATATGGTAAAAGCCGCTTGAGTCGCTTGTTGCTGTGCCTATTTCTACTGTGTTGCCGTTGGGATCAAATGCGGTTAAGTGCAAATTAACGCCTTTCACGTTTGCGGGCATTTGTTGTTGTTGGTACAAATAGTTCATGAATGTTCCTTGATCTGCATCTGAGACGAGTGGAACGATGTTAAATTTGCCGTCGGATACGAGTTGTTTGGCACCTGGAGACACATCGCTGACTGATCCACTAAGGATTACTGGAGTTCCTTTCGTTACTGCAACGTTTGGCGCATTGAGTGTGATTCCGCTGGGTCCTTTGCCGAAAGCGTAGATTTGGTTGTCGTAGCAGTTGTGAGTTACGTACTTGCCGTCTGCTATTACTGGTTGCTCCCACCATCCGGTGATGTTCCAGAGCTGTTGCCCAGTCTTGTAATCGAGGGCGTACAATGCTTCGCCTTGGTATAGTGGTTCGACTCCGTTCCCGTGGTCGCTAGTCTGAGCGAATAACTTGCCATCCATGATGGTTATGCCGTTGTATACTGGCCAAACTCCGTATGGCGAGTTTGTTCCTGCATTGCCTGTGCTAAAGTCCCATAGGCTGGCTCCTGTTGTCCCGTTAAAGGCGTGTACCATTCCGTCGTATCCCCAGTTGTAAAGGTAGTTGTCTGGTGTCAATAGTTTTGCTTCCCAGTTGTACAAATGGAATCCGTTTGAAGTCAGAGGTTGAGTTGCCCATAGGTATTGGCCTGTTTTTACGTTCCATGCGAAGAATTGTTGAGTTTCTTTGCACCAGAAAGCTGCTGTTCCATCAGCTGAAATTTGGCGTGGACTTGCGAGCGCGTTGGTGAAGTAGACTGTTGTGTTTTGTGGAATCTTTGAGGTTACGTCGATGGTAACTGGTCCTGAGGTTTTTGCGCCGGTAACCATGTTATAGCCGACCCAAGTGCTGGCATATGGGAAACTGAAAATTACGCCTGCGACAGATGAACCGTTAGAGACGTATACTGTGTTGTCGTAGCCTACTTGTCTGATGACTGGTGCATTGGCTCCAGTTCCTCCTGGAAGGTCAGCTAGGGTTGTCACGAGTTGTCTGCCGTCAGTATTGAATGTCGCCCATGCGTTTTGGTTAAGTAGGAATACTGTTGAGTTTCCGATTGCGTTCAGTGATGCCCCCACAACGTTAACTGGTCGCCATTGCCATGCGTTGGTTCCTATGCTTGTTCCATTGGGGAAGTTTGCAAGTGTTGGTATTGTCTTGCTTGAGTTCCAAACTGTCAATTGACCTGTGGCAGCGTTAAGATTGTAAACAAGGATATCTCCGGGACCAGCATTTTGTGAGCCATAGAAATTGCTGTCAAGCAGTATAGTGCCGCTTGGAACATTAGTTATGTTTAGAATCCATTGGCCTGTCCATGCATCGAACATTCTCCATGTTTGGACTCCTGCTACAGTTCTTGCTTCCCAAAGGTATGCTAAGCCTCCAGCTTGGTTTGGAGATACGTAATTATAGATTTGACCGAAAGACAGTGAAGCGTTGGGGATTGTGAATATTGTGGTGCCATCTTTGAGGTCAACGCAGACTATAGAGCCAACGTTTACTGGAGATGAACCATAGACAAATGGTTCTTCTGGACCTATCAAATTGTAATAGAGTCTTCCACTGATAACTACTGGCGGCTTAAAGAATTGCTCATATGATCGCCCATCAGTAAACTGGGCGTTACTTGTCTCTCCACCCATTAAACCTCCGAAAGTTAGGGGCTTCGTCCATAGAACGTGGGGTGAATTTGGCGCGCTGCCATAGGGAACGTATGCTGGACCTTGGTCGAATTGCCGATTCATTGAATCCCATCCGGGCATGAGCCAGTTATTCGAGATTGAAGACCAAAGGACATTTTGATCGTTAATTGGTCTAGTCCAGTAGTTCGTTGGAGTTGGATTTCCATAAATTGTTGGAATTGCGTTTTGCTGAACAGTCAGAATAAGTGTGTTGCTTACGCTAGAAGAGAATGTTGTGTCTGGGCTTGATCCGCCTGGGCCGACAGTTGCGGGCGTGAATTCACCAGGGTAACTCATAACGATGGTGTAGTTACCTGTTTGGTCTGGATGGAATGTTGTGAATGCTGTGCTGACCGCGTCAGTTGTGAATGGACCGAGGCTTTGTTTTGTTCCATCGGGTTTTGTGATGCTAAGGGTTAATCCGTGGAATCTGGCGCCGCCGGTTCCTCCTGCTGAAGCTTGAAGATTTGACAAAAAGAAGCTTAATGCGACTTCTTGGTTTACTCCTGCAGGGTTGGGACTGGCAGCAACAAAGGAGTAGGTTTTTTGGTAGTCTGCTGCGCTGACATTACTTATGCCGATGCTTAAGGCTGAAGCCGTCAGCAATAGTAATGCCAAAACAGCATAATATCTAGTATGCTTATTGTTCATAATTCTTTTCTCCTAATTTACGGGTAGGAAAAGCATGGTCGCGTTAAGTATTTAATGCTTTTCAGAATTGACCCAGAATAGTCTAAATAATAGCCATTTTTTTTAATTAAATGCATCAATATAAGAATAAGCTGTAAAATTAAGATTGCTGTTTCTGGGACTTAGAGTTACTGAAGGGTTTGAATGGAAAATGCTTCAATATTGGGTGATTTTAAATATCTGGGAGCACCTACAGATGAACCTAATAGAGAGGGATACTGGTCATAACCGAACAAATTAGCGAAGTTCAGGCGATTGTCCTTAGGGAATTGATCGTGGATGGTCGCAAGACTTTTGCAGAAATTGCCAAGGACACAGGTTTAACCGGAGAAAAAGTAAAGGGTAGCTATGATGCGCTCGAACAAATGGGCGTAATTTTGGGCTCAACAATCCACATTAATTACAAGAGTTTCGGCTACAAAGCAGTCGTACACACGCTTGTCAACGTCGACTCAAGTCGAGCGGAGCAGCTTGGGGAATTTCTGAGCAAAATGCCCGAAATATACTTCCTGTACAATCGAGGACCAAAAGGGAATCTGGATGTCACAATAACCATTAAAACTCTGCAGGAACTGGACAAAATCAAGGACTCAATCAAGAACAAATTCTCGGTTTCAGAGATAAAAACTGCAATATGGACAGACGTAAGAGAAATGCACTGGAACCTAACTGTTGGTCATAGCATTATTCCCAAAACAAAAGAATTAACCAGCAATAAAACAAGCAGCCCCACAAGTGGTGTCGCCAAAAAGAAAGTAAGCGTTGATGAAATAGACAGAAAAATAGCTGACTGCCTCGCTGAGAATGGGCGCGTTTCAATGGAGTCAATTGCAAAGGAAACTGGAATTTCGGTTGATGCCGCAAAGAGAAAATATGAAAAACTAAAGAAAAACGGTGTGCTGAAAGTCACAATTCAATTCGACCCGACAAAAATAGGATACCTCGCCATGGGGGTATTCTTTGTTACTACATCCAATGTAAACTCCACTTCGATAATTGATGCAATATGTGACATACCTGATGTCATAAGCATAATGAAGACGATTGGAGACTACGACCTTCAGATTTATGCGTTCATCAAAGACCTGAAGCAACTGCTTTCAATTCAGGATATGCTCGGAAGAATTAGTGGTCTATCAAAAATTGATTTAGAGATATTGCCATTGCCAAATAAGTGGCCCTCGCCTCGCCAATACATATCAACTTTTTGATCAGGCAAAATTCTCCTAAAACCGTAAGAAAACGCCATTTTACTCTGCAAATCGCAGCAGAATAAGAAATCTTAAATGTCGATAACCCCAAATAACTTACATTGCTAATAAAGTGTTGAACAGTGAGCAAACCTAACGCTCTTGATTTGAGAATAATAAAATATTTGCTTCGAGATGGCAGGACGAGTTTTGCTGAAATAGCTGATAAAAGTGGCGCAACTAAGAATAAGATTTGGAAGCGCTACGCCATGATGGTTCGGAAAAGAATAATTACTGGCGCAACAGTTCAGATGAACTTCGCAATATTTGGTTATGATACAGTTGTTACATTTCTAATCAATGTTGAGGCTAACCAATTAGATCAGGTTATGGATTACATAAGTAAAATCACCGAAGTGCGCGCTTATCGACAGTATAACAGTATTTATAATATTAGGGCATTTGCCCCATTAAAAGATCTAAACGAATTGGATCGCCTAAAACAAGCGATTAAACGAATGCTCCCAACCATAGGTTTAAGGACATACATTTGGACTGATGTAAGAAACATTCCCGAAAACCTATCCTTCAATAACCAAGGTAGAGATGTTGCCATAGGAGTCCTAAGACGCTTGGACAAAGCGGATCATGAAAGACGTGATCCAGTTGAAGTCGACGACTTGGATTTGCTCATTGTTAAAAAGCTAACATTAGATGGACGAGCCTCTTTTTCAGAAATCGCCAAAGAATTAGGAACATCCATTGACACAGCTGTGAAACGGTATCACAAACTCAGAAGACAGCGGCGCACTAAAAATTTCCATTCAAATTGACCCAAATAAAATCGGGTACACGTCCATTTTAGATCTTAACATATCCTTCAATTGCGCACAGGATTTGTCAAACACGGTTGTCGAGTCTTTAGCGAAAATTCCAGACGTAGTTATCATAACCAAGATAAGTGGAGACTATGACCTGCAGTTGACAGCTCTGATAAGAGACGTGGAACATTCATTTGCTATTCAAGACCAGATCGCTAGAACATGCGGCGTCACGAAGATAGAAGTAAACGCTAGAAGAATCCCCATCGGATGGCCAACACCTCAGCAGTACATTTCCACAATGTGACAATTTCCATTCTATTTCCCCAAAAAAAAGAAGGTCAATTAGTAACCCATTTAGTTTTCAGTAAATGATAACTATGCTTTTGTATTCAAAAAATTAATGGGTTTGCTGGGGCTCTGGACCCTTAGGAGAGATCAATGAAAACCCAACAAGCAAGTTGTGAGTTTTACCAGAGCCCTCTCAGCCCCATTCTCTGTTTTCGCCTTGAATTGAAGAAAAAAGGAAAGATTGTTGTTTTTTGTTGGTCTTATTTGCGTCTTCTAAGGATAAGTGCTGCTGCTGCGGCTACGATAATAATAACCGCTGCTCCGATGGCGAGGTATGTTGTTGCTGGCGATGAGCTGGTTGGTGGTTGTGCTGTTGTTGATGATGGCAAGGCAGTCTGTATTGGTGCTGTTGGTGCTGTGGTTTGAGTTGGAGCCGTTGTTGGTGTGATAATTGGTGCAGCTGAATTTTGTTCTGATATTACGAAAGCGGTTCCTGCTTCGCTTCCAAAGTATGAGTTGGTGCCTTCGAAGGTTGCTTTGACTATGTAGAGTCCTGCCACTGGTGGTATCCATGAGATTGCAAAGTTTCCTAACGCGTCGCTGGTGGCTGTTCCAATGTTTTGGATGTTGTTGTTGGGGTCTATTGCTGTTAGTTTCACTTGTACGCCTGTTGCTGTTGTTGGTTTAGTTTGTTGCATATAGAGATATTCCATCCATGCGGTCATGTTGCTGTCTGCTATTGCCGGTGTGTCTTTTGCGCCTGGGGATTGGTCAGTTACTGAGCCGGTTATCAAAACGGTGCTGCCCCTAGGAATGGCTGTTTGGGATGCCGAGACTGTGGTTTTTGTTTCTCCTTTTCCGTAGCAGTAGAGTTGGTTGTCATAGCCGTTTATTGAAACCAGATAACCATCTGCTACAATTGCGTTGTTTCCCCATGTGCTGACTTTCCAGAGTTCTTTTCCGTTGTTTGCGTCAATGGCACGTACCATTGAGCCTCGCCATAGAGGCTTTGATGGGGAGTGTTCGGTGCTGTAAACGAAGACTTTTTGGTCTGCTACTGCGCCGATTGACAGCGGGTAGTTGCCATAGTAGGATTCAAATCCTATTCCCTGAGCGGTGTAGTTCCAAAGTGTCTTGCCTGTTTGAAGATCGTATGCGTAGAGCACTCCGCCGTATCCGGATGAGAAGAGTTTGCCGTACGCGATTGTTCCGCCCATGCCATAAACGTCCCAGTCAGGTTGTGATGATGTTGGTCCCCACAGAAAGTTTCCTGTTGATAGCTCGTAACCGTACCATTGCATTGTCTCTTTGGATCTTAAAGTGTAGACGCCTTCTCCGACTGGTCCGCTAGTAATGGTTACGTTGCCTGGAGGCGCTGGTCTCTCTTTAAGCCATAGCAGTTGCCCCTCTTGTCCCGCTTTTAGGTTTATGGCGCACTGTTTGTAGGTTGGAGGAGTTAAGCCTGTTCCTACTCCGCCTGGTCCGGTTGCAAGTCCCGAAGTTAGGAGTAATATGTCAGAATCGACTCCCGTCACGTATGAGTCTGTGGGTATTGTTGTTGAAAGGGTTTTGTTCCATTGGTATCCCCATGTTGCGTTGATGATTTGTGCTGGTTGTGGTCTCCAATTAAAATAATAGTTAGACCCAAGTAAAACACATGGATATTGAACTGCTTTGCTTGAGTTCCAAAGAGCTAACCAACCTTTTGCGGCGTTAAATTGATAAATCAATGGACTACCGTCTGATCCTATTGCGCTTGTTCCTGAAGGCACATTTTGTATGGTTACTAAGTCGTTTCCGTTGAACGCGTCAAACATATGCCATGTTGTACCATCTGTTCTCCACAGATAAGCCGACGTTCCGTGTTGGTTGGGTGATTCCCAGTCGAGAATTTCGCCGAATGTGACTGTGTCGTTTTTCCACCAGAGTTTTTCTCCAGTGCGTAAATCTACCGCAGAAAAACCTGTTGGGTATTTGTCGGTTACGTATCGGATGGTTGGGTAATCATTGTAGTAAAGCACACCATTAATTATAACTGGCGTAGGAAACTTGGTTTCGTAGGAAAGTCCATCATAGTAGGATACGTCTGCAAATTGGCCTGAGATGCCTCCAAAAGTGATTGGTTTTGTCCAGACGATATGTGCGCTGTCAGGTGCGGGGCTTATCAGATTGACGTTTCCTGCGGCGCCGCCAAGCCAGTTGCCCGCAATTGAAGCCCATTGTCTGTTCATTCCGTTTATTGGACGAGTCCAGTATCCGGTTGGAAGCGGGGTTTCCTGCCATTGTTGTAGTTGAGTGTTTGTTACTGTGACTTCTGTTTTTCTGCTTGAGCTGGCTTGATAAGTGTCGCCAACCCAAACACTGCTAGCTGGGTAGAGTGGAGGGTTGTTTCCTGCCAATGTTTGTCCTGGGAAGCTGGATTGGAAAGTGTATTTGCCAGTTTGGTCCGGTGTGTAGGTTGTATATGCTGTTCCTACTGGGTCGGATTTGAATGGCCCTAATGTTTGGGTTGTTCCGTCTGGTTTTGTCACTGTTACTTTTAGGCCTTCCCATCTGTCACCATAGAGTCCGTATGCTGTTGGCGGGGGCAAATTGAGCCACATGATGATGAACAATTGTTGATTAACGCCTATTGGGGAAGGTGAAACGCTAAGGTAAGTCCAAGTTGGAATGTTCCATGCGGGTGTGTGTGCTTGAGCTGTCGGCATAAGTATAGCAAATGTTGAGATTGAAAGCAGCAGAATCAAAGTAAGCGTATATGATGTTTGTTTTGTTTGAATTCTCATTTATTTACCTCCAGAGTTCTTTGAACCCGGATTTCTTCTAAAATTTTCATGTATATTTCTCTCTCCATTTAATTTGTGAACACAATATTGATTGCAAAGTTCCAAATAAGCCTCACTCACCTATCGTGAGTACCAAAAAAAACATCAACTGTTTTTAAATAGTACAAATGCACTTCAAAGCGTTAAAGCATTTGTCGAGAGAAAACAAAACAAGACACCGGGGGCTCATTCATGGCTAATTCTTGTTTGAAACAGGCTAATAAAAGAAAGGATTACCGGGTAACATTACCCTACGAGCATAGAAAAGTCAAACCTAACCGAAGTTTGTAATGTGAGTTGAACAAAAAACAAGCTCATATCAATGGGTTTGCTGGGGCTCTGGACGCGAAAATTGGAGAGATAGAATGAAAACCCAACGAGCAAATTTGGTAATCATTCCCAGAGCCCACTAAGCCACAACTTATTCTCCAAAGCTCTTTGCTTAAACAAAAAAAGGGAAATTTTTTGTTATATGTCTTTTACTTTCGTTTTCGCAAGATCAATGCCGCGGCTGCAACTACGATAATGACGACTGCTGCTGCAATAGCGACGTAGGTTGTCATTGGTATTCCGCTGGTTGGTTGCGGCGCCTGGCTTGGCGATGCTGAAGCTGATTGAACTGGCGTTGGAGTTGGTGCAAGTGTCTGGGTTGGAGTTGGCGTGGATGTTAGTTGCGGTGAAGGCGCAGAACCGACTGCTAGGGTATGTTGAGTCTTCAGAACCCCAATAAGAATTGCTGCCTGCGAAAGTTGCTGTTATATGGTATGTACCTTGTACTGGGGGGGTCCAAGTGATGCCGAATTTTCCGTCAAGGTCGGTTGTAGCTGTGCCAACATTTTGGAAGTTGCCGTTCGGGTCAATTGCAGTTAGTTTCACACTTACTCCGGTGGCATTATTTGGCTGAGGCTTTTGCATGTAAAGATATTGCATCCATTCACTCATGCTTTGGTCAGACACAGCTGGAACAACGTCGAATTCCCCGGTTTGTACTATCTGCTTAGCGCCTTCGGATTGGTCAGTGACAGTGCCAGTTAATAGAACAGCATTTCCTTGTGCGATTATTGTTTGTGGTGAAGAAACCATGGTTGCGCTTGGTCCTTTGCCGGTGCAGTATAATTGGTTGTCGTAGAAATTGTAGTACACAAAGAAGCCGTCTGCAACTACGCTTGTTGGTTCCCTAGAGCCTCCTGTTGTGCCGGCCCACCCCATCATAGTCCAGACATCTTTTCCTGTGTAAGCATCCACGACGCGGACGCTTTCACCTTTGTAGAGTGGGTAGTTGGGGGAGTGTTCAGTGTTAAAAGCAAAGACTTTTCCATCCGCAATGGCGGCTATGTCAGTTGGGTAAAGACCATAAGGCGTTTCAAGTCCACTATCGGTGTTGTTGTACTTCCAAAGGAGACTTCCGTTCTTCATTGAATAGCAGAAAATTTCTCCTCCGAAACCTGCGACGTAAAGGTTGCCGTAAGCTGGGAAGCCTTCTCTGCCGCTGTAATATTGCCAGGCACGAGAACCGGCATCTTGATATACCGATCCAGTTGGTCCCCACACTTGATTTCCTGTGTCGAGGCTATATCCCCATCGTTGCCCTGTTTCGTAGTCTGTCATGGTGAAAACGCGGTTTACGATGTCAATTGGTTGGGCAGCGAACATACGAGTTATGTTGCCTGTTGGCGCTTGGTAATTCTTGATCCATAGCAGTTGGCCTCTGTTTTCTGGTTTGTCGCTTAATGCCCATATAGTATAGGGATTTTCAGTGAATCTTGGTGTGTTTGTAAGCGCTATGCTGCTGCTTCTGCCAAGAATTAGGTCACCTGGGAGAACGCTAACGATTGTTGGTGCTTGGGTTCCAGGTAAGTCAGGTATTGTAACGTTCCATGAATATGCCTTGCTCATGTCTACTGTTTTCCCGTTTGGTCGCCATTGTAAGCCATTTGTGTCATCGCCTAACCCGAGTTGCAGTCCTTGATGTTCTGCAGTGTTGTTCCACAATGCCATCCAGCGTTTCCCGTAATTCATCACATAGCGCACTATCTCGCCGTTTTTTGTGTAGACTTCAGTGCCCGCAGGAACATTTGTCAAGGTGTACATCCACATTCCGCTAAAAGGGTCATAGGCGTTCCAGGTAGTTCCAACAACTTGCCATAACATGCCGCCGACTACTCCGTGTTGATTTGGTGATTCGTATTCATACGATTGTCCTTTTGTTGGTCCAACTGTGGAATTGGATCCGAGGTCTTGTCTGTACCAAATTTGCTGACCTGTTCGCAAGTCTAAGCATATGTATCCGCCGCCTTTAGGTGCATGCCCCAGCGGAAGTGTGAAGTAAAGTCTGCCGTTCATTATTACTGCATCGTCAAATCTTCCTTCATATGAACCGCCTGAGTAGTAGCCAACGTTGGGAATTGTTGTGGTTCCTCCTACGATTCCTCCGAATTCTATTGGTCGTGTCCACATTATGTGCCCGCTATTTGGCGCTGCGCCGTCTTTTTGCCAAAGGCTTGCCCAGCCTCTAAGATGTGCTCCGCCAAGCCAGTTTGACCCTAAGCTAGACCACTGTGTGTTTTGTCCTTCTATTGGTCGTGTCCAGTAACTGGTGGGCAGTGGGTAGGTTGGGGGGCCTGCTATCTGGTCAGTTTGGACGGTTAGGGTTGCTACTGCGCTGCATGGTTGATACGTGTCGTTTATGTAATCACTTTGGGTTCCGGGCAGTCCATTTGGACCTGTTAATGAGAGTACTTGTCCTGGCCATGTTAGCTTGAAGGTGTATGTGCCGACTTTGTCAGGATTATATATTGCGAATGAACCTCCGATTGGATCAGATGTGAAGGTTCCTAGACTTTGTGTGGTTCCGTCGGGTTTTGTGACGTCTACTTTCATGTTGCGCCATCTGTCACCAGTTATGCCTGTTGATGTAGGCGGAGGTAAATCTATCCAGAATACAACGAACGCTGGTTGACCAACGCCGATTGGGTTTGGATTTACAGTTATGTAGCCATAAGTTGGGATGGTCCATGGAGGAGAGTGTGCGCTAACTGCTGAAGTTGTTAAAGCGAATGCACCTGCCGTCATTAGAATAATTGATAGGATTGAGATAATTTTGTTTGTTTTTTTAATCAATATTTTATTCACCTTTCTTTTTTCTCTCTTTCTCAATTCTTTAAAAACGAGAATGTATTCTCTTCATTTTTGTATTTAATACTTTTTGAGAATCACCTTCACAAAATTTGAGCAGAAAACAAAACGAAAGGTTTCTGCCTTTCATTCATCCATTTTTGGAGTTTTGCATTTTGAACAGAGGCTAAGAATTTTAATCCTTGAAATACAAAATTCAGCGAGCCGAAGAGTAACTGGCTAGAAGGTATCCCATTGAACAGTATCTTTCTTCTAATCGCGTAGTTGATAAATTATGATTCACACACCATAATTTTGAATTAAAACAAAACCTGAAAGATGCAAAGAACACAAAAATGAGAAAGCGTGGAATCTACTTTTTAGATTCTGGTGCAGTCCTGGGTTTAGGCCTTCGCTGTACTTTATTCTCAGCCCTTTTGAGATGGCGTGTCCATCAAGCCATATTTTTTGATCAGCTGAACCCGTGCGGACCAGCAGATGAATGCCAAATGTTGTTGGTTTTGGATTGTAAAAGTCCGCTTGGAAAAGACCCTTTTCGCAAGGAACAAACGCTTTGATGACACTGTTTCCTGAGCAAATGGGCTTGGCTTTTAGTTGTCTGAGTTTTTCATTTATCTTCTGCCATTGAACATCGCTTTGCGAGACCACAACGAAGTCTATACCGTGAACCTTAGCCTTTTGGCGCCTTATACTTCCAGCAACTTCAATCTTACAGCAGTGGATTTCGACGGCGACTTTGACTTGAGCTGCAATTTCTTCAGCCCTTTTTGGGTCAAGTTCTTGGATTATCGGGACTTCGGTTACCAGGAAAAGCGTGAATTGCTTCTTCATCAGGTTCATCATTTTGCCGCTTGTTGGATTTCAGGTTTTTCTTTCACCACATCCTTGAGTTTATTTTCAAGTTCTAATATTCTTCCTTCTTGCGCCAGTAGGATGCTCATGACAATTGTTCGAAAAGTACAGGTTTGTTGCGTTGCTGGCTTCGGAAGCATAATTCCTGGCGCTATCCATCATCACCTCAAAAGCTTCCCGATCATCCTTACGAAGTGCCTCTCGAAGCTGCTCCATCGGTCAATCTTCTGATTCTAACGCTATCCGAAAAGAAGGAACAGTTTTTCTCATGTCAAGATCCACCTATGATTCGCCCATAAGACGCAAGGACTTAAAAAGAAATATGTAGCAGCGACCATCCAGTGCAGCGGAGAGACCCCAGTTAAAGTGAAAGTGAGTGAATAATTAGACGAAAGGTTTGCTGGGGCTCTGGAACCGCTAATTTTAGGAGAGAGTATATGAAAACCCAACGAGCAAGTTAGTACAATCTTCAGTGATTACTCATTCTTTTCTGAATCGATTTTGGGTCAAAACTAAAAAGAAAAAAAATCATAAAAGAAAATCAACTTTGAAATGGAAGTTCAATTGTAAATTTGGTTCCTTTTCCAACTTCACTTTCAAAGTTTACGGTTCCACCTAACACTTCAGTTAATCTTTTGACAACAGCTAAGCCAAAGCCTTGACCTTTCGATTTTGTGGTGAACAATGGCGTGAAAAGCTTCGCTTTTGCTCTCTCAGATATGCCCACACCAGTGTCCTTGACCTCTATAAGATAGTCACTACCCTGTCTGAACGCGTGAATGCTTAGATTTCCACCTTCAGGCATAGCTTGAACAGCGTTTATCACTAAATTGCCCAGAATCCTTCTCAAAATATCAGCGTCAGCAACTATCTTTTTCGAGTCATCTTCAACAACAGAAGAGACAATAATGTTCTTAGGAATCCTTGTCTTTAACAACAAATTCTCTATTACTTTCTTAAGGTCGATTTCTTCAGCCACAGGTTTTAGGGGTCTAGCATAATCTTGCAGATCCAAAACAATCTTGTTAATGTAATCGATGTTCTTCTCAATCTCATGCAAACTTTCTAAAGCATTCTCTTTCTCTGCACTCGGTGCAATCGCAGCCAATTCCGTCTTAGCCAAATAAACATCACTAGTAATAGCCTGCAAAGGATTACGGATATCATGCCCAACCATCCCCGCAGTCTCCCCAACAGCTGCTAACCGCCGAGTTTTCTCCAACTCATCAATATCAATGAAAGCTAAGACCGCGCCGTCAACTTGGTCTTTTTCGATAAAGTAAGGGCGAACACGCAACTCAAACACTCGACCATCCTTATCTCTGACTCTTCGAGCAATCAATCTGTTATCCGAAATAGATTCCAAAACTGCTTTCTCTAAATCTTCAACAACAATGCCCATGCTCACACTGGTTAACGAGAGCCCTATTTGCCCAGAAACAAAGTTCAAAATCCTCTCAGCTGCCGGATTAAAGAGCCTAATTTTCAAATTCCTATCGACCAACAATACCGCTGAATCAACATTCTCACTTACATTGGTCAAGTCAGCATTAAGACGGGAGATAATCTGATTACGGTTCTTAAGTTCATCATTCAGGGTGGTTAATTCTTCGTTGCTGGACTGAAGTTCTTCTTTGGCGGTTTCAAGCTCCTCATTAGTGCTTTGAAGTTCTTCACTTGTTGACTGAACCTCCTCCATGGCGGCTTTAAGTTCTTCGTTGGCTGATTCCTGCGTCTCAATAATCATTTGCAAAGAATGTTTGGTGGACTCTGCTTCCTCTCTAAGTTCAAGAATTTGCCTGTCTTTAGCACTCTCGCGCCCTTCTGGAGTCGCAGTGAGCTCTATTGCTTGCCTCAAATGAGCTGCTGCAGAACTCACATCTTCAAACAACACCAAAAAGAAAGATTCCTCATACCGCAACAATTTTAGCGGAACGACTTGAATATTGATTGTTAATTGATGCCCATCATTTTGAAGCCGAATTGCTTCTTCCATTATAGGTTTGTTCTCTTTCTTTGCTCTATAAACTAGAGTTTGAACTTCCGCTCTGATTTCTTTTCGAAGAATTCTTCCCAGGTTCAAGCTGGCTGCTCCCGATTCAAGTTTTAAGTAAGGCGTAACATTTCCTCGTGTAACAATCGTGTCTAGGTTGCTGCTAACCAGAAGAGAAGCTGGAACGTAGTCAGCAAGCAACAACTTGTCAACTTCTTCTCTTACAAGAGAGACAGAATCTTTGCTCTCTGGAGAAGATTTCGGCTTGCTATGTTGGGCAGAAAAAGTTTCTAAGCCAAAGGTTACTCGAGGTTGGGCTTTCTTCTTAATATAAACAATTCCAGTTTTGGTGAGAGGTTCAAAAAGTGCCGTAAGTTTGCCAACGGTTTCAGACTCTCCAAGAACCAGAACTCCATTTGGCTTCAAAGCATAGTGTAAAATAGGCACTATTCTTTCCTGTAGCTGCGAATCAAAATAGATCAGCATATTTCTGCAGCTTACCAAGTCCAAGTTGGAGAAAGGAGGATCAGCCGTTATATCTTGCTTTGAGAATACGCAGAGATCGCGGATGACTTTGGATATTCGGTAGCCTCCGTTTACGTTATTGAAGTATTTCTTGAGGCGAAATTCGGAGACGTTGGTTTCTATGGTTTTTGCATAAATTCCTTGGCGCGCTTTGTCAATGTTTCTTTGGTTAACGTCTGTACCGAAAACTTGGACAGGAATGTTGGTTGCTGCTGTTTCTTCAAGGAACTCTAATAATGCTATTGCATAGGAGTAAGCTTCTTCACCTGATGAACAACCTATGATCCATATTCGGATGGGTTGCTGGGATAACTTGTTCTTGACAAGCTTCTGGGAACACTTTTTCTTTTAGCAAAGCGAAAGTTCTTGGTTCTCTGAAGAAATTTGTGACACCCACTAGCAGGTCATCAAACAGGTTTTGTAGCTCGACTGGGTGACTCTTCAAATACGCTGCGTAGCTTTTTGCATCATCTATGTGGGTCAATACCATGCGACGTTTAATGCGACGATTCAGAAAGCTGTCTTTATACTGGGAAAAATCCACCTTGAAATTAGACTTTAACAAAGAGAAGAATGGCCCTAAACGAGTTTCACTCTTGGCTTCTAAAGCGTCTATTTCGGCGCGAGCTAATTGAGGATTGTTAGCGATTTTTGAAACTTCTTGCCCAATTTGTTCTGGAGAAAGAATGAAATCCACTGCCTCAGAAGATATTGCACTTTGAGGCATCCCGGAATACTGTGAGGTCTTTGGGTCTTGGGCAAAGGTGATTCCTCCTTCGTTTTTTATTTCTTTGAGTCCTTCGGTTCCATCTGTGCCGGTTCCTGAAAGCACAATTCCCATGGCTTGAGTTTTTAGCTGTTCCGCTATAGAGCAGAAAAACGCATCTATGGGTTTTATTGATGCACCTCTTGGAATTAGCTTAAGATGACCTCTAGAATAAGTCAGGGTTTTTCCTGGAGGAATTACGTAAACACAGTTTGGCTCAACCGGCATTTCATCTTTGACTGTGAAAACAGGCATTTTTGTTGACCTTGCAAGAATACTGGGCAACATGCTTTCCTGCCCAGTTGCCAAATGCTGTACAATAACAAAAACTAAACCTGTGTTTGCCTCAAGATGTTCAAGCAGCGATGTGATTGCTTCTAAGCCGCCAGCAGAAGCCCCAATCCCAACAATAGGAACTTCACGATAATTCTTAGTTTGAGAGATTCCTTTTTGCTCACTTAAACCGTAGTTTTTCTTAAGCGTGATTAGACCTTCTAAATAGCTCACTTAAACTCGAGGTTTAACAATTAGCCAGTGAGCAGTCCCTTATTATCTGTGTTAAGGATATAAGTTGTAGGGAACTGCTTTGCTGCAATAACTTGCGATAGTCAACCGATAAATAATGCTATTGCTGCTTGAACAAGTTAGGTTTGGGCATTGGTCGTTTTTGGTTTTGCCCCAAACTTCAATCGCGAAGCTTGTTAGCGCCCAATGCCAGCTTTATGCCCTTCACCTTGTTTGCCACTCAAAATTTTCTTAATTATAGGCATCGCAATGAAAGTTGTTAGGATAACAGCCATTACTGCGATTGAGTAAGTGTGAGTGGAAATTAATCCGCTTGTTAAACCTAGACTTGCAACTATTAGACCCATTTCGCCCCTTGGAGTCATGCTAAAGCCTATCTTGAAAGAATCTTTAGTCGAAAACTTATTCATGCGAGCCGCAACAAAGCTCCCTATCACCTTACCAATGAAAGCTAAAGCCGTTATTACCAGCCCGAGAACTGCAGCGTCGCCAAAAACGCTCAAATTAACTAGAGTACCTATTGATATGAAAAATATCGGGACAAAGAACATGTAGAGACTCTTTGTTTGCTCAAGAACCATCTTAACTTTTATTTGCTTTCTTGTTAGTGGCAAGCCTGCGGCAAATGCTCCCACGATGGCGGATAACCCGATTGCTGCGGAAATATAAGCTGCAAAAAAGCCATACGCGAGCAATAAAAGGATCATGTATTCGTTATCGATTCGCACCTTGTCGATAGTACGGACTAGAACCTTCAAACCTATTAGAACTATGATAGCCCAAAACAGAATGGCTTTTACAACAACAAGGCCTATATCAAAAGCATTAACGCCTCCAGCTAAGATGCTTAAAACCACGGATAGAAGAATGACAGCGACAACATCATCCACAATGCCGGCGCCTAAAACCGTTAACCCGACTGGATTGTTTAGCTTATCCATATCTTTCAACAAGCGAATGGTAATGCCAATGCTAGTTGCGGTAAACACAACTCCAAGAAAGAGCGCCTCATTATTAGAAATACCAAAAGAAACTGCGGCATAGTAGCAAAGCACCAAAGGCACTAATGCTCCTAGTACACCAACGGAAAGTGACGGCAACAGCTGCTTTCTTAGATCGGCAATTTCTGTTTCAAGACCAATGTAGAAAAGGAGAATAATTGCGCCTAGCTCAGCAAACACACTTACTGTCGCTGGGTCTGAAATTAAGTTAAATACTGAAGGTCCAAGGAAAACTCCTACCAAGAGCTCACCCAAAGCCACAGGATAACCAAACCTCTTTATCAGTAAGCCACCGACTATGGCGGCTACCAAAAGTATTGATAATTGAAGCACGAACGAGGTTGGGTCAGCCATGATTTCACAAAATAAGATTTTTGCTATTTAAATCTGAAGCATTCGTTTCGCTAAAGACGTAAATAAAGTTAACGAAGAAAGAGCAAAGCCCTTTTGTTGTACCCAGCTTACTATTCAACTTCTACACTGTAGGCTTGTTGTGCAATTTCAAGGACAGGTTTTTTTATAACAGAATTTATAAGCAAAAAACGATAAGTAGTAAACGGGAATGCCCTTGGAAACTTGGGTCTTCACAGTTATCTTCGCATTAGCTGGCATCTTGGTAATCGTTTGTGGCTTGAACCAAGAGGGACTAAGTTTTGCTTTTACAGTGGCTGGAGTAGTTACTATTAGTTTTGGATTGCTGATCTTTTTAAAGAAATTTAAGAAATTCATTGAAAGACTTTAAGGCTACGCAAGGAGACAGAGAAGAACAAAACAATACAGCTTATCACATGCTGGTTACTCGCAGGTGCCAATTATCTCTCCTTGAGAAGAGAATCCGTTCAACCAATGGAACATACTATATTATTCAAGGTCCTTTTTCGGTATTGCCCCAGGTATCAACAACAAAACTGCTGAGTGCCCAATGCCAACCTTTGTGTTCCGCAACAATCTCCCCAAACTCTTTCTCTAGTCGCTTGTTCATTCGCAGGATTCTTCGGCTAACTTGAAATCGTCGCATTCTAAACTGCTCAAGCTTTGCAGCCTACTCCTTAGCAATAACCTTGAATCACCAGCCTCGAAGAGCAAAAATGGGAATTTTGATAAGATGGAGAAACGATGATTTGCTAACCTTCTTCTCTTGAAGCCCAACTCAACTTCGTGCTTAATTGTTCAGCCCTTATCCGTCACGTTTTCTCTTTGAAGTAACCGACTTTGGCTAGCTCTTCAAGAAAAAACTCAGTTAAACTAAGCTCTTAACTTCTGAATGATTGCCTTTCTTTCCTCTGCTAACGCTTTAGGACCCATATAATCAAAACGCTCCAGAAAATCCGGAAAAGACAACTCCTCACCCTGCCCAAAAACTCTATGACCAAAATCCTCATACTTAGCCCTCATCAACTCAACTTCCTCATCAACAGAACAAACAAAAATTTCATTCTTTTGCTCCTTGAAGTGATAAACAATATGGGAATGCCCAAACAGACCCCCAGCAACAGGATCCAACAAAACAACATCAAACACCTTTTCTGACTCATCAACAAGCAAAACATTCTCCAACCGCCTAAGACGACTCAAAACTGACCTGCCGCAAAAAGAAACCAAACAAACACCCCTCCACAAAAGGATACCAACACCTGGCGCTTTTCAGATGAGAAACATTTTCGCACAATGAATCACTTTCCACCCGTCTTCTTCTCCACACATCCCTCAAGACGCTCAAGCCGAACCAAAACATCCCTAGAAACCACAATCTCACTCTGAGTCTTCAAACTATCAATAACAACTTTCAACGCACCCACCTTCGCATTCGGATTATCCGTGTGCGTATAGATGCTCCAAGCACCCTTCTCCACTAAATTCAACTTAGACTCAACTTCCGCCCCAAAAGACGCAAACCTCTCCAAACCCAACAGAACAGGAGCCCACTGGTCTCGACGTTTCCAATCACTCCACAAACACTGCGTACTCACCTTATAATTCGAAGCCAACTGCTCAATAACAGCAGCGGGATTTATGCCTCTCTTAACTGCATCCAGCATCTCTGTGCGGCGCTTCAGCAAATTCGGATTCATGCCATCCCCCCAAAATTGTTCAAAACTGAACAATCACCCAAACCAACACGATTCAAGTCAGATCTTTCTATTTCAAACACCTCAAACAGGAACTCAATTTGCTGTTGAATCGATCAGCATAAAAAACTTCCGAAGCACTTCAGTAACACAAACCGCCCTCAAAATGAAAAGAGCGCCACTGCAATTGGTTTAGGGCGGTTATTTTAATAAGTAACTCACGGTTTATTTTGGAAATAGGCGAATTCAACTTGGGCTTCAGAAATTTCATAGAAACGTTAAGCAAAAACGGAGAATTAACTCGCATAACTAAGCCGATTTCAACAGAATATGAAATCGCCAGCATAATTGAGGCGCTGGGCGAACGACCAGTATTCTTCGACAACGTTAAAGAATCCACCTTTCCAGTTGTCGCAGGATTAATTTCATCGAAGGACCTAATTGCCAAAGCAATTGGCTCAACAAGAGATCGTTTGCTGCCTGTTCTGTCAGGGGCAATCGAAAAACCAATTCCACCCACCGTTCTTGCACAAAGGCGAATGCCAAGAAGTTATAGAAAAAGACGTAGACTTAACCAAGCTTCCTATAATGCGTTACACCGAGAAAGACGGCGGAAAATACATCCCATCAGCCGTATCAATCGTAAAAGACCCTCAAACGGGAGCCAGAAACATGTGCTTCCACAGGCTCATGCTTCTGGATAAGAACCATTTTGCAGTCAGAATTGTGGAAAATCGTGGGACAGACACAGCACTCAAAAAGGCAGGCGGAGAACTCGACATTGCCATCTGCATAGGCAACTCAACTGCCGTGCTACTTGCAGCCGCCACAACTCTGCCAAACGGAGTAGACGAACTTGGCATGGCAAACGCACTAGAAAAAACTGAGTTGGTCAAATGCAAAACGGTTGATCTGGAAGTTCCCAAAGACTGCGAGTTTGTCTTGGAAGGAAGAATAACCAAAGAAAAAGCCTCTGAAGGACCCTTCCTGGACTTGACAGGAACAATCGACAAAGTCAGACAGCAACCCATCATTGAAATCAAATGCATAACCCACCGCGACAAACCCATTTACCAAACCATCCTCGCAGGCAGAAACGAGCACAAGTTCCTCATGGGCATGCCTAAAGAACCCACCATCTACAACGAAGTCAACAAAGTCTGCCAATGCAAAGACGTCTACATTACACCAGGCGGATGCAGTTGGCTTCACGCAGTGGTTCAAATTAAGAAGCAAAACCCCGACGATGGAAAGAAGGCGATAGCCGCCGCGTTTGAAGGACACAAGTCACTAAAACACTGCGTCGTCGTGGACGAAGACATCAACATCTACGATCCTCACGATGTAGAATGGGCAATAGCTACTCGTTTCCAAGCAGACAAAAACACAGTCATCCTCTCAAACCAACCAGGTTCATCACTTGACCCCTCAGGCGACCTCTCAGAAGGCAAGAAAGCAACAACCGCCAAAGCAGGCCTCGACGCTACCACCCCAACCTCAGCAACCGGAAAAGGATTCAAGAAAGAACAATACCGAAAAATTGACCTAACCAAATTCATCTAGGAAAGTCTAACTATGACCTACAAAGCGTACATGCATAATATTGAAGCTAAAACGGGCAAGTCCGCAGAAGACTTCTGGGAATTAGCCAACAAAATGGGCTTCATAAAAGAAGACAAAATTGTGGCAACTCATGCCCAGCTTCTGAAATGGCTTAAAACAGACATAGGATTAGGGCACGTGCACGCAAACTTCATCATAAGTTATCTTCGTTTGCGCACAAATGACCCAAAGGTCAGCGAAAAAATGAGAACCTGGGCAAACAGCACAGGATATTCAGATGGTGATAAAAAATGAAATTAACTAAGCAAGAGCAAGCAATGCTCAACGGCGAACAAGGCTACGCCGTCCGAAAAAGCATGGAAATACTCACAGCCTTGGGCGACATATACGGCGCAGAATCGCTAATAAAAGTCGGCAGCGTCCAAGTCGCAGGCGTCAGCTACCACAACCTAGGCGACGCAGGATTAGAATTCCTCAACGAACTTGCCAAAGACGGAAAAGTCAAAGTCCTCACAACCCTAAACCCAGCCGGAATGGACCTGGAGAATTGGAAGGAGCTAGGCATAAGTGAAGACTTCGCCTTAAAACAAAACCAAGTTATTCAAGCTTTTGAGAAAATGGGAATACTGATCAGCTGCACATGCACGCCCTACTTGATCGGCAACTTGCCTAGGTTCGGCGAACACATCGCATGGTCAGAATCCTCAGCAGTAACCTTCGCCAACAGCGTCATCGGCGCCAAAACCAACCGAGAAGGCGGACCATCCGCATTGGCAGCGGCGTTTGTTGGCAAAACGCCTTGCTACGGTCTCCACTTGGACGAAAACCGCGTGCCCGATGTAAGCGTAAAAGTAAATGCAAGTTTGGTGAAACTTTCGGATTGGGGAGCCCTCGGATACGCAATCGGAAAGAAAGCAGAAAACAAAATCCCCTACATAACGGGCATTAAAGAAGCCGAATTGGACGAACTCAAATCCTTCTGCGCTTCAGTCGTAACATACGGCGCCAAACCACTCTTCTACATGAAAGGCATAACGCCGGCGGCGGAAACAGTCCAAGCTCCAAAAGAAACAATAACCATCGAGCAAAGCGACCTAAAAAACGCCTACGATAACATAAACGACCAAGTCAGCGACATCGACTTCGTATGCGTAGGCTGTCCGCACTGCTCCATCAAAGAAATCGCTGAAATAGCCAGTTTAGTTGAAGGCAAAAAAGTTACAGAAGGCACGGAGCTTTGGGTTGCAACATCACGCTCAGCAAAACAACTCGCAGACAAACGTGGATACACCCAAGTTATCGAGAAAGCGGGCGGAAAATTCGCATGCGACACATGCATGGCCGTAGCTCCATTGAAGGGACGCTTCAAAGCATTGGCAACAACCTCGGCGAAAGGCTGTTTCTACTCAAGACAAAACAACATGAAAACCAAAATGGGAAGCATCGAAGAATGCATCGAAGCAGCGGTGACTGGAAAATGGAAATGAAAGGCAGAATAATCTACAAAGGCAAAGCCGAAGGCGAAGCCCTAACCACAACCCAGCCGATTTCGTTCTACGGCGGAGTAGACCCAAACACAGGCGTAGTAATCGAGAAAGGACATGAACTTCAAGGAATAAGCGTGAAAGGCAAAATCCTAGTTTTCCCCCAAGGCAAAGGCTCAACAGTCGGCAGCTACACACTCTACCGCCTAAAAAAGAACGGCGTAGCCCCCGCAGGAATGATAAACCGCGAATGCGAAACCATCATCGCCGTCGGCGCCATAATCAGCGAAATCCCATGCATCGACAAAATCGACATAACCAAAATAAAGACTGGCGACAAAGTCCGAATAGAAAACGACGACGTCACCATACTGTAAAACGCCTTTTCTCGTTGAATCAAGACCCCTAAACAGCTCAAAGAAATAACAAACACCCATACGAATCATTCGTGCAGTCCAATGGAATGATGAAAGCCTTTAAATTTTCAGTTCTCCGTGTTCGAAGTATGCAAGATGTTGAGACGATCAAACGCATTCTTTCTACGCAAAAGGCAGAGTTGAAACGAAAGTTCAAAGTGAAAACTATCGGCGTCTTCGGCTCTTATGTGCGCGGCGAACAGAAGCGGAAGAGCGATGTGGATGTTTTAGTAGAATTCGAGGAGCCCATTGGCCTGTTTGAGTTTGTAGATTTGGAGAATTACCTTTCTGACCTGCTCGGAGTGAAAGTTGATTTAGTTTCAAAGAAGGCGCTAAAACCGCATATCGGCGAGCGCATCCTTGAAGAAGTTGTCATGCTATGAAACGTCGCGACTACCGAGATAACTTCAAGATATTTTGGAAGCCGTGAATGATATTGAAAATTTTGTCGATAAAATGAGTTTTGAGGAATTCGTCAAAGACAAGAAGACCTTAAATGCGGTCGTGCGCAGCATCGAAATCATAGGAGAGGCATCCAAAAATATTCCAGAAGCATTGAAAGCGAAGCATCAGGAACTTCCGTGGAAACAAATGACTGGGATGAGGAACAAACTCATCCATGCACACTTTGGAGTTGATGTAGAGACTTTATGGAAGGCGGTCAAGGAAAATATTCCACCTCTGAGAAATGCAATTCAGAAAATGCTGAAAGACATGGAAAAATAGGACACTTGTGACCACCTGACCAATGGAACAACTATCAAACTCCTGACACTTGAATTTCGAGATTTTCCAAACACAACTAACAATGAATTGAGGCCATCGCTTTTTGACTGGTACAACAGCTACGACACAACTGGAAAAAAAAGGCTAAATAGGCTAGATACACTTGCAGTATTATTCAAAGTGAAGGTGCAGAAGTTGAGCGAGGCAAAACCCATTATCCTAAAAATCGGTGGATCCGTAATCACAGATAAAGACGGAGAATTAGCCGCTAAAACCGAAGACATAAACCGGATAGCAGAAGAAATAAAACGCGCAGACGCAGAAAACCTCATCATAGTCCATGGCGGCGGAAGCTTTGGTCACCCAACCGCACAAAAGTACGGAATAAAAGATGGACTAAAAGACCCCTCGCAGAAACTTGGCTTCGCAGAAACCCACCACGTAATGACCGTCCTCAACGGATTAATCATGGACGCCATGGTTTGGCATGAAATCCCCTCACTAAGCATAACACCATCATCAGTCATACTAACAGAAAACGGAAGAATCAAATTCTTTGATGAAACCGTCATACGAAAATGCATACAAATGGGATTTGTTCCAGTTCTTTACGGAGACGCAGTTTTAGATGAAAAGCTGGGTTTCACGGTCCTCTCAGGCGACCAAATAGTAGCTTACTTAGCAGTAAAGATGAAAGCCGAGAAAATCGTAATCGGCGTAGACACCGACGGATTATATGAAGCAGATCCAAAAGTGGACAAAAACGCAAAGCCATACCTGAAACTAAACCTTGAACAACTCAAGAAAGGTACAAGCTAAAATAGGCAAAGCACAAACAACCGACGTTACAGGCGGCATGGCAGGAAAAATAGCTGAACTAATCCCCGCTGTCGAACAAGGAATAAACGTTCAAATCATAAACGCCACAAGAAACCTTCGAGTTCTCAGAGGTCTCACTGGAGAAAGAATAGAAGGGACCATCATAGAGAAGGCGTAAGATGGCTGAGAAAACCCAGCAACGCAAAGCAGATCACATCAACAAATGCTTAAACGAGAACGTCCAAGCCAAAGATGCCACAACCGGATTCGAAGACATTCACTTTATTCACAAAGCATTGCCTGAGATTGATAGAGAAGAAATCGATTTATCGACTTATTTCTTAGGGCACAAGTTCAATGCCCCCATTATTGTCGGCGCTATGACTGGCGGAACTGAAGAAGCAGAAAGAATAAACGCCAACATAGCCGAAGCAGTTGAAAAACTTGGACTTGGCATGGGCGTTGGAAGCCAAAGAGCTGCAATAGAAAACCCAAAACTAACAGAAACCTTTTCCATAGCAAGAAAAAAAGCACCTACGGCTTTCTTAATCGCCAACATTGGCGGAATCCAACTAGTCAACGGCTACGGAATTTCCCAAGCAAAAAAAGCCATTAAAATGATCGACGCAGACGCCTTAGCTATTCATTTGAATGCCATGCAGGAAGCAATTCAACCTGAAGGACAAACAAACTTCAAAGGCGTTCTCGCAAAAATAGGAGAAATCGCAGGGGAGCTCGATGTCCCAGTCATCGTGAAAGAAACGGGTTCAGGCATTGCAGCAGACGAAGCAAAAGAACTAGTAGACGCGGGTGTAAAAGCAATCGATATTGGTGGTTTGGGCGGCACAAGCTTCGCCGCAGTTGAATATTATCGAACAGGAAGCAAAGAAAACAGTCTCCAACGTTTTCTTGGTGAAGCTTTCTGGGATTGGGGCATCTCAACAGCTGTCAGTTTAGCCGAAATTACTCAAACTGTCAAAACTTCAGTAATTGCCTCCGGAGGAATACGAAATGGCTCAGACATCGCCAAAGCGTTAGCACTTAAAGCCAACATCGCAAGTCTTTCTCAACCCATTTTGCAGACAGCAAACAAAGGAGCCTCAGAAACCGAAAACTTGCTTTCACGCCTGATTGAAGAACTGAGAAACGTAATGTTTCTAGTTGGCGCAGAAAAGTTGGACAAACTAGCCAAAACGCCAATTGTAATAACTGGGAAAACAAGTAAATGGCTCGAAACAAGAGGGTTTGACGTTAAACCCTACGCGGTAAGAGGGACAAAATAAAATTGGATATCGAAAAATTCCTCAAGGAAAAAGCTCCCTTAATAGATAAAGCAATAGAAAAGTACATTCCAAGAAAATACAGCGAAAACTCGCGTCTTTTCCAAATTATCCCGCCAAAGTATTGCTGTAACGTCGAGACTATTAACAAGGCAATTGCAGACCCAATATGGGACATGCTAGACAGGGGCGGAAAAAGATGGCGTCCAGCGCTGTTCCTACTCATTTGTGAAGCATTTGGCAAAACACCCGATTACTGCTTAGACTTCGCAATCATTCCCGAAGTCGTTCACAACGGAACTTTGGTTATAGACGATATAGAAGACTCTTCCGAAGTAAGAAGAGGAAAACCTTGCACTTACAAGATCTTCGGCATCGACATTGCAGTTAACGCGGGAAACGCAATGTACTACTTGCCTCTCATCCCCTTGATGGAACAAAGAAACTCCATACCAACAGAACTACTCCGAGATGTCTACGAGATCTACATTCAAGAAATGATTAACCTAAGCATAGGACAAGCCATGGACATAGCGTGGCACAGAGGACTGGCAAACGCTGACAGAATAAAAGAAGAAGACTACTTGCAGATGTGCGCCTATAAAACAGGAACTCTCGCGCGAATGTCTGCAAAAATAGCAGCCGTTCTATCGGGCGCCGATAAGAATCTCGTCGAAAAACTCGGAGCCTTCGCCGAAAGCATCGGCGTCGCCTTCCAAATGCAAGACGACATTCTTAGACCTCACAGGAAAAGAATTCGCCACCAAAAAAGGCGGCCTCGGACAAGACATAACCGAAGGCAAACGAACCCTCATGGTAATTCGCACACTAAAGACAGCCACATCAAAAGACAAAGAAAGACTAATCGAAATTCTTAACATGCACACAGCCGAGCAGAAACTACGTGACGAAGCAATCGCTATCATCCAGAAAAACAACGCTTTCGATTATGTGAAAAACAAAGCAAACTTAATGGTAAAACAAAGCTGGGAAGAAGTAGCCAAGCTACTTAAACCATCAGAAGGCAAGGAAAAGCTAAAAGCCTTCGCAGAATTCTTGATAGAAAGAAGCATGTAACTTCACGAGCGTCATTGTTATGTTACGAGATAACCAGGATCTTAGGGAACTTATTCGCAAAACCGCTCTGCTAAACGCCAGCACACACGATGGCAAAGCACAAACAGGCGCCATTCTAGGAAAAATCCTAGGAGAAAAAGCAGAACTAAGAACACAAGTAAAAGACCTTTCTGCTCTTATTAACGAGATTCTCGTCGAAGTTAACAACTTACCATTAGAAGAACAGAAAAGAATAGTGGCGGAAAAATGGCCAGAAACGCTCAAAAAAGAGAAAACTGAGGAAAAAAAACTTCCGCCATTGCCAAACGCTGACAAATACAAGCAAATTGTAACAAGGTTTTCGCCCAACCCAGACTGTGTCCTGCATCTTGGTTCCGCCCGGGCTATCTTGCTTAGCCACGAGTACGCGCGGATCTACAATGGGAAATTCATCCTCCGCTTCGAAGATACCGACCCCAAAGTGAAAAGGCCAGGATTGGAATTTTACCCTAAAATCAGAGAAGACTTAGCTTGGCTTGAATGTAAAGTCGATGAAGAATACATTCAAAGCGACAGAATACCCATCTACTACGACTATACGGAACGATTGATCAAAGACGGCAACGCCTACGTATGCACTTGCATACCAGACGAATTCCGAAAGAAAATCTTAGCAAATGAAGCCTGCCCTTGCCGAAACCTTTCAGCCGAAGAGCAATTTGAGCGATGGACTCACATGCTAGACGGGACCTACGCAGAAGGAGCAGCTGTGGTTAGGGTAAAAACCGATTTAAACCACCCAAATCCTGCGGTCAGGGACTGGCCAGCTCTCAGAATAATTGATACCAAAAAGTATCCTCATCCACGAGTAGGCAGCAAGTATCGAGTTTGGCCACTTTATAATCTGGCAGCAGGCTTGGACGATCACTTGCTTGGCGTAACTCACATCATACGAGGAAAAGAACATCTAACCAACGGCGTTAGACAAGAGTTCATGTATAAACACCTTGGATGGGAATACCCACAGGCAATACATTACGGTAGATTAAAGATAACAGGAGCATTTCTCAGCAAATCCAAAATCGTTCAAGGAGTCAGAGACGGCTCATTCACAGGATGGGATGACCCACGCCTCGCAACCTTTGCGGCTTTGCGAAAACGAGGAATAACACCAGAAGCCATCAAGAAAATGATAATCGATGTAGGACCTAAACCAGCTGATGTGACTCTAAGCTGGGAAAACCTGAACTCATACAACAAGAAAATCCTCGACCCACAAAGTAACAGATACTTCTTCGTCGAACAACCCACAAGACTCATAGTCAAAAACCTGCCCAAAACTTTTAACCCGAAACTTCCTCTACACCCAGAAAAACCCGAAAAAGGCTTCAGAGAATATACAGTTACCCCGAAAGGAGAAGAACAATCAGCTGAGTTCTGGATTACTTCAAAGGATCGAGCAAACATGGAACCTGGGAAGGTTGTTAGGCTAATGGAATTGTTTAACGTGAAAATCGACACAATTGCCCCAGACGCAGTCAACGCAATTTTCGTCAGCGAATCCTACGAAGACATAAGAAAAATGAAAGCACAGTTGATTCAATGGATTCCATTAGGCGAAGAATACCCATGCAAAGTAGTAATGCCAGACGCTTCAATAGTTGAGGGATTTGCGGAGAGCGCCTGCAAAAAGTTAAAGCCTGACACAGTTATACAGTTTGAACGCTTCGGCTTCGTGCGAGTCGATGAAGTCAAAGAAAAAATAACCGTTTACTACGCACACAAATAAATCCAGAACCATTGAGAGGAAAAACAGATGCGCAAACAGCAAAAAGCCATAATCTGGCCAGTATACTTCGACTTAAACAAAACCAGAAAAAAAGGCAGACGAGTTTCAAAAAACATAGCCGTGCAATCTCCAAAAATTCTGGAAATTGAAGAAGCTGCCGCCAAACTCCATCTAGAGCACGAAGTCATTGCAGAAAAAGGCTATCCCAAAACCCCATGGCTCAAAACAGGCATGATCCTCATTGAGAAAGAAGGATCAAAAGAACAAGTCATCAACAAACTAGCAAAGCAACTGCTGAAAACAAGAAACGAAGCGCCAAAACAATAAACTAAAAATGTAATAGAAAATTTAGGCTTTTCCCACTTTAGCGCCAGTGAGAATAGCGTTAATAACGCCGTCGTTGCCTGGTCGGCTGGTTACTTTTGCCATACCTAAGCTTGTCTCAATCTCTGCGCCTTTGGTTATAACGCCTCTTCGGTTATAATCAACGTTTGCAGGGTTCCTGACAACGCGCAAAATCTCAGCTTTTTCGGTCTTGCCGCTTTTGACGTCGGTGACAGATACAAACTTGTCTGTTAAAACTTTGACTTTTGAGGTCCCACCGCATCCTCGAGTGGTTTTCCTCTTGGGCTCGCCCAGAGTTGTCTCAGCAGCGAATGTACCTTGCTCAAACTTTCTCTTGATGCGGTACATTCGTTTTCTTCCGCCGGTGAGCTTCTTCTTATGTAAATCTCCATGCCAGACTGACATTTCACATTTCCCTTTTTAGCTGTTAAGTTCGAGTGTCCACTAAGAATCCTTGTTTTAAATATAAACGTATCCGTCTACTGTTGCTGTTCGTCCTTCAGAGCGTCCCCAAAGATCTTCTTCAGATCTCGCTTCATCGTAGTCGGGTCCATTGTTAAACCAAAATAATCAGCAAAGTAATCAGTCGTTTTAAGAACGATTGCTCGGCCACTGCGTTCAGTTGCAACTAAACCCATCTCTTTTAGAAGCTTCACGTGACCATAAGCATGTTGACCTCTAACTTCAATAACCCTTTTTGACGTTATTGGCTGCCGATAGGCTACGTAACTGAGTGTTTTCAATGGTCCAGAAGAAAGCAAAGGACGATTAACAAGCTTCTTTACGAGAGGCGTAAATTCCGCCTTTATTTGCATAACGTATCTTTCGTCTTTTAGCTTCAAAATTTCCATAGCCGTATTTCTTGAAGCATATTCGGCTCTAAGCGTTTCAACAACCTGCTCACCCTTCTTTTTCGAGCGAGTATTCAAAACGGAACAAATCTCGTTAAGGTCAAGAGGACGACCTGCAACATACAAAGCGGCTTCCAACAAAACCAAGCTATGCTGCCTTTTCTCCGCCGATTCAACAGCGCCGTGTTGAGACTCCTGCTGTTGAGTTTGCTCAGGATTTTCAGTTTTTTCAGGAGTCGGATTCGGGTTTGCCGCTTGGTTGTTTTGCAACTTTTAAGTTCCCCACTGCTATGTAAATTTCTTCTGTTTCTTCATTTTGCCACAGGCTTACGAGGCCATCTTGAGCCAGGAATAAGAGAAGAATGAACGTTCGAACTGCTTCTATTCTTGAAATTCCTTTAACAAGAGTTGAAAATTCTATTATACCTGCGCCTTTGACCATTTCCATGAGACGCGCGTAAAGCTTATCCATCTGCGTTTCAAGTTCTGCCATGAACTTGTCGAATTGGGGCATCAGATCAGATGCTTGAGGCAACACCGGATTGGCTACGACACGGTCAATGTTGATGAGTTTCTCACCCTTTAGGACTTCATCCAGAACTTCAAGCAAGTGCTGAATAGTGGTCGAAGTTAATTCATGCCGTAATGGCAAGAATAATGGTGGTGGAACAAAGTCTGCAGGAGCCTTTGGTGGAGGAGGAGGCGCTTGAAGGGTGAGGAGAAGTTTTGATTTCATTAAATAGATTAATGCTGATGAATCCAAAGCCACGCCTGAAGCTCTAAAATCAACTTTGCCCATTCGCTCCATTTCTAAGAGAAAATGCCTTAGCAAGAAAGAGATGTTTACATTCCAAGGTGTGAGTTTTTCGAGCCTATTTATGTCAAACAAGATGTTGATTGGAGGTCTCAGATAAAATGGCTTTTTAGTTAGTGGCTCGGTTATCGGGCTTCCTCCATGAATTTTGCGGATATCACTGCAGAAACCCCATTACGCTCGTAAACGCCATACACTTTCTCCGCCTTATTAACCATTTCAGGCTTAAGTGTAACCACAATAAACTGAGTTTTTGCCGACTCCTCCAAGAAAAGCTCGGCAAGCTTAGTTGTGTGAAAAGCGTCCAAGTGAGCATCGACTTCATCAAAAACATAGAACGAAGCCGGAGAGAAATCTTTTAGAGCGAAAATGAAGGAGACAGCAGAAACCGAACGTTCACCACCGCTTGCACCACTCACGACAATGCTGGGCTTATTTGGGAACTGGACAATCATGTCGATACCGCCTATGAAAGGTTCCTCAGGGTTCTCCAGTTTCAATATGGCAGATCCACCCCCTGTGAGCTTTGAGAAATATTTAGTGAGGTTTGTGTTGATTTTGCTAAATGCATCCATGAAGACCTTACGTTTCTTGCCCTCAATTTGATCCATGAACGCTACAATAGCTTGTTTCTCACGCTCTAATTCATTTAGGCGCATTGATAACTCGCGGTACCTTGCTATTTGATCAGCATAATGAGCAAGCGCAAGTTGGTTGATAGCGCCAATTCTATCAAGCTCAAAACGCATCATCTGAATACTTGTCTGAGCTTCTTCAACTTGCTTTTGAGAAGTTTCAAGCGGTTTTTCGTAATTTAATTGTCGCAACTGATTTTGATATTGAGTTAATTGCAGACGAGAAGTCTGAACGCTTAGCTGTAGTTGATTAAACAATTGGTCAGCCTGCTCATACTCGCTGTCCATTGAGCGAAGCTGAGACATCGATGTTATCGATTTCCGAAGTAAATTTCTTAGAATCTTCCCTCGCAGAAAGCACCGCATTAGAGAGCTCAACCCGGCTTTTTTCCAGCCCTGCAAGTTCAACTCTGAGGATTTCACGTTCCTTAGAAGCATCCGCAACTTCTTTGTCAACTTTACGCTGCTGCTGATCAAGCTTAGAAAGCTGAATCTTACTGTTCTGATAGCCCGTTCTTAAAACTTTATCAAACTGAGATTGACCTGTAGATAATTCGGTTTGAACTGAACCAAGTTTTTGCCTCAGTGTATTTGTTTCTTCACCAAGAGTTTCCCGTCTAACTTCCAACTCCTGAATGTGACCAACATCGGTCTTCCGTCTCAGATCAGCAAGGGCAATTTGGAGTTTTTCGATATCTTTACGAATCGCATCTCTCTCCGAACGGTACAGACCCATATGGCCCTTTTCAACTTCGATTTCCTTTTCGATTCGGGAACGGAATTTTTCTACACGCTTTAGATTTATTTCTGTACGTTTGACACTTCGTTTAACGCGAATCATTTCCCGGTCAATTGTTCCTATCGCGTCTGAGAGACGAGTAATCTCAATTCTTGACCTCACAATTTCATCTTGGAAAGTTTCTATGTCAGTTCCCCGCTGAGTCAAATGAGATTGAAGCGCAGTTACAGCTTCATCAAGACTCTTGATCGCGTTTTCACTGGGTATTATTGCGAAGAAATCTATGGGAGCCCTGTAGTAACCGCCTTCAAAAGCACCGGGCTCGTAAACGTCTCCATTAAAGGTAACCGCACGGTAACCTTCGTTAGAGAGAGCAAAAGCAATTCTATCATCTGTAACGACTAAAGTATCTCCGAAAACATAGTTCACAGCTGCCTCGTGACTCTTGTCATATTTCATAAATGACGAAGCAACCCCACTTACGCCGTTACGTTCCGGAACTGTGAATGGTTTAGGAATTGACACTCCCTGAAGAGGAATTATTTTGATTCGCCCAAGTTTCATTCGACGAAGAGTCTCTGTGCACATGAAAGCAGCATCGATGTCTCTAACGACCAAAGCATCTAGCCACCCAATCGCTGCCGAATCTATGGCTTTCTTGAAGCTTTTATCAATCTTGATGAGATTTCGCAGTCGACCATAAACACCAGCAATTACGCCTAAATCACCTAATTCTTCGATGCTACGTAATGCCTTTTCCTCGGCAGCTATAGTTTCGGCAAGTTCACGCTGAGTAGCAAACTCTATAACTGCTTCCTTTGCGGAGTTAGCAATTTTCCCGGCTTCTACAATTTCTCTTTCTGCAGATTCCTTTTGCCCTTGTCTTTTCTCGATTGTTTTTTCAAGGTTCTTAAGTTGAATTTTTTGCTCTTTTTGAACTTTGTCAAGTTCAGCAAGCGATGTTGCAACCTCAGCTAAGGTTGTTGTGAATCGTTCTTTTCTGGCGCCAAGTTCCCGAAGTCGACCTGAGCTAGCTTTAATGAACGTTTTGCCTCTGCTAAATTCTGAACGCAGATATGCAAGTCGCTTATTGCGGCTTTCGATGTGCAATTCCATTTCACGAGTTTTTTTGCTGTTCTCGCCTAAGTTTTCCCAAAGTTGACCCGTTTCTGAGGCGAGAGTATCATGTTCAGTTGCCTTGGCATCGATTTGAGTCTGAAGTTCTTCGAATTCAGTGCGTTGTTTTCTTATAGTTAATCGATTTTGGCGAATTTCTTTTCTCAGCTCTTCGTATTGTTCGGCGCTATTTTCCTTAACGCGTTTTAGGCTTTCGAGAGTAGATTGACCTGAGCTGATCTTGGAGTTTAAGTTCAGAAAGTTTTGATTTTAACTCGCCGACTTTGATTTGGACCTTCATTACTTCGGATCCGCCATCTTCGACGATTTCTGAGCTAAGTCTTCTCCATTCGCCTTCGACTTCTCGCCTCTTTGTTCTTTGGGCATCTCGGAATTCTTTGAGTTTGTCCGCTTTAGCTCGAGCTTTCTTCTGCTTGCACGCTGGCTTCTTCGACTTTCTTGGTCAGTTGAGTGATTTCATGGCTGACCTTAATTGCTTCGAACTTTTTGATTTCTTCATGGATGAAGTTGGAGCGTTGAAGTTGGTTTCGTTCCCTTTCTAAATCGTCTAGACGTTTTTGGACTTCGTCAATTCTACCCATTGCTGTGCGTATTGAGATATCTGCTGTGCGAAGTTTTTCTTCAGCCCCAGCTTTCTCTGCGTCATATTGTCCAATCCCGACGAGGTCTTCAATTATTTTTCTGCGCTCAGGAGGAGTGATATCAGTTAAACGAGTGATCGTGCCCTGTGGGATAATATTTTGGCTTGCGCTACTAATTGCAGCCACTGAGAGAATTTCGATTATGTGTTGCCGACTGATTCTCCGCCCATTTAGCCGATAAACACTCTGACCGTTCCGATATACTTCCCGACTAATTGTAACAGTAGTTGTGTCTACCGGCATTATGCTGTCCGAGTTATCGAATTGAATAATGACTTTTGCCATTCGAGATTTTTCTAACCCAGATTTTTCTGACCCATGAAAAATTAGTTTTGATGCATTTTCAGCCCGAAGCCTTCGGGTGCTTAATTCGCCAAGGCAAAAAAGAAGCGAGTCCATAATGTTGGTCTTACCGCTGCCATTTGGCCCCGTTATCGCTGTGAAGCCCTTATCTAGGTTTACCTTTACGGTTTGAGGTCCGAATGACTTGAAGCCTTTCAGCTCAATTCTTTTTATGTAGGGCATTCACTTTGCTCTCTCGAATGTTGGAAATATTTTAAACCTTACAGGTAAACAATTCCATGAACATTCTTATAAAAGCTTATTCGCCCCAAGAGGCTTTTATGGTTATGTTAAAAAAGAGAAACAAATGGGATAAATTATTAATAAGACGCTGAGAAATGCCTTGAAAGGGTGGATAATTAAAATGAGCTTTTTTAAACTTAACATGGACGCAGTGCAAGAAGTTCTAGTTCTTGCGTTGATGCTGGTGTTCATTTTTGCAGTTGTTTACTCAGGCATCTCTTGGACATACAAATTAGGCATTGGAGCATTGGTTTTCACTTTGGTATTTGTGGCAACAATGGCTAACCAGGCACTTCGACAGCAAAGAGAACAAGACAAAAAAAGACTAAAATAGCTAAAATAGCCAACTTGAACCTGGCTGACGAGCAAAAGAAGAGAAATCCTTCTTTATCACAATGCTGGGGTAATCGCCCGCAACAATGCCGGATAACAAACCAGCAACCATTAGAATGATAACTAGCGAGTTTTTGAAGTTCATCAGAAACTGCATAATGGCGGAGTGCTTCTTTCTCCGAGCAAGTTCATTGGGACCGTACTTTTCCAAACGACTCGCTACTTCTTGAGAACTGAGGCCTTGCGACGAAGTCTGGAAATGTGAGAACATGTCTTCAATTGGAGTGCTCAAAAGTTCCTCTGCGATTAGCATCGGATGTACCTTATTTGCTTCAGCTTCCTTCAAACCTTGGTTGCTGTTTAACGTAGGCTTGACTCCCTATGACTATACAAAAAATTGCAGAGTTTACTGAAACATCAGCATACCGACATCCTTGAAACAGTTTCTAGAAACGACCCTCTAATCCAACAAAATAGAAAATTACCAGAACCGCAAGAAACTGATTGCTGCAAACCTTTCTAACATTGTGCAAAGGAATAAGCTAATAATTCGTAAAATGAGTTTAATCCCAAAGGGGAATCAGAAATGAATTTGGAAAAAACTTTCACAATGCTAAAACCTTCAACCGTCGCAAGAGGAATGATAGGATCGATATTGACCAGAATCGAAAACAAAGGCCTCAAAATTGTAGCCATGAAAATGACTTGGGTCACCGAGACACAAGCCGGAAAACTGTACTCCGTACACAAAGGAAAACCATTCTACGATGACCTTGTAAAATTCATTACATCGGGTCCAATCTTGGCTTTAGTGATAGAGGGTGACGATGCAGTTAAGGTAATGCGAAAACTAATTGGGGCCACCAACTCGAAAGAAGCAGAGCCAGGAACCATAAGAGGCGACTTCGCGTTGAGTAATCAAAAAAATGCTGTACACGCCTCTGACTCATCTGATAACGCAAAATGCGAAATGCAAATCTTTTTCGCCCAAAACGAAATATTGACGTACAAGCGTGCAGATGAAAATTGGATATACTGAATCCCAGAAGAATGTTTATGGTGCTCTGGCCGGGATTCGAACCCGGGTCCGTGACTCGAGAGGCCACTATACTTGACCGGACTATACTACCAGAGCACTCGTTTTGTTGTAGCGTACATACTCAGATCTCTTTTCATTAATTTACTTTCCCCTCTTAAACAATTCAACCCGAAATCATTCCAATTCTATCCTTAATAGAAAAACAAAGAGAATCGGTACCCCAAGTTTCCATCGCAATTCTCGAAAAGTAACAATTAGATTAGTGATTAAGTTTTTAACGCTTCAAGGAGGCATAAAAACGCAGCAAACGTCTCTCCAAAAATGTAATGTAAAAAACTTGACAAGAAAATTAAGAAAATCTTATTAGCTCAGGTCTCCCAAAATTGGCAGAACCAAAAGTTGCTGGAAGATGCCCAAGATGTACAGACCTAAAGGAAATTCGTACATGACAAAGAACAGGCTCATGTTTTACACCTTTGTTGCACTTGTTCTCCTTGCGGGCGTATCCTCCATCTCGTGGTGGCCTACCTCAATTATAATTTCAGTGATCGCTGTTTCCATGGCAGTGGGACTTGACTTGGGGATTTCCCAAATAACAAAAGAAAAGGCACCTGTGAACACTATGTCTGCAGCGGTTTTCGGTTTGATCGTTGCACTCTCCTACTCGCTGGGCGTCCCCAAAAGCAACGTAAACAACGTCATAGCGTTGACAGCGCCCGAAGCCTACTACTACGTCGTCGTTATCACGATAATCGGCATGGTTGTGCTTAAGAAGGGACAAACCTTCATGGGTAGAAAATATGTCAACCCTGCTGCGGCTGCTAAACTTCTGGTCCTTTTTCCTTTTTTGAATACAGTTCTTTTGGCTAAAGACCACTTTACAAAAAGTTTTGGCGGCTTTGGCATACCTTCTTTGGCTAGTTCTATCGATTATGGCAACTCGCTTTCATTTGCAGGCTATGTCCAAAGCTGCATGTCAAATTCTATAACAAATTCTCCGCAAGAACTCTTCCACACTCTATTCATACAGAAGGTACATGGCTGGGTAGGCGGCGCCTCAAGCCTAGCAGTCATATTGATCGGCGTTGGATTTTTCATCGTTTGCCGACATTACATCAAATGGAGAATAACAGCAACATACCTAGGTGCGACAGCGATAATGTCGGTTTTGATGTACCTTGGATACGGTGGAGACTTAGGACTTAGATTAATGTTTGAATTGTTCATTGGTAGCTCAATATTCTTAGCATTTTTCATGGCAACTGACCCAGCGACTACCCCAATAACTCATGCGGGGCAAATCATCTTCGGAGTAGGTTTGGCCGTGATAACCGTACTTATACAAACCTATATGAACTTCTTCGGGGGCTCAATTCTAGCCTTGGTAGTCATGAACTTCACAACACCGCTACTAGATAGAGTGCGGCTAAGCAAACCCACAAAGGAAAACAAGCCCGTGAAGCTTCCAAAAGCCAAACAAAACACCACCAGCCTGTCAGCATGCATACGATGCGGAAAATGCCTCGAATCATGCATCCATAACCTGAACCCAATTCTAATCAAAGAAGCCTTTGACAAGAATGCCGTGGAGAAACTGAGTAAATTGCGGCTAGACTATTGCAGTGGATGCGGGTACTGCGACTTTGTATGCCCTTCAAGAATTAGCTTGCAACTGTCAAAGGTGGCACGCGCATTTTACGCGGACCAACTTAAAGAAAAGAACTCGAAATAATTGAATGCTTACTTAAAGGAAATGCGAGTGCCAAATGCCAGAGGCTCTTTTCGCCATAGACCTTAGATCATCATACACAACAAATTAATTGAAACAAATAATGGGTATAAACTACTGTCTTGAATTCTATTCTCAATCGCAAACATAAGTTAAGCAATCTATGGCAGATAGATCAGTTCGGTAATTGCTCTTATGTTGTATTGTGACAAGTATTTTAGATGCTCTGCATCGTATGGGTAAGTTTCGTTAGCCGGGTACGGGAAACTGCTCATGCCTTGGAAAGGCAGCGGATCTACACTAAATTGTACGTATGGAAGCCCTTTTCCTTTGAACCAAACACTTGCCACCAAGAAGTAGTCTCGCACCATCCCTTCAGGAACAGCTGTCAGGTTCGCGGGGAACAAAAGGGAGATACTGTCGCCTTCTCTGCCGATTACGAATTTGTTGTCGTCGGATTGCACAAGCGACGTTAACATCATCATATTTGGTAAAGTTACCTGTTGAATTGGAGCCGCTCCAGAACACCTGTTCAAAGTCAGCACTACTTGGGTTTACGGAGTGTACGATGATATTCTGTTGGGATGAGGTGTCGACTCCTACATAGTCGAAGGTTATGTTCTGGTATGTATTTATCCGAAGTGAGTAATCGTTCGTGTGGAACAACCCCGTTAGGTTGACCACAAAGGCTTCAGGCGTAACGTCTGGAAACGGGAACTGTCTACTATCTGGTACGCGTACCCAGTTGCCATTTGCATCCTTAACCTCCATGTAAGGCGGCGGTGAAGGAGTAACACCAGGTTTGCTGGCAAAAGACATAAAATTAGTTCCTCCCTGCTGGGTTGTTGGCCAATTAATTGTTGCGACTACAACGAGCTTGATTTCCTTTGCCGCCGCAAGATTGCCTAAGTTCAGATCAAGGTGGTTCCATTGCCAGCGTGCTCCAACGGTTGAAATGTCGTCCATCTTGGATATTAGAGGCAAGACATTTTGTCCGTTGCTGTCAACTGCCGAAACTGGCGCCGTTAGATTTTTGCTTATTGTGTACATGGTGCCTTGTCCCGTTAGGTTGTAAAGATAGGTGCTACTTGTCGAGAAAACGTCAACATCTGCGGGGTGATCAACAACAACCAGCTTCGCTGAATCTAAGTAGAATATCTCATCGGCGCTTTCCATGATGTTCATTGCAAAGTAGCCATCTTTAGGCTGCATTGGGCTATCTATCTTGACGTAGTCCCATGGGTAGTTGAATGAGAATTTGATTGAACCATCGACGTTGAAATGGTCGACGAAACCCAACCAACCCGTTCCATCTGAGACTTCAGCCTCATAGCCGAAGCCGGTTCCGTTCCAAACGTAAAGCGACGGGCAAGACCCTGGTCTAGAATAATAGGCGACAAAAAACTTCTCACGCTGAAAATCAATTGAACGGAGTGGGATTCATTGACCCATCGTCCCATGTGTTAAAAGTGAAAAGGACGTTCCCCCAAGTCGGAACAGGTAATACTACGGTTTGCGGAACCACAATAGTGTGCGGTCCTACGTCAATGAGTTCCTTGTAATTCGAAGTGTGCGGAACGCCATCTAGCGTGAAAGGGAATTGGTCACGATTCGCTACATAATGGAACGTGTGCTTTCCCGTCGGAACTATCGTAAACGGTGCTCCGCTATAGCCTATTATGCTGAGTGTGTATTTTCCGACCTCAGTTGCATTAATCGTGGCATTGTATGTTCGAGTGGATCCTGCATGTACGGTGACACTGACGGTTGTAGCCACTTGTCCGTCAACAGCAACAGGGAGGGGATAATTGACTACGTCATCAGTTCCTGTGTTGGCAAGATCAAACGAAACCGTTATGGGTTGATTTGGCCACGCTTCAAGAGGGTCCGTGAATATGTTCGAAACTACCAGTCCCGGAGGCAGCGGAGGAGGAGGCACAGATTTGACCGAGAGACTTCCCGATTGGTCCCCAACGACAACTTTGTAAGTACCTTCTTTGCCCGCCGTTGCAGTGAATTGGACTGTTTGCGTCTCATTACCTGAAAGGGTAACAGTCCTTGCTTCTCCTACTGTTGCGTCATTAACCGTCAAATTCAGGCTGAGACTACCTTTTAAGTCCCCTAAGTTGGAAACGCTCACAGACACTTTAACAGGTTGTCCCTCACCCACTTCAAACGGAATAATCGTAAGATTGCTAACCACTAAAATAGCCGGGATAGGGGTCGGGGCTACTGTAGGCCCATTTGTAGGTATGGGGGTCGGCTCGTTTGGGTTTGGAGGCACAAAAGTTGACGAGTTGTTGAAGTAATAGGCGGTTCCCTCAAATGCCGCCCCGATGAAAAGAGCTATGATTAGGATGGCACGGTATTTTGTTACAATTTGGCCGTTCGACATGTTCTCTTGCTCAACCTGTGAATTCCACAGCAATTGCCATTGTTCATAGACTTGATGCTTTTTAACCCTAGCGCAAGAGAGCATTAAGTTGAAGTGAAAAATAGTTTTGATGGTTTGGCTTACAAAAAGGAAAATTGGGCGATTATTCTTCGCCTTCGCCGCCCGGCATTCCGCCTGGGCCGCCTGGACCACCTTTTGGCTTGGATGATGAGATAACGTCATCTATGCGTAGTATCATGTTTGCTGATTCGGCTGCTGACTTTAGAGCTTGTTCTTTGACGATTGCTGGTTCAATGACGCCGTTGTCGATGCTGTTTTGGATTTTGCCAGTGAAGATGTTTATGCCCATGTACTTGCCGTCTTCTTTCTCGTGTGCTGACCTTAATGCAACCAGTATGTCTATAGGTTCAAGGCCTCCGTTTTCTGCGAGTGTTCGAGGGATTACTTCGACCGCGTCTGCGAATGCTTCAACTGCTAGTTGCTCTCGTCCGCCGACTTTCGTGGCGTATTTGCGTAGTTCTCTTGCAACTTCGATTTCAACTGCTCCGCCCCCTGCAACGATCTTGTTGTTTTCGATAACGTCTGAAACAACTGAGAGTGCATCGGTCATAGCTCTCTCTGCTTCGTCGACCATTCGTTCGAGACCTGCGCGTATGAGTATTGCAACGCTGTGTGGGTCTTTGCATTTTTCTACGAAGATCATTTTGTCGTCGCCGATTTTGCGTTCTTCGACCATGCCTGCTAGACCGAGGTCTGCGGGTTTGAGGTCGTCAAGGTCGCTGATTATGCGTCCACCAGTTGCGCGTGAGAGTTTCTCCATGTCAGATTCCTTTACGCGTCTTGCTGCAATGATGCCGTCTTTTGAGAGGTAATGCTGAACCATGTCGTCGATACCTTTCTGACAGAATATTACTTGGGCACCTGATTTCTTGATTTTGTCAGCCATAGCAAGCATCATGTCGTTTTCTTGATCTAAGAAAGCTTTCATTTGGGTTGGATCGCGTATGCGGATTTCGGCACTCATCTCAGTCTTTTCGATTTCGAGTGCTGAGTCTAAAAGTGCGATTTTGGCGTTTTCTTTCTTGCGGGGCATTCCAGGGTGCACTATTTCTTTGTCAACAATAATGCCTTGTACAAGTTGTGTTTCGAGCAAGCTTTTGCCGGTCTTCTTGATCATCTGTATGTTGTCTATGTCAGCTATCATTTTGTCTCCGCGTTGCTCTGCGATTTGTGTAACTGCGTCAATTGCAATTTGCGCAAGGTGCTCTCTTGCTGTGCCGACTGATTTGCTGCTCATTGTGGTTAGCGCTACTTTGAGCAGGGTTTTGGTGTCTTTAATATCAACTGGAACTGAGACTTTGGCTACTGTCTCAATTGCTTTTTGAACTGCTTTGCGGTAGCCTGCTACCAAGATGGTTGGATGAATATTCTGATCCAATAGTTCCTCAGCTTTCTTGAGAAGTTCGCTTGCAAGAACCACTGCGGTTGTGGTTCCATCGCCGACCATGTCATCTTGTGTTTTAGCGATTTCAACCATCATTTTTGCCGCTGGATGCTCAACTTCGATTTCGTTGAGGATGGCTGCGCCGTCGTTGGTTATTGTAATGTCACCGAGGTTATCGATAAGCATCTTATCCATTCCACGTGGGCCGAGTGTAGTTTTGAGTACCTCGCCGATAACGCGTGCTGCCATAATGTTATTTCTCTGGGCTTCTTTGCCTCTACTTCGGGTTGTACCCTCTTTGAGGATCAGGACGGGTTGTCCTGAATTTGTTGTTGTTAAATATGCCATACCATTAACCTACCTTTTATTCAAGTATAGAACCGTTTTAATCGGAATTAAGCAAAAATCAAACCCAAATATAAACCTTAACCCCTAAAGTTGTGTTGAAAACGCCTTGAATTCAGCATAAAATGAAAATGCGCCCAAAAAATTGGATAATCTTGCAATAAGCCACTGTGAACAATCAAACGAAAAACAATGTTCCAATAATGAAGACCTGCATAACAGATTAATCCAACAACCTTAACCTAAGTACTAACTTGGTGCTCCAAAGTTGCAAATCGGAGTTCGATTCTTCACCATCCTACGAGAAATAACAAATAAGAAAGAAGAAACTTTAGAGTTCCCAGAAAACCAAAAAGTAACCGTGGAAAACGTTCTTGAAAAACTCTCGAAAGAATACGGAAAACTATTCACAGAGTATGTTTACGATACAAAAACGGAAGAAGTAAAAGCGTTCTTACAGTTTTTCATAAATGGACAAAGCACTTCAGCATTGAAAGGAAAAAGCAGCGAACTGAAAAACGCAGACGTTTTGGCTATTGTTCCACCTGTTGGTGGAGGATAACGCAAACTTAGAATGCGAAAAAGGACGATTTCTTCCTCATCGCAATAACATAGTCTCTCAGAGCTTGTTGTTCGTCTTCGTTAAGTTTATCAGCATAAACGCCTTGGAACGCCCTCACATCCGGTTCAGGCACCTTCACAAACAAAATGTCTTTCTCGAAAACATGCCTGCCAACCGTTGGTTTATCCATAGAGACAGCAACCTGCATTCCTTGACTAGCCTCAGTCACACCTTTTCCTTTATCTTGTATTTGCTGTAATTCGCCCACATCTTCACCACTTTCAGCTCTAACCAAATTGGTTTTTGGCTTAAGGGTTCCAGCTAAAACTTCCACACCAAAAATTGCAGGCTTGGCTCTTCGGAAAATATAACCAGACATAACTAAAATTTTACCCGGCTTCACAAGTTTTTCAAGCTCAGCTTCAATTTTCGCTTCACTCTTAGATTTAACCCAGCCCAAGTACTTTTCAATCATATGATAAACTATTTGCTCTTTAAAAATCTGAACTCCTCTATTAGCAGCCTCTTCCTCGATATCAGGCAGAAGCTTAACCCCGAAAGCCAAAATAACCCCCAGAAGTGGATCGTGAGATTTGACTGCAGAAGCCTCTATTACATCTCGTTTCGAAACATCCCCAACATCGGCAATGCGAACTTGAATATTATTCTGTTTCAGAATTTCAGCAATTGCCTCTAGAGAGCCCAAAGTATCGGCCTTCAAGATAACGCCTTCTATTTGGGTTGTTATTCTGATTTTCTTGATTTCATCCTCAATAATTTTAGCATACTTTTCAGGTGTCTCTCCAGGAGCAACTGCATACAAAGGAGCACCAGCAAGCGCACCCTCCAAATCGGAGGCAACAATTTTTACCCCCGCTGCTGCAAAAACGGAATCCACTGAGGTGAACTTATCTCGTGGGTCCCTCATTTCATCGAGAGGTTTGGGCACCAAAATTGCTTTAATCCGGGTTACGATGGGCTTTTCTTTTCCACCTATTACAATAGTATCATCCTTGTTGAGGGTTCCATCATATATTATGGAGTTAAGCGTTAAGCCTAGCCCAGGTTCTTCTTTGATTTCAAGGACGGAGCCTTTTGCAGGGCCATCTGTTGTTTGCAATTGCTTCTTCAGATACTGTTGGGTTAAGCCAATTAGCACCATTAGAAGTTCAGGTATACCCTCTCCTGTTTTGGCGCTGACAGGAACAAGCGCGATGGTTTGAGTGAAGTCTCTCACACGGTCGAAACGGTCGGTGTTGAAAGCTAACCGGGAGAAAGTACCCATAATGTCATACAATTTATTATCCAAGTCTTGTTTGGCATATGGATCTTGTTTATTGTAAACTTTCATGAATGATTCGTCGGGTTGAGATTTCCAACCAGGCACACGATCGATTTTGTTCACGGCCACAATAAACGGGGTTTTGCGGGCTTTTAGAATGTCTATGCATTCATAAGTTTGAGCCTCAAACCCCCTCAAAACATCTACAACAAGAATAGCGATGTCAGCAACGCTTCCGCCTCTTCTCCGCAAGTTCGAGAATGCTTCATGTCCAGGAGTGTCAATTACTAGTAACCCAGGAATTTCGATTCCACTTTTCAAATTTGCGAGCGAAGGACCAACTAGCTGTTTGAGAGTTTCAACCGGGAAGAAACTAGCGCCTATATGTTGAGTTATGCCGCCAACTTCTCGTGCGCCTACGCTTGTTTTGCGGATTTTATCTAGCAACAAAGTTTTGCCGCTATCTACGTGACCTAGAACACATACAATTGGTTGACGGATGGGCATGTTGAAGCGAAACTCCTACTCTATATTAGAAGAAAGAAGGTGAGTAATTAAAAATAAGAAGTTGTCGGTTAATAAACAGCAAGCACGAGATTGGTGATTATCTAAACAAAACTCAAATTTCAGAAAACCTAACTTCAACCTTTTGGAGGTTTCAAACTATTTTTTAGTTCAAGAAGAATCAGGTAGGCGAGAATAGCTAGCCAAAACAGACTTGGAACGATGAGCAAAGCGGGGAGAGAAGCTTCTGAACCTCTTCCTGCTGATAGCAAAGGTCCCAGAACTGCCCCGAATGCAATGAACAAAGTGATGTTAGATTTTTGATGGTTCAGCAAAGATTGTAAATCTTTTGAACGGAGCATTATTATTAACATTATTGTGAATAATGCAAGTTCGGCAATAACGCTCCCCAGATCTCTAACATCAAAGTTTAAGCCGAACCATCCTTTAGAAATTGGCCAAAAAAGTTCAATGCCGCCTGTAAAATAATCGCCAATCAGTGAATGAGAAAGGAGAGCAGCATAATATGGAATGGCTTGCTTCTTGTAAATTATGAAAAGGGGCAACATAAGAAGGGTGAAGGTTATGATGGAATGCGTAGGTCCTCTATGCATGAACAATTCAGGGTTTATGAATTGAAGAATTAAGTCGATGTCTGGAAGAACAGAAACAACCAAAATCAATGGCAAATTCATTTTTGCCTTGAACAACTTGGAAGAGCCTTTCCCAGTTAAGTATCCTAACGCAAAGTGTCCAATGGCAAACAAGATAATTCACGATTATTTATTCTGCCAATGTTAATAGTGACTATTAAATTAAACTACGACCGCAAAACAACTGCACTCAAAAAAATCTTTAAGTCTCCCTTGTGCTTAATTTTTTTGAGGTTGAATAAAGAATGCCATATTGCACAAAATGTGGGGCCCCCGTAAGAGAAGATGACAAGTTTTGCCCGGTCTGCGGTGCACCAGTGGCGAAGGTCACACGAGAAGAATTCACTGTTTCAGGAAGCAACTTAGTCGACAGAGTACGAGACCTATTGCACGAAGGAAATGTTACTCGAGTAATTGTCAAAGATGAAAAAGGAAGCACTTTACTTGAGATCCCAGCAACGGTTGGAGTTATTGGCACCGTTATAGCTCCATGGTTGGCAGCATTAGGAGTCATTGCTGCGTTAGCTACAAAATGCAAAATTGTGGTTGAAAGAAGAGAATAGCCGCGAATTATTCAGGCGCCTTAACTACTATAAGAAATGCTCCAGCAATGAGTATGATTACGCCTAGGAAACCGAAGAAGTCGGTGAATATTCCTAGCACTGTGGTACTTGTGAAAGTGAAGTAGAACAGTATGATGCTGATCGCAACGAGTAATAAGCCGAAAAATTTTTCGGTTAGAGTTATCCAGAATGAGTCTCCTTCTTCGCTCATGCTATTGTCATCCTTTTCCTTTGATGCATTGCTACATTGAACAACAGAGTATTTTAAATTTCCTTCGGATCAATCCTCTGTGCGCACCTATTCTAACAATGTTTATTCTAGCCAAGACATATATCCGGATATTTTTCTTAAAAAGATGTCAATCGTGTTGATATTTTAATATTACTAACGTTTCCCTTCTAGTTTTCTCGGCAAATACTCGTCTACTATGTAGGTTAATCCGTAGCGACTGAAGGCTTCCTGTTCTGCCTTCTTCTTGATTTTGAGGAAGGTTTTGATTTCTCTTTGCCACAATGGGTCGTTTTGGTAGCGGGGATCTTTCGCCAACTCGTAGAGCCGCTTAATGTCAACTTCATCCAGCGGATCTGTCGGCAGCTTGTATTCAATGATATCGCTTGCCCAAACACCACTCCAAACTGCGTCTGGGGTATTCAAATCGCGCAAGTGTGCTGCGTTCGCAGACCCAGAGATGATTACTTGGGCGATGTGCATCCCCCAAGGATCGCCGTCCGTAAATATGTACACGGGCAAATTCAATTCCTCTTTGAGTCTTCGGATGAAGCTTCGAGTTTGCCTAGGAGCTTGACCGCCGCAGCTGATAAGCAGCGAGTTGTGCTTGTTATGTACGTTTTCCTCAATAAATCTGGTGAACAGGGCACCCTTCTCTATTGCTATAACTTTGTCAGCTTTGGTGCTTACGAATTCTGATGAGGTTAGAGCAGGACCGATTAGAACTCCGTCGGGGTGACTTGTCAAATTCAACTGTTTGCCCTCATAACCAGGCACAGTATAGCCAATTGTTAAGTCACCGAAGATAGCTGAACGCTCTTCAGGGAAAATGTGGAAATCCTCACGTGAGAAACCCGTGACAGTTTCCAAGTCAGTAATGATATTATTGGATTCCTGCTGGTCTGTAAAAGTCATCTCGTAAGCCTGCGCCGAGTAGTAAACATCTCTCAGCGTCGAAGTCTTTTTCTTAGTTGTGAGCTCGTTGCTGAACATTGCCGCCCAAGCCAGCTGGGTAAAAGGTTTGACATGGCGGATGTTATGCGCGCTCCGGCTGACCACACGTTCACCCAAAATATATTGGCGGGTAATTGGGTCGTACGCTATGTTTTCGGTGCTGCGGCTAGGCATGTTGATTGTGGGGAAAACGCCTTTGTCTAGCTGATCATAGATGTCCGTGCCCAGTTTCTTTAGGCTACTCACTACCTCTTTTTGCCTCTCAACTATGCTGCTCTTACTCTTCTTCTGCACCATACTTCTGAACACTCTTTAACAACTTTTCAATGTCAGGAATTCGCTCTCTACCAGCTAACATAGCCGAAAACTGCGCTATACGCGGCAGATACTTAGAAAATATGCTTATGCGTTTCTTCTCTCGGTCAACATGTTCTTGACGGGTTAAGAAATGACCCAATTGCCGGGCAACCTCTCGCAATTCATTTGCTACTTCACGTCGGATTTCGGCGCGGTCTGCGAGAAACTCTTTGCCTACCGTTTTATAGGGAACTTTTGTGCTGCAAATGTGAACGACAATCGCAATAGGCATGTCTGGCGATACTTTGTATCTGCGCCAATTCATGCTGCTGATTACTCGAAAAGATACGTCGCTTGCTTCGTCATAAAGCAAGGGAATTCTGTTAGCAAATCGATAGACCACAAACGCTCCAGTTTTTGGCACTCCTCCGCCATAAGCGATTCCCATTTCAACTATGAACGGGTGCCCTGCGTAAGTGGAGGGTTTGCGTTGATGGACTACAAGGTACTCAGGATTCAGTTCCTTCATTATGCCTGCTCTTAGCAAGTCCTCCCCTAAGGGAGAAAGACAACTTGCATCTGGAGGGAGAAAATCCTTGAATCTCTTTAGATTCTGAGTCAGTTTGACAATCTCTTCATGGGTTAACTTTTTAGGATTTTTGGAAGGAGTCAAGCCGCTAAACTCTAAGAACTTTTGAGCGGTGATTTCTCCTACACGGTGAAAGTGACCGCGCAAAAAGTCTGACATATTTGTGAAAGTGGTAATCATGATTATTCGTTGGAGAAGCTCAACGTCTACGCCATAGGGGTGTGGAAGTGTTTCCTTTGGTGGTTCAGGCATGTCTGTTGTTACACGATTGAACTTGTAGAATCTGCCTTTTGGATCCACGAAAGTAAGGTTAGCGTAGGGGTTTACCATGGCGGTCTGTTTGAAATATTCGAGAATTTTGGGCATAGACCTGAGGTAATCGCCTTCCAGAAGAGAACTCAATTATGGTGCCGCGCCAGCCGTCTTTGTTAATCATTACTTTTCGATCTAAGATGATCGGACGGTTACGCTGGATATCAATCATCAGTTTGAACGAGTAAATTTTGTTAGTGTCCCCAGTGCTAGAAGTAACAGTGGCAGCTTGGTGAGTGGTAACTTGTCCATACAAAAGAGCCATCTTGCCGCCTAAGCCGAAAGTTCCACGAGTCTGCTTAAGCTTGTATTTTGAACCGTAAAGAATCTGTCCAAAGGCGGAGGGTATAAACCGGGGTGGGATTCCGCATCCGTTGTCTTCAACGTGGAGCTTGTAAATTTGAGTATCTTGGGTGGCTTCAGCTTCAAATGATAATCGAACGTAGACGTCTGGTGGAATTTTTTGGCTTTCAGCTGCGTCAAGAGAGTTTTCGACGATTTCTCTGATTGCCACGAATATGGCTCGGCTGGGGTTAGTGAAGCCAGCAATGTCACGGTTGCGATAGAAAAAGTCCGAAGCTGAAATCTCTTCGAAAGTTGCTTGAGCCACTCCTTAGCCTCACCAAATGTCCTTTCTAGTAGTCAGTTTTCTAACATTGTGCGAGTGCATGTAATTTAAGTTACCTACATGTTTAAGGCAAAAAGCAGCCATTTTTTAGGAGGAAAACAGGAGAATGCCAACCAAATGTGCACTATTACAGTTTTAAAAAGAACCATGAGGTAAGTTGCTTTTGCCACAATAATCATAATTTGGTTGCCCGAGGCTATTTGTTGGGCTTTGCTGGCGTTGGATTGTTGTCGCTTGGTGGTCGAATTTTTGTATAATAGTATTCTCCGAGGTCCTTCTGCATTGTGTCGAGCCTTGAGCCTTCTTTGTTCACTCGGGGTCGTCTTGTTGTTGAGTCTCTTCGGAAGGTTACATTCATGGCTTTGAGGAATTGATTCATGCCTTTTCGCAATGTAGTTGGTGGATTCGCTGTCCCTTGAACGCCTGGTTCTCCGTTGAAAACCATCAGTCTATCTGCAATGAAATCTTGTGTAACAACATCGTGTTCGACGACGAACGCAGGAATGCTGTGAGCTTCAACGATGCGTCGGAGGGCTTTGGCCATATTCAGTCGCTCTTCAACGTCAAGGTAAGCGCTGGGTTCATCGAGCAAGAATAGGTCTGCTTTGCGGCTGAGGCAAGCTGCGATTGCGACTTTTTGGAGTTCTCCACCGCTGAGTTCCATGACATTGTGGTCCAGGAGGGGTTCTACGTGCATAGGTTGGAGGATTTCTGTTTTGTACCAGCTGCTAGTGTAATTTTCTTTGGCAACGTTCATGAGCAATTCCATGACAGATCCTGCATAATCTGGGGCAATATATTGAGGTTTATAGCTGACAGTTAGTTCCCCAAATTTTTGGTCATCGTCAGCCGCTTCTAAACCTGCAAGAATTTTCACAAATGTTGTTTTCCCAATGCCGTTTGGCCCGAGTATGCCTATTATTTCGCCTCGTCGGATTTCGCCAGGCTTTGCCATTAGTTTGAATCCTTTGAAGGTCTTCTCTACTTGTCCCCATTTGAGTAAGATATCTTCGCCCAAGGCGGCTGTTATTGGGGGTTTTTCGTGGAAGACAATTGATTCTTTTCTGAACATGATGTTTTCGTCTGGAATGTAGCCTTGGAGGTAAATGTTGATCCCTGTTCGTACGCCATGAACATGAGAAACTACACCGTATACGCTTGGTTCGCCGTAAAATACACATATTTGGTCTGAAAGATAGTCAATGATTGCTAAGTCGTGTTCGGCTACTACAACGGTTTTCTGTTGCTCTTTTAGGCTGCGAATAGCTTTAGCGACTTCCAGACGCTGTTTCACGTCCAAGTAGCTGGAGGGTTCGTCAAAGAGGTAAACATCTGCGTCTCTGCAAAGAGCGGCTGTGACGGCGACTCGTTGAAGTTCGCCTCCGCTGAGAATATCCAGATTGCGATCCCAGATTTTTTTAAGTTCCAATTGTTCGGAAAGTGTGTTGAGTATTTTTCTTTGGTCTACTTTTTCTAGAAGTTCGCTAACTTTTCCTTTGATGGCTTTTGGAATTCTGTCTACGTATTGAGGTTTGTGGCTAACCTTTAGTTTGCCTTCGCTCGTTTTTTGGAAGTACTCTTGAAGGGAGGATCCTCGATAAAACTGGATTATTGTGTTCCAGTCGGGCGGATTTTTGAAGTTTCCTAAGTTAGGTTTGATCTCTCCCGATAGAACTTTGAGAGTTGTACTCTTGCCAATGCCGTTTTGGCCAAGCAAACCCAGTACGGTTCCTGCCGAAGGCATAGGTAACCTGAATAGTTTGAAGGCGTTTTCTCCGAATCTATGGCTGCAGTCCTTCTCTAACTCGTCGGGTAAATTTACTATGGAGATAGCTTTGAACGGACACTTCTTAACACAGATGCCGCATCCGCTGCAGAGTTTTTCGGAAATCATAATTTTGTTTTCTTCAAACCGTATAGCTTCTACCCTGCTTCGCACCATTGGGCAGAATTTTATGCACAACTGATTGCATTTTTTGGGCTTACACTTATCGTAGTCCATCACTGCTATACGGGTCATAACTCTTCGCGTTAGTGAAGGCAACTGGTTGGTAATAAATTATGACGTGCAAAATAGTCTTATGTAGGCGAAAAAAATGCTTTTAGAAGTGTAATAGCCCTGTTAGGAAGTTGGTTGTTTCTATTTTGTTTTTTTGGGTGGAAAGATACTGACGAATTTTTCCACTGTCTGGTGGCTTCTTCTCTGGTTTGATCTTGAGACGGGTTGGTTTTTTGGTTTGGGTTGTTTGGGGGGTTGTGGGAGAAGACACTCTGGAAGACACGAGTGTCTTCTTGGAATAGTTTGCCAATAGTTTTTGTAGGCTCGACTAAAAAACGCAATTGAAATGAATAGTACTAATAAAGAGAGACGTTAGAGGCTTAGATGCCTTTGGGGGTTTACCATTCTTCTTCTTCCCATTCTTCTTCTTCGCCTTCTTCCCATTCTTCATCTTCTTCGATGAAAATCATTTCTTTTTCACCTCTCAAATAGGCCGGTAAGGTCTACCTTGCTTAGGAGCGGTTTAAACATTATTATTCGTCAAATGACGTAGTTTAACGGAGAAGTCCACGGAAGCAATGGGTTTTCTTCGCAAGTTTTTCTCCAAAAACTAAAGCAAGGGATCAAAATGGATAAATCTGCAGTCATTTGACTTTGATTGGGGATGATGTGAGGCGACGGCTAGGAGCCCTCACCGGCAGTGAATAAAAGCCAAAACTAACACTGACCCATTTAGAGGAGAACTGCTCTTTACACTATGTCCTTTCTGTTGGTCAGATTTGACTTTGTGATATTGACGATAAAAAATGTCTCTCTTTAATGAGGGCGTTCATTGATCGGGGTATTTTCTTTTGGGGAAAGCTAAAACAAACAGAAATAAACTTCGCTGCACCACAAACTTAGCGGAGTTTCAAAAGATGATTGCGGACTTTAACCTGTTGGCTTCGACCATGCGCGGAAGTGAACGCCAAATGTGCTATGAACTTGAATTCCTGCTGAAAGAAGCAGGCGACACCGAAGCCAAAGCTGTCAAAACAGGAATTAGAGGATTAGTAGTTGGCAAGACAAACTTGGATCCAGTTGAAGTAATAGAAAAATTCCGAATCACGTTGCAGGAAAAACCTTTCGAGTTCAGATATGCACTCCGAATAATCCCCATACAAAAAGTCGTGCACACCGAGCTAGAAGAAATAAAGGTCGCAGCAGCGGAACTAACCTCAACTATGAATGAAAACGAAACCTTCCGAGTAACTATTGAGAAACGCTTCACAAATATTCATACCCACGACCTAATAGAAGCCGTTGCGACTGACGTAAAAAATAAAGTAAACTTAGATTCGCCAAATAGAGTCTTATTGATTGAAGTTCTCGGCGGGTACACAGGAATCTCATTGGTTAAGCCAACACAGATAATCTCGGTATTGAAAGAAAAAATGCTTTAGACTAAAGCCTTGTCGAAAGCAGAGCTACCCGCTCTATTACTAAGTCAACTATCCTCTGCTCTACCTCGTATGGTCCTGAAGCATCAAGTTCGTCTTTTGAAATATCGAAACTAATTTGAATATTTCGATTTTTTATTTCAGATAACTCCAGAACTGTCTCATCTGCTTTGGCGCCTATTTGTTTGGAAACTGCCGATAGGCCAGTTATTATGGATTCCTTATTTTCGCTGATTATCATAATGGCAATGTTGGTGGTGTCGGGTTTTATGCCAATCAGGTCCATGCCTTTCTTGATTTGTCGCTGCGCTGATGCGTATAAGACAGTCTCAACAGCTAGGGTTTTTGAGATGTTGCGTTTGGTCTTTAAAGCCATGAGGGCATTTAGTGCTGCGAAGTAGAGGTGTTGCCAGGTTGCAATTAAATCTGCGTTATATAATTGCACTTCATAATCGTTCGCTGGATCAAGGCGTGAAGTTTTTAGAAAGGCTTTGGCATCTTCAACCTTGACGTTTCTGAAGCCATTGATTTCGACGTATTTTCCATATTCTTCGATGCGTTTTAGCATTTCCTCACTTCTGAAAAGTCATTAAGGAAGCGTGCTATTAGTCGTTTAGGAAATCCAGCTGCTGCTAATTCTGCAAGTTCCTTCTCAACTTTTTGGGGACTGTTCTTGTTAGCTTCGTAAATTAGGCTAATTGTCTCTTTTGCTTCCCAAGGGAAAACGACCCAGTTATCGGTAACCTTCTCAAAGTAATCAGGCGTGAGCGCGCAACAGCTCTTATAGAACAAAGTAGCAGTTCTAACTTCAATGGCTCCGAGTTCTCGTACATGATTTACTACAAGTTTGATGCTTTTGCCTGAATCGGCAACTTCGTCAACAACAAGCACAGTCTTACCTGCGACAGCCATTGAAAGAGATTGTGTCAGACAAGGTTCATCTTTTGCGTTATTGATACCCACATAGCTTTCAGCCCTTACGTTAGCTAAGTTTGGATTTTCCAGCAAGTCCGAAAGAACACGTGCCGGGAGCCAGCCACCCCTGGAAACACCCACGATAACGCCAGGTCTAAAGCCACTGCTGCAAATTTTAGTAGCTTGACTCAGAAGCATATCGTAAATTTGACTCCACTTCAAAACCTCATAATGAACACGTTCAGTCATGCCATTAATTCACACAATTGATAATTATATTCTCAAAATTTAAGGTTGCACCCGCTACAACTTGTCCCAGCTAGAAGCATGAGCGTTGCTCTTAGTCAAAATATCGCGTTAAGAAAGCGACATCTATTTACTTCCAATTGCCTCAAGGATGCAATAATCGCAATATTCATTGGCACAAGTTTTTGTTTTCTTGAAACGTGAGTTTAGGCAACGTATATTACCATGTAAGATATAGAGCTAATTTCATCGTTTCGGAAGAAAATAATTTGCCAAGCGCAGGTAATAGAGCTACTTAAATCAACCATCCGGTTCTGTGCTGGGGCACAATAGAAACTGAAAAATTGCTTTGCGAAGGCAAGAATCCATCTCAGGCGATATCATGAACAAACCCTCAAAAGGCAGAACAAGAGAAAGTGCAGATATACTCATTGTAAATGCCGAGGAAATGCTTACGCTTGCGGGAAGCAGCGAAACCCCACGTGTTGGCAAACAAATGCGAGAATTAGACATTATCAAGGATGGAGCATTGGCCATCCGTGAAGGAAAAATTGTGGCTGTTGGAAAAACTTCTGAAGTAACGAAAACCTTTCGAGGCGAGTACGTTCTAAGCGCAAAAGGGAAAACCATTCTGCCAGGTTTTGTTGATCCCCACAGCCATCTAGTCTTTGCAGGTTCGCGTGAAGATGAATTCCAAATGCGAGTCGAAGGGGCGTCTTATATGGATATTCTTAGTTCTGGTGGCGGTGTGTTGAAAACCGCTAAGGAAACACACAAAGCTAGAATAGAAAAACTTGTAGAAAGAGGGATAGAGAGACTTGACACCATGCTTGCCCATGGTACAACAACTGTTGAATCAAAAAGCGGCTACGGCTTAACCACGGATGATGAGCTAAAAATCTTGGAAGCCAATCGACGTCTTAACCAATTACACTGTATGAGCGTGGTTTCCACTTTTATGGGAGCCAACGTCGTCCCCATTGAATACAAAAACGCAACAGAAGAATATGTTGACATAGTCATTGAAGAAATGATTCCAAGAGTCGCAAAACTGGCATTAGCCGAATTCTGCGATGTTTTTTGCGAAAGAGGAACATTCAGCTTGGAACAATCTAAAAGAGTTTTGAACGCAGGAAAGAAAAATGGTCTAAAACCCAAAATTCACGCTGATCAAATGAGTGCCTTGGGTGGAGCAGAAATTGCAGCCGATATTGGCGCCATCTCGGCAGATCATTTGAACTATTCATCTTCCAAAGCTGTTAAAGCGATGGCTGAAAAAAACGTTGTCGCTGTATTGCTTCCAGCTGCAATTTTCAGTATGATGGGGAGCAAGTATCCCAGTGCGAGATTCATGATTGACAATTCTACGCCGGTAGCTTTGGGAACTGACTTTAACGCTAGCTGCAACATCGCAAACCAACAGTTAGTGATAGCTATGGCCTGCCATCTTCTGCACATGACGCCTGCTGAAGCGATTACTGCTACAACCATTAATGCGGCACATGCAATTTGCCGGGCAAACGAAGTTGGCAGCATAGAAATCGGCAAACGGGCAGATGTTACTATTTTGGGCGTGCCTAATCACATGTTCGTCGGCTACAGCTTCGGCGTAAACTTGGTCGAAAAAGTCATTTCGAATGGCAGATTGGTTGTTGACAGGGAAAAACAGGATGAACCTGTGTTCCTTAACAAAAATGATTAGAGTGCAGAATATTTTTGAGCTAAGGCTTTAGCGTTTTCCTTTATTTTCATCAAGTCGTCTACTGTGGGCTTTCCTCTAATGTCGCCCATCTTGCCAAGAGTGCTATTTTCAATGCTGCCATGAAACTCGCTAAGAATGTACCATTCAGCGATAATTGTGAAGCCTAAGTGGTCAAAGAATTGAGCCATATATTTGCCAGCCGGAATAGCTTCTTCGATACCTGTGTGGGGTCCAGAGTAGGTGCAGAAAATCAGGGCGTTCTTCCCTGGAACTTTGGGGGCAGACGGTTTTATTTTGCCTTGTTTCTTACATTCCTCAAATTTGTTTTTGAGAAAATCGTCTAAACACGGGGCAGGACGCCAATAGATAGAAGGTGATCCAATGCACACAAAGTCGTATTTGAAGTAGTCCACACTAACTGCAAACTGGGGTTTTTTCACTTCGACATAAACGCCAGCTTCCTCTAAACCTAAACAAATAGCTTGAGCAACCTTCTCAGTATTTCCTGTACTTGAATGATAAATCATCAAAGCGGTTTTTATCGGCATGATTTCACCGTTTAACCTATCTGTTGGGTGGTTTGAATTCAAAAAGGCATCGCTATTTCCAAAACTGTTATTGAAATGGAATGGAAAAAATTTCTAAAATTTTTGAAGAGTTTAAATAAGAATTTGTGGCTGGTTTAGCTATGCAAAGAAAGGGTCCTCTGTACATTTTGCCTTGGCGATGTACATTCTCTTGCAACTATAACTGTGTCCATTGTACATCTGCTGGAAAATCCGCAGCCAGAAATGAGATTAGCACTAAAGATGCAAAAATGATTGTTGATCAAGCTTACGAGTTTGGCGCAACCTTTTTCGGGATAACCGGCGGAGAAGCTCTACTTCGGAAGGATCTGTTCGAAGTTATATCTTATGCCCGCAAAATTGGCATGAGTTCAAGTATCATAACTGATGGTCGCCTGCTGAATGACAAAAACTTCGAAGAAATAGTAAAAAATGAAGTCAAAGTTTCCGTCAGCATAGATGGTGCCAAAGAAACTAACGATTTGATCAGAGGAAAAGGAGCTTACCTTGCTTCTGTCAAGACCATTGAGCGACTTTCGCGGGAGAAGCTTCTGAACTGCCTCGTTTACACATTGGCAAATGTTAACGATTCAGTCACGAACGTCAACGAAAAAGACTTCTGCGACGTGTTAAAATTGGCCGAAAAGTATGGCGCTCGTTGGGTGATTTACCATGGCATGATACCTTACGGAAATGATGAAGCGAACCTCAAAGCTTGTCCTTCAGCTCAGCAATATGAGTGGGCATGGAACAAACTCTATGACCTGCGCGGAGTGTTCAAGGGCAAGCCAGAAATCAATGTTTATTATCCTAGCTTCGCCAGAGTCGCGAAACAGAGAGGCATTGCTGACTGGGACAACTGGTTTAACCATTTCTTCCTCGGAAGATGCTTCTTTGGTAAGTTCATGAGCATAGCGGAAAATGGCGACGCAATACCCTGCAGCTACAACGACGCTTACCGATTCGGAAACATCAAAACTCAATCGCTCAAGAGCATCTGGGAAAAAATGCAGAAAGACGAGTTCTTCAACAAAGTCCGAGACAAAGCAAACTTGAAAGGCAAATGCGGAGTCTGCGAGTACAAGGAAATATGCGGTGGTTGCCGAACATCGGCATTATTTTTTACAGGAGATATTCTGGGACCTGATCCGCAATGTGCTTACATTCCTAAGGCTATTCGAGAAAAATAATCTCAGCGTCTTCGTTTTTGCAGGGGAATCGTTCACGAATCTTTACTTACGATTTCCATTACGCTAAGCGTTGAGTTTATCCAACGAAGATAAGCGTTTAATACCGACCTTAAAGCAACTGTGTCTTCTGCCTCAACTTTCAAAACCAAGAACAACTGATCCATACTAACAGTTACTTGGGAACGTGCGCCAATTTGCTTGCTGACCTCGGGAGTTAAGGCCTTAATCAAGGCCGTTAGCTTTCTTTCTGATTGTAGAGGAACGCGAATTGTGGCCTTCGCTTTCATAAGTTTTCATCTTTTTTATTCTTAAAGTTAACAGTCAGTCTAACTATTATTTCCGTTAGAATAAAACTAAAAACTAAAAAAAACTAATGGGAAAGAAAGGTTGTTACGCACTTTCTTCTTCAGTTGGTTTGGCTGCTTCAACGACCTCAGTTTTTGAGGCACGTTTAGCTACAATACCTAGCTTTGTGGAAGGCATATAGGCTCCACCTGTGAAGGTATATTCGCATTTGCCGCATTTCCATATGCCAACGCTTTTTCGTTTTACTTTGACGAAGCCGCATTGGGGGCACTTGTGTGCAATTTTGAGTCCAGCAGTTACTTGTCGGTATCTTTTGCGGACTGTGGCACCGTATCTTGTTCCTAAGCCTCGAGTTGGACCAACTTTCTTTGTTCTCGGCAATTATGTTCACCACTTAAGTTTCTTGCGCAGTTCTTCTGCTTTTTCTCTTGCAAGCTTTGAAGCTTCTATTATTTGTTGCGGCGTGAAGTAGCCAGACAAACCCTTCTGGACAGCACAAATGTTGCCTTCGTCGTTTACAGCCATAGTAATTCTTGCGTCCATTACTTGCTCTTCTTCTGCTCCTGGGTCAATTACGAGTTTGTCATTAATTTTTCCGATTGTGATTGTTATTGGGTGGCTTTTTATTGGTAGTGGTGTGTAGCCTTGTTTTGTTTTGACTTCGCCGTCTTTGATTTCGTAGTTGGGCATCTTGGTGTTCAATAGTGCTGCGACAGCGGCTAGGGCGGCGGCGTCTATTAGATTGCCATCGTGGTTGAGTATGTAGACGTCAACGAAGACTACAAAGACTTTTTTTCCGGCTTCGATGCAGAGCTTTTCATTGTCAACAGCTTTGGATTCCCTTATTCCCCGGTCTACGATTCTTGCTAACTCTATGCTGCTTTCGTCTGGTGGGCCTGTCTCGAAACTGGGTGAAGCCAATGGGACGAATTCAGCATTGACAGTCATTACACCTTCGTTTGGAGTATCTGGGAATGGTTCTCCTGTTTCAACTTTAATTCCTACAAGAACTTGGGTCTTTCCAAGGAAAACTTGCGCGGATCCCTCAGCTTTTTCGATTAAGCCTTGTTCAATTTTGATTTCCCGATAGTCTGTTAGTGTTCTGCCGTCTAGACGTTTTCCGGTGTCAATTAGTGCGGCAAGTTGTCTTTGTCTTACTTTAGCGACTAGACTTGACATTATTCTTCTGTCTCCTCTTCTTTGTTTTCTTCCTTAACCGTCATGTATTTAGTTTTTAGTGCTTCTTTTTGCATGGCGTAGATTTTCTTGCAACCATCCATGGCCATGTTTACTGCTTTCTCAAATTCATCTGGAGCAAGAATACCGTCCATTTGCAGCAGTGTTATTGCGTTTAGATTCGGCATGTAAGCCACTGGAACATCGGCTGCGCCTAATTTGTCCTCAGCATCGTAAAGATCGACGACGACTGTGTCTTCCACTTTGCCAGCTGCGCATGCAACTACCAAGTCTTTCATTGGAATGCCTGAGTCCGCAATGGCTAGTGCTGCTGCAGTTATGCTTGCGCATCGGGTTCCGCCGTCTGCTTGCAAAACTTCTACGAACACATCGATTCCTGTGCGCGGATAAAGTTCAAGGAACAATGCTGGTTCTAGAGATTCTCTGATAACTTTGCCGAGTTCTACTTCGCGTCGTGAAGGCGCGGGTGATTTGCGTTCTGGAACGCTAAATGGTGCCATGTGGTAGCGGCATTTGATGACCATGCGATCTGGTCTTGAAAGGTGCTTTGGGTGGACTTCACGTGGTCCGAACACTCCAACAAGAATTTTGTTTTTGCCGTGTTCGATATATGCTGATCCATCAGCGTTTGGTAAAACGCCTACTTCGAGTTTGACGGATCGCAGCTCGTCGGCTTTTCTGCCGTCGAGGCGTACGCCTTTCTTGTCGATTAGTTTTTCTTGGTTTTCTTTCATTGTTTGATTTCCTCCGGTTTAGCTTTCACTTCTTTGAGAAGTTGGGTGATACGGTCTGTGAGACCTGTTGTGTGGGATTCTTCTTCTATTTTTTTGATTACTCTCATTGCTAGTTCTTCATCGGCCGTTGTCTTTCCAGTGACCAAGATTGTACCGTTCAAGCCTAAGATGATTTGGCAGTTGGTTTCTTGTTTAATCATTGATATCATGGAGCCTTTTCTGCCGATGACTCGCGGGATCTTGGTTGGAGTGACGCGCATTAATTGTCCGCGGGTAATTTTTCCTAACCCTGGTTCGCCGACGGTTAGTTGGGGATCGTGTGCTCGGTCGTATGATGCGATTTTCGCGACAATGAGGTCGCCTTGGTCTAGGACTTGGCTAAGTTCGTCATTTTGTGGTTTGAAAGGCCTACTGAGGACGTCAGATGCTCTTAGCATTGCGTCGTAGGGCGCTTTAATGTCGATGGTCCATCCGTTGAACCCGACTTCTTTAACTGAGCCGATAACTATGTCGCCGACTTTGGGGACATAGAAAGCTCTCAAAGCGACCACGTTTACTTTCTTATTGTCAAGGTCGACGAGTCCAATCCTTGAGGCGAAAATTTTTCCAGCCTCAACGTATGTATTTTCTCCAGCTTGATATTCGCCTTCTGCTAGGAGTTCTCCAGGCGTAACCAGCTGTTTTGCTTCAAAATATGTTGGCATAATTTCGTTTTTACCTCCATTATTGTGTCGTTCAAGTTTTTTGGTTTAAAGTACCTTGGCTTCTCCGCTGCCTTTAGTTACGTCTCCGAGTTTGTTGAGAAATGAAGCGTAGCTTCCAGCGGGCATTTCCATCACGCCATACCATGAGCCATCACTGCGCCATTCTTCTCGTTTAATCGCTCCAAATGTTTTGATTGCTCCATACGCTCGTTGAGCATAGACTGCAGGTATGTGCACGCCAAGGGTCATTTGTTCAATTTTAAGTGGAAGAATTGGTCTGAGAAGTTTGATTATATCTCTTGATTGTTCTTCGATGGATTTGTACGGATCAATTGGGTAGCGAATTTGCTCCATTGCGTTTTCTATTCGCATGGGTGGATGAGGCAGATTTGTTTTGGGGTCGACTGCTTGGTGGCTGATGTAGTCGATTATTTGTTTGCGTTTATCTTCAACCATCTTGCGGCGTTGATCTGTGGTAAGTTGCAACTGCCCTTTCTTGAGAATAACGTCTGCGATTTTTAGTGAGTCGGTTGTTCCAAAGGCTTTTTTTAGAGTATCTTCTGGAACGCGTGTACCTTTGTTAGCGTCGCTGAAAATGGTCTCTGCTGCCAAGACCTCAGTAATACCCGCAATTTTGCCATTGCGGTAATCAAGAGCTTTTTCGGGTTTCACGAGGACTTCAAAATGTTCATTTTCTTTTGTGTAACGTGCGATGGTGAACTTTCCGCTCATTAGTTTTTCACTTGCCGGAACTAAACTGCTTTATGTATTCTTCTGCAGCTTCGTCCGAGAGCATTTCCATCTTCTTTGTTTCATTTGAGATGACTGCAACTTTGATTCTTGCTGGTAGTTGTCTGGCTTCGAGTGCTTTTACGAGGCATTTTACGCAGAGCTTCTTGGTGTCTTCGAGGCTAAGGTTTTCTTTGTATTCTTCTTTGAATATGTTTAGAACGGTTTCTCTTCCGGCGCCAAGTGCTGTTGCCTTGTATCCTCGGTAAGTTCCACTTGGATGTGTTCCGAATATTCGTGGACCTGTTTTGTCGACTCCACCGAATATGAGACTGACTCCGAAGGGTCTAACTCCTGCGTGTTGTGTGTACATCTGCTGAATGTCGCAGATCCTTTTAGTGACGACTTCTGTGTCAATTGGTTCATCGTAAGTTAGTTTGTTACTTTGAGCGTAGACTCGAGCTTGGTCAATAAGAATACGTGCATCACTGCTAAGACCAACGATGGCTGCGCCTATGTGTTCGTCGACTCGGAAGATTTTCCAGCTGTACCCTGCCTCTTCGAGGGGTTCAATGCTTTCTTCTGCGCCTAAAACTATTCCTTCGGCGCATTGAATACCAAGGATGGTTGCTCCTCGGTTAACGAGTTCCATGGCGTATTCAACTTGAAAGAGTCTGCCATCTGGGCTGAAAACGGTAATAGCACGATCGTATGCTCCTGGTGCTGCAAATACGGACATAATTTTAACCTCTTTTATTACACTTTACGCTGTTCGCCAATTCTCATGGGTTAACCACACTAAAAACCTTTCCTTTTAAAGGGGTAGAGAAAAATGAAGTAGAGCATGTTGCTTCCCTCAGAGATTTTGGTGTTTGTCCTGGTTAATTTGTTTTCTTGCAATGTTTCTGGCAGCGATTTTCAACTTTGTGACCTTTTTATGTGGGTAGTTGTCTTTGCCGGCACCACAATTCTGAACCAAAAAGCTTAGTTATCAAACGTTTTCTTTGCTTCTTTTCTTAAATTTTGTTTGGATAATGCTTATTTAAGGGCAAGCGGTTTTCTGTTCAAACAGAAGGAATTATTGTGAGTGACGAAATTTCAAAGTTACCTCCTCAAGTTCAAGAACGATTAATGAGACTCCAGCAGCTTCAACAAACTTTACAGACTATACTGCAACAGAAGCAACAAGTTGACATGGAATCAAGCGAAATTGAGCAGACACTTAAGGAATTGGAAAAAACCGCTGATGAAGCAGTTATCTTCAAGCAAACTGGCTCACTCTTGGTTAAAGCTCAAAAGCCAGCGGTAGTTGCAGAGCTCACTGAACGCAAAGAACTTCTCGCTACTCGAACAACAGTTCTTGCACGCCAAGAAGAACGAATGCGCAGCCAGCTCAAAGAACTTCAGACCAAGCTTCAAGAAGACCTTAACCCTGTTTCATCAACCCCGCAAGCTTAAGCGGGTAAGGTGAAACCCGTGGACCTCGGCATCCCTGAGCTGACAGATGATCAATTTGAAGAGGTCAGCCAGACTGCTGAGAACGCCGCAAGAAAACTTATTTTTTCAAAAGTCAACCAGAAGATGGTTGAGAAACTGGACATTAGCGTCGAAGCTGAAGGCACAAAGCCGGTAAACGTCATTGTTGAGGTAGACTTAGCTTTGTCAAAAGAAATTAAAGATGTGGATGTAGATGCACTTGCGGAAGAAGCAGTGAAAGAGGCTTTCAAAGCCGTAGAAGATTATTTGAGAAAGCTAACATGACCTTCAATGAGCTAGTCAAAATCTTAGATGAAACCCAGGCAAACCGCATACTTTTGTTGTGTCACCAAAACAGCGATCCCGACGCTGTATGTTCTGCCTACGCTTTTCAAGGCTTGCTGGGAAAAACAAGGCCAAATTTAACTATTGAGATTGGTACGGGCCAGGGAGTAAGCAAACTTACAAAAAATCTTTTTAGTTATTTTCCCGTTAAGGTGAACCTTCAGCCTAATGTGGAAAGCGCTCAAGCGATTATACTTCTAGACACTAACACCCTGCAGCAACTGGATGGATTAGCAGAAAGAGTAAGAAAAACTAAAGCGCCGATTATGGTAGTAGATCATCACAGCCCTCATCCGGAAACTGAGGCAATTTCTAAGTTGAGCATAATAAAAGAAGAAGCGCCTAGCACTTGCAACATTGTTTACAGTTTCTATAATGAGCAAGGAATTAAGCCGAACCTTAACGAAGCAAAAGCGCTATTCTTAGGAATTGCATTTGACACAAGGCATTTTGTTCTCGCAAACTCGTCTACATTCAAAGCCATTGCCGATCTCGTTGATTGCGGTGTCAACGCTCAGGAAGCTCTTCGAAAACTCGCTTTGCCTATGGATTTAAGTGAACGAGTTGCCAGAGTCAAAGCTTGTCGAAGATCGAAAGTAATCAGAATTGAAGATTGGATTCTGGGTTTCAGTCATGTTAGTGCCTTCCAGGCTTCGGCTGCACGTGCTCTTTTAGAAATGGGCGCTCATGTTTCAGTGGTTGCGGGCAATAAGGGTGAAAGTTTGGAGATTAGTTTGCGGTGTACACACGAATTTACGGAGAAAACGGGTATTCACCTCGGGAAAGATATTGCCAAACCACTTGGTGAATCAATGCAGGGACAAGGTGGCGGTCATGCTATGGCAGCTGGAGTGAATGCCAAGGGAGATGTAAAGGCTGGACTCAAACGTTCACTCAGTTTATTGAGGGAAAAATTAGCCAAGATTGAGTAGCTACTCTTAAATGAAGCAAGCGCGTGCCTACCTTAGGCAGGCACAAAGAGCATGGCGGTTATCGAAACCAAGAGCCTTACCTATACGTACCCAGGCGCTTCACACCCGTCAATAAGCGACGTCTCAATTAAAGTGGAGAAAGGACAATTCGTTCTAATTACTGGTCCAAGCGGCTGCGGAAAAACTACATTGTGCCGAACTTTCAATGGTCTCGTACCGCAATTTTATCAAGGCGAACTCAAAGGCGAAATCACCGTTGCCGAATTAGATGCGGCAAAGCATCCAACGTATGAAATGGCGAAACATGTTGGTTTGGTTTTTCAGAACCCAGAGAATCAACTGTTCGCATTAAGCGTTGAAAAAGACGTTGCTTTCGGGCTCGAGAATTTGGGTTTCGAAAGAGAGGAAATGCGCAAACGCGTTGATTGGGCGCTTAACTTAACTGGCATATCTGATCTTCGCGAAAGGTCTCCTCACGAAATGTCTGGCGGCCAACAGCAGCGTGTAGCAATAGCAGCTGTTCTAGCCATGCAGCCAGAAATCATTGTCTTAGATGAACCAACTAGCTTTTTGGATCCGCTGAGTGCCCAGAAAATCTTTGAGGTCATCCACAAATTTAACAAGGAACTAGGCATAACCGTCGTTTTGGTTGAGCATCGACTTGATTTGACGGCGAAATACTCCGATCATATAATAATTATGGACCAGGGCAAGGTCCGCTTTGACGGTGAGCCCCGTGAAGTTCTAAGTAATGAGGAAACCCGATTAATTGGAGTCGGGATACCCAAAGCAACTTTGCTGTATGAGATGCTCAAGAAAGAAAACGCTCAATTGGGCGACGTAATACCGCTAAGTTCGGATGAATTAGCCAACAGGCTTCTGGAGGCAATGAGACATTAGTGCTCATTGTTGATGACATTCACTTCTCTTACGAGAGCGGGATAGAAGCTCTCAAAGGAGTCTCATTGACCGTTCAAAAAGGCGAGTTCGTTGCTATAATGGGGCAAAATGGAGCTGGAAAAACTACTCTAGTCAAGCACTTCAACGGACTGCTAAAACCAACTAGCGGTAAGGTGCGCATAAACGATGTTGAAACCACCAAAACCAGTGTGGCTGCACTTGCCAGAAATGTAGGTTTCGTTTTTCAAAACCCGGATCATCAATTGTTTAGCGAAACGGTAGAAGAAGAGATAGCGTTTGCCCTCAAGAACTTTGGATACGCACCTGAAGTTATTGAGAGTCGTATAACTTGGGCAGTTAACCTACTGGGTTTAACTCAGTACAGGAAAACGTCACCTTTTATGCTCAGTGGTGGAGAACGCAAACGTGTGGCTCTCGCCTCCGTTCTTGCATGGGATCCTGAAATTCTCATCTTGGACGAACCCACAATTGGACAGGACCACCAACAAAAAGAAAATCTGCGTCAATTCATACTGCAAATGCAAACCCAGGGCAAAACAATCGTTATTGTCACCCATGATGTGGAGTTTGTGGCGGAATGTAATCCTCGAGTTGTTCTGATGCGGGAAGGCAAAATTGTTGCCGATGGCGAAGGAAAAGACATTCTTACGAATCCTGAAATTCTTGAGCAATCTTCGATTGTTCTACCTCAGATTGCGCAGGTTTTTGTTCAACTTAACATTCCTGGATTGCCAAAGAACGTCATAGACATCTATGAAGCTAAGAATTTGCTTCTGAAAGAGCTGGAGAAGAGGAAAAGATGAGTAGAGGCGGCATTTCCAGAAGTGTCTTCGACGGCTTGAAATTCCGCAAGGTCTACTCTCCAATTCACAACTTGGACCCCAGAATGAAGTTTGTCTACGTCATCGCAGTCTTTGTAGCCGCCATTTTCTTCAGCGCAATTATTCCATTGCTTGCGCTGTTTATCATGCAAGTTCCGTTTGTGTTATTGGCGAGAGTACAAAGGCAATGGCTGCGCAGTCTTCGAGGCGCACTTTTCCTAGCCCTATTCATATTTATTGTGAACGTAGCGGGTAACTTCCTAACTCAGGGCTATACTTTGACTCCGAAGAATCTAGAAGATGCGACTGCAATGACTTTGCGTTTCGTTGTATTGGTTGAATCATTCTCGATTTTCTTCCTAACCACTTCGCCTGATCACTTGGGTTTGGCTCTTGAGCAAAGCCGTGTGCCATATGAGTTCAGCTTCGCTTTCACCACTGCAGTTCGATTCGTGCCAGTATTGGCAGAAGAAGCCCAAACAATAATGGATGCCCAAAAAGCAAGAGGCTTGGAGCTTGAAAAAGGCAATTTCATGAAACGCATCCGCAACTACATACCTGTCTTGATTCCTCTAATAGTGAGCGCTATTAGGAGAAGTTTAGAATTAGCCGAAGCAATGGAATCACGTGCATGGGGAGCCACAAAGAAACGGACCAACTTGTACGCCTTAAAGCTCCACCGAGGAGACTATGCACTGCTGGGAATAATAATTGGACTTCTGACTCTATCAGTTTATGCGTTCTTGTTCGTCCACATACCAACGGTCAGATCTTTGGTAGGCTTTCCCTGAGTGATCCTCAACCGTCGCTCATTTTTCAAGTTGGAGCTGATTTTGGGAAATTGTTATTAACTGTCAATTTCCCCTGTAGTATCAATGAAACTCAAGGGATTGGGAATAATTCTCGTTTCCCTGCTAATTCTTCAAGCGGTCTCAACATACAATTTTAGTGCTAAAGCTGCAATTCAAGGAACCGAGAAACCCGACGTTTATTTTGGAGTTGACGTTGCCTACGAAAACCTTACAGAAACTAAGCTTACGGTCGATAAAACAAGTTTCTACACAAATCTCTTCGTGATTGGATGCTACGGAAATTATAATGAGACTAGACTTAGCGAGATTTGCCAGTATGTTTATGAAAAAAATATGTCCTTTATAGTCTACACCGATGATCCTAGATACCCTCCACAGGTATGGTATGACAAAGCCAGAAGTACGTGGGGTGACAGTTTCTTGGGGATATATGTTTGGGATGAAGTTGGCGGAAAACAGCTCGACTGTCGCAACCTAGAATGGGCGACAGTCGAAAATGCAAGCAGTTACGCCGATGCGGAAAGTCAGTTCACTTATCAAGTGAATCGCTATCTCAATAGTTTCGCCAGGCGCTCAAATTCAACCCCAACTTTTACCTCAGATTACGGGCTGTACTGGTATGATTACAAAAGTGGATATGACACAGTTTTTGCCGAATTTGGCTGGAACTACAGTAGGCAAATAAATGTTGCACTTTGTAGAGGTGCTGCAGCTGCCGAAAACAAAGACTGGGGCGTCATGATCACTCATACTTACTCTCAACCACCATATCTCGAGTCCGGACCAGAACTTTTTGACGACATGGTTTTGGCTTACAATAGCGGGGCAAAATACATTATCGTATTCGATTCAAATCCAGGTTGGACTGAAGGAACACTCAAAGACGAGCATCTTAACGCTATGAAAGAGTTTTGGCAATACGCACAGAACAACTCTAGAAAAAGCACTCCAATAACAGACAGAGTTGCCTATGTTCTTCCCGAGAATTACGCCTATGGTTTCCGCGGCCCACTGGATAAGATTTGGGGGCTATGGGAAGCCGATTCCATTGCCTATGACTTAAGCATGGGCGTGGGATATTTGCTAAGCGTGTATGGGCAAAACTTAGACATAGTTTATGAAGATGCATTAGGTTCACCAAGCGTTAATGGCTACCGCGCCTTGGTTTACTGGAATGATTCAAGGCTGTTTCAGCCAGATTATCAAGGACCCGCTCAAACCCCCTTCCCGAGCCCAACACCAACCCCCAACCCAACAAAGACGCCCACTCAAAGCCCGTCACCAAAGCCTTCCCCATCGCCGACCGTTTTGGCATCGCCCACCCAACAGCCTAGTCCAACTTCCGAGACGCCAAAAACATTCACCATGACAATAGAGATTGGATACCTTTTGGCTTTCTCTGTTTTCGCGAGTTTGATCGTCACGGTCACTCTTGTTCGCAAAAGAAAACACAAAAACCGCTAAGCGCACACTCGATTTACATGCAACGAAGATTTAAGAAATTCTTCGATTATTATCAAGTTTTTTAATGGGATCTGTATAATGAACAGATAATTCATAAAACGACTAGGATGACTTAGATGGCTGATCGTCCTCGCTTCGGACCTGCAGGAGTCCCCCACATGTTTAGGGAGATGAAGGCGAAACTTTCTGATGTGCCTAAGCTGCTTCGAGTAGAGGAGCTTGACGCTTTTGAGTATGCAGCTGTGCGTTGGGGACAAGTGCCACAGATAAAACGAGAAGATGCTGAAACTTTGGGTATTGAAGCCCGAAAAAACGACATAACGCTCAGCTTACATGGATCTTATTTCATTAATCTGCTTGGCGAAAAAGAAATTGCGGAAGCCAGCAAACGACGATTAATAGCGTGTGCTACAGCAGCTGAATGGATGGGAGCATATGTGGTAGTTTTTCACCCAGGTTTCTATGGTGAAAGCGTCAAAACAGTAGCGGTTAAGAAATGCATAGAAGCTATAAAAGAAGTAACCAAAACTTTGGAAAGCCAAGGTATTAAGAATGTGAAACTAGGACCTGAAACCATGGGAAGGCACAGCCAATTTGGTACCCTAGACGAAACGTTAGCCATTTGCCAAGAGGTTGATCGGTGCCAGTTAGTTATTGATTGGTCACATTTGCATGCTCGAAGCGGAGGCGGATTAAGAACTGTTGAAGATTTTAGAAAAATAGTTGAGGCTGCTGAAGCAAAACTTGGCACAGAATCAGTTCGTAACATGCACTGCCACTTCAGCAAAATAGAATACACTTACAAAACAGGTGAAAAACGCCACCACGTTCTAGACGAGCCAGGGTTTGGTCCAGAGTTTGAGAAACTCGCGGAAGTAATAATCGAGTTCAAGCTTCGCCCAGTCATCATATGCGAAACCATGCTTCAAGATGTTGATGCAATAAAAATGCAAAAGCTCTTGAAGACATTAGAGAAAAGAACCAATAACTAATCTTCAGAAGCATGAAAGATCCGCTTTCCAGTGCATTTTCCAGGTTAAGAAAAAGTTTTTTACGATTAGTTTTTGAAAATCATTTTGGGGATTTCTCTATTTGGCAAAGCATTTCAAATATTATTTTTGCCGCTGCAATTGCGGAGATACCTTGATCGTAGACAGGCGCTATCTCCAAAACATCGAAACCAACTGTTCGTTTATCGCATAGGGAGCAAACTAGATCTAATAAGTCGCTTGTGCTTATGCCGTCCGCCTCGGGGTTTTGAACTGCTGGAGCAAATGCAGGGTCAATAACGTCCATATCTATTGAAAGGTAGATTTTTTCATATTGTTCGAGCTGCTCTTTGAGCTTTTGTGCAACTTGAGCTATTCCTTCTATCCTGATCTGCTGGGTTGAAACAAGATGAATGTCCTCTTTTTTGGCGTATTTCAGTTCATCTTGGCAGACTGATCGCGTGCCGACTTCAATTATTTTAGCTGGTTTGACTTCTTCTCTTACGTGCCTCATGAACGATGTGTGGTTAAGTTTTGAACCTAAGAATTCTTTGCGCAAATCCAAATGTGCATCGAAGCTGATAACCGCAGTTTCCCTAACCTTGTCGCCGTAACCTTTCAAAATGCCCAAGGTTATTGTGTGTTCTCCCCCGATAGCAACGGGGATTTTTCCAGGGGCCAAAATGTCTTCAACAACAAGTTTGCACATATCCAGAGTTTTCTTTGTATCCATGCTGACATGTAAGTCGCCAGCATCATGCAAAAGCAGAGTCTCAATGTCTTGTCCAGTGCGAAAACTGTATGTTTCTATATTCAATGATGCCTGCCTAACCGCGTTAGGCATAAATCGTGCTCCTGTTCTGTAAGAACTTGTAAAGTCAAATGGAACTCCAAAAATCACGAATTTTGCCTTCTCAAAAGGCTCTTGCATCCCGCCGAAAACGTTCTGCTGAGAAGTGAAAAGGTCAAGGTAACTCATGTCCAATTTCTTCCTCCCTTGCTTTGGTATCAATGCTGTGGTGTTCTAAACTTTTTCGCTCTTCTTTGGGCTACTAAAGTTGAAACATTAAATTTATTAGTGCACACCCCAATGCATTAAGGTTAAAGGCGAAAACAATGCAGATTGCTTCAAAACTCAAAATGGAAAACATTACCTCAATCGCAAGCGCAGCGTTCTATGGCTTAGCTGGATTAGTTCTTCTTATCTTGTTGCCCTTCAGCGGTTTCCCTCCACATGTTGGATTACTCGGCATCGTCAGTCTTGCAACCGCATACGGCTTATTCATGAAACGCAAATGGGCAATTTGGCTTGTAGCAGCTTTATTCTTTGTCGTATCGACTTTCTCGCTTTTCACGCTCTATTACGTAATAGCAACAGACGCATTAGCAAGTGCAAGCATGTTAGTGTACGCAGTATTGACTTGGGCATTCACAATCTTCATCGTAATTAAGAGAAAAGCTCAAGAAGCATAACCTAACTTTCTAAAAGTTTTCTTTTAATAGAAAAACTGTTACCTTTTCCCCGGCATCAACGAATTGATTATTTTCAGGAATTTCGACAAACCCGTCAGCCTTAGCCAACGTGGTAATGGATCCGGAAGCGCCAGTTTCCACTGGTTCCGCAAGTAGGCTGTTGGTCGCTTCGTCGAGCACCAACCTAACTGTAACGAAAGTGCGTCTACCCTTTGCAGAAAACATTCTACTAGCTGCAGTTGCGTTTACGAAAGGAGTTGCTTTCAACGGTTTTCCGGCCATAACTTGAATTACAGGTCTAGCTAGCAACTGGAAGATCATTAATGCAGAAGTAGGGTGACCTGGAAACGAAAAGACTGGCTTATTTCCAATCAGCGCCACAGTGGCAGGTTTTCCAGGCTTAATAGCAACACCCGAAATGAATACCCCAGGTTCGCCAAGAGAATCCACAGTTTGCGGAATAAGATCTTTTGGACCAATGGAGACGCCCCCAGAAGTCATAAGTACATCAGCCAAACCTAATGCATGTTCAAGACCTTTGCGAAGTTCCACTTTTTCATCGGGGACAACTCCAGTAAATACGGGCTTTCCCCCGCACTCTCTCACCGCGATGCTGAGACTATAAGCGTTTATGTCGTATATTTTTCCGGGCTTCAACTCTTTTCCAGGTTCTGTAACTTCGCCACCTGTTGAAAGAACAGCAACTTTTGGAACTAAGTAAACATTTACTGTTGACTTACCTACTGCAGCTAAGACCCCAACTTCTCTGCTGCCAAGAACTGTACCGGCTCTTAGAATAATTTCGCCGTTTTTAATGTCTGAGCCCTTTTTTTGGACGTTTTCAAACTGAGTTACGCTACCATAAAGGGTTAGTTCGTTATCGTCTCTTTCGGTGTCTTCAACCATAACTACGGCGTCTGCCCCTTCTGGGATTGGTGCTCCTGTAACAATTTCGGCGGCTTCACCTGGCGCTACCGTCACTTTTGGCGCTTCACCGATACTAACCATACCAGACACATTCAGTTTTACGGGTTGGTTTTCATCGGCTTCAAATGTGTCTTTAGATTTTACGGCGTACCCATCAACTGTGGATCTGTTAAAGGGTGGAATATCTAATGAGCTTGTTGCATTTTCTGCAAGAACTCGGTGGTAGGCTTCAAGCAATGGGATTTGTTCGACACCTAAAGGTTTAGGCTTTAGCGTTTGCTCAATTGCGTCTTTTGCTTCGTCGAAGGTTAACAGTTTTCGAAACATTAAGGTTTCACCGTTTCCACTTCTCCGAACAGATGGACAGTGACGGTTTCTCCTTGCGTTAATCCTTCTCGATTCTCAGGCACCATTACGTAACCGTTTGCGTGAGTCATTGTAGTGAGGTTACCTGAGCCTTTAGCGCTTACTGGTTCGGCTGCGAATTCGTCATTTTTTTGAATAACACGAACACGAACGAAACTTTTCCTTCCCAGAGCTGTGGTTATCTTCTTGGTCATTTTCGCTTTAACTGAAGGTCGAGGCTCTTCTTTCTTCAGACCCAAAAGTTTGCATATCAAAGGTCTAGCAAAAACTTCGAACCCTGTAATTGCAGCTACTGGGTTGCCGCTAAGAACAATCACAGGTTTGTTTTCAAGAGCAGCAAGAGCTGTCGGCATACCAGGTCGCATCGCAACGCCGTGAACAATTATTCCCGGTTTGCCTAGTTTGTTAACAGCGTCGGGTACCAAATCCAATCCACCTACGCTTGTACCTCCAGTAGTTATGACGGCGTCAGCGATTTTTAGGCCAACTGTTATGGCTTCACCTATTTCGTCGACGTTGTCTTTTGCCAATCCAAGATCTAACGGTTCGGCGTCAAGCTCGCAACACATCCCAGTTACCATGACTCTGTTCGATTCGTAAATTTGCTTTTCGCCGCGTTCTTCGCCCACTTTAGCAAGTTCGTTTCCAGTTGCTAAAATTGCAATCTTTGGTTTTTCAACGACTTTTGCTTCCGTGTTCCCTAGAGCTCCGATGAGTGCTAAATGATAGGGTTTTAGTCGTGTTCCGGCTTGTACTGCTATTTCGTCTTTTTTGATGTCTTCGCCTTTTCGTGAAATGTTGTCGTGTGGGGCTGCTTGAGTCCACACTTCAATTTTTGACTCTATTTTTTTTGTGTTTTCCAGCATGATTACGGCGTTTGCGCCTTTTGGAATTGGACTTCCGGTCCAAACTTGTTTGCCTTCGCGATGCGCTGTGTCTGTAAGCTCATCCGCCTTCTGTTAATCTGAAAAGCAAGGGCTTGGTTTGCGATGCACCCACGGTGTCATCGGCCCTGATTGCGTAACCGTCAACTGCTGATCTGTCAAATCGTGGCAGATCTTCTTTTGCAACTATGTCTTCTGCTAAAACGCGATTGTATGCTTCCGTGAGAGGAATGGTGATATCTCTGCATCGTTTGACTTGCAGAGCGTCGAACCAGATTTGTAAGGCTTCGTAAGTGAATGTTAACTTTTGGAATCCCTTCATTTTGGACAAAACTGCTCACACAAGAGGCATTGGTTGTCTAAGATTAAAAGTGTATCGCACAAAAAAAGAGAGTGCTTTCCTTGTCAACAGTTAGCATTCAAAATGACTGCTACAAATTAATTAAAAGATAAAATAAGAGGCAGGGTTAATTGCCACTGCCAGCGTTGGGGTTTTTGGCTTTTGAAGGTTTACTGTACGATCTTTTCCCAGCCCTTGACGAAGTCAAGGTATTCTTGGACTGGTTGGCCGCCGTAGGTTCGTAGACGTTCGCGTAGTTCAACTTTGTCAAGTGCTGCTTTCTGGAAGTCTGTGATTTGAGAGGCTTTTTCAGTCAAGTACAGTAAGTCGTCAACGCCTGCACGTGCCATTCGAACTGACACGGTTAGTAGTTCGCTTGGTGTTGCAACTTCTCGTGGATCGTCGCCTGGACCGAATACGTACAGTGAGATGTTGAGCGGTACTTCTCTGAACAGTTTCTTGAATGCGCGTGTGAGCATTTCCCAGTACCATGGTGTTGCGTAGTTTTTGCTGAACATGACCACTAAGAATTCATCGGTAAGTGGGGCTAGGTCGTCGAAGTTTATTCCGAAACGTTCGTAGCTGGTTACTGGATCTGGAAGGACTCCGATTACGAATTTCTTCTTTGCGCGATCGCGTACTCGTTCGCTAACTTCAGCCATGTAGTCGGTGACTTCTTTGCGTCTCCACTCGAGCCAGCTTAAGCCACTCTTTTGCCATTTCTCGTTGCATCGTGGGCAAGTGCAGTGACCGTGCTCAGCGAAGTGGATGCTGTTTAGCCAGACTCCTGGGCTGTGTCTTGCTACATCTTCGATGTAGTCAAGTTGTTCTGCGCGGTGTTCTGGTTGAGTGTGGCAGAGGATGTCCCATCGAACGTTGAAGTTGTTGTTGGTTCTCCAAGCTGGACCGAGCGGTGATTGGCTGATCCAGTCAGGGTGATTTCGAGCGGTAACGTTGTCTCCGAATATGGCGATGTTGCTGTACATGTCGGGCTGCGGAGGCATACGTCTGCCTACTTCAGGTTTTACTCGGAATAATTGAAAGTCAAAACCTTCAGTTTTCTCTGGTAGGAAAGTGTATGTGCCGAATTTCATCATGTTGCACCTTTTACCATGCAGAACGATCGGCGCGGTAATAAAGTTTTGCGTAAAACCCCTTTTTCTCTATCGAGGAGAATTTTTTCCAACCATATCCTTTGAAAACGAGCCATCATCTGAGATTTTTGTCGCATTCCGAAGGTTTGAATTCAATTTGAATCGCCTACTAACTGAAAACTTCTTAAGCTGCACTATCTTTGAGAAAGCCAACTAACAAAAACAATCATTTATCTCTGGAGACCAGAAATGAGCCAAAGTGATTCACAAAATTCTCAAGATTTGCAAATCACTTTGGATACAAACCCGGAGACAGGCTTAAGCAGTGAAGAAGCCTCAAAACGACTAACCAAATATGGGCCAAATAAACTTGTGGAAGAGCACGAAATTCGTTTTCTAGCTATTCTTCGAGAAGAAATCACCGAACCCATGATTCTATTGCTCCTGACCATAGGAGTCCTATATGGAATCATAAACAAAGGCAACCTTTCAGACTCCCTGACCATAATCACTGTTGTCACTATTCTAGTTTTGGCGGAAGTTTGGAACGAGTACCGAGCCAAGAAATCCATAACCTCCTTACGCAAACTTACGTCCCCAACAACGACCGTTCTCAGAGACGGAAAAACAATAGAAGTGCCCACATTGCGAGATCGTTACTGGAGACATATTGATACTCAAACCAGGCGAACGCATCCCCGCTGATGCTAAACTTCTAGAAGCAGTTGGGTTAGAAGTGGACGAATCCACACTTACGGGTGAGTCGTTCCCATCCGCAAAAGATACAACTGAAGCTAACCAGTCTGAAGCAAAGTTAACAGAGCAACAGAACAGGGTTTTTGCAGGAACAGTCATCGCAAAAGGACATGCAAAAGCCCAAGTTACAGCAACCGGAGTATCCACAGAACTGGGCAAAATTGCTGGCATAACCAAAGCCACCCGAGAGCCCAAAACACCGTTACAGGTGAGCATGAAACAACTTTCCAAAACACTCGTTTGGATTGCACTTTTTTTCAGCATACTAATCCCAGTTCTTAGTTACCTGCGAGGAGTGCAACCTAACCCTGAGCAAGCAATACTCTACGGTCTTTCACTCGCGTTTGTCGTAATCCCAGAAGAGCTCCCAATCATAATCACCATGGTGCTTGGATTAGGCGCATATACCTTGAGCCGCAAAAACGCCCTGGTAAAACGGCTCCGCGCTGCGGAAACTCTAGGCAGCACTACCGTAATCGCCACTGACAAAACTGGAACCATAACTGAAAGCAAGATGCACTTGGAAACCCTCTACTTTGATGGTCAAGTCAAACAGAAAAGAACCTTTGGACCTAACGAGAAAGAAGCTTTGAAAACTGCGTTGCTGGCCAGCGACGGCAGCAAAAGACTTCGCCCAACCCGACGCACAGAGAAACCCGATGACAGAAGCAATCTTAGAAACTGTTAAGGAAAACGGCTCAGACTTGCTAAAGCTACAGCAAACATGGATCCTCAAGGATGAGTTGAGTTTTGATAACAAACGCAAACTCGCCTCTTACGTCTACCAATTAGGCAGCTCCTTCATAGTTCTCAGCAGCGGGGCACCAGAAAATGTCCTCGCCAACTCTGAAAAGGTACTACTTCAAGGTCAAGAAAGCCCACTCACGCAGGAGAATCGCAATCAAATTGAAAGGGCAATTTCAGATATGGCAAAGACAGGCCAAAGATTACTTGCTTTCAGCTACCGAAGAATTACCCAGACGCAAAGACTTGAAAAAGAGGGGTTGGAGCAGAATCTGGTTTTTGTAGGCGTCGTCGGTTTCACAGATCCACCACGAAAAGAAGTCCGGGAAGCCATCCGCCAATGCCAGCAGGCAGGCATAAAAGTTGTAATGATTACAGGCGACCATCCTGGAACTGCCAAAACCATAGCGGAACAAGTAGGAATCCCCAACACCCGGGCTCTGACAGGTACTGAAATCGCCAAAATGAGTGACGAAGAACTTACCATTGAACTTCAAAAGACCTACATTTTTGCGCGGACCACCCCCGAAGATAAATTGCGGCTTGTGAGGCTGATGCGGGAGAGCGGCGAAATCGTGGCAGTTACGGGTGACGGAGTCAACGATGCCCCTGCCTTGAAAGAGGCACATATTGGGATCGCAATGGGAATCCGAGGAACTGACGTTGCAAAGGAAACAGCCGACATGATTTTGGCTGATGATAACTTCGCTACCTTAACAGTTGCTGTAAAAGAGGGCAGGAAAATCTTTGCTAACCTAAGAAAAGGTGTCCGTTATTACCTTGCTTGCAAAATCGCCCTTGTCGCCTGTTTCTTATTGCCTATTGCACTTGGAGCTCCACTGCCTTTCGCACCAATCCAAATCATAGTTCTGGAATTATTCATGGACCTTGCCGCCTCAGCAACGTTTGTTGCAGAACCTCAAGAAGCAGGCGCGATGCAGAAACCGCCTCTAGATCCAAAAGAGAAGTTCCTGAACCGCCCTATGCTGACCACAATGGCTCTAGGCGCTTTGAGCCTCTTCGCAGCGGTTTCCACAAGTTACCTCTACACGTGGTATACAACTCAAGACCTTGTCTTGGCGCAGACCATGGCTTTCGCAACTTGGATGGTGGGGCATATATTCCTCGCCTTAAACCTTAGATCCGAAAAGGAACCGCTCTCTAGGCTAGGATTGCTTTCAAACAAAGTGATGATCTTATGGGCACTTGTGGTAGCTATAACCTTGCTTGTTGGAACAAACTTGCCGTACATACACTTGTCACTTAGAATCACAAGCCTCAGTTTGGCTAACTGGGCTTTAGTAATCGCGGCCTCGTTTGTGGCAACGTTTTGGATGGAACTAAAAAAACTATTAAGACTTTGAACTAAAAGAAATTGTTGCTAACTCGCAAAAAAGACAGCTCCAAAAATAGCTATCAAACTGAACCCGATTAAAAGACAAAAAGTAGAAGTAGTAGTGACCGCCCGAAAAATTCCCCAGCACTACTACTTAAACCTGGAAAAACCGTGTAAACTTGAGCTGAAAGAAGAAGACAGGGGTGCTTCCTTGAGGGAAGACATGTTCTTCTTCTTTCCAACCTGAAGACTGGTTTTATCTGAAGACGAGCTCCATAACAAATAACTAGTAACGCACAAAACATGGAAAGAAGAAAAAATTGTTGTTTCTGGAAAGAATCGAATTTTTTCTTCTTTCAAGCTGTCAATTGGATAGAAGAAACGCTGGTTTTTCAATATTCTTATTCTTTTTAGCCAAAAACAGCCAAAAGAACAACAACACGCAATTTTTCCTTGTTGTTGTTCTTTTAATCTTAAACTATGGCAATTCAGCTGTATCGGGGATTTTTCCCAGATTCTTGCAGCTGATCTCGTCCTTTGTTAAAAACGAGGAATGGAAGAAGATTTAACTCTAAGACGTCAAATCAAACATTGAGAGCAGAGGAAACCCTGATGCCAATCAAATATTACGAAGCTCCTGAGATTAAGAAACACGTAGATCAGCTGGCACAAGAATGTGAGTTCTTTCACGTTGTTCCCCAGTTCGTGTATTGTGTCCGGAGCAAGGGCAGCAAAGCAAGACGTACCATAGCTCGAATTCACGGTTTAGGCAAATTGTGGCAAGGAGTGCTTAACATGCCTCCTGCATACACAATAGAGGTAATTTCGGAGATTTACGATAAAATGTCTCCTGAAGATAGGGAGAAAACTCTTGTTCATGAACTAATGCATATTCCTGGCGGTTTTGGTGGAGGTTTTCGCCCTCACAAGGGATATGTTGAACGCAAGATGGTCGACGAAGTCTATGCGAAGCTGAAAAGAAACCGTGCAGACAGAAAAAACAATCCAACTCTTTAAAATTTTAAGTTAAGATGGTAGTGAAAGTTTTTAAGCAAGTTTCCATTGAAAACATGGAAAAGCGGCAAAGTTTCCATTTGGCCTCAAAAAGCATGTCTTGGAAAACACGAGATGCACTAAGAATGAAACAAGTTTTGAAAACTCTAAAGCATAACGGCATTTTCGTTCCGATTTATGAGTTCAAAGGCTTCAAGGTAAAAGTTCAAGGAACCCTCATAAAGTTGACGCCTAAGAGCGAACAAATGGCAGTAGCTTGGATTAGGAAAAGACAGTCAACGGCTTCACCTGCAGACAAGCTTTTTATGGAAAACTTTATGCGCGAATTTCTTGAGCAACTTAAGAATGAAAATCCCTCATGTGGATTTTTGGCTTCTTTTGCTCAAGAATACCTAAAGAAAATTCACAATTATAGCATAAACGATGTTGGAAATCCAAGTGCAATTATTCATCAAGATATTGATTTTTCCGAAGTTTCGAATTACGTCGAGAAGGATAAACTCACTAAGGCAAATATGACTCAGGAAGAAAAGAAAAAGTTAACAGCCGAGCGCAAAGTCAAGAAAGAAGAGTTGAAGTCCAAATTTGCCTTTGCTGAAGTTGACGGGCAGAAACTGGAAATTGCGAACTGGACCGCCGAGCCTTCATGCCTTTTCGCTGGACGCGGCGATCATCCTCAGCGTGGAAAATGGAAAGATGGACCACGAGAAGAAGACATAGTTCTAAACCTTCCAAAAGACGTCCCAGTTCCACCCGGTAACTGGAAAGGTGTTATTTGGGAACCTCAAAAGATGTACGTTGCAAAATGGGAAGATAAACTTGCAGGAAAAATCAAGTACGTCTGGTTTTCCGACAATGCCTTCTTGAAGCAAAACCGGGAGAAAGCAAAATTCCAGAAAGCAGAAAATCTCGGCAAGCAGATTAACCAAATCGAAGCCCACATCATGCGAAACCTTGATTCTAAAGATGAGACCCGAAGAAAAGCGGCTACTGTTTCCTGGCTAATTTTGAATCCGAACATGAGGGTAGGCGACGAAAAAGACCCAGATGAAGCAGACACCGTCGGCGCAATTACGCTTCGAGCGGAGCACATTAAGGTCGAAGGAGACATTCTTCATTTTGACTTCTTGGGAAAAGATTCCGTACGTTGGATCAAAAACGTCAAAGCCACACCTGCAGTTATAAAAAACATAGAGTACTTCGCCAAAAACAGCAAAGAATACCTCTTCGAAGGAATAGACTCCAAAAACGTCTCACGTTTCCTCTCCGAAAAAATGCCAGGGTTAACAGCAAAAGTCTTCCGTACATGGCGATGCACAAAAACCGTAAAAGAAGAACTTGAAAATAGCGGGGTCAAAAAAGAAGATCCAGACTACCAGAAAATGTATGCGGCAAAGATGGCAAACCTGAAAGTCGCCGAAGTAGCGAACCACAAACGCAAAATTCCGCCAACGTTCCAAGATCGAATGGCAAAGAAAGAAAGCCGCCTAAAAGAACTCGAACAACAGCTTGCTCAGAAAAAGGCAGAAGGCAAAAAAACTGAGTCCTTCGCAGCACGAGTTGAGAAAGCCAAACTTGATATTGAACTGACTAAACGCACTGAAGAATACAACTTGGGCACATCATTAAAATCGTATATTGACCCAACCGCATACGTGAAATGGGCAAAAAAAGTCAAATTTGACATAACCAAGTTTTACCCGAAAACTCTGCAGAAGAAGTTCAGCTGGGCGCTAAGCGGAAAATCTTCCGAACCTGAGTGCATATCCGCATGAACACAACTGAAAGCAAAGAAGGCACCATAATCGAAGTTTTCGTGAAACCAAACTCTCAAAAATTCGAAGTTACCATCGAAGGCGAAGAAATCGTCATTCGATGCACCGAAGAACCTACCAAGAGCAAAGTCAACAAAGAACTCACCAAAGAACTCACAAGACTATTTCACTCCAAAGTCGAGCTTGTCTCTGGCGCAACTTCAAAACAAAAAAGATTCCTAATTTCTAACTTGAAAAAAGCAGAAACCGATCAACTTTTGCTAAAAGAAAACGCTTTTAAAGCGTAAGTCTATTCTAACCCTGCGATTTGAACCTCAACATCGCAGCAATCCCACCAAATGCGTTCTTGAGCATCTGCCCTTCTTCTGTCTCGGTCGAAATGACTTCGACATCAGTGCTTGATGCTTCGGCCATTAAAGCGAGGTCGTCGACAATGTCCACCTTTTCTGCGATAGCCAAACTTGGAGCTTGACATTGAGGGCATGGTTTAGCAACTAGGCTTTGCACGAAAACTTGCATGTCAGGTTTCTTAACAGTTTTCTGTTCTTGGTAGCCACATGCACTACATTTTACACTAACGCGTGATATTTCGAGGTCTTCAGATAGCAATAGAAGTCGAACGGCACCCATTTCTAGTAGTCGGCGGACTTCGGCTTCGCCGTAAGTTATCATGCCTGTGTCGTGTCCGACTTCGTACAGGAATTTTTGCATGATTGCCTTCTCTTCGATGTAGCGCACTTTCCTCATGATTTCGGGGGCTTTTTCGACGACTTCCTTGACTCCTTGCTCTTCAACGTACGCTGTGTCAACTACATCTAGAATTTTACCTTTGAGTTGATAGTTTAGGTAATCTCCTTTCTCGAAGTCAAACTTAGTTGGTCCGGGACCAGCAAGTATTATCCCCTTCAGGGTATCTATTGGCAGAAAGGTTTCATTGGCGTGGTTGCCGACTCGGTGGAAGTATTCGTTAAGTTGCATGTCTCTAAGACGTTCATATCGCCTCGCGGACTGGCCACCGGCGCGGGTTTTTCCACTGACACCCGAATACATTTGCCTAACTATGTCCAGCCGCTTACCTTGAAGTGTAGCGATCGTAGCATCAGAAGCATCAACGAGGATGATGCCATAGGTTTCTTTTTCCCGCAGCATCTCTTGCAAATGTTCAGTGTGAAATCGTGAATCGCAGCGATAAAGAAAGATCTTGATGGGTTCAGGCGGGATGACAACAAATGTTTCCATACGCTCGGTGCCTGGTCCTCCTCCTTCTTGGGGAAGCGCACCAGCGAAAATTACTATGCCTTTTTCGCCCGGATCTTTGAAAAGCTTGAGCTTCTGCTGGACTTTTATGATAGCGTCAAGCACGTTTTTGCGAGTGACGTTGGATTTGATGTTGCTGGCGGTTCCATATTCTTCCCGAAGCAAGTTAATTGCATCGCTGATTTGCTTGCCTGGGGGTACGTAGATTGTGATTAGTTCGGTATGGCTACCTTCTTTGTTGGCGAGCATGCTCAATGTTTTTCTTAATCGGAATAGTTCAAGGGAGGATTTCTTAGCTGTGCTCAAATGAGTTCACGAGGCATTAATTTAAACTGTAAACTACGTTGCGCTTAAGTCAAATAAAAGTTATGTAAAGGAAAAAGGAAAGTTATGTTGCGCCTATTGCGTCTTTCAAGAATGCCTTGAAAGGACCGAGTTTTCCGCCATAGTTGCCTGAGCTGATTTTCACTATTCCAGGATGAGATGCGGCTGCAGTTACGCCTTGCTTAAGACCGTTCTTGACTGCATCTAAGGTTAAGCCGTTCAAGACGATTTCGTAGACGCATTGCACGCCCTCAGGAACCACCGTGTCAGGGACGAGTGTACGCAGAGTGGGGCAATAGGGATGATTAGTTGAAGCCTTCAATTTGTATTTGAGCGAGCCAGCTTTGCTTCCTGCGCGACAAACTCCACCTGGGAAAATCATGATTACGTCTGGAGCGTTTGCACGGATGGCATCTGCTGCTGCCTCTGCGGCTATGAGACCTGCTTGTTGGGTTTCCGCAAATATCATGAAGTTGCCACCTGCAACTGCTTCCATGGCGCCGAAGCCGTCTTCGACAATGAAGTTGCCTTCCATGACGGGGATTTTCCAACATTTTCTTCCGCCAACCATGGTTTTCTTTTGAAAACCGTCGCCGAAGTAGCGCAGGCTGCTGCCGACCTTGAGGACGCGTTTGCCAGTTAAGCCGTTGAAAGCTGCGGTTGTTGGGCAAGTCATGGTGCATTGGCCGATGCGTTCCATTAGTTGGTGTTTGAGTTCAAAGCGGTCACGATTGTAAATTTGAATAAGTAATCCGGGTCTTTTGTCAGGAGTTTGATCTGCTGGAACAGGCCGTTCAATTGATGCCTCAGCAGAGGCAGCTATTACGCTTGTGGCAAAACCTGTAGTTAAACTTCCGGCGATTTGTGCCCATTTCTCACTTTGAGCGGTTATGAGAACCCTTCCCGCCCACATGCCGAACATTTCTGCGAAGGTGTCTTGGATTTTGACTGTGTTTCCTGCAGGAGATTTGACGTTGAAGACTTTTTCTTTATCGTCATAGCCTAGAATTTCCAGCTTGATATTGTCGTTTGACATGAGTAAGACCTTGAACTGTGGTGTGTTCGGTATGATTTAAGAGTTTTTGTGGCAGATAGTACGGTTTTTTTAGTTTTTGCTGCCCATTTGGACCTCTATTACATTTTTGATTAATACAATTTTGGTGGAAATTCCTAATTTCCTATCGAAAAGGACGCTTAGATTTCAGTTGATGTGTTATGGGTCCACAACGGAATCATTTTTTGTGCGCGAGTAACAATTTCTAAAATTCAATTCCTTTTTTGTACGTATACCCCAGGTTTCGAAGAAAATCAGGTAGGTTGGAACGCAATCCTTTGCCGAAACGCTTTTATCTTTAAGAATACGTCTGATTTGACAGGTTCGAGGCTATAATCATGGTTCCAGGGCTTCAGACGAGAAATGCTTTTTCACGTTTCTATAGCTTCGAGTACTGCTTTTATTATAACTTTAGCTAAAAGCCCAGAACAAAGAAAATTTTGAAACAGTTCTGGGCGCGGGATGGTTAAGTTAATGAAAAGTGAAAAAACTTCCAAAAAAATTGTGGTTAAATTCGGTGGTTCCAGCCTATCTGATCCAGAAAGGCTAACAAAAGCGGTAGCTTCAGTAGTAAACGAAGCAAAAAGGGGCACCCATGATTGCAGTAGTTGTTTCAGCTATGGGTAAGACAACTGACGTGCTTCTAAACACCGCCAAAAACTCCTCCAACGGAAAATTGGAGAAGCACGAACTTGACGACATTCTTTCGATGGGCGAACGAACTAGCGTCCGGATATTCTCAGCAGCATTGAGAACCAACGGAGTTGAATCCCGTTATTTCGACCCCCATCATGATGATTGGCCGATAATTACTGATGCATGTTTCTCAAACGCGAATCCAAAGCGGAAAGAATGTGCACAGAAAATCCGCGAAAACGTACTCCCAATTGTTGACAAAGGCATAGTTCCAGTCATAGCAGGATTCGTCGGAAAAACAGCTGAGGGCAAAATAACAACCCTTGGGCGAGGAGGAAGCGACACCACAGCATTCCTTTTAGCCGAAGCGATAGACGCCGACGAGGTGGTTCTAGCTACCGACGCTGAAGGAATCATGACAGGCGATCCAAAGGTTATCACTAATCCTAAAAAACTATCAACAATTGACGTAAATACTTTAGTTGGTTTGGCGGACTCGGGTGCCAAATTCATACATAGCAAAGCACTAAAGTACAAGCCGCAATCAGTTGACGTTCGAGTAATCAACAGTGCTCATGGAGACCTTGCAAAAGAAGGAACTGTAATAACTGGAGCTTTAGCAACTGAACTCGACGTAGAGCAAGAGCATACCTCACCAATCGCCGAAATAACAGTGGTTGGCATGAAGATTTCGGATAACCCCAAAATAATCGAAAGCTTCGTTTCAAAAGCCAATGCTCACTCGCAACTTCTGGGCATGTCAACAAATACAAATTCTGCAATTCTCTATGTCTCCGCAGAAAAAAATCTAGATCTACTCTTCAATGATATTCATAAAACCGTTCTTGAATATCCGGAAACGAAAGCAATGGCAGTAAAAAAAGACCTTGTCTTTCTTAAAATCCGCGGTGTTGGACTTGAAGAAACTCAGGGCATAATTGGCAAAATAAGCGAAGTCCTGCGGGTCAGCGGTATAAATATAGCGGGGATTCTCACCATTGCTTCGAGCATTTTGCTTTTTGTAGATTGGAACCAACGAGAAAAAGCGTTAGAATTAATCAGAAAATCCTTAAGGAGCAACTAAAATGAGCACAGTACCTCACATCATATTGACAACTGGAGGAAACTGAATTGGACCAAGGCAAACAACGTCGATTAGATAGAATCTTCAGAACAGATGGACGTTCAGTGATAGTTCCAATTGATCATGGAATAACCATTGGACCTATAAAAGGCATAGAAAACATGCAAGAAACCACAAACAACTTGTTGAAAGGAAATGTCGACGCTATTCTGGTCCATAAAGGCATTTCAAAAAGGGTCAACGTTGGAAAAGCTGGTTTAATTGTAATGCTTTCGGGCGCAACTAACCTGAGTCCAAACCAAAACAATAAGGTCCAAGTTTGCAGCGTCCAAGAAGCAGTGCGGCTTAGGCGCGGATGGCGTTTCCGTTCACGTTAATGTTGGGGCTCAAGAGGAAGACAAAATGCTCTCAATCCTTGGCAAAGTTGCAGAGGAATGCGACTTGTTTGGAATGCCCCTTCTAGCGATGATGTATCCACGGGGACCAAAAATAACTGACGAACATGCCCCAGAAGTAGTGGCACATGCGGCAAGAATCGGTGCTGAACTCGGCGCAGATATTGTAAAAACAAATTACACAGGAGACATTGAAACTTTCAAGGCTGTTATAGAAAGCTGTCCTGTCCCGGTAGTAATTGCTGGAGGTCCCAAAGCCAAGACAATCAAGGATATCTTAGTGATGACTGACGAAGCAATGAAAGCAGGGAGCGCAGGCTTATCAATTGGAAGAAACGTCTTCCAGTATGAAAAACCAACCTTGATAGTTGAAGCCCTTTCAGCAATTGTCCACAACAAATCATCCGTTGAAGCCGCACTTCAGATCTTGGGTGGAACTCATTGAAAGAACTCTGGGTTCAAATAGACAAAAATGAGAAAGAAGAAAGCAAACTCTCCAGCTTAGCAGCTGAACTAAGCGATACAACCCTCAAAGGCAAAAACGCAATTAACAATTCAACTAAGCAAGAGATTAGCGTCATTGAAGAGTTTGGTGAACAAGAAATCAAAAAGCTAAAACGGGAAGGCAAAAAAATAGCCTTAAGAATATCCATCAAAGGAAAAGAAGACGAGAATAACGCAGTCAAAGCTGCAGAAATTGGAGCGGATTACGTTGTTATCGACTGCCTCGATTGGCGAGTCATACCATTAGAAAACCTCATAGCACGAATTAATGGCAAGAGCAAACTAATTGCAGAAGTTACAAACTCAGAAGACGCCCGACTTGTTCTAGAAGCGTTGGAACTGGGAACTGATGGAGTACTCCTAAGAACAACAGACCCCGATGAGATTTCCAAAACAGCTTCAATAGTCAAAAGACAAATACCAAACATCGCATTAAAACCGGCTAAAGTAACTTCCGTCAGCCAAATTGGCACGGGAGCCCGCGTGTGCGTGGATACATGCGACCTCATGGAACCAGGAGAAGGAATTCTGGTTGGTTCCCAAAGCGCGGGATTATTCCTTGTTGAAGCTGAAGTACACGAAAATCCTTACGTTGCTTCCCGTCCTTTCAGAGTAAATGCAGGCACCCTCTCCATGTACACCTTGGGATCGACTCAGAATACAAGGTACCTTTCAGAACTCAAAGCGGGTGACGAAGTTCTAATAATTAGTCGAGATGGAAAAATGCGAAAAACAAACGTTGGAAGAACAAAAACCGAGTTTAGACCCCTGCTACTCATTGAAGCAGAAGATAGAAGGCAAGAAAATAAAAACCGTACTTCAAAATGCCGAAACTATCCGTCTTGTCACTCCAAAGGGGTCGAGCCCAGTAACAGCGATTAAAGCGGGCGACGAGGTTCTAGTTCATATTTCAGCAAAAGGCGGCAGACACTTTGGAATGTCTGTACCCGAAGAAAAGGTGATAGAAAAATGACCATTAGGATCTGCGCTTCAATTCTTCCGCAAACAATCGATGAAGGTATTCGATTAGCTAAGAAGGCCAAAGAAGCCAAAGTCAACTTCATCGAAATTAGACTGGACGACCTTCCCAGAAACAGCAAACTGGAAGAGCTAACGGCACATGATGATATTCCTTTGATCGCCGCGGACAGATCAAACAAAAATGAAATAGAAAGGCAAGCAACCCTGTTGAACGCCGCAAAGAGTGGCTTCGCATACGTCGACACTGACTTATCGAGCCCAAAACTTCAGAACTTTGTAAACCAAACAAAAGCTTTGGGAACAAAATGCATTGTCTCATTCCATGACTTTGGAAAAACCCCAAGCACTCTTGAATTAAATAGAATTCTTGAAAGAGAAGTCTCAAGCGGTGCTGATGTCTGCAAAATCGTGACCACAGCCAACAGGATGGAAGACAACCTCACCTTGCTGCAATTCATTCAAGCAGCGCCCGTAAGGAAAAAACCTGTCTGTTTCGCGATGGGACAATTAGGTAAAATGTCACGTTTGCTTTCGCCAGTGTTTGGGAGCTTTTTCACTTTTGCTTCTCTTGAGCGAGGGGCTGAAACCGCGCCGGGTCAGATGACTGTGCAAGAATTGAGAACGGCCTATGAATTGTTAGGCCTTTCATGATTATGAATGCTTCAGGGAAAACACGACTCTACTGCGTTATAGGCGACCCTATAGAGCACTCTCTAAGTCCAGTGATGCAAAATGCCGCTTTTGAGGCACTAAAGCTCAATTGCGTTTTTTTAGCCTTCAAAGTTGCACCCTCCGACGTTGAGAATGCTTTGCGAGGAATGCGAGGCCTAGGAATTTGCGGCATGAACGTAACAATGCCCGACAAGAATGCAGTAATCGAAAACTTGGATGAAGTTGACGAGGCAGCAAAATTTCTTGAATCTGTTAACACCATAAAAAACGAAAATGGAAAGCTGAAAGGTTTCAGCACAGACGGAATCGGGGCTCTTAATGCATTAAGAAAAAACGACGTATCCTTGTCTGGAAAAAAGCTTGTTCTATTCGGTGCCGGAGGAGCAGCAAGAGCGATCGCCTTCGCGCTTGCCAAAGAAGTTGAAGAAATCACAATCCTCAACAGAACCCCTGAAAAAACAGCTACGTTGTCAAAAGAATTGACACGCCTTCACAGCAAGAAAGTCGCAAGCGGTCCGCTAACAACAAACGCCATTAAGGAAAGTCTGAAAAATGCTGACATTCTCATCAATGCAACAAGCGTGGGAATGAAGCACAATTCAGAAATAACCTTAGTTAATCCTAAATCATTAAGACCCGAGCTAACCGTTATGGATATAGTTTATAATCCATTAGAGACAAAACTTGCAAAGGAGGCAAAGGCAATGGGTGCAAAAGTCATCAGTGGATTAGAAATGCTAGTTTACCAAGGTGCAGCTTCCTTCGAAATCTGGACAGCTTTAGAGGCGCCAGTAGAAGTTATGAGAAAGGCAGTTCTTAACAATCTTGCAGGTGCTTAATATTGACCGGAGAAGCTGAAGCGGTAGCTCATGGAGCAGCGACCATCATCAATGCGATCGCAACAGGCCAAGGAGCCGCTTTTGGGGTAGACCTTTGGACAAAGGCGCAAGTAAAGCTCACTGATGAACCTAACCGCATCGAAAGCGAAATTATCTCCGATCCCAAAGAAAGCACACTTTTAATCGAAAAAACTGTAATTCGAGTATTGAAGCATTTTAAGGTAGAGAAGCAGTTTGGGGTCAAAATCAAAACCCATTCTAACATTCCTATTGCCCGCGGGCTGAAAAGTAGCAGCGTTGCAGCTAACGCTGTCACATTAGCAACGGCTGCGGCATTAGGCAAATCTCTTGAAGATCTGGAAGCAATCAATTTAGGCGTTGATGCTGCTTTTGATGCGAAGGTTACTGTTACAGGGGCTTTTGATGATGCTTGTGCATCTTATTTTGGCGGCGTTGTAGTGACTGACAATCTGAAAAGAAGTTTAATGATGCATACGTCACTGCCTGAGAATTTGTCTATCCTATTTCATGTTCCTTTTGAAAAAGCTTACACAATAAATTCAAATGTTAGCAGAATCAAAACTGTATCACCGCTCGTAAAGATAGCATTCAAGGAAGCGATCTCCGGAAATTTCTGGACGGCGCTGTCGCTCAACGGATTAATTTACTCATCAGCTTCTGGGTTTCGACTCTTCAGTTGCTATGGAAGCACTAAACGCTGGTGCTGTAGCAGCTGGATTATGCGGCAAAGGACCTGCGGTCACTGCGGTGGTCTCTGATGACTGTGTAGACCAGGTGAAAGCAGTGATGCAGGCGCATGAAGGCAAAATAATTCCTGCAGCGTTAAACTGTGAAAAAGCGAAAGTGGTAGGTTAAAGGCATGACTGATGTAACTGTTCGAAAAACTGAGAATCTAAAAGGAGACGTATGTGCTCCGCCGTCAAAGGCTTACACCCAAAGAATGCTTATAGCTGCCTCTCTTTCAAAGGGCACCTCAAAACTTTCTAATCCGCTGGTTTCTGAAGACACAGACGCTACTCTACGCGCGGTAAAGGCATTAGGTGCAAAAATTCAGGTTAACGAAAGCTGTTGGACTATAGAAGGCGCCAATCCAATTAGAGGAGCTAAAAAACCAATTGATTGCGGAGAGTCTGCGGCTACACTGAGGTTTATGATACCGGTAGCAGCGCTCGCATCTGAGCCATCGGTTTTCGCTCTTGGAAAAGGATTAGCCAAAAGACCCATCGACCCCTTGCTCGACAGCCTCAAGCAGCTTTCTGTCAAAGCCTATTCACAAAAAGATGGTCGAAAAGTAAGTATATGTGTGGAAGCCGGGGGCATTCGTGGAGGCAGAACATCGATGCCAGGTGACATTAGCAGCCAGTTCGTTTCAGGACTTATGTTTGCCTGCCCATTAGCAAACGCGGATACTCAATTGACGCTTACTTCGCCTTTGGAATCCAAAAGTTACGTCTTGATGACTGAGAACGTTCTATCTAAGCATGGAATTAGAGTTGACATCTCAGAAGACTTCAATCGTCTAAAAATCCCTTCAAAACAAACATTCAACCCAGTTGATAGCAGAGTACCCGGAGATTTCTCGTCTGCAGCATTCCTCTTGGCTTCAGCGGCAATAACCAAATCAGAAGTTCATCTAAAGAATCTTGATTACGGCACTATTCAAGGCGACAAGGCAATTATGAAAATTCTCAAGCAAATGGGTGTTAACGGAAAAGTCTGCGAGAACGAGATCGAGATTGACGGTAACGGAGAATTGCTAACATCCATCGATATCGATGCAAGCGATATTCCAGATCTTGTCCCTGTTTGCACGGCTCTGGCTTGCTACGCAAAAGGAACCTCCAAAATTCACGATGCTGAACGCCTTCGACTAAAAGAGTCGGACAGATTATTGTCGCTGTTTACAGAACTGCGAAAAATGGGCGCTGACATAACCATGGACGAAAGCAGCTTAACTGTAAACGGACCTTGCAATCTTCATGGAGCAATTATAGACTCACACAACGACCACCGCATAGCTATGGCTTGCGCAGTTGCAGCCTTGCGCGCCGAAGGTGAAACGGTCATTCAAGATGCAGAGTGCGTTCGAAAGTCTTATCCGCTCTTCTTCAATGATTTACGCAGAATAGGAGTTGAGGTTGTTGGCGGGGAACTCATTAGGTAAAGAGTTTGCAGTTACGTCCTTTGGTGAAAGTCATGGAAAACAAATCGGGGTTATTATTGATGGCTGCCCAGCTGGATTACTTTTGTCAGAGGCAGATGTTCAGGCTGATTTGGAAAGACGTATTCCTATAGAAAAGCCCGAAATCGTCTCTGGAAGGCTCGAAAAAGATATTGTTCACATTATTTCAGGAGTTTTCAACGGTTTAACTACGGGCGCTCCAATTTGCATGACTGTTGAGAATAAGGAAACTCGATCGTCTGATTATGAATCAATCAAAGATCTCCCGAGGCCTGCTCACGCTGACTACACGGCACGAGTTAAGTATGGAGACTTCAACGATTATCGAGGAGGAGGCCGCTTTTCTGGAAGAGTCACTGTTGCTCTAATCATGGCAGGAGCAGTTGCCAAGAAACTGCTGAGTCGCTTTGACGTGGATGTTTTGGCGTACACGAAAGCTATTGGCAAAGTAAAAACTTGTAAAGCGTTTACAATTGAGGAAATTCGGCAGAGAAAATACGAATCAAGCGTTCGATGCCCAGATCTGGCATGCGCTGAGCGGATGGAACAGGCAATAATTGAGGCAAAAAAAGCTGGAGAAAGCTTAGGAGGAATAGTTGAATGCGCTGCATTGAACGTTCCAGTCGGGATCGGAGAGCCATTGTTTGATTCACTGGATGCGGATCTTTCCAAAGCAGTTTTTTCTATTCCAGCCGTAAAAGGCGTCGAATTTGGTGCCGGTTTTGATTTAGCTGAAATGAAAGGCTCCGAAGCCAATGACGCTTTCCAAATTCAAGAAGGCCAAATAGTAACATCTACGAACCTTTCCGGGGGAATCCTTGGGGGTATTTCTTCAGGAATGCCAATCGCTATTCGAGTCGCGATAAAGCCAACTCCTTCCATAGAGAAAGAGCAACAAACAGTCAACTTAGCTACGATGAAAAATGCAAAGTTAAAGATCGGTGGAAGACACGACCCCTGTGTTGTCCCGAAAGCGGTGCCTGCTGTGGAAGCTGCTGTTGCTATCACTTTAGCTGATCACATGATCCGAGCGGGTTTCATTTCCAAGGTTCTTAAGGAGCAATAATTTTGGAAGAACTCAAGCAGTTGCGACAAAAAATCGACGATATCGACGAGCAAATTCTGCAATATCTGGTTAAGAGAGTTGAGATATGCCAAGCTGTGGGCTTGGCGAAGAAGGCTAAGCGTCTGCCGATCCGGGATGTTGATCGTGAAGCCGAAATTTTCAAACGTATGCGCGAAAAAGCTGTCAAATTGGCTTTAGATCCTGTTCAAGTTGAGGCAGTTTATCGCGAAATAGTTAATATGTGCAGTTCCGTTCAAGAGTAGAAAGAACTCTTTACGGAGAGTTGCAAAATAATGCTGTACGAGATAAACGAGAAAGCCCTAAAACTCGAATGTGAAGGCAAAAAAATTATCCGACTAAACCTAGGCGATCCAGACTTAGAAACACCACCGGAAATAGTCGAAGCTGCTTACAAGGCTATGAAGGAAGGGAAAACTAAGTACTCATCTTCGTACGGAGAAAAGAAACTCCGCGAGAAACTCGCCGAAGTCCACGGCGTCAAACCAGAAAACGTTGTTATTACACCTGGTTCAAAATGGGGCGTTTTCGCCACAATGTACTTGTTGCTTAAGGGAAACGGAAATGTCATTATTCCAACCCCGTATTGGACTGCTTACGATCTAATTGCTAAGAGTCTTGGCGCAAAAACCAAATTGCTCAAAACAGAGCTGGAAAACGAGTGGAAAGTAGATTTAGACAAGCTTGAAGCATTAATCGACAAAGACACAAAGATGATAATTCTAAACAACCCAAACAATCCCACGAGCAAAGTTATGGACGCAGAAACGCTCGACGGAATCGTGGAATTAGCCAATAGGAAAGGAATCGTGATACTTTCAGATGAAGTATACGGAACCATAGCCTTCAAAAAAACCAAGAGTATTTTGGACTATGACTGCGGATGTAAACACATACTCAGTAATGGCTTTTCCAAGACCTTCACAATGACGGGTTGGAGAATAGGCTACATCATAGCTGATCGGCAGCTAGTAGATAACATAACTAAGCTTAATCAAATAACGATCAACAATGTTCCAGTGTTTATCCAAGAAGCTGCATTAAGAGGACTCGAACTAAGTGAGAAAATCGCAACTCAAATAAGAGACAAGTACAAAGAACGCGCAGTCATGGCTAGTAAGATGCTGTCAAAAGCGGGTTTATCGTTCACGAAGCCTGAAGCGCCTTTCTATGTCTTTCCTAAACGTGTTGGGCTGGATTCTGAAAAGTTCACTTTAGAGTTACTTGACAAAGGAGTTGCAATCGCACCTGGCACATCTTTTGGTGATTATAGAGAGCACTTCCGAATCTCGTTAACCGCGCCTAATGACCAAATTGAAACAGGGCTTAACAAGATTTGCGAGGCTCTAAAATGATAACTGCCGTCCTCGGCGCCGGAAAAATGGGCGTATGGTTCGCAAAATTCTGCAAAGAAAAAGGAGACGAAGTAATTCTTGCAGACAGAAATGAAGAAAAACTGGCAAGACTCGAGGACGAACTTGGAATAGAAACTGCAGATTTCGAACAGGCAGTGAAAGCAGCTGACAGAATCATGATTTGCGTTTCAATCAGCTCATTCGAAGAAGTAGTTAAGAAAATTGGTCCAATAGTGCAAGAAGACCAAGTTGTCATGGATATTTGTTCCGTCAAAGATTTTCCCGTCAAAGTAATGCACGAAAATATTAAGCAGGGACTGGTTCTTGGCACGCATCCCGTTTTTGGTCCAGGCAGCAAAGGGGTTAAACACAAAACGTATGTTCTCACCCCAACGAATGAAAAAGAATCAAAGTATGCAGACGAATACAAAAATTGGCTTGAAAAAGAGAAAGCCCACGTTTTTGTGATGTCGCCCCAGAAACATGACGAATTAATGTCAGTTGTCCTTGGACTCCCCCACTTCTTGGGTTTAGTTGCCTGCGAAACCCTTCTAGAGCAAAAGAATTTCCCTGAAACCAAATCAGTTGCCGGAACAACGTACCGGATGCTCTTCACCTTAGCCGAAGCAACAGCTCTCGAAACCCCTGACTTGTTTGCTAATCTGCAAATGAACCTGCCTAACATGGGAAAAATTGAAGATCAGTTCATTTCCAAAGCACAAGAATGGCTAGACTTGATCAAACAAAAAGATCCCAAGGCGATTATGAACAGAATGGAGCAGCTGAAAGCAAAACTTCTCAAGACTGACAGCGACTTCGCCAAATCGTATGAAGTCATGTACAAAATGTTGGAATCTACTGAGAAATAAAACGTCTATACAGCTTTGGGATAGGATCCCAAAATTTTGATGAATGACGCGTATTTTTCCAACGCTTTTAGAGCTTCAGTGCACCGTTTTTCTGTGCGGTGACCTTCAAAGTCCAGATAGAAATTGTATTCCCAAGGGGTCTGCTTGGTGGGTCTGGATTCTATTTTGGTGAGGTTGATTTCCCTTTTTGCGAATTCGCCTAATGCATTGTATAATGATCCTGGAGCGTGAACGGCTGAGAATATGATGGAGGTTTTGTCTTTGCCAGTTGCCTCTGAGTCGGTTTTGGATAAGACGAAAAATCTCGTGTAGTTTTCTGGGTTATCTGCGATGTCTTCAGCGAGGATTTGCATTTCATACAGTTCGGCTGCTCTTTTGCTGGCTATAGCCGCTGCGTTTTTCAAAGCTTTCTCTTTGAGCATTTTGACACTGCCTGCTGTGTCATAGGTCGGTATGATTTCACGGTCCATTTCTTCTAGGAAAGTGCGGCATTGGGCTAGAGCTTGAGGGTGAGAATAGACTTCTTTGATGTCTGCAATGGCTATGCCTGGGTTAGCAATTAGACAATGCTCGATTTTAACGATAACTTCTCCGCAAACTTTGAGATCGTATTTCAGGAATAAATCGTAGTTTTGTGAAACGCTGCCTTCTAAGCTGTTTTCTACTGGAACTACTCCGTAAGGGGTTTCTTGTTTGTCTACGCTTTCGAAGACGTCTCTGAAGTCTTTGCAGGGTTTAACCTGGGTGTCTGCTCCGAAGAATTGGAAGACTGCGCTTTCACTGTAGGCGCCTCGTTCGCCTTGAAAGGCTATTTTCACTTTTTGTTTCCCTGCTTGCGGTTTTTGATTAGGCATTTGTTTATGCCGTTAATCATGGCTTCAACGCTTGCCATAACTATGTCTTCTCGGGCAGCTCGGGCTGAAACCATGTTCCCTTTGTCATCTTCTACCTTTATGACAACTTCAGCGACGGCGTTAGAACCACCGGTAATTGCCTCTAATCGGTATTCGTTTAATCTGATGTTAGCGAGGCTACTTGTGAGCTTGGTAATCGACTTCAATACCGCGTCAACGGGGCCAACACCTGTTTCTGCGGCAACGTACTCTTTTCCATCCAGAACCAGTCGAACTGATGCCGTAGGAATGACTTTCACTCCAGTCATGACGGCTAAATCGGATAGTTCAACGATTTTCTCTTCGCCTAAGACTTGGCCCATAACGGATGATGTTAATGCGATTAGGTCGGCGTCGGTTACCATTTTCCCTTTGTCACCTAACGCTTTGACTCTCTGGACAATTTCTTTTAGCTGGTCTTCGGTTGGGCAGATACCTATCTCTTCAAGTTCAGCTTTGATTCCACGAGTCCCAGCCAGTTTTCCTGCAACAAGTTTTCTTGTGCGACCCACCAGCTCTGGTTTGATAGGTTCAAAGGTGAGGGGTTTTACAGTTACGCCTCGCGTGTGTATTCCTGATTCGTGCGCAAACGCGTTTTCTCCTACGATTGCTTTGTTTGCTTGAACTGGAATGCCCGTGAGGGTTGCTACCATTCTGGATGTGCTGTAGAGCAAGCGGGTGTTAACGTTGGTTTTGTATTTGTATATCATATTCAAGGCCATGACAACTTCTTCTAGCGAAGCATTTCCTGCTCTTTCTCCCAGCCCATTGATGGTGCAATGAACTTGGGTTGCGCCTGCTTCAACGGCTGCTAGCGAATTTGCTACGGCTAATCCGAAGTCGTCGTGACAATGAACGCTAATTGGAACGGTTACTACAGTTTTGAGTTCGCCAATGAGCGCATTCATAGTTTTGGGAATCATTACGCCCACCGTGTCGGGAACATTAAGCCGATCCATCCCTGCGTTCTGAGCGGTTTGGCATACTTTTTTCAAGAAGACCTTGTCTGTGCGCGTGGCATCCATTGGGCTGAATTCGCAGATTAACCCATGTTTTTTGACGTATTCAATTGACTCAGTTGTTGCCGCTAGAACTTGATCAGGAGTCATGCCCAAGGCGTATTTCATTTGGACATTGGATGTTGAGATGAAAAAATGAACTGTGTCAACATCGCATTCTATTGCTGCGTCAATATCATTTTTGGTTCCGCGTGACAGAGCGACGATTTCTGTCCCCAGTCCTGACTTGGCGATTTCTTTTACAACTTTCTTTTCGCCATCTGATGAAGAGGGAAAACCCGCTTCAATTGCGTCTACGCCCAGCTTGCTTAGCTGGTTGGCAATTTCGATTTTGTCTTCATATGTCAACGAAACGCCAGGTGTTTGCTCGCCATCTCTCGAGAGTGGTGTCGAAGATGCGGATGCAATTCTGGCTTTTCGTTGTCATATGGGTATCAACCTTGAATTATGTTTGCAGCTATGGCTTCTGCCATGCCCATTGTGGTTTTTTTGCCGCCTAAGTCGGGAACTGTGTTTTTGGCTTCTAGCGTTTTGATCACTGCTTCTTCTATGGCTGCTGCTGCTTTTATGCAATTAGGATCATTGTGTTTTTCGCCTAGCCAGTCAAGCATCATTTTGGCGGATAGGATCATGGATAGTGGGTTTGCTGTTTGTTTGCCTGCTCTGTTGGGTGCTGATCCGTGAATTGGTTCGAATAGGGCGAAGGTGTCGCCTATATTTGCGCCTGGGGCCATTCCTAAGCCGCCTACTAGTTGTGCTGCTTCGTCAGAGAGGATGTCGCCGAACATGTTGCATGTGCAGAGTACGTCGAATTCTTGTGGTTCTTTGATTAATCTCATTGACGCTGCGTCCACGTACAACTCGTTGAATGCAATGTCTGGGTATTGTTTGGAGACTTCTCGGCATACACTTGCGAATAGACCGTCGGTGATTCGCATGACGTTGGCTTTGTGGATTGCAGTTACTTTCTTTTTGCCGTTTCGAAGTCGGGCGACTTCGAAGGCGCGTTTTGCTATGCGTTCGCACGCTTTTCTTGTAATTACTCGTAAGCATAGGGTGGTGTCGCCCAAAGCAAATTCTAAGCCCTTGTAAACATCTTCGGTGTTTTCTCTTACGAAATACATGTCAATGTCGGGTCTCATGGCGGCAGCGGCGGGGTAGGTTTTGATTGGGCGTAAGTTGGCGTACAAGTCGAACATAAGGCGTAGTTTTATAATGACGTCAGCTGCTGTCTCTCCAACTGGTCCCTTTAGGCAAGCGTGAGAATCTTTGATCTTTTCCAGACTGTCTTCGGGTAAGGCGATGCCTCGTTTTTCTTTGCATGTGTCGCCTGCTTCAGCATAGACCATTTTGAGGTTTAAGCCGAATTTTTTTTGGGTTGCTTCAAGGATTTTTATGGTGGCTTCGGTTAGTTCTGGGCCTATTCCGTCGCCTGGGATTACGGATATTTTGTATTCGGTCATTTTTTGTTCATCTTCTTTCGTAAGTTTTCGATTAATCCGCCATCGGATAGTATTTCCATTATGAAGGGTGGGAGTTTGGTTCCGTGCAGGGTCTGCTTTTTTGTGAGATTTTGGATCGTTCCGGACTCTAAATCGACGCTTACTTCGTCGCCGTTGTTTATAGCTTCAGAGACTCCTTTGACTTCGATAACTGGTAAGCCTATGTTGATGCTGTTGCGGTAGAATATGCGTGCGAAAGATTCCGCTAGTACGCATTTTACGCCTGCGTATTTTAGTGCTAGTGGGGCTTGTTCTCTGCTGGAGCCGCAGCCAAAGTTTTTGCCGCCGATAATTATTATGCCTTTTTCTGCCTTTTTGGGGAAACTTTGGTCTATTCCTTCCATGGCGTGTTTTGCTAGGTCGTTTGGGTCTATTAGCGAGAGCCATTTGCCGGGTAGAATTACGTCTGTGTCAATGTTGTTTCCGAATTTTGTTGCTTTTCCTTTAACCTGTTGCATTTTGGTTAAGCCTCCACTTTTCGTGGGTCGGTTAGTTTTCCTGTTAGTGCTGATGCGGCTACGACTGCGGGTGACGCGAGATAGACGCCGGCTTCGGGGCTGCCCATTCTGCCAATAAAGTTCCTGTTTGAGGTGCTTACGCAAACTTCTCCCGAGGCTAGCAAACCTATGTGCCCGCCTAAACATGGACCGCATGTTGCACCGCAAACTAGGGCGCCTGAGGCTGTGAAGATTTCTACTAATCCTTCCTTTAGTGCTTGGGCGTAGACTTCTTGTGAAGCAGGAATTATTAGTGCACGTACTCCGGCTTTGACCTTCTTGCCTTTCATGATCTGTGCACCCATTCGTAGGTCTTCGATGCGACCGTTGGTGCATGATCCGATGAATGCTTGGTTGATTTCGACGTCGCCTACTTTGCTTATTGGTTTGACGTTGTCAACGGAGCTGGGGCAGGCAATTTGGGGTTCGAGGTCTGAGACGTTTATGTTAATGGTTTTTTCGTATTTTGCGTCTGTGTCGCTTTTCCATTGATCAAAGGATAAGTTGGATTTTGGCACTCTTCCTTCTAGGAATTTGCGGGTGGTTTCGTCTGGTTCAACTATGCCGTTTTTGGCGCCCATTTCAACTGCCATGTTGCATACGGTCATTCTTCCCGCGATGCTCATATCGCGCATTGTTTCGCCGGTGAATTCGGTGCTTTTGTATATGGCTCCGATCAACCCCGACCTTTCCAATTATGGACAGGACTAGATCTTTTGGGGTAATGTATTTGTGGAATTTTCCTTCCACGTTGAATTTGATCGCTTCAGGTACTTTTAACCAAAGTTTTCCTGTTGCGAAGACTGCTGCTGCTTCTGTTGAACCAATGCCTGTGGCAAATGATCCGAAGGCACCGTATGTGCATGTGTGTGAGTCAGCTCCTACTATCAAGGAGCCTGGAGTAACATAGCCTTGTTCGGACATTACTTGGTGGCATATGCCTCCTTCGCCAACGTCATAAATGCGGATGGCTTGTTCTTTTGCAAACTTGCGGAGCATTTTATGCAGTTCAGCCATCTTAACTGATTCCGCTGGAATCTGATGGTCTAGAATTATGACTACTTTCTTGTTGTTCCAGACTTTGGAAATACCTATTTTTTTGAAGGCTTCTATGGCTAAGGGACCGGTTAGATCGTGGACCATTATGACGTCAACGTTTGCGTCCACAATTTCGCCTGGTTGCACAGTGCTTTTGCCTGATGCTTTAGCCAGGATTTTTTCTGATATGTTCATTTTTCTTGCCTCTTTTGGGTTTTCTGGTGATTTAATTACCTTTATTCTTGTGTTTCCCACTTTTTGCGTGTCTTGAAGTTAAGGCTTTCTGCGAGTGAGTGACAGTTGGAATGTTGTTTTTTGTAACTAACGTAGCTGCGGTTTTGTTTGGCTACGCTATTTTAGTTTGAGTGATCTTGTATTTTGAAACAAAAGAAAGGAATTGGGGAATAGGTCAATCGATCTTAATCGATTGTGATCCGCGTGATAGAGCAGTGATTCCTGTTCTGGCGAGTTCTATTACGCCTGAGGCTTTCATCAGGTTTTGGAAGGCATCTATTTTGTCGGGGGTACCTGTGATTTCCACCATCAAACTATCCGGGGAAACATCGACTACGCGACCTCTGAAGACGTGCACGCAGCTGATTATATCGGCTCTTTCTTTGACGCTTGGCACCTTGACTTTAATCAGGGCTAGTTCGCGAGAAACGATGTTTCGCTCATCAAGTTCGGTAACCTTGACTACGTCTATTAGCTTTGCGAGTTGTTTCACGACTTGATCTAGAGTTTTTTCGTCGGCGGTAACAGTTATGGTGATGCGTGCAAGATCTTTTTGTTCTGTAGCGCCTACAGTTATGCTTTCTATGTTGAAGTTTCGTCGTCGGAACAAGTTTGCTACGCTGTGGAGTACACCTGGCTTGTTTTCTACGATTGCTGAAACTACTCGTGGTTTGCCATTTTCCATTTAATAGTCCCCCATTTGTTGAGGTAAGCCGCAGCCCGGAGGTACAAAGGGTACCACGTCTTCCTCGGACCCGATAGGTACATCGATTACTGTTGTTACTTTGCTCTTAAGCGCTTTCTTGATTGCGATTTGGAATTCTGGAATTGAAGCTACTCGGATTCCTTGTGCGCCATATGCTTCTGCGAGCTTTACGAAATCTGGTGTTTTTCCAAGATGCACTGCCATGTACCGTTTCTTGTAAAGCATTCTTTGCCATTGAGCTACCATACCGAGAACTGAGTTGTTGAGTACAATGATGGTTACGGGTATGTCTTCTGCGATGGAGCAAGCTAGTTCTTGCTCAGTCATTAGGAAACTTCCATCTCCGGCGATATCTACAACTGCTTTGTCGGGGCAAGCAACTTTGGCGCCTAATGCTGCTGGGAAACCGAAACCCATTGTTCCTAAGCCACCTGAGCTAATGAATGTTCTCGGTTTTAGCGCTTTGAAGTATAGTGCAGACCACATCTGATTCTGACCTACTTCTGTAGTGACTATGGCGCTTTCAGGCAGCAGTTTTCTTAATTCGATTAGCAATGCTTTTGGGTTTAGTTCTTTGGGAATTTCTTTCATTTCTGGAATTAGTTTTTCTTTAACTTCTTTTACCCGTTTTGTCCATGCTGGACCTTCTTTTGCGAGCAATTTGTTTTCAGTTGCGGCGTAAAGCATTTGTAGCGAGATTTTCGCATCGCCTATAACTGAAACGTCCACGTCTACGTTTTTCCCGATTTCGGCAGCATCTATGTCTACGTGGATTTTCTTGGCATTAGGTGCAAATGAGTTTAGGTTTGCTGTTGCCCTGTCGGAGAACCGCGTTCCTACCGCTAAGAGAAGATCTGCTTCGCCCATCAGTCTGTTGGCAGCTGGATTTCCATGCATTCCTATGTTGCCAATTGATAATGGGTGATTTTCTGGGAATGCCCCTTTTCCCATGAAGGTGGTAGCTACAGGTGCCATAAGCATATCAGACATTTGCATAAGCTGATCTGACGCGTTAGCTGATATGACTCCCCCACCTGCTAGAATTATGGGTCTTTCAGCTTTAGTCAACAGTTCGGCTGCTTTGCTAATCGATTCTAAGTTTGGCTCTATAACTGGTTTGTATCCTCGGGCTTCAATTTTATCTGTGAATTCCACTTCTGCGACGTCTGACTGCACATTCTTGGGTAAGTCAATTAGCACTGGTCCAGGTCTTCCAGTGGTGGCAATGTAAAATGCCGTATTAACTATACCTGGGATTTCGGCAACTTCGCGCACTTGATAATTGTGTTTAGTTATTGCAGTGGTTATGCCTACTATGTCGGCTTCTTGGAATGCGTCTCTGCCAATCATGTAGGACGTGTTAATGCCTCTTGATGGAACCTGGCCTGTTAACGCAATTATTGGTGAAGAGTCCATGTAGGCGTTGGCTATTCCCGTTACTAGGTTTGTAGCTCCTGGTCCAGATGTTGCCATGCATACTCCGGGTCTTCCGCTTGCTCTTGCGTAGCCTTCTGCGGCGTGGGCTGCTCCTTGTTCGTGTCGAGCTAGTATGTGACGGATTTTTGTGTTTCCGCAAAGCGCGTCGTAGACTGGGAGTATGGCGCCTCCTAGTATTCCGAACATTACCTCTACTTTTTGGCGTTCTAGAGATTCTATTAGAGCTTTTGCACCTGACATTTTAGTCATTTTTTTGGCACCTTTTGTTACCTATGAAACTAGGATAGACTGGGGAGAATTTCTTGTTTGAAAATGCGTTTGAGAATCCTTTAGAGGGTTGCCTGAACAAAACGACGAACGAATACTGGACAGAGGTGGCGATCCCTCACGTTCTTTCCTCCAAGGAATAAAGTAATTTTCTTACGTTGAAATTAACATAAAAAGATTGTGGTAACTAAATTCGGGTAGGTGTTCATTGTTTAGATTAGATTCTGCTTTCAACTAATGGGTCAGTGAGTTTGTCTGTTGGAAAACGGATAAGATTTTTTGAAAAGAGAAAGGAGAGAATTTATCGTTTTAGGGCTTTTTGGTTGTCCCGTTGCCGTTTAGAGCAGTTAGCACGTTCATGCCGCCTAGTACTGCATCCATGCTTGCCATGACTATATCTTCTCGTACACCCATTGCTGTCGCCGTTTTGTTGCCTTTTCGCATGCGAACAACGACTTCGACCATAGCGTCTGTTCCACCAGTGATGGATTTGACGTGATACTGTTCGAGCATTATGGGTTCCGTTTCCAGAACAGCTCTTTTAACAGCGTTTATGACGGCATCTACTGGACCAACCCCTATTGCTGCGCCGTTTACTTCTTTTCCATTGAGTTTCAGTCGCACTGAAGCCGTTGGGGTGACGTTGTTGCCGCTGACAACTGTGACTTCCTGTAATTGAATAGCTTTAGGTTTTGCAAGCCCTGTTACTGCTTCCGCCATTGCTAGAAGATCTGCGTCTGTGACTGTTTTGCCTTTGTCGCCTACGGTTTTTACCCTAAGCCAAATTTCTTTTAGCTGTTCTTCATTTGGGTGTAGACCTAGGGCTTCAACAGAGGCTTTTATGGCATGTGAGCCGCTGTGCTTTCCTGGCGAGATACGTCTTGAAATGCCAACCATGCTTGGGTCGTATGGTTCGTATGTTATTGGGTTCTCGAGTAGGCCTTGTGTGTGGATGCCCGATTCGTGTGTGAAGGCATTTTCGCCGACTATGGCTTTGTTTGGTTGAACTTGGATGCCTGTGAGTCTTGAGACTAGTTGGGATATGCTGTATAGAAGCTCTGTTTTAATGCCAACGTCAATTGTGTATAGCGCTTTAAGTGCAATGACTATTTCTTCCAAAGAAGCGTTCCCGGCGCGCTCGCCTAAACCGTTAATTGTGCAATGCACTTCGCTGCATCCTGCACGTAAGGCTGCAACTGAATTCGCAACCGCCATGCCAAAATCGTTATGGCAGTGAACGCTTACTGGAACCGGGAGACTGTTTACGAGGTCGTGGTAGAATTCGTAGGATTTTTCTGGTGTTAAAACTCCAACTGTGTCGCATGCAACGACTCGATCGGCTCCGGCTGATATGCCTGTATTGAAGATTTTTTTGAGGTAGTCTCGGTCGCTTCTTGTTGAGTCTTCTGCTGAAAGCTCAACTATTAAGCCGCAGTCTTTTGCGTGCTTAACGCAGTCCTCGGTTATCTTGACTACTTGTTCGCGGGTTTTCTTTAGTTTCCAGTCTATGTGAATATCGCTAGTGGGGATAACTAGATGGATGCTGTCGACACCTGACTTTACGACGGCATCTATATCGCTCCTAACCCCTCTGGAGCAGCTGCAGATTTCGGCTTTCAAACCTGCTTGTGCGATTAACTTTACCGCTTCCATTTCGCCTTCAGAAACAGCGGCGAATCCTGCTTCAATAATGTCTACTCCAAGTTCATCTAGCCTTTGAGCAATTCTAAGTTTGCTTTCAGAAGTTAGAGAAACTCCAGGTGTTTGTTCGCCGTCGCGGAGGGTTGTGTCTAAAATTTTAATTTTTTTCGGGAAACAATTAGGGTTGGATAAAGCAATTCCCCATTAACAATCACTTGTAAATCTTTTCAAGCGGCACGCTTAAATATAAAATTTATGGTGTCTACATCTCTGAGGCTGATTAGGTTGAGAAGCGACGAAGTCAAATGTGGAGTAGAGCGTGCAGCTCACAGAGCCCTACTCAAATCATTAGGATTAACAAACAAAGATTTCACTAAACCATTCATCGGTATAGCAAATAGTTACACATCCGTCGTTCCAGGACACATTCACCTGCAACGCATTGGCGATGCCGTGAGAGAGGGTATCCTCGCTGCTGGAGGCACACCTTTTGAATTCAACACCATAGCCGTCTGCGACGGAATAGCCATGGGACACGAAGGCATGCGATACAGTTTGCCAAGTCGCGAACTCATTGCTGACTCAGTAGAAGTTATGATGCAAGCCCACCGCTTAGATGGCATGGTCATGATTTCCAACTGCGATAAAGTAACCCCCGGCATGCTCATGGCAGCAGCACGCATTGATGTGCCAGCAATTTCGGTAACAGGCGGCGCCATGAAGTCAGGCATCCTAAACGGAAAGAAAGTTGGCGTTGACCAAGTCTTCGAAGCTACAGGTAAAGCCTTCGCTGGAAAAATCAGCGAGAAAGAACTATCCAAGCTCGAGGAAGTGGCTTGCCCTGGATGTGGTAGCTGCAACGGCTTGTTCACCGCCAACACTATGGCTTGCATGACTGAAGCTTTGGGAATGTCGCTGCCTTATTGCGCGACTGCTTTGGCTGTAAGTGCAGCGAAGGAACGGATAGCAAAAGAATCAGGCATGAAAATTGTTGAACTTGTCCGCAACGGTGTTAAACCATCCAGCATTATGACTAAAGCGGCTTTCGAAAACGCTGTCATAGTGGACACGGCTTTGGGCGGCTCCTCGAACACGGTTTTGCATCTTTCTGCGATAGCCAAAGAAGCGGGTGTTTCGTTGCCGATTATGACTTTTGATGATATCAGCCGTAAGGTGCCTCACTTAGCGAGCATGGTTCCTAGTGGACCTCATGACATGGAGGAACTGGATAATGCGGGTGGAATCCCGGCAATGATGAAGCAGCTTCAGCAGTTCCTGCATACGGACGCGTTTACTGTTACAGAAAAGACTGTTGGGGAAAACATCAGAGACGTTCAGGTAGTAGATGCCGAAGTGATTCGACCGCTGAGCAACCCTGTTCACAAGGAAGGTGGCATAGCCATCCTCAAGGGAAACTTGGCACCTAAAGGATCTGTCGTCAAAGCAGTTGCCGTATCGCCCAAAATGCTCAAGCATGTGGGTCCTGCAAAAGTATACGAGGCAGAGAGTGATGCCATTGCAGCTATGAAGCGCAAGGAAATAGTGGCAGGTGACGTCGTAGTCATCCGCTACGAAGGACCTAGAGGTGGACCTGGTATGCCTGAAATGCTTATGCCAACTGCGACCATATCTGGAATGGGATTAAGCGAATCCGTAGCCCTAATCACTGATGGTCGTTTCTCAGGCGCTACACGTGGAGGATGCATTGGGCACGTTGCTCCAGAAGCTTTTGACGGAGGACCAATAGCAGTTCTAAAGAACGGTGACATAATAACCATTGATATTCCAAACCGATTCCTGAGCGTCGATTTATCTGATCAGGAAATGAAGAAAAGGCTGTCAGTGTGGAAACCAAGACCTCCGAAGATAACTAAGGGTTACCTGTCGAGGTATCAGCCAACGCCCACAGAATAATACTCAAAATCTATGAGCCTTATGGCCCATTTTATTTTTTCTTTTTCAATTTAGAATTGTTAAAAAATAATGAGTTGGGTTTGCCACTTTTTATCTGTGGTAGCCGCCCATCATTCCGCCGCGCATTCCGATTCCATATGAGTAGCCGTTTTGTGGCGCGCTATAAGCGTAGGCTTCACCCATTCCTGGGTAACTATTGCTTCCGTATCCATAAGCACCGTTGGCTCCAGCTGAAATTCCAGATTGCGAAACTTGGCTATTGCCGTTTGGGTTGTAGGCATACCTTTGTTGGTTGAGGTTTTGCGCGTAAGCCGCGCCAATTACTGCCACCACGACGAGAATCGCTAATGTGGTGGTGAGGATGAAGATTTTTGTTTTTTCCATTTGCTTTACCATTCTATATAATGGCTTTCGGGCGGTATGAGAGTTGGCTGAGACGGTCTGTTTCTTTGGTGAAACGTTTTTGAAGTGTTGGTTTTGGGTTGTTGGAACGTTTTTTCTTTGGAGTTATCCTTAAATCCGCGTAATAACAGCGTTATTAAGGATCGAGTATGAGAAGAATCAGCTTATTTCTGATAATTGCTATTGTGTCGTTGGCTTCTCTAATTGCGGTAGTTGCGGCGGGGTACATTGTCTTAGCGGAGACACCTTCGTCTTCCAGGACTCCATCTAACCCGATTGGGCAGATGTTTGGCGGCATGGGAGGAATGATGGGTGGAAATGCAGCCACGCAAGTCCCGGCTCCGAATTCGGCGGCACCTTACCTTGGAGTTGCTTTCATCGCTTTGGTAGGTGTTGCGATAGTTGGCGTTGTCGGATTGGTTTATTTCGTGGGTTTTCCGGAAATCAGGAATCGAACCGGTATCGCCCCAACTCTTGCTCATGGGACGACGGTTTTGCCTGCAAGTGTAACATCAGTGGAAACTGCGCAAGCACCAATCAGCACAATCGTTAAGACGCTAACTGTTGAAGAGCGCAAGGTTGTCGAGGTACTTACGACGCACCAAGGCAAATACTTGCAGAAGTACATCCGCAGCGAAACTGGGTTTAGCAGGTTGCAGATTCACAGAATTGTCGCACGATTGGCTGAGAGAGGTATTGTCTCGTTGGAGAAAACGAGGAATACGAATACTGTGTTATTGGCGAACTGGCTGAAGTAGTTTGGACAGATTGTACCCTCCCTCTTCCAATATTTTCTTTTCTTGATGAGAAACATTAGCTTGGTTTTTTCTTTAGCAATTCCCGAGACATGAAGAAGGCTATGCCCACTAAGAGTAGCGTAACGATAATTGGCAGGTATGAAGGCAATGGGAATCCGAAGCTTTCTGTGACCATAAACAATCCTAAAAAGCCGATGGATGTCATTGCGCCATTTTTGAGGTATTTGTATCTGGCTACTTGATCTATTCCTTTTATAGTGAGTTCTCTTACAACGATTGCGCCTACGCCGATTCCGATCAATATCAGTAGCAGGTTTATGGTGAATGCGAAGGCTCCGATGACACCGTCGAAACTGAAAGTGGCGTCTAATACTTCTAGGTAAACAAATTTTGAGAGGTCGGAAAGTCCAGTGCCTTGTGTGAGGTTTCTTTCTTGGGTTTCAGCAGTTTCCTTTAGGCCGTATAGAATGAAGAAAGTGGCGCTTCCTATGGCGGCGGCGAGCATCATTAGTGGGTTGAATCTTGCGAGATACATTAGGAAGACCAGTATGATTGCGGCGAACGCGAAGAACCAAACGCCGTGTTTTTCTTTCAGGAATTTTTCTACGAAGAGTGGCTCTTTCTTTTCGAGGAATAACCAGTGGAAATAAAGGTAGAGCAGGAAAACTCCTCCGAATATTAGGATTATCGGCTTTTGGGTTTCGATAGCCTTTGAGGCGATGTCGCTGCCTCCTGTGAAGGCAAGAAAGATCTCGTATGGAGTTAAGGTTGGGACTGAAAGCCAGAGTATTATTAACGGCAAGAGAAACCTGACTAGGAAAACGGAGGTAATTATGCCTATTACGAGGAACCTGCGTCGCCATAACAGGCTCATCGTCTTTAGCACGTGGGCGTTGACTATGGCGTTGTCAATGCTGTTTACTACTTCAAAAACGAGCAAACCCAGCACTATTATGGCGGATTCGAGAAGATTCACAAGTCCGCAATTAATAATATTTGACTATAAAACTATTTTTAGTTTCCAAAACTGGAAAGGTTGTTAGGTGAAAAATTTTGGATTTTAGAATCGTTTTCCTCGGTTTAGCCAAGCCCATACGAAAGTAATCAAAACTGGTAGTAGAGTTAGTATAACCAGTAAGTAATTCAACAGAGGGGTTAGTCCGAATGGAAAAACTATGCCGGTTAGGATGTCGCGAACGAAGAATTCCCAAACCGCAAGGTAAGAGATTATTGCCGTTATAATCAAGGCTACAATTGCGATTCTTCGGGTGTTGTGGATTTCGAGGATGTCGATGTGGGCTCGGTGAGTTTCAGCGAGGACCCCAATATGGTCTGTCAGTTCCTCTAGAGCGTCGTTGATTAGAAAATCCAGTCTTGGGTTGAGTCCCTTCACTGCTTCTTGAATAGACTCGTATTCGTGAGATAAGTCAAGGAGAACAAGTTTTTCCTGTTGCAGCTCTTGGTATTCTTTCCAGAGCTGTCTTTCATCTTCGTGTGATGCCCTTTTCATGGCGGGCTCTACTTTGAAGGTGATGTCTCGTATGCTGTTGACGAAAATTGTTACTTTATCCACGATTTTTTTGTCGACTTCTTGTAGTTTGGCGATCTCCGATGTGATTTCGTCGAAGTCTGTGTGGATAACGTAGGCGTTGTTCATGCCAATTTCTATTAGAGAATTTTGGTGAATAAACATTTTGCGATACAGGCTATGGAGTAAGCAGATGGCAACGGTTTTTGTCGCTTAATTCTGCAAATTCAACGATCTTGCGTTTTCATGTTGAGTTTTTGAAATGTTTAAATAAAAAGCTGTCCGTATTTTTGGGCATGCCACGCTCACGAAAATTCCGCAAAAGCCAAAATCAGGTTAAGCCTGAATGGGGCAAAAATAATCCTCAAACTAAAGCAAAAAACAAGAGACTCATGATTTATGGAGGCATAATCGCGATCGCACTTGTGGTCGGCGCAAGCTTTTTGGTATTAGCGCAAAATGGACTGTTCGTAACTTCTCCTTCGAGCAGCCCATCGCCAAGTACCTCACCCAGTCCTAGCCCAAGCCCGACCCCGATTCCGACTCTCATTGCCTCTCGTTTAACATCTCCAGCTGGAGAATATAGTGCAAACGGAACCGTAGTTTTGCTTCAAACCTCAATGGGCAATATCTTTATCCAACTAAGAGAGGACATGCCCATTACAACAAGCAACTTCAAGAACCTAGTCCAGCAAGGCACGTTTGATGGTACCATATTCCACAGAGTAATGAAAGACTTTATGATTCAAGGTGGAGACCCAACTGGAACAGGTTACGGAGACCAGTCAATTCCTAACATCAAAGATGAATTCACCGCTGACAATCATGTCAACAGAGGCACCATCGCAATGGCAAATACAGGTCAACCCGATTCAGGAAGCAGCCAATTCTTCATCAGCGTCGTCAACAACAACTATTTGGACACTAAGCACCCCGTTTTTGGCACCGTCATAGAAGGCATGTCGGTGGCTGACGCGATTTCAGTAGTGGCTACGGGCGCAAATGACAGACCAGTGCAGGATGTTACAATATTAAAAGCTGTAATCTTACCCTAAAGCCTTCGAAAAGATTAAACAATAAATAAAGAAGACTGCCGCGAAAAAGGTACTATGCGGCTTACTTTTCTTTTTCTTTTGGTTTGGAGCCGATTTCTACGCATAGGATGTTGATTTGGTAGTTTTTGCCGCCTGCCATCATTTTTCCTTGTGCGTGGTATCCTCGGCTTCCTGTTTTGAAGTCTTTTTTTGTGAGTATGAAACTTTGTTTTTCGTTTATTAGTTGTATTGTTGCCATGTTTACTTCTTCGCCCATGTGGGTTCACCTTTGTTAGGTTTCATGGTTTTGTGGCTTTTCACCTTTTCGCTGTTCGATTTGTGTGGTTTTTTCTTTGTTCAATTAGTTGTTGGGTTGTTTTGGGGGGGCACAACTTCTGTTTTTTTAATTGATTTTGGTTGAAAATCGTGAATGGGTTTTGTTGGGGTTTTGTTTGGTTGTGAGAAGTTGTGGGATTTGAATTTAAATGGGAGTCGTTCTGACTTTTTGCGACTCAGTTGGCAGGTTTTTTGTGTCAAGGAATCTTTACAAGCAGTTTTTTAGGCAAGTTAAACCAGTAGTTGCTTGATGGCTGTGAGTAAGAAAACATTCATGGCATTAATCACAATTTCACTAATTCTTGCTTCAATAGTATTTGGGATGCAGACAGTTGAGGATGCAAATGCTAATTTTCTTCCTACAGAAAAACCAACTAATCCACCTCCAATTACTATTAATTCCCCACTAAATACCACGTATAACCAAAACGATATTCTAGTAAATTTTACAATAGTTGGAATTTCTCGTTGGTGGATACCGGCATATCATCTAACCAATTTGTACTATGAAATTGATGGAAAATCTACCAGCCTTTATGTGGACAGCAGGTCAAATACTGAGCAATATGCCACTAGCCTAATTGGATTATCTAAAGGAGAACATACTCTGACAGTTCACGCCAATGCAGAAGGAGTTTACAGTAATAACCCTAATCCTCCAGTACCATACTCAATTGAAAGCATTCAAACAGTAAGTTTTGCCGTAGATAAAGAACTGGAATATACTCCTTCTCCAACTCCAAGCATAACTCCAATCCCATCTACTCCAGAATTCACTTTGAGTCTTGGCACTTCATTTTCAGAAGGAAACAAGACAATAGTATTGGCAGTTAAGAATCAGCCTTTTGTTCCATATTACGATGCAAGTAGTGGCTGGAATATCTCATTATACTACAATATTCGCCTGAAAATGCATAATGATGATAATTGGACTAACCTTTATCAAATCGAGGATGTGCCAACTCAGTCAAATTCAGATAATACAGTATTGTCGTACCATTTAGTTGACGCGGAAACTAGTTCTTACATTTTAGGTGATAAGATGTGGGAATTACCTGATGGTTCTCGGCTGGATTTTCAAGTAGAGGCAATGATAGGCTATATCCATCGAGTCCAACAGGGCAATTTTGCACCTTATTATTTTACTGGTGAAACAAGCAGCTGGAGCAGCACACAATCACTGATATTACTGTCAATGATTCCATTTTCATCTCCAAGTCTATCCTTAACACCTTCACCTTCTCCAATACAGCAACCAACATCAACTCAAACAGCAGAACCTTTCCCAAATCCCATATTCTCAACACCAACTCCCACTGCAGAGCCTTTTCCAAAAACCTTAGTGATGACTGTCGTAATTGTGGTTGTCATAGCCACGATAGTTTTAATGGTTCTCATAATTGTGGGTCTAATGCGTTACATTGTCAAATCCAAGAAGTCAAAGAGCTAAGAACGATAAGTTTTCTCCAAGATATTTTGTGTCAAGAAATCTTTACAAACACGCATTTATGGCCACACAACGCAAAGTTAATCGGTGACTATGCGGTGACGAGTTCTCTTCTTAGAAGATTTTCGATAGCCATACTCATTAGCGGGTTTACGTTAGCTGGTTCCTCATGTTTCGTTTTAGCTGAAGCAACTGTTCAAACCACGGCGTCCATAAGTGTGCAGAATAACCCCGTCAGCTACGGTCAACCAGTTCACATATCTCTGTTGGTTACGCCTCCTCCGCTAACATCCAAGGACAACTTCACATTTACCCTTACAATTACAAATCCCGATGGAACTACCCAAACGATTAATCCTTTGGTCTTCTGACACAAACGGCTCATCTACTTTTGATTATTCACCAAAGATGATTGGCACTTACAAGCTAGTTCTAACTTACCCTGGACAAACCTTCAACAACATTACCTACCTACCTTCCACGAGTCCACTTTTAACGTTGCTAGTGGCACAGAGACCATTCCCTTCCGCACCCCCAGGACAAATATCCACCCCCTCTGTTCCAGAGTTCACAGTGAAACCTGTAGGTCCTTCTATTGATGTGCCAACAACTTATTCGTTGAACCCCAGCACAGGAAAGATTGATGCAAATCTTGGGTATCATGCAGAATACATCGGAATCGAAGTATCCATCAAGAATCAACCCTTCAGCCCTTATTTTGACGTAAACAGCAGCGTTACCATCTATCTGTATTACAATGTTCGGGTGAAAGACCCCAACCAGTCAGACTGGAGAGAACTTTACAACCCTGATCTTGGCTACCTTCAACAGTCAGATGGTGGTCGCACCAACATAACAATCCCCATAAACGAAGCCTCCGAGCCTACTCAAATCGATAACCAAGTCCAAGCACTGATAGGTTATACGCATAGAATCTATCTAGGCGGCTTTTCAGCTCCGTGGTATTTCAACGGCACAACAAGCGAATGGAGCGGCACACAAACAGTAAGCTTGCCAGCGTTAATTTCCATAGCACCTACACCAGCCCCAATACCTTCACCTACTCAAACGCCAACACCCACGCAGAATCCCGTAAGTCCTTCGCCTTCGATCCCAGAGTTTCCAACATGGATAATTCTTCCCGCCATTTTGATCTTCACGGGATTGGTGACAATTTCAATTAAGAGAAAAAACGTTCACCTCATTTAACAATTGGAATGGCCTCAAGCCTAAAGCGATTTAGTTCTTTAGGTTTCCACTTTTGGAGTGGTTTCAACAAGTTTTTGCGTTTTCATTTGTTAAACTTTTTTGGGAAAAACGCGATTTCGAGTATTGTCTTCTGATAAAATTTGGAATACACAAAATTCATTAGGTTAACTCGCATTAATTAATACTTGAGATATACTAAATGAAGGAAGCAATTAAGGAAGTCAACCTCAAACATGTGGATGAATATACTCCGAAAATGAAGAAAGTTACAGAGACTCGAGATAAATATGCTGTTGAATTGGAATTATCGGACATTCCGGACAATTTTTGGGTAGCTTTGTTTAAGGATGAATTAAGTAAAAGTTTACCACTAGGTCATCTGGAAAACTCTAGAAATGACCCACACCTAAATGACAAATCAATTACCTTCTTCACATCCCTAAACAAAATAGAAGACGATAGCAAACATATAGCAGAATTAGTTGATTCAGTAAACGAACGAGTAAAACAAGAAGATATTCGAATTGTTAAAGAAAACAAAGACCAAAAGGAAGAGGAAGAACTCGAAGAAGATATTACAAGACAAATGCATGCTGCATTGAAAAAAATAATTTAAAAAAATCCCGCTCTAACCTCTTCACTTACTTCATGATGTTTCTCACTCATTCTCATACTCTCTGTTAGACAGACCAGACAGCCATCACTACGTAAGTAGTTACCCTTGAAGTATATTGTTTGACTCTGCTGAAAGATTACAAAGTTCCGAATCGGGGACCAATTTGGTCGATGTTGTGCAAACACAAAATTTTGACAAATTGCTGTTGAAACATCTTTTATTTGGTTGGGACGAAACTACGGTAACTGAAGATTGTGGAGTAGTGTGGGATTTGTCTGAACAGCGTAATAGTCAGTCAGGATTTAGTTTTGAATTAGAAGAACTAAGCACAAAACTCGCAGACATAGAAGAAGCTAAGAAAAAAGACAATAGTGATACTTAAAAAAAGGAACACGTGTGTACCCACAAGAATTCCGACGACGGATGACTTCTTCTCTAAAGTAGAAATAAACTTGTGATAAATCGGAGCTTTGACTTTGGCCTGGGCTTTGTAGTCAAGTGCTGTTCCAGTAGTAGACGGTTTGGTATTTTCCTTCAAAACTGTAGTTGCTGTCGTTGTAGATGACGTCTAATCTGACGCCGTATGTTTTTGTTAAATTATTCATTTGAGACCAAATTGGCACAGATAGATTGTCGGCTGGCCACAGTCCCCAGATGATGTCTGTGGATGATCTCAGTCCTGAACCGTAGTTCTTTGGGAGAACTAAAGCTACCTGGCCGTTTGCTGTTCCGCATGCATTTGCTTGGGTGGTGCGTATTTGGTTCCAGAATTCTTTCATTGCTGCGAATTGGTCTTCGGTTAGAACTCCGTAAGGGTTTAAGTCGGGATATTGGGGATAGTTGAAGACAACTATGTATTTGGCTCCTGCTAAGTAAGCCGTCAGCATATCGTTAAGCATAGCGAGACCGTTTTCCAAGTACGGCGGACTCGTATAGGTCCAGGTGATTATGGCTCCCCATTCTTTACCTTGCAAGTTTGCAGCACCTCTACATTGAGAGACCGCTTGTAGTTTGTTGTGTTGTCCTTTTGTTTCGCCAAGCTCTGCGAACACTACATCGTATCCGGCTTGGTAGTCAAACCAGTAGAGAGCGTAGTCAGATGTGAAGGCTGTTATGTTTTTTGATTTTAGGTCTTTCATGCTTTGGCTGTTGCCCAGACTTGAATTGAATACGTTTGCTGCTTGATCGTAAGCTGTCAAGTTCGCGAAAGTTTCAGTCTCATTGTTCCAAGCGCCTAAGTCAAGTTGTTTTCCTCCTGGTTCATCAAAAATGTAAATTCCCAGGAATTTGTCGCCCCACTTTTCTTTCGCGCTATCAAGCCAGGTGACTTGCCAAGGATAAATTACGTGAGAGATGAAACTGAAGTACACAATTATGTTCAAGCCTTTGTTAACAGCGTAGTTGCAGACCTCGTTTAATTCTGTTTCATTAGTTGATATCGGGTAGGAATCTACGATGAACAAGTTTGTGTAGTCTTTCACTTTGTCCACGAGCATTTTGGCTTCGCTGGTAGAGTTTGACCCAAAAGTCACTCCGAAAAAGACCCCGCTGCCCGGAGAAGTATTATTCTTGTTTGGCTGCACCAAAGAGAAAGCTGAGATAACGATCGACAAAACAAGGAAGATAACAACCAGGACTAGCCAAAGTCGTCTCATTGTATTCAACTTCTCAGGGAGGGAATAGCTTAAAGGTTTTTTGAATTACGAAATTTTGAACGTCAAATGATAATTGTTAATTTAGCCATTTTTTGATTTGGGGCTGTTTCTTTTTTTGAGTGCTACAATTGGGTTGAGGTGTTCTGCGGCGCTTTTGGATTTGCTCTTGTTTCCTTACGACTAGAAGAGTTGCTGCCAAAACAACAACAATCAACAGAACAACTGCCCCCAAAGGAAACTCTGGAATGGAAGGCGACGGAGAAAAACTCGGTGAAGGCATTTGACTTGAAATGGGTGTTTGCAATGGCGAAGAAGAGCCGCTTGGACTAGGGAATGGCGATGTTGGTGAAGGCGACGGTTCGGACAAGGTTGTGAATGCAGGTAAAAGTGATGCCCAAGGCTCCGGCAAAGCAGGCACTTTGTCTGAAGCGCCGGGCTGAACCAATAATGGGTGGTTGTCCATGTTAATTTCCGTCAGCACATAGGAGACGTTTCCTGTTCCTGAATTGCTCACTTCTGTGGCGTTTGGATACCTTGCAAGGTAGTCATCCCAATAGTTGCCTTCTTTTCCATCATCAAAAGAGTTTGCGCCTGTTACTGGCCAGTTGACGCCGAAGTTTTTGGAGTTGTTAAGGAATATGTTGTGAAGGAACAGATTTTTCTCTGCAGTCAAGCCATTGCCCCCCAATGCCAAGCCATATCCATCATGATCTCTTCCCACTCCGGTGTTCTCAACTATGTTTCCAAAAAAGACGTTATATGAGCCAGCCCCCATTAGGACACCCCATAAACCAGCGCTCTCAATTTTGTTTCCTACGAAAAAATTGTAAGAACAGTTTTTGCCGTAAGAGCCTATCCACATGCCCATATTGGCTCCAGTCAAAGTGTTGTTTACAATGATGTTGGAGTTGGCGTTCTGACTTTCAAAATATGTCAGCGAGTTTTCCAAGAGAGTGCTGTTGGACGAAGATAAAGTGAGACCGCCCGAGTTGCCTACTACCACATTATTGTAACCGCCGATAGTGAGCCCAATTCGACTGTTGTTTGCTACTGTATTATTTGATCCACCCAAGATGCAAGTGCCGAGACTGTTTTGTTGAATTCGCAACCCGTTACCATTGCTGCTGTAGATGGCCCTATCGCCGCCCATAATTGTGAAATCCGAAATCGACACATCGTTTGAGTTTACGATCACCGCGAAGGTTAGTGGTGGAATAAAGTTTGCTGGCTGGATTTTTGGGCTTTCATTTTGTGTGATAAATGTCAATGTTGTGAAAGAGGTAGCTGTATTTTCTTTAAACGCAACTGAAGCTAAACCAAGATCTTTTGCTGTTGCGCCGCCGAATACAGTTGTGGTCTTTGCATCTTCTCCCCTTAACAATATTGGCTTGTCGATGACTATTCCTCCTCTATAGCTACCACTTCTCACAAAAACCGTGTCACCCGGCGAAGCGTTTGCGACAGCAGCTTGTATCGTTAGAAAGTCATCCGGGACGGTGATTATTTTAGGGTCCGCATTAACAACTTGCACTCCGGCTAAAGCTGAAATTAGGAATATGGAAACAAGAATTTTTGTTAAAGTTGTTTTTCTATTCACGGGTATCTCTTCCTCTTCTTGAAGTAAACAACTGTGCCTGCTGAAACTGCTAGGGCTGCGGCAACTATGCCAAGGATTAGTGGAATAATGCTTACACCGCTGTCCCCATAATAGTCAGGAGGTTTTGAAGTTGGGCTTGATGGTGGCTGCCAGCTTGGAGAATTAGAGGGTGTAGGGATTGGAGTTGGTGTTTGGTTGCTTACGGTGAAATAGATTGTCTCAGAAAAAAACTGGTAATTATCAGTCCAAACTGTTATGTGTATCTCATGGTTGCCAATTGACAAATCAGTCAAAGTTGAGTTATCATAAAAGTAGTATGAGCCTATTCCATCGAGCACGTAACCAGCACGAGTGAAATTCCCATCAAGCCTATTTGTTTCTCTGCAAATAAAAGTTAACGGAACCTCAGTCTTTGTATAGGTTATGTTTTGAGGCGAAAGGACAGAAAGTGGACTGGTATAATGCGTATCAACAAAAAACTCCACTGAGTAATTCATCTGTACACCAACGGCATCCTGAGAATAAGCTCTCAGTGTATGATTGCCTTCAGCCAAATTCTCCAATAATAGTTCTGCGTGGAACTGAGAACCCTGTATGTGACCTGGCAAACGCAGTGTCTTGGTCAAGTTCGTTAGGGTTACGTTTGAGTCTTCATCAAGACAATAGGTTATGCTAACAACCTCGGGAGTTGGATTGGCAACATTAGCATAAACATCAAGGGGAACAGAGGTGTTTGTGTAAACCATTTTATAGACGGGGGAATCGATTATGAGAGCATTTCCTGGAAAGAAATTAGCATTAGCCACCTCAACATCCTGCAAACCAGCAAATACTGAGGCTATTAGTGCAGTAACGAAGATTGCTGAAATGACTGTTTTGCCCTGCATAGCCATCAGGTTGTTACACTGCAGATTAGCCTAAAAGGGCTCTTGTCAACAATTCTTGACTAAGATCCGTTCCAAAAACAGAATAACAAGTCAAAGTTTCTTGACCAAGATAGAGTATCAACAGTTTGCTTCGCAACTGAATCCCATTTTGCGGATTGACTATTTTTGCCCATCCAAGACATCCCCTGAGGACAGAATATTTCAAACAAAACGTTAGTTCTTGTTACTGTTGCATTTTTGCAGCGCAACAGCAATCGCAATCATTACAACCAAAGCTACTGCCGCAGTTGTACCGTAGACAATTTGTTGTTGCGGTAAGCCTCGAGTTTGGAACGAGTTTGGCGAGATTGTTGGGCTCTTCAGAAGCAAAGGCAATGAAGTAACCTCAACTGTTGGGCTCGGCGTTGATCTTGTGCTAGGTGAAGGAGGATTAGTTGGAGAGTTGCTTAGTGTTGGCGATGGAGTTTGGGAGATGTTTGCGGTCGGCGAAGGCAATTCCACAATGGCATCTGAGATATTGAACGGTGCGAGAAGCGGGTATCTATCTACAACTTTAGGTTCTGCATTAACCAGATAGGGAATATTTCCTATTCCTGAAGAGTCAATTTCGGTGGCGTTTGGGTATCGGTTGGTGTAATCGTTATAGTAGTTGCCGCCTGAGGGGTAGCCATTATCCAAGGCGGACATTTCCGCCCCTGTCGTGAGGATGTGGGTGTACCAGCCTCCGTTGAAGTCTTTGTTTTGGTCAATGAAATTGTTGTGGTAAACTCTATAGCCGCCATTGCCGGTATTGATTGCATTTACATTATTTTGAAAACTGTTGGCCACTATGGTGATTCCTGTGCTGTTAGTTATGGAGACGCCTTTGGCGTTGTTAACTATTTGATTTTGGAAGATTGTGCTGTAGTTTCCTTGGATGCGAATTCCAATGTTCCAGTTTTCAACAAAATTGCCGGTGACGTTGTAACCGTCAGCGTAAATTGCTATGCCTCTTTCACAATCTGTCACGCTATTGTTAGAAATGATATTGCCGTTATAGGCGCCGAGGATGCCTACTTCCCATTTGTTTATGGAAAAATTTTGGACGGTTACATTGGAGCAGGTGAGGTTTATTGCTGGAGGAGTTGGCCAGATTCCTGATCCTTGAAGAGTAAATCCTTCGCCGTCAAAAATTATGTTGTTGCACTGCACCACTATTGGAGATCCGTAAATGCTGGATGTCAAGTTGTATATGTTTCCGTTTTTTTGAATCTTGTCAGTTCCCGCAATTGAGCCGTCACCACTGATTAAAATAGATCCAGTGGACTGTGACTTGGCGTCGTTAACCATTACTAGAATAGCTAAACAAATGAAGGCAAAAGAGAGAAGAACTATTTTCTTGATCGATGCCAAACACTAATCACCTCATCATTGAAATAGAAAATTGGACAAGTGCCCTTTAGCTCTCCCCAAAGAACAGAATGTTCTCCAAGAAGAACAGACTAACTCAATAGGGAACAGTGAGGAGAAGTCTTCATTCAATTATCTTATTTCTATTTCTTAATTTTCTTCAAGTAAATCAATACACCCATCAGAACAGAAACCATCACCAAGCCAAAAATGATTATTGAGGGCGTAAAATTTTCAGCTTGAATATTTTCTGATGTTGGGCTATGGTCTAGTCCAGGTTGTTGGGACGGAGAACTTGACGGAGTTAGGCTTGGAGTAGGTGAGAGAGAAGGACTTGGGCTATGTGAAGGTGGTGGAGTTGTTGAAGGGCTGGGGAAAGGTGTTGGTGAAGATGCGGTGGGGGTTGTTGTTGCTTGCGTCTTTTCGAATGATACGGTGACGTCTAGCGCTGGGGTGTATTGTTCAGTAGCTACACTGTAAATAATCGGTCGGTTAAGTGTGAAACTTGAGCCCGAAGGCGTTCCATAAGTGTACCCTCCAATCACGTACAACTTGTCATTAACTGCAGCTAAGCCTGCATCAATTCTTCCAGTCGGCATTGAAGTGCCAACTGTCCAGTTACCTGTTGTTGGATCGTAACTTTGAGTTGTGAAGCCCTGATAATTTAACATCCAATAACTGCCTTCAGCGTTAGCCCCCAACAAGTATATGTGCACAGAAGAATCGCTGACCGTTACCGTCGCTGCAGATGGGATTAAGGAATTTAAGGGGGGCGCTACTCCGGTGCTCCAGCTGTCACTGTCAGCGTCATAAATTTGGGTCAGTCCCGATTTCATTACGAATATTTTGTTGCCGACAACTGCGGAAGCATATAAGTCGACGCCTGTCGGTATTGGGGCTTTGGTGTTCCAGGTGTCGCTTGCTGGGTCATAGACCTCATTTAATGTTCTGCCTATGTCGGGTATCGGTATTCCTCCGATTAAGTAGATTTTGCCGTTTACGACGTTTGCACGTAGATTTAGTCGAGCTGTCGGCATTGGAGTCTTGCTTGTCCACGTATCAGTGGCTGGGTCATAGACTTCATTGACTGCAGCTGCATTGACTCCAGTAGGAGGATTTCCCTTGATGTATCCGCCTATGCAATAAATCCTGTTTTCGTAAACCGCTATACCGAATGCGCTTCTCGGAGTTGGCATCGGCGTCTTGAAAGTCCAAGTGTTGGTTGCGGGGTCGTATTCTTCGTTTGTGGAGCTGAAGCCTGTTGCGCCGGCGCCACCTATGGCATAGATTTTTCCGTTCACAACGGCAACTCCTAAGCCGCTTCTAGGCTCCTGCATGGTCGCTTTGGACACCCACGCGGGGTCTGTCCCCGAAAGTGATGAAGGGCTGGGTGAATGCGCAAGCGTTGATGTTGGGTTCCGAGACGGTGTCGAAGGGGAATTTATAGTGAAATAGACTGTGTGAGTCCAAGAAGCAATATAGTCTGAACTACAGGGGAATGCAGGTTTAAAGGGTGCGCCTGGAGCGTTTGCGCCATGATAATCATAGATACCGCTTAATTCATTGACAGTTAAGCGATGTGATCCTTCGGACAATTCTGGCAAGTCCACTGAACCAATCATTGTGTTGATAACGTGCATCTCTGCGGGGGTTTTTGCAACCAAAGGTATAGGGCCGCCATATTTTCCATCGAGGCTATAATTCAATGAATATCGAACGCCCAATCCAGCGCCTAAAGTGAGATTCAAAGTTAGAAATCGGGAACTATAAGTCGTGTTAACGGGAGAAAAAAGAGTAGCGCCTGAATCAAAACCAATGGACTCAGCAGATTCTGCCCTAACAGGGTAGGGCAGATAGGCGACCGTTAAAGAAATCAATAGTACCGCAAGGGCAATTCCAGCGAGTAGTATTTTCTTCATTTCGCTCAGTTGCAGATTGTCTTAAGTTGCTCTTAGCTCTCCCCAAAGAACGTCATGGTTCTCCTACAAGAACAGCCGCCGATTCTTAGTGCCTGTCTAAAACAATTTGGGCTGCTTTCTTCGTCTTATAATTACCACGACAGCAAATACCGTAATCAATGAAATTGCTAGAACTATTCCATAGATCGCTTCATTTGGAAACACTGACTTAGTCGGTTTAGTTGTTTCGATAGGTTCTTGGGAGCTTGACGGCGAAACTATTGAAGTTGGTGAAGCTGATGGGTTTTGTGACTCAATTGGAGATGCAGTCGCTGTTTGTGAAGGACTAATTAGGGCGGAGGGAAGAGGCGTTGGTAAATTAACTTCTATGTTTATTGGTTGAGTTAAGGGGTACCTGTCTGTTAGGTTTGGGGCGATGTTGATTACGTAAGGCGTATCATATACGCCTGTGCTACCTATCTCAGTCGCGTTAGGGTACTCAACGACGTAGTTACTCCAATAGTTGCCTTCTTTGCCATTATCCCATGAAGGCATCAAAACCTTAGTTTCATCGCCGGGAACGGCCAGGTATGCAGTGTTGACAATTGGGCTGTGGTTGTTATTGATTATGAAACTATTGTGATAAACTGCGAAGCCTTCCCCAAAGTCCGTTTCGATTGCTATTTGCTCATTAACTTCTATGGTGTTGGAGACAATCGTATTCCCTGTGCCTCCTCCGGATAGCGAGATCCATATTCCAATACTGTTGTTAGTTATCTGATTCTCAGAGAAGACATTACTATTTCCATTAACCCGAATCCCCCAAGTACTCTGAGCAATATAATTTCCAGTAACCCTATAATTGTCGGCGTAAATGGCGATTGCTTTTTCGTTTCCAGTCAAGTAACAATTTTGAACGGTAACGTTGTTGTATGCTCCAAGTATTCCAACTTCCCAGTTCAACACGCGCAAGCTCCTAACAGTCACGTTGGTACAAGTAATGTTCACAGCAATTCCGCTGCCTGCGCCTTCCAAAGAATATCCGCCCCCATCGAAGAACACATTGTTCCTCTCGAGAACGATAGGGCTATCGTAGAGGTTTCCCGAAAGAATGTACCGATCGTCGACATGCGAAATGGGCGCGGTTGGAGGTTCGACGTTGCCATTAGACCTGATATGGATTGTTCCAAAAGACTGAGCCTCAGAAGGTGGAAAGAAAAAAAGGCTACCAGCTGCAATAATCAGAATTAAGATGAATGTAAAGTGTCCTCTCACAGTCTTTCACTATGTCTTACTATCATTTTTGCGTCTATTAATTATCCCTGAGGAACAAACTGTTCCTTAAGTGGAACAGTTTTCTTAAGCGCACACTCTGAGCGAGTTCATTTTTTCCTTTTTCTAACTGCAACTGAGGCAACTACGACGATTCCAATGGAAACCAAAATTACTGTCCCGTAAATCACTTCTGGTGATAAAAGTTGGTTCTGGTTCGGGTCAGGTGTTTCAGTCGAATTAACGATTGGCGTGGTGGAGGGTGAAGGGGATTGAATAGGAGCTGAAGTTATCTGGCGTTGGGTTTGGGGTAACCATTGGAGCTGGTGCGGGATTGTATTCCATTGGTGGTGTTTCGGTGTTTGGTTCAAGCAGAATTGGGGTAAAGTAGACTTTTACTGCAGTGAGGTTGTTCCAGTATATGTTCATCGTTTGGTTTATCGCGGTGATGTTGGTTGTTCCCCACCAGTTATTCGTGGCTGAAGGTGTGTAAAGTGAGTAAGAGTCCAGGCGAATGTTGTATTGGGTGTTGTTGTAAATGTTGTTGTAAGTTATGGTGTTTACTGGTTTTGGCGAGTTGATGCCTACAGCATTTTGGGTTATGGTGTTGTTTTGGATTGTTGTGTATCCCATGCCGATGTCTATGCCGTAGCGGCTGTTGTTAATTATGAGGTTGTTTTCGATGTTTGCTGAATAATATGCTCGGACGCCAATTTTGAATCCTGTTATGACGTTGTCGGAAATTCTAGGGATGTCTCCTTCGGTGTGGATTCCTTCGTCTTCTCTGTTACCGGTGATTGTGTTGTTTGCGATTAGGCATGGCCCCGAAGCGAAGATTGTTCCTTTCACCGAGTTGTTTGTTATTGTTGATGTGCTACCAGATAGTGCTATTTGACCAATGATTGTATTGTTTGAGATTTCAGGCGAGCTTTTAGGTCCACTTACGCCGAGGCTTCCGATAATAGTGGATTGTGTGATTTTTGCGAATGTATTCTCGATGTAAATTGACGTTAAGTTGGAAATTGCGTTTTCGATTAAGCCACCAGCGCTGTACATTTTGAAACTAATTTGCCCACCATAAAACCGAGTCTCATCACTGAGTGTTCCACCGTTTAAGAAGATTTTTTCAGCGGTGGTTCCTTGAATTACCAGGGTTCCATTCACAATTATTTGGTAGCCGTTGAAGTTCAAGGTTGTTCCAGGATCGATTCTCAAAGTAGCCCCTTGATTTATGATAACTGATCCACTAAGATTGTAGGGACTATTTGTTTTTCTCCAGGTATTGATGCCGTTTAGTATGCCGCTAACTTCAGTGAAGCTGCTTTTGGCTAAACAAAAAGGCCCAAATCCAATCAATACAAAGCCGCCAACCGTCACGACTAACAGAAAAGTCACCGAGACCATTCGCATCGTTCTAGATCTCTTGCCCTTCATTTGCCGTCGCTTCTCTTTTTGGCCTTTAATAGAAAGACTGAGAGGGCAAACAGTATTGAAAGAATTATCCATGCGGGGAATTCTGGGATAGAAGCTGTGGGGTTTAGGCTAATTGAGGGGCTTGGAGAAGTTGAAGGGGGAAGTTGCGTGGGAGTAGGCGAAGCAGTTTCCAAAGGGAAGAAGTTTGCTGAAAATGGAGTGGCAAGTGGATAGTGGTCTATGTTGTTTTCGTTGATTTCCCAAACTACGTCCCAAACGCCTAATGCGGGAATCTCGGACGCGTTGGGATATCTTGTTTTGTAGTCGCTCCAGTAGTTGCCTTCGTGACCGTTATCCCAGATGTTGCCCACACCTGCCACATAGCCCCCGGGATAGGTCCAAATGCCAGGAATGGATACGTCCAAGCCATCGCTTTGTTGGTTATTGACGAAGTTGTTGTGAAATATGATGTTGTTTGCAGAGCTCATGAAAGTGTCACTGGAACTCTTGAGCTGAATTCCCCAGCCCGTGCTATTGACTATAATGTTTTCTGTAATCTTATTTTCTGCAGCTGCATCAAGCAATATACCTAAGCTATTATTGGCTAAGAAGTTGGCATGAACCGTGTTTTGGTTGGAAGACCAGAGCTTTAATGACCATTCATTGTTGTTGGCTATGGTGTTTAAGGTGATGTTGTTGCCAGTGCAGTCGTAAAAGTGTATAGCGGTTTCATTATTGCCAACTAGCAAATTTGTGCTTAAGAGGTTACTTTGGGAACTTTGGAGACTGATGCCTTCCCCGTTTCCCTCTATTGTATTGTCTGAGATGAAGTTGTTTGAGCTGTCTGTTAGCCAGACTGCGGCTCGCCCTGTAGCGCCCAGAACTTGTGCTGCAGGGGTTCCGCTGAGTCCGTTGCCAGTGAAGTTGTTTCTTGTTATTCTATTATTTGACGATGAAGAGACGTAAAGAGCATCATATTTGTTATCTGAAAATATGTTTTCGAAAATGGTGTTGTTCTGGGATTGAACGAGCCAAACGCCGTTATCGTTTTCTGCAATTCTATTGTTTACTATTAATGAATCTTTTAAACCGACCAGAAGCATACCTTGCCCTTTGTGGGTTAGGTCAAGGTTTTTAATGGTCATGTCGCTGCAGTTCACGAGAGCAAGGTATCCTACTTCCGAAGGTACCTGCTTATTTTCCTGGTTAATCCAATATATGACTGGTCTGCCGTCGACCGTGTTTGATTGATCAACGTCGTTTAGGTTGGCTTTCGACGAGGTGCCGTACACGGAAAAGCCAAATGTGTTATTGTCCATGCGGTTGTTTCTGAGAAAGTTGTTCGAGCAAGATCCCAAATAGATTCCCTGGGTGTTATTTGCCACAGTATTTTCTGAGACAGTGTTGCCGCTTGAAAAGTCATTAATGTAAACGCCGTAGCTATTATTTGATAACTTGTTGTTTGAAACAGTGTTGCTTCTCTGTCTGGATGTGTCTCCGTAATAGAACCAGTTGAACAACATGCCATATTTGAAACCGCTTACGCTAAGATTCCGCAACGTTACTCCATTACGTTCTTGAACAAAGACCCCTGCATAGTTGTCCTTTCCAAAAAGGGAATGCCCTGAGCCATCAACGGTAACATTGTCGCGTTCAACTGCCAAAGTGTAACCAAAAATATTGTCTGTTAGGCTGTAAATGTCGCCCATTCGAGAAATAGGCGCAGACGCAGGGGAAATAGTTCCATCATTCTTAATGACAATGGCAGGCTGAGGAGTTGGCATCGGCATGAAATTCGCTTTTGCTTCCTCAACAACCGGCATCCCAAAGAGAGCTGAAACTAGCAATACCGAAATGGTAATTGTTGAGATGACTGCTTTTCCACTCATTGTCTATTTCCTCTTCTCCAGAAAAATGACAGCAATGCCAAAGTCAACACCAAAGGAACAACTATCCAAATAGGGAACTCAGGGATCGAAGACGAAGGCGACAAGATCGCAGTCGGCGAGAGGATTGCTGATCCAAAAGGTGAGGAGCTTGGTGAAGGGGTAGAACTTGGTTTCGGAGAAACCGATGGAAAAAGAGGAGGTGAACTCGACGGATCCGGTAAACGATTAACCCACTCGGGCAATTCAACACTGACGCTGTCAATGTCTACCTGAGCTATGAGAGGGAAATTATCTTGATTTTCAGAATTCATAAAATATGGTGTATCGCCTATTCCGTCACCATTTACATCTGAACCATTGTAGCTACCCCAATGGTTTCCTCTCGTGCCGTTGTCCCAATAATTGGTTGAGAACGTCATATCAGGGAAGGATGCACGGTAATTCGGGTCCACGAAATCGTCATAAACGTAAGGCGTAAAGTTAAACGGGTTCTCAATTAAGTTGTTGAGGTAAATTCTGTTGTTGGAGGATGCCCCAAAGCTGATGCTTGCATGAAGCGAATCTGCTATACTGTTTACTGCTATTGTGTTTCCAGGCGAATACCAGAGTCTGAAACCTGAGCTAAACCCAGAGACATAATTTCTGTAGAAAAAGTTGTTGTTGCTCCAGTGTAGGTCAATGCCACTGTAGCTACGTGAGTCAGTAGTGATCCTGTTGCCTAAAACAACGTTGTCTGTCGAATTGCTCAAACCAATATTCTGGCACGAATTGTCTTTGATGAGGTTGGATGATCCGTAAACGTAAATGCTGTATAGGGAGTTATTGGAGACTTCGTTGAGTGTTCCATTCAGTTGGATGAGTCCACTCACGATGTTACCTGTTATTCGGCAGTTTGAACCGTTCACTTTGACTCCTGTTGATGACCCCGTCGTTATGTTGATGTCCGACACCTGTATTCTGTTGCCTGTGGCTGTGATGAATCCACCGGGATTAGAGATTATTAACGTGAGGTCCAGGAGTTTACAATCGTTAGCTGTGATGGATATTGCGTCAGAGTAGCTGAAGAAAGGCTGGGTAAGAATCCATGTTACGTTGTAGGCTGGGTACAGTTTAATTATCGTGTTTTCGGGGTTTTCGCCTATGACTGTTAGGGTCTTGTCAATTGCTATTGTCTTGTTGATTGGGCCTTCATAAGTTCCCTTTCTAACGAGTATTGTGTCGCCGTTTGTGGCGTTGCCTATGGCTTGGGTTATTGTTGGGTAATCGTCTGGAACAAGTATGATTTTGGAGTCAGCTTTGGCAATGTGGACAACGAATAGGGAAAAAGAAGCTATACTTATGAGAACCAGAGCCAAAAAGGTGTTCTTGTTCATCTGCGTTCACTCCATCTTTTGAAAACTAGGAGAAATCCGATTGCTGCCATCAGCGAAAGCATAATCATTTCAGATGGGAATTCGGGAATGGAAGGCGACAAAGACGGAGACGGACTCGGCGGGGTTGAAGGCAACAGGACTATGCCGTAGCCTATTGGCGTGTATTTCTCGCTAACGGCTATGTCAACTGTGGTGTAGTTCACGCCGCCAAAAACATAAAATGAATCGTTTACGTTTGCAATTCCGAAATTCCAGCGAGTAAAAGTCATCGGCGCACCCAAAGACCAAATGTCATTTTCTGGGTCGTAAACTTGGGTTGCAGTCGTTCGAGAAAAACGTGTGTCATTGTATCCACCAAACAAGTAGATCCGCTCTGGAGCCATCTCCTGAGTGGTTAAGGCAGCCGATGAACCGAACACACCAACCGGCATCGGTGCCCCTTGACTCCAACTGTCAGTTTTCGGATCATAAATCTGCACGAGATTGTAAACCGTGGTTGGGTAAGTGTAATTGTCTGACCCACCCATCAGGAAAACCTTATTGTCCGACAGCGAAAAAGAAAATCTCTCAACTGACGTTGGAGGATTTGAGCCTCGGTTCCACTGGTTAGTTTTCGGGTCAAAAATCTGAACAATCAGACTGGCTTGGCTTGTCTCCCCAAAGATGTAGATTTTTCCGTTGACAACGGATGAGAAGCCTCTAGCAACGCCGATTGGGAGAGGTGCCATTTCACTCCATGAGTCATTTTCGATGTCATAGACTTCATTTTCGACAAAAGGTGGAATCTGAGGCTGTAACCAAGGTGCTGTCGTAGCCCCTCCAATTATGTAGATTTTGCCGTCAACAGAGGCTGCAAATACGTCTATTCTTATTATTGACTCTGGCGCCTTGTTTGTCCAGGAATCGGTTGCAGGGTCGTAGACTAAAGTAGCAGGAGGGTTAACTCCTCCACCTGTAAAGCCTGACAGAAGGTAAATTTTGTTCTGGAAAACAATCAATGAGGAACCATAACGGCTAAGCGGCGGTGGTGTCTTTGTTTGCCAAGTGTCTTCGACAGGATCGTATTCGTAGTTGATGAGTGAGTAAGAGGCTTTGCTGTTGTCCACGTAGTCGCCGATGACGTAGATCTTCCCGTTTACAACTGCAGTCTGAGCCGTCTGCCAAGCCGAAGGCATAGGAGCCATAGTCGACCAAGAATCTGCAGAATCTTGCGCCGTTGCAGGATAAATCAAGATTGAAGCTGAAGCAACAAAGCAAATAGTGAACAAAGCCAAAAACGTATTCTTCATTCGGTTAACCTGCTGCGTTTTACGAGAAGAACCGTCACCAAAACAGCAACTGCTACTACAAGAGTAATTATGCCAAGGATAAGTGGAAGACTGTTTTCGCCACTTCCATAGTAATCATCAGGTATTGAAGTTGGGCTTGATGTTGGTTGTTGTGTTGGAGAACTTGGAGGGCTTGTAGTTTGCGAAGGAATTGGGGTTAATATTGGAGTTGGGCTTGTGGTTGTTGAAGTGGTTGGCAAAACTGTTGGTGAAGGGGTAGGTATGGAAGGATTTAGGGTTGAACTTTGCTTCATCAGGGGATAATCATCTTTATTGTTGGTATCAATGATGTAAGGAGAATCTCCTATTCCGTCACCGTTAGCGTCTGTTCCGTTGTAGTCGCTCCAGTAGTTTCCGAAAATGGTATTTATGGAACGATTGTAACCAAATGTCAAGTAATAGGTTTCGCTTGCCCCAATCTGAACGACGTTGTAAACGTAATTGTTGTTAGATATTATGTTCCTATTAGAACCGTAAATGGATGTTCCGAGTCCCGAACGTGAAATGTTATTTCCGATAATCGTGTTATCGTTTGAGTATTGAAAGTTGATAGCTGTATCTTGACAGCTTGTTATCGTGTTTTCTGAAACTGTGTTGTTGTTGCTGTTTTGCCAGATCTGGATACCCTCGACACATGAGCCAATTGTGTTATTTTTTATCAAATTTTTGTTTGCGAAGTTCAATTGGATTGCGGATGAAAGCCCGATGGATTCGAAAATATTATCAGCTATATAACTATCATTGGACTGAAACATCACCAAGCCATGAGTAACATCCTTAATCCTGTTCCCCAAAATGTTGCAATAACTTGTTTCTAAGGATATTCCGGTGCCGCTCAGTATTCCATTTCCCCCTTTGCCTTTGAAGGTAAATCCGCTTACTGTGACATTTTCACTTCGTATTCTCAAACCGGTGGTGACATCAACCTCGGTTATGTCTCTGTCTTCCCCGATTAGAGAGATTGATTTATTGACCACTGGGTTTTCCGCGTAGGTACCTCTCTTCACTAAAACGGTGTCTCCGTCAACAGCCTTGTCCAAGGCAGCTTGGATGGTTGGGTAGTCAGTTGGAACGGTAATAAGTCTGGTGCTAATTGTGAAGAAAACGGTTTGTTTATCCGGTTGGCTATAGTTGAGCGCCGGATAGGGCAGGGCATAGATGTCTAAGCGGTGTGAGCCCTCCGATAATAATGGCAAAGGTGCTGTTACGTTGATTCCTTGCCACAGCAGGTCTATCTGATGCTTAACGCCTGTCACCGTAACGTTGTCATTTTCATCCAGACTGTACAGTATCAGGTTGTCTTTGGTAACGGCAAAACTGAAAGATGCATTTAATGTGAGTGAGTTAGAAGCATAAGTGTTGTTTTGTGGTGACCAAATAATATTTATGGAAGCTTGAGGAACAAAATTAGCCTTAGCAAAGTTAAAGACCTCAGTATTAGCAAGCACAGAAACTGTCATGATTATTGACAATATAATGAGCAGGGACTTTGCTTTTTTCATAGCCACACCTTTCTCTTTTTTAAATAGAGCAATACACCCAATGCAACGCCTGCAATGCTTAATGTCAAAGCAATCGGGCCAACGAGGAATGGTAAAGGGTCAGCGTCATAATTGGCTGTATCTGAATTTGTTGGTGAGACAACTGGACTTTGGTCGTTTGTCGGTTGCCCTGTCGGATCGGGGTTTGCAGAATTTGTGATTGAAGGATCTGGAGTTTTGAGGGGGGTTACCTTTTGTCCTATTTGAAAACGAATTGTTTCAGACGCACATGGTCCTCCTTCTTTGCCAGCGTAAGCGGTAATTGTATGGACGCCTTCTGACAGGCCAGAGAGTAGGGTATCGCCTTTGATCGTTACGTTTTCATTGCCATCTAAGCTGTAACCGCTCCAAGATGTAGGTCCTGTTGCTAGTGTGACTAAAGTAACTGCCCTGATGTCATAAGATATGCTTGCTGGCTGCAAAATCGTTACTTGATACTTCATGTTAACAGGAGCAGTCAACGGGAACCTGTCGATATTGTTTGCATTCATTGTTGCGGGGGTGTCCCAAATTCCTGAAGCTGTTTTCTCTTTTGCTGTTGGGTATCTCTCTTGGTAGTCACTCCAAAAGTTGCCTTTTTGCCCATCGTCCCAGATGTTTTGGCTATTGGCTCCTGGATAAGCCTGAGCTTGAGCGCTCATTGCGTTATTTACAAAATCGTTATTGTAGATGCTATTGTTTCCTACATTGCCTGAAATGGATAAGGCGTACCCTTTGCTCCAAGCGATATTGTTTCCAGTTATGGTGTTATCGATGCTTTCGCCAATGCGCATCCCATTTTCTCTTGTGTATATCATTGTGTTTCCGTGGACAAGGTTTCCTTTTCCCCTGTTCATTGAGATGGCGTTTCTGCAGTGAGAAATATAGTTGTATGCAATTTTTGTGTCGTCGGTATCTTCCAAGTCAATGCCGATGTTATTGTTAAAGACAATTTTGTTTCCGGATATTTCGTTTTGTTGTGAGGCTTCGATGTAAATGCCATCGGTGTTGTTAGAAACCAGATTTCCAAGGATCCTATTGTTTGAGGTTCCTTTCATGATAATTCCGGCTTCATTGTTTGTTACAATGTTTCGTAATATTAGTGAATCTTGCAATCCTGCCAAGTACATTCCTTGTTTTCTCTGGGTGATGTTTAGGTTTTGGACCGTGATGTTTTGGCAGCTTAGCAAAACGACATATCCTGAGTCGAGTGGAACCGATTTGCCGTGTTGCCAAAGCATGTAACATATTGGTTTTCCGTCTACAATGTTTGAGCGGTCAAATTCGTCGAAGAAGCGATCCTCGAAATTAGCGTCGTTTGTGTTATTATCTAAGATGTTGTTGCTGAATGTATTGGGGCGGGAACGACAAATTATTCCGTATGTGTTATTTGTCAGGTTGTTTGATGTGAAGTTGTTGTTTGGCGAATCGTAGATAGCTATGCCCTTGTTGTTGCCTGTTATGTTGTTGTTACTGACTTGCGTGTCATGTGTGGATATGAGGAGAATGCCCTGTCCATTGTTTGCTAGGTTGAGGTTCTCTACCGTTGCGTTTGTGCAATTAACCAGTACGACGTAACCTGCGTTTGTTGGAACTATCTTGTTTTGCTGGTTGATCCAGTAGCATATTGGTTTGCCTTTGATTGTGTTTGATTGGTCAACGTTATTTACAAAGTCTGACACTGAGGTTATGTTTTCGCAGTCAATCCAGAAGTTTGGGCCAATTCCATTAATTGAGTTGTTCTTTAAGATATTGTTTGGCGAGGTGTAAATTGAAATGCCGCCGCCGGAGAACCAGTTGTTGGCTGAAATGAGGTTGTTTGAGGATCTATCTGCTAACACTATTCCATATTTGTTGTTTGAAAACTTGTTTTCAATTATGTCGCAGTTGTATGAAGTGCTAACGAAAATTCCGTAGTCGTACCCTTGAATGTTTAGGTTTCTGATTGTTACGTTATTTCTCCCTTTCAAAACTACTGCGTCTTGTCTTCCAAACGCAGGGATGTTTTTCTGCAAGGTGAACCCTGCGCCTTCAATGACTATGTTGTCCCGTTGAATTTCTAAAGGGTAGTTGGTGATGTCTGCATTGAGTGTGTAAACGTCTCCAGATCGAGTTATCGAGTTTGATTGTGGGGAGATGCTTCCGTCGCTAGTGATGGATATTCTTTCCAAAGGTGCATACATGAAGTTGGCGTCGCCGAATTGGATGGATTGTAATCCAACTTCAAGCGAGAGGAAAAGCAAAAACAGGAGTGATATCGCTGGGATTTTTTTCTTGAAAGACGATTTTTCCAGTCTTAAAAAAAAGCTTTGACTTGGCATCAGGTGCTGTAAGCTAAAATGACCTCTTATCCTCTTTACCTTAAATCTAATCAGAAGGACAGATCCAAATAAGCTTGAAGCCATAACGGCTAACAAAAAAGCAACCGAATACGGATTAACCCATTCGGTTCTAAGATTTGATGAAGTGACGGCGTTAGATGGCGATTGCTGTGATGAAAACGAAGTACTTGATGCCTCGGCGTTCAAATTGCCGTTTAGGGATTCGTATTCTGGAATTGCGGAGCTGTTCATGTTGTACTTGTAGCGTTGATCGCCTAAAGTGAAAATATGGGGAGGAGAAAAGAAGCTGATGCTCAACAGCTTGTAGTCTTCTTCTTCAAAGGTATAGCTCCATTCAAAGTCCGGTTTTCCCTCTCTTACCGTTATGGTCATTTTGAGGTTGCCGTCTGTTTTTGAAACTTGCTCAATATTGGTTAGATTGTTAAGCATCTGGTTCATTTTGGAGATTGTTAAGTCATTTGTGAACATCTGGTACCTTACAAGGAAACTTCGGACCATCTCAAGTTGATCGCCCGAGGGTTGTTTAATGTAAGGAATTGGGTCAGTGTTGCCTATGTCATAGTAGACTAAGCACCATACCAAGTATTTGCCTCTGAATTCGTACAATGAGTCAACTGAACCTCCGCTGTCAAATGCCAAAGTAACTTTGCCATCGCTGATGCCTCGAATGCCCAATTCTGGACTATTGTCATATCCAGGCCCAGATAAGCCTCCACCAGTAACAGTGCATCGGGTAGTGTCAATCTGCAAAACGTTTCTAAAGAAAACAAGTAATTGGTTTACTTCAAGGGAGTCTTCCGCTTTCGCAGGAAAGATCTCTAGAAGCTGCGCTGCTAAAACAAAAAGGCAGACTAAGATAATCCAAGGCGACACTTTTCTGAGACTAAATCGCCTAATCACCTGTTTGAAACCTCATCAGGTTATACTATGGATTTGCCTAAGAGGGTTTTTGTAAAGATTTCTTGACTAAGAACGGCAACGACTTGGTCAAGGTTTCTTGACTTGAGTTTTCAGGTGTTCTAAAACGTAGAATACTCGCAAGAAAAGAAGAAAAAAGAGAAAATACGGTTTTGCAACCGCTTCTGCGTTAGACTCTATGCAGATGCTGGTGGAGCAGCGGAGACTGGTGGAGGCTGTGTGTTAACGCCTGCTGCGTTGTCATACATTAAGCCAATTGTTCTTGAAGAGAACAGCCCTAGCAGAACTGACAACACTGCGCCTACGACCCACCCAATTGGACCTAAAGCGCCGGTTATAGTGCCTATGATTGCGGATGCAATGAAGAACACAACGAAGAATGCGAGGTAACGTAGCCAGCCGATTTTGCCAATCATTCCAATGATTTCTCCGAATGCAAATGCTTTTCCAAAAGAGTTCTTTTTGACCATGTTGATTATGCCCATGAAAGCAACTAGACCTACAAAGAAAGCGATGACGCCAAAGATTATAAAGAAGGATCCGAGCGCAAAAAACCATCCAGCGTTAAAGAAGTTGGCGGGATTTAAATTGGTTAAGAAAGCTGCGGCTATTAGGGGTATAGCGATTATTATTGCAACTATTGCTATTGCGATGGCCCAGATTATCACGACCACTATTATTTTTAGGCCTTCAATGAACATATCCATGTATCTTTCGAGTTTTGGAACATTTTTCGAAGAGGGACTATCGCGAACGATGCGTGCGTAGTAACCTAACGATATAAAGTTGACAATCGGGATTATGGAGACGATGAACAGTATTAGCAAATCGCCTATGCGTTGGAAAATGCTTCCTGTGTACTGCGCTGCTTGATTTAAGTTATCTGATAAGCCCATTTTAAAATTCTCCTTCTTTACGATTTCTTTCTTTGTCAATTTAAGTTTTTGCATGCCGCTACAAAACCTAAAGACAAATAGCAGCAAAAGTTTGAAAATATATTGAAAGCTAGAAAACTGTATTGCACTTATGGTATTATTTTTAAACTGTTAATTAGATTTGATAATTTATGGTATTTTAACACGGAATTCTGCTAGTGTCTTAAATAGTTTGTTTACCATATATATAGTGTGAATTATGTGTCTAAACTAGAAAAAAGTAAAAGTAAGCAACTAGTCGTTAAAGCAACTTCAGTGAAAGAAATACCACAAGGCAGAAAACTAGCCAAAATTCCAGAATATGATGCAGTATTCAAGCAAATTATTGAAAGCCCAGAAAAAATGTTCAAAGTCGAGGTCGAGGGCAAAACCGTAAAGTCCATGTATGCACCATTTTCATTCCGAGTAAAATCATACAATAAGAACCCTGACCGAAAATTCAACACTGTACTTAGAATCCGAAACAAAGAAGTCTACATCGTAAAAGTCGATAAAAAGCCATAGCAATCATCTGAATTCTTTTTCCAATCACAACCTCCTGCAAGGACTCTTTTTTGACTGTCTTTGCAAAATAGCGAATTGCACTTCTCAAAAACGGTTAATTGCAGCTAAAGCCAAGAAGAATACAGAAGGGTGAAGTCGAGTAATGTTTGCGCCTTCTTACTTAATCTCCTTTCTCCCTTCTTGGGCGCAAGCATTACCCACCCCTCTCCCAGTTTTGGGAAAAAAACTATATAGCAAGTTCCTCTAAGCCATATCTGAGGGGGAGCCAATGAACAAAAACGAGGCGACCGAACTCCTCAACAAAATCGTTGCCAGCTGCCCAACTTTAACATGCAACGGGTTTTACATTCGCGAAATTAGGTCGAGTTCAACAGGTAGTGTCGAATTGAGACTGCTTGCATCACTTGACAAGGATTCTCGCAAAACCCTCAATTCCATTCTCGTAGATCACCACCTAAAAATGGAAGAAGAAAAAGATCTGCTGATTATCTACTAGAAAGCGTCGCTATGGCATCTAGACGATTTGCATTTCTATTTTTTGGTCTTAAATGGTCAAACATAAATAATCATTCCGAAACATTATGGACAATTGGCTGATAGAAGAATGGACGCATTCTCCTACGTTTCAGGTGTAACCTCAATCGTTCTAGCCCTTGGCATCGCGCGCTTACTGGTTGGAACAGGAAAACTCATGGAGCGACGAGGGCAAATGCACTGTGTACTGGGTTCACCTCATGTGGGTGGCCAACGTCTTTCTATTTCTAGCTATGGAGTGGTGGATTCTTTTCAGGTGGTCAGGCTGGACAAACTGGAACTTCTTCCTTTACCTGTTTCTAATTGCGAGCCCGACGGTCGCGTTTTTGCTCTGCGTAATGCTGTTTCCCGACCCGATAAACGAGTTAACAGATTTTAAGCGGCACTTCTTCGCAAATCGCAGATGGTTCTTCGCATTAGCCGCTCTCCTCTCCCCGCTGTACTTAATAGACACCACTTTGAAAGGCTACGATCACTTGGTGGCACAAGGACCAATCTACTTTTTTACACTTGCGCTAACTGCCTCTCTTAGCCTAGTTGCTGCCTCAACAGACAATGAAAAATATCACAAATTCTACAGCATTTTCTTCTTCATTTACCTGCTAGCATTCATAACAATAAACCTAGAGCTGCTGGCGTAATACGTAAACACAATTTGAAAGCAACAGACTCTTGCATTCTGAAATAAGTCTTTTCTTTAAAAACTTTGCATGAAGCAATCAACTTTAAGAAAAAGAGGAACCTCTATTTCTTGGGACTCTTGTTTTTGCCGAAGGTTTTGGGGTCAATCTCTTTGCGTTTTCCATCTTTGCCTATCACGTACATGTGGAAGTCGTACTCGTCGCAGTAGTTCTTAACCTCGATGTAGCGTTGCTTGTCGCCTTCAAACATTTCTTCAGTAACGACTTCGCAGATGCGGCGCATGCAACCTTTCTTGTTTGCCTCAAGTTTAGGCTGGAATTCCCCAATTTTGGCGGGTTTCTCAAAGCCAGGCAGGTCAGCTTTAATTTCCCATTTGTCCTTTTTCATTTCCTCAGCAATTTCCCTGACACATGAATCATTGCTGTTTTGTTCTTCAGGCTTTTTCTGTTTCATTCAGCTTCACCAAATAACATGTTTTTCTTGCTTATATTTTGAATTTTACCACAGCGTAGTCTGTTCTCTCTGGTGGCATTTCTAACAAAGATTTGGTTTTTTCTACGAAATCAGCTAAAGCCTTGTTGGCAGGGGTGTAGAAAGCTTCCATATCCTGTTTTGTTTCCCAAAAGGTAAGAATTAATATTTCTTGGACATCTTTCACGCCGTCCAAAATTACGTATCCTTTGAGCCCTTTCACTTTTCCTTGTAAACTGATGAAGAAGTCAATTAAAACCCTCTTGTTTTCCTCTATAACACCCGGCTTTGAACGTGCTCGGTTATGCTTAACAAAACTAACGTCGACCAAACGCAAACCACAGAACTACTATTTTCTGTGTGAGAATAAAAAAGCCTTTGTGACTGTGCTTAGGTTCCAACAGTGACTCAGAAGTGAAAAATCGAATTTGATATTTTGATGGAGAAATTAATCCTCTAAGTTCGGCAAAATCTCTAAAGCTTTCGCGAGCCGCTCCATTAAGGCTCGATCGAGTTTTTGTTCTTCCTCGAGGTTCAAGGGTGACTTAGGGGTTCCCATATTCGAACACATTAGGCTGCTTTTGATATAACAATTTTCGTGACTTTCACTTCGAACTTCGAAGTAAGCAATTCCCTCTACCTAAAAGTTTACACATATTGGAATATTTTTTAAGCACATCCAATACCAGGAATTGCACTATTAACTCATTTTATTATGGAAACAACCTGTTTTCGCTGTTTTTGCACTTCTTAATAATCCTTCAAATTTATTTTATCCCGAAAAACAAAATTTGATAAACAAGTTTTTGTGAACAACTATCATGGTTGACTATACTCATCTTGATTTTCTGATCAAAGAATTCGTAAACATTTATTGCAAGATGAGCGATATTGGTTTAGATGTTTTTTTGGAGCCCCCACTTTGGTTCATGCCAATAGATAACAACGTGGCCAAAAAAGAGGCAGCCAAGTATTTTCTCCTAGCAGCATCACTTCACGATAACGAGGTAACAGGAAGCTCTAGAAATGTTCGCGTATTGCTTGACGACTTTCACGATGTATTCGAAACAAGGCTTTACAGCATCACAGATCCCAAAGAGTTCGAAATAGAAGTTGAAAGGTGCCGCTCCAGTTTCGAGTTCTTTGACCAAATGGGCCCCAAGAAAGATGAAGTATCAAAGATACTTGCCGAAGTAAACCTATTCATCAAAGAGAAAGCTGATGGAGACTTAATTGAGCACACCAAACAAATGGTTAGAGCTGGCAAAAAACCGATAGATCTAGCCTTAGAATTTTGTTCAATTCACAGAATGGACAAACACCACACGGCGAAATCCTGGATTTATCTGCGCTGGATGGTAAGAAAATACCCCGATCTAGGAATTTTCGATTTTAATCCTAAAGACTTGAAAGTGCCCTTGACCACCCCAACTTTGCGTTTTCTAGTTGCCAGAGAATTATTAAATGACAATCATGAGCTTGAGTCAACCCTTTCTTCGAGCGAAAAAACAAGTGAATGGTGGGAAAACACAAAAGCCCTCGAAAGCGCACAGACGGCGCTTAACAATTATGCAGTTTCGCTTTTTCCTGAAGATCCAGCTAAAGTTGATTTTCCATTTTTCATTCTTGGAAGATGGCTAGCTGGATTTGATCTCAACAAAGAATTCTTAGCAAAAAATGTCACATTTCTCGTCGAGAAATTCCACAAGATTGGAACTTGGCCCATTCGTTATTTGATCGAACGACGGCATTTCACCAAATTCTCATGCGACTACAACGTTGGCGCCAATAGTCAGCTGGAAATTCCGGTCGCCAACTTTCTACTTAGAAATAACATAAAATTCGAGTATGAACCAATCCAGTTTTGGTGGGTAAAAGAGCATGGAGTGATTGCAATTACTCCTCCATACACTCCTGATTTCCTATTGTCATTGAAGTTTTCAGGGAAGAAAGTGTTGATAGAACCTCACGGCGTAAGGGATGAATTGAAGGAATTTGTCGGCAAACTTGGCACTTTCAGGAAGAATTATGGCGAATTCTTCTACCTAATTTTGGTGGTACCAGATGATTTCATTGAGACCGTCAAAAGATTAGACCCGCAAAGTAAAGCTTACGACAAATTATGGAGCATTGGAGAATTCACTACGAAAATGAACAATTTCCGAGCTTTATGTTCTACTTATTAGAAATTACGTAAGAAAAATTCGTAACCTAATTTCTTTGGATTAGTTGAGAGGTAGTTAAATATTTTATATACTTAAAAGGCGCACACCATGTGAAGGTAAATTACTTGAACAAGTCTGACAAGAAACTCAAGGAACAAGTAGCCGCCAAAAAAATCAACCCGCCCAAAGCAACTGAGAAAGTTCTTCCTTTCGACGATGGCTCGAAGAAAATAAAAAAGAAATAGAAATCCGGCATTTCCATTATTCCCGTTTTTTCTTTTCGGAGTGAAAATGTCTTGGGTACATTTGTCACTAAAGCCGACGGATCCAAGCAGCCATACAGTCGCGAGAAAGTTGAAAAGACCTGTTTGAGAATGGGCGCAGACAAGCACATGGCTAGAGAAGTTGCGGAAAAAGTTGAAAGATCACTTTACGACGGAATACCCACCAGCAAGATTCTGCAGATTATTTTTAGGGCTATGCAAAGATACAAACCGGCGGTGAGACAACTTTACGATTTGAGAAAAGGCATTAGTCTAATGGATTCTAAACCGGAATTCGAGCTGTTCATTCAATCTTTGCTAATGCAAAACGGCTTTGATGTCACGCCCAATCAAGTTATTTCAGGAAATTGTGTTGAACATGAAGTCGACGCAATAGCACGAAAGGACGGAGTAACTTTTTTTGTAGAGATTAAGCATCATTTCGGTTATCACACTCTCACGGGACTGGACGAAAGCCGAATCGCAAGAGCAATACTAGAGGATGTCGCAGAATCCTATAGCCTTGGGAAAATGGATCTAAAAATTGATCGAGCCATGATAGTAACCAACACTCGATATTCCGAACACGCTCAACGCTATGGCAAATGTAGAGATATTCTCCAAATTGGATGGGACTCACCCACCGACTATAATCTGCGAAACATGATTGAAAAACAAAAACTGTACCCTCTAAGTTGCCTAAAGAGCTTGAAGCACGACACGAGAGCACGATTAGTCAACTGCGGCTTAATACTCATCAAACAGTTGGCAGAAGAAGACGCAATTAAACTCTCAAGAAAAACAATGCTTCCAACAGAAAACGTGAGAGCATTAATTGAAAAAGCCAAAATGAGTATCGACGAACTCTTGGTACCAACCAGATTAAGAAACGACTAATCTTCGTAGTTTATTGTTTCAGGCAAGAATTTCAACAATTTTGACACAAGCTCTTCCCGTTCCTCCAAAATATCTAACTTTCTGCTTTTGACTTTGCCCGAGTATTCCTGAGAAAAACTACTCATAACTTCCAACAATTTGGAACGAGTTTCTTTCTGCGATAACCTGTGAACAGTCTCTTGAACCGCTTCATCTAAAGCTCTTTCACAGTTTGACCGACCCATTTTTTTACCCAAAACCATCAAGCTAACCATAGAAGAAACAAATTCGTCAGCAAGAATGTCTTCAAACAATGTTTGTTCTCTAATCCTAAAGTGAAACTGATACTTCTGCTGAATGAAAGAATGGGTGAGTACGTTAACTAATCGTTCTTTCATAAAATTAGTCGGATCATTTTTTGTAAGAAATAGACTCATTTCGAGGGGATTATCATCTTTGACACCGCTGCTTCGGTTCCCAGGTCCTTTCTTGTGGAGAAGAACAGTCATTCCTTCTTCTTTAGAAGTGTTTGTAAAGGTGTCGTTACAGAAATCTTCGATTTTCCTCAGAACTTTTGGACCCTCTTTGTTCCAGAGTTTTTCTAAAAATTCCTTTTTCTTTTTCAGCCATTCGCGATCGCTTTTTGTTTCTCCGGTTCCAATTCTGAAAGCCAAAGCAGGGAAATCTTCTATTGCAGTCACCTTACAATACACTTATGCGTGTCATTGCATCTAAATTTATTCCTTATCAGAACGGGATAAAATGTAATTTTGTCATTGATAAATTCTGAAAATTGAAAATATGGAAAATTGTTTATTCTTTTAGCCACCTCAAGTAAGACTATGCCCAAGAATTCTGAGGTGGAAGACAGAAAGAAAAGAGAAAAAATTCAAATCCACTTCTGGAACGTTGTTGGCGCAGTCGAACACATTAACCTTCCCAAGTTACAAGACGCCATAAGAAAAGAATTCAAAACCGATGATGACAGATTTATTCAAACCCAAATCAATTTGATGCAGACAGAAGCCAAAATTAAAGTCCAAAGGAAAAACAAAGTCTGGATAAAAGAGCCACAAACTAAACATGAATAAGATTTCAATAAAAAAAAATAGCATGTTAAAATTGAGCGCCACATCTAGCCTTAGTTTAAGTGTTGGAAATTGAAATACCGCAAAATGGGCTCTTTAGATTGGGAAGTCTCCGCTCTGGGATTTGGATGCATGAGGCTGCCTCCAAGAAAAATCAACAGATTAAGAGCAGAAACCGACAAGTCGATAGAATTAATCCAATATGGCATTGACTTAGGCATCAACTATCTAGACACTGCCTGGATTTACCACTTGGGCGATAGCGAAAAAATAATCGGACAAGCGCTCAAAGATGGCTATAGAGAAAAAGTTCACTTAGTCACCAAGTTACCCATGTTTATGATAAACAACGCTGACCAATTTGACAGTTACTTGAAAACCCAGATGAAGAGACTCCAAACAGACTACTTAGACGCTTACTTATTCCACGCGGTAAACCAGGGCGGATTTGAAAAAATAAAAAAGCTCGGATTAATCAAAAAAATGGAAAATGCAAAGAAAGAAGGGTTAATCCGAAGCATCGGATTCTCGTTCCACGATACCCTTCCAGTTTACAAAGAAATAATCGACTATTACCCTTGGGACATTTCTCAAATCCAATATAACTACATGGACACAGCTGTTCAAGCAACAACAGAAGGATTATCCTACGCAGCCAGCAAAGGAATAGCAGTTGTCATAATGGAACCCCTCAAGGGCGGCACCTTAGTAAACCCACCACAGGAAGCTTTGAACATAATCAATTCTGCAGGGAAGAAAAGAACTCCCGCTGATTGGGCATTGCAATTCCTTTGGAACAAACCTGAAGTTTCCGTTGTTCTAAGCGGCATGAACTCCAAAAAAATGATCCGTGAAAACTGCGAAAGCGCAGACAACTCCGGCATAAACTCGCTGACGGCACAAGAATTGAAAGTAATTGAAAGTCTCACTGAAGAATTCAGAAAGAAAATCTCAGTTCCCTGCACAGCATGCAGCTATTGCATGCCATGCCCTCAAGGAGTAAACATCCCACAAAACTTCGCCTGCCTAAACAACGTGACAATTGAACGAAGCCGTTTTCGCCGGATAATGACCCGAAGAACCTATCGAAAATTAAAAGGCAATAAGAACAGAGTTAACCACGAAAACCCAAACGGAAACGCCACCTTATGCATAAAATGCGGAATATGCGCGACGAAGTGCCCCCAAAAAATCCAAATCCCACAAGAACTTGAAAAGGTAAAGCAGGAAATGGGCAACCGAAAAGCGCTGATATAGCAACGATCCCTTAAACTCAAGGCTAAAACTTGCAGATTTCAGTTATCTCGGTAAGAAGTCAGATATTCTTTAAGGAATTGAAGTGCGGTCGCCGGGATTTGAACCCGGGATCATTAGCTTGGAAGGCTAAAGTCCTAAACCAGACTAGACGACAACCGCGCTGGATTAGTCCATATTCTCTGCGTAATTTAAGTTTATCTGGGTCAGACATCTGGATCAAGCTTAATTCAAAGAAAGTCTCTGCGGCATATTTCGCAAAAACTCTAATATTCAATAAAACAAAACCTATTTCAAGAAAAAGAGGAAGAAGGCTGGAAAATGCTGACCGCCACTGGATCTTGGACACTTCACTACGATTGGGAATTATCGGGTAGCTACCATAGAGCCCAAATTTACTTCAATTTTGACGGGACATTCGGATATCTGGCCGGAGGAAATGACGGAACGTGGACGCAAACGGAAGGCTTGATAGTCTGGAGGTTCAAAAAACTTCCCAACCAAGAAAACAATTCGATATGCGCTGGAATTATTATTGGAAATATCATGTCAGGAATAATGTTTTCGGCAGAGGATGAAAAAGGACGGTGGTACGCAGTCAAGAAGGGTACCAAAGTTTACGCATTGAAGGAAAATCTGCCATACCTACTGGAGAAAGAAGGCAAACCAAAACTTGACCCAGCAGGCAGAAAAGCCTAACAACTGCTAACGCAAAATTGCACGTTGAAAACCAAAAAACGTAAAGGCAGAACTGAAATCAATAATGTAAAAAGTAGCGAATCTGAAGTGAACCAACAAACATGGGAAAACGGGCAGGGGCATTAGCAACAAGTTCTATAGGTGCAGGTCTTTTTCTGGGAGTTTATTTTTACACTGGAATTAGCATTGATCCGATGGATTTTCTAAATATTTTCGTGAAAGAGCTTACTGGAAAGTTAGCCCCGGAATATACGAGTCTTATTGGAGGGGCGCTAACAATGTTAACCATTGTTGGAGTCTGGCAAACATCCTCATTAATTTTGTCTGGCCTTAAATTTCGAATTCTTGGCTTAGTCATGACCATTACTGGATTCATAGGAGGAATAACGTTGCTCTATTCACCAATAGTCGGCTTGATTTTTTTAGGAATCAGTGTAATATTTGGAAAATTCTTATAACCCTGGAATCTTTCCAAAGCAAGAAATATCAGATCTTTTCCTTTCAAGAGTCTTTCTTGTAAGATTTCAATTGCCCTAAAAGTTGTCTAGCGCTTGACGTAACAACGGGCTTGCTATTCACAGCCTTTGAAAGCCCACTGGTCTTTAGCATATCCACGACAATATGCGCTTGATGATTAACAGATTCCTCGCCATATTTCTCAACTTCTGACCGCAGCGAATAGAACTGCCCATCTGCCCGATTAAGCTTAAGCAAAGGTCTACCTTTGTACTGATAGATAATAGATTCACCTTCTTCTTTCAACAAAAGATTTTCTAGCTTAACCCTTTCTTTGACGAGAATCGGTTTCAACTGAATTATTGTCAAAGTTTCAGGAAAAAAACGGCCAAATTTATCAGGCTGCCAATGTCTTTGCATGAGCGTTTTCTCTTTTTCATTCCTATCGGTTTCGACAGGAACAACTTCTGATGGGACCTAATTCTTTCTTTTGTGGTTTCAAATCGCCGTTGCCCATACTCAATCCACCAATGGAGTTCACGAATCTATCAACCAAACAGTTTGAGGGACCATAAAAAACCTTTTACAAAAAACTATTCCTAACGACAAAGCGAATTGAATCTTTATTGGGAGAGATGGTTGGGGCGAAATGCCTGCATTTTGTGGGGGTTGAAAGGAGAAGGGTTACGGAAAAATTAGATTGAGTGCAGACACCCAACCCCAACCTTCTATATTTGAGTCATCCTGTCTTAGTTTAAAACTTCTTGTAAACAATAATTTGTAAATTCGTTGATCAAAAAACTGATCCCAACTGAGACATGGCACAAAAATTTGCACCGATTATGTAAACCAATACTTCTTTAGTCCACATTAATTGACTTTTTGTGTTAATTGATTCTTACAAAGGATTACATAATGTAAATTAAATCTTTGTTCTGACAAAAAATTTTCATAACCAAAAAATCATGGCTAACTCTAAACCGTTGAAGAAATAAGGAATTTTTCCGCAAAGAGAAGCGGAAAAGATCTTTTGTGGCTGAGAACTAACTCAAAGAACCCTTAGCTTATTCCAAATTTACCCAAGTTTGGTTCTTGTTTAACTCTCCACTTATTTCGGCGGCTCTCTGCAGAACTTGAACCGTTAAGTCGTCTCTGATGCATGGAGCCTTTGGATGAACTTTGAAATCATGATTCGGGTGATCTTTATGTGTGGCTATGTGATTTTCTATTGCTTCAATCATCTGTCCTAGAACTGGAACCATTGCGATTTCCTCACCGCAATCTGGGCAACGAATGAACCTATTCATAGTTTGAGATGATTCTTCAGATTCTTTACCACCATTAGCCAACATGTTAATTCCTACCGTAACTGTCGTGTTTGCGGAATTAACCATTAAAGCCTTCATAATATGCCAATATATCTGTACGAGCTATTGTTAGATCAAATCTTAAACTGCAGTTTAGAAGCATTGCGATTTTTGTATCATTCTTAAGACAAGAAACCTCTCAAATTGCGCAATCGATTACAAAAACGAATCAAACAAGAAGACAAACCACGAGCGATTTTCCCATAGTTTTAAAACTGAAAACTCCCTTATTATCTAGTGAGGTCCGAGAATGCGGAACCTATGCCCAAGATGTAACAGCGAAACAATGGAGCTTGACAAACCAGAGATATCTGTCGGCAAGAAAAAAATACGGGTCAGCCTACGGCAATGCCCTAAATGCAAACTCTTATTCCATGAAGGAAACTAATTTTCCAACCCGATTTCTAGAATTATGACAAAATCGACAGTTGATGTCTTAACGAGGAATTAGAATCTACAAAACCATTAGATCTCACATTTGATCTGGAGATGAATCTTTGAGCGAAGAAAAACTCGAATTCACCAAACCTTTTCTTATCGGCGGAAATCTTGCCCTATTGGCCTGGGTTTTCTTCGCTTTCCTCGGAACATGGTTTTACAATCAAGTCTACGGCTGGATGCTTCTGGCCTTTACAGCTGCTTTAATCTACATGATCCTGAGGAGACTTGGATGTAGCAGCTGCTACTACTGCAAATCCTGCACGAGCGGGTTTGGCAGATTAGCAGGAGCCTACTTTGGGAAAGGAATCACCAAGAAAGGAAGCGTCGGCAACAGAATAGGACTAATAGCATTCATCTACTTGCTTCTCGCGCCAATTCCAACAGCATTTCTAATACTATCTATACTCCAAACGATAACGTTGATCAAAGTTGTAGTACTCATCTGCCTCATAGCACTCTCGATTTACAGCTTCACAACATGGCTCAAAAAAGAAAAGCATTAAAACAAAAACAATTAAAGGTTTTTCAAAATTCCTTCAGCGAAAAAGTTAATCCTAGAGCGAACCAGGGCAACAACGATACTCTCAGCCACCAGAGTAGCTGCAAGGAAAGCGGCCAAAATCCAACCTAACCTGATGAATAAAGCTGCCATATCTAAATCTATTCGACCATGAATTTGGGCAAGCCATCCCCAAAAGCCTTGAACTCCCATTGAAGAATAAGTCTGCAAATCTAAAGCTATCCAAACGCAGAGAATCATCAACCCGATTGATAACGCAATACCTGACAAAGTCAAATTTATGTAACCACTGGTCAAACCTGAAGTGCTAATGATGCAGGTTCCTTGGACGTCCTGGCGAAGATGATATTGTGTTTTTTTCTGGGCTGTCTTGGCGGATGTCCCCCACAGTGAACCCTGAATGGTCAAAATATTTTCTAGGGGTTCTTCACTGACTATTTTGCATCTATTTTTGATTAGAGATGCTTTCAGTTTGCTGTATGTTTGGTTTATCTCAGCGTTTACATATATTTCGGTCAAAAAAACCCTCACAAAAAAGGGTGAAAAAGGAAAGGTTACTAGAAAGATGTATGGAAGATCTTTGCCTTTCTCTTTTATGTCTTTAAGCGATTCATATTGAGCTTCAACTAGAATCTTAAGCGCATCAATGTGTTTGCGAATGTCCTCTATTTCGTTGCCCTTAGCTAGAACACCCGATTTCGCCAATTGATCGTCAATTTTTTCCACACCTACTTCAAGAACCTTAACTTTGAAAGCAAAAATCTGAAGAGTATACATTAGGCTAAGCTGCATGGCCAGCCGATCCAATCGGTCATATGCAAACATTCTGCCCATGAACGCTTTGAGCCGCTGCTCTTCAGTGGAATCTTTCATTTGCAGAATTTGCTCATAGGCGCTAGTTTGTCTTGAGGCGGTTTCTTTGCTCTCCTCAAACACTTTCTGAGTTCTTTTTGTTGTTTTATCGAGTAATTCTAAGACTTCATCCATAGGGATCCCTTCTTGACGGCTCTACATGTGCCTAAGCGGTATTTCACGTTTTCCATTAAGGTGTGAAAACTAGATGTTTTCCTAATTACTGCGGTTTCTTGTCTGATCCAAAAAGTTTCTTTTCATACCTCGATCTAGGCTTAAATCCTCTAGCGTTACTATATCCAGCGTTTCTTCTGCCGCTCCAAATTCAGAATCCGTGCGTACAATTTTGAAACCTTCGTCTTAGAAGGCGCCTTTGGCTTCAAAGGATGAACAGGCACCGGGGTGAAAGGCTTCGAAATCTCCGCAATAGACTTCTTTCTTCGACCACGAACTCTTGGCAGCTCACGAACTTTCTTGAAAACAACGAATCCTTCTGCAAGGTTAACCTCTTGCACTTCCCAACCTGCATCAAGCCAACACTTGGAATGAGCACTGGAGGCTGCGTTGCTCCACCAGGATTGGTTCCTGTAGGCTTCAATTGGCAAATTTGTTCCAATTAATCCGTCGATCCGGGCAAAAGACAACTTCACAATGTTAGTAAAAGCCGCTCGAAACTTCAAGTGACCCGTAAGTCCCTCATATTTGGAAACAACTCTAGGAGAAACTACTCTGCGGGCGCAATTCAAACAGAGCGATGCGAATACATCGCCAGTAGCCACATCAGGAACCATACAATCATAACAGTAAAATTTCTTGCATCGCGCACATTTTTTTAAACGACTGTAAGAAAGAACCCTTTTGCAGATACCGCATTCGTCTTTAAACGACGCCACAACCTTCAATGCGCCTAATCGAGACGCCAATATCAAATATTCATGGAACAACTTCAGATATTAACTTTTAAGTCAAAAAAAGAAAATTCCAAGAAAAAAGGGGATGTCAAAGGCTTTGCCTATTCAAACGTCTGAAAAGCAGATTTGCCACTAAAGCAACAATCAAATCCAGAATGATCCAATCTAGGAAATTGATTTTTCCTAATAGGGCAAGAACCGTGAAAAGCATTAGAAGGACAATTGCAATCATACCGATTCTTCTTTTGGCTTTTCGAGCATCATCAGATCTAGAATTGCTTTCATTCATAGCAATCGCCTCATCCTTTAACAACAGCTAAAGGTACAAGTCGAGCAACCTTAGTCGCGATCCCTACTTTGTCGCTAACATCAGCCACTACATCCACGTTCTTGTAAGCCGGATCTGCTTCTTCAGCTAGAACCATCGCGCTGGCGCTGCGCACAACTATGCCGCGTTTTTCCAAAGCTGTTTTTATTTCTCCACCCCAGAATTTGCGTTTCGCAGCAGCCCTACTCATCATGCGACCTGCTCCGTGCGCCGTGGAACCGAAAGTTAAGTCCATCGCTTTTTCCGCCCCAACCAGCACCCAAGAACTAGTTCCCATGCTTCCAGGAATTAGAACAGGTTGACCCTTCGAACGGTAATCTTGAGGGATCTCTTCTCGACCAGCCGGAAAAGCCCTCGTAGCACCTTTTCGATGAACCCAAACTTTCTTGTTACGATTATCAATTTTATGGGTTTCAACCTTAGCTATGTTATGTGCTACATCATAAACGAGTTTTAACCCAAACTTTTCGGGATCCTCATGATATACTTGCTGAAAACTCTGGCGCACCCAATGCATTATCGCATGCCTATTGCAGAAAGCATAATTCACAGCGCAAGCCATTGCCTGAATATAGTCTTTGGCTTCACTGCTACTGCCAGGCGCACAAGCTAGTTCTCTATCTGGAAGAGAAATTTTGTATTTCTGAACAGCATGCTCCATCACACGCAAATAGTCACTACAGACTTGATGGCCATAACCTCGGCTTCCACAATGAATCATAACTGTAACCTGCCCCTCTTCCCTGATCCCAAAGGCTTTGGCAGTCTCCGGATTGAAAATTTTATCCACTTTCTGAATTTCCAGAAAATGATTCCCTGATCCCAATGTGCCAATCTGGGTTAGTCCTCTGTTCTTGGCAGTCGATGAAACTTTGTCGGGATTAGCATTTTGCATGTGTCCATTTTCTTCGCAGTGTTCAGCGTCTTCGGGCCAACCTAAACCCTTGTTGATCAGCCATTGAACGCCTTCTGTAACTAATCCATCCAAATCTCTTGAACTGATGCTGAAGTCTTTTCTGCGGCTGCCCAACCCAGAAGGGACATTGGCAAATATTGATTCAGCAAGCTGAGGCAATTTAGAGCGAACATCTTTTTCCATCAAAGTAGTTGATAGCAGGCGAACGCCACAGTTAATATCATATCCGACGCCACCTGGACTTATCACGCCTTCTTCATAATCTGTAGCGGCAACGCCTCCAATGGGGAAACCATAACCTTCATGACCATCAGGCAACGTGATTGCATTCTTGTAAATGCCAGGCAAACTAGCTACGTTGGCGCATTGCTGAAGCGTACGGTCCGTTTTCATTTTCTCCATAAGCTCATCGTTAGCGAAAACTAAACCTGGAACGCGCATATCCGACCTATATTGTGGAATACGCCATGTGTAATCGTCAATTTTCTCAATAGGAACCTTCTCGGTCGGTGTTCGACCTTCATCTTCGCCCATAATTTTTACACCAACAGGAGAAAGGCACCGCTGGGTATTAAATAGTTTTGAATCAATTCAAATGCTTTCAGATAACAGGGTTCTTAGCGAATTCGACGAAGCCGCGTACACTATTTTCGATCAATGTTTTTCGATTAACCGGATCAGACATTAGGAATGGCACGATTTTCTGGATGGTCTCGTCTTCCTTCAATATTCTGTCTTGAATTATTTCTTCACTTTCGTTATTTTTCAATCCAGCTTCAACAATGGAGAGCCACATCTTGATTTGCAACGCGTATTGACGCAGTCGCCTATTTGCATCCGAAGCTTTTCCAAAATGACTATAGAACAAGATTTGAGAATTGAAACGCAACAATTTTTCGATTGAAATTAGAGCGGTGTCTGGTCGGAACGGAGGGGGAGTTGTAGGAAAAACGGTATCATATTCCTCAAAAAAAGCCCCCGCGGCATCACCAGGAAATATCCCTCTATTGAGTGCCTCATAAAAACTAAGGTTGTGCGAAGCATGCCCAGGAGTCTCTATAGCTGTCATCGTCATATTCTTCCCCAAGTCAAACGTTATGCCATCGCGCGCAATCACAATTCTCTCGGCTGGAACCGGTTCAGGAACACCAAACATTTCCGCGACATCGCCAAGAACAGTTTGTGAGGCTGACCAAAGCTTTGAAGGATCTTTGACATGCGCTGCGCCTTTTGAATGAACGATGACTTTGGCATTTGGCAAACTCTTCAACAAAGTCCCTGCCCCGCCACCGTGGTCCAAGTGTACATGACTAATTGCTATGAATGCCACATTTTCCGCTTTTACGCCCAACTCTTCCAAACCCGAAAGTAAATTGCCCACCGATGAGGTCGGACCTGATTCCACAATCAATGTCTTTTCGCCTGTCAAAATATAGCTTGCGATGAGGTTTTTGAAACCTCCTGTTTCGAGATCAATCAAAAAGAGGTTTTGGCCAATTTCTTTTGTATGCAAGAACATCCGCGCCTGCTTAAGTGAAGATAAATTTCTTCGGTAGCAGCCTTAAACATTTCCTCCAAACGACCTTTCGAGAGAGCACATAAGACTTATTTAATCGCAAAGTTTTCCTCATACGAGAACAAGTTTAGAGGGGCTCATAATGAACGCTATAATCTTCGGTGCTCCAGGCTCTGGAAAAGGAACATACTCGTCTAGACTTCAAGAGAGACTGGGCCTTGAAGTAATCTCCATGGGCGACATCTTCAGGACAATGCTGAAGACAAACGACATTGTCGGAAGAATAATAAAGGATTATGTCGAAGCAGGGCTCCTCGTTCCTGACATCATTGTGCTCGAAGTGCTCAAAGAACACATAGCATCTGGCCCAAAAGGAAAAGGCTTCATACTAGACGGTTTTCCACGTAATCTAGCTCAAGCTGAAGCTTTAGAAAAAATCGCCCAAGTCGACGTCGTCTTGCGCCTAGTTGTTCCAGATTGGATAATCATTGAGCGCTTATCTTCACGCAGAATCTGCAAAGACTGCGGCACAGTCTACAACATCCGATTTTTGAAGCCCAAAGTTGAAGGCATCTGCGACAAGTGTGGAGGCTCATTGTATCAACGCTCAGACGACAACCCTGAAGTTATACAAATGCGACTGGATCTATACGAAAAAGAAACTAGTCCATTGCTGAGATTTTACAATCAAAAAGAAGTCCCATTCATATCACACACAGTCGATGCGCTAATTAGCCCGCCAGAAGAAATAGTTGACCAATTCGTAAAAGAGCTAAAAGAATTGGGTCTCGCTTAGATATCTAAAATAAACATTAGCGTAACTTTCTCGTGCTCTTTGATAAACTCCATTTGATGATAAGTTATGGCTTTTACACCCACTTTTTGGGGATGCTTAGCGGCATCATATTTTTCACCATACACAGTGGCTTTGAGTTTGAAGCCTTCTTTGGTTTCTTTTATCGAGTGAACTTCAAATTTTGAGTAAACCATGCCATCAACTTCAAACTTAACCAGCAACGCCTCCAGCCAACTATAAAGCAAGGCATATTCGTCTTCCGCCTCAACTTCAACAGCATCCTTGTGAGTCGCGTTCACTTTCTGGGTGTCAGTCATGACCTCAAACATTGCCAGTGCCGAATTACCGAAGGCTTCTTCCATCGTTGCTCCATGCGAAGCTACGTAAATATCCGCTGTATGTTCAAGATATTCGAATTTTCCATCGAATTGCCCAGTTTTCTCCATTTCTCAGCACAGTCCATACTTTGAGTTGCTAAGCTAAAAACAGTTTCGTTACAAAAATAAATTAAGAAAAATAAGAAACGTGGCTTTGCTAGAAGCGACTTTGGATTTTCTCGACCGCTAAAGCCGCCAATTTCGCGCAACTTTCCAAATCCTTCATACTAACCAAACCCACGGGACTGTGGATATACCGAGCCGGTATCGATATTGTTCCACTTGGAACACCTTGCCGAGTAAGAGCCATTCGGGCCGCATCAGTTGTCCCCAACAAACCAGTTTCAAGTTGATATTCAATTCCATTTTGAGAAGCTGTCTCCATTAACCATCGCAAAACCTTAGGATGAGTAATCAAACCCGAGTCGCTAACGGAGAGGGCAGGACCTTTTCCCATCTTCACACTTGTATCAAATTCTCTTACACCTGGAACATCACCAGCAATGGTTACATCTAGAGCTATGCCCACATCGGGATCTACCCCGTAAGCAGCTGTTGCGGCACCTCTAAGGCCAACCTCTTCTTGAACTGTGCCTACAGCGTAAACTGTACAGTCAGTCTGTCCTAACTGCTTCAACGTTTCAACCATCACTGCACAACCTGTTCGGTCATCAAACGCTTTGCCCAAAACCGTATCCTTGCCTAACCTAATGTAATTCCCGTTAAAGGCAACCGGATCCCCAATTTTCACACCCATGGCTTTAGCATCGTCACGATTCTCAGCTCCAATGTCAATGAACATTTCATCATACGAAACAATTTTTTTGCGCTCTTCTTCCTTCTGAATATGAGGAGGTTTGGAACCGATCACACCAGGGAGAATAGTTTTCTCGGAAAGAACTCTAACCTCTTGAGCAAGAAGGATGCGATCGTCAATACCACCCATTTTCGTAAATTGCAAAAATCCTTCTTTCGTAATCGTCTTCACCATTAAGCCTACTTCATCCATATGGGCTGCCAACATAACCCTGGGCTTATCCTTTCTGCCCTTCTTAACAGCGACAACATTATCCATCTTGTCAACTTTAACTTCGTCCGCATAAGGCTCTAACATTTTAATCAAAAGATTTCTTACATCTTCTTCTCTGCCCGCAACACCACAGGCAACAGATAGCTTCTCCAAATTTTCAGCCAATGACATAACATGAAACCCCTTGGAATTTGCTGGTACAACTCTAACTTTACAAATTATTAAATGATTACGGTTACTGCATAACATGAAATTGGTAATTCTTAAATGGATCGTCCGCGTCAACAGCATATTCAAGGTGTGAACTTAAATGGCACAACCAAGTTTCAAAACAGTTTTTGTTTTCTTAGATACAGACAAATTCTGCAGCCCATTCGACATGCTAGTAGCCATCGACGCATTCCCAGATTCCATGATATTCAAATACGAAAATGTAACAGGTGACGACGCAGCAAAAATCGTCTTCGACGCATTATTCCCACGAGGACCCCTAGGAGCAGCACACACAAAAATCTTCATCAACGGTAGCAACTTCGAAATGGTCGAACAAGTCGTCGCCGCAACCCAAAAATCCATGGCGTCAGCACCCTGGGGAAACAGCATCATAGTTGACCCAAGAGGCGCATATTCAACAGCCGCAGGTGCAGTAGCAAAAACACTCGGGCTCTCACTAGAAAAAGGCTACGGAACCCTGGAAGGCAAAAACGTTACAGTCCTCGCAGGCACAGGTCCTGTAGGACAAACAGCCGCAAGAATCTACGCCACAGAAAAAGCTAATGTCCTAATCACATCACGCACTTTAGCAAAAGGACAAGCAGTCGCAGACAAAATTAACAAAGAAGTAGGCGCACAACGCGTCAAAGTCATCGAAGTAAGCAAACCAGAACAAACCGCCGCCGCAGTCAAAGACGCAGAAATCATCCTCGCAGCAGGAGCAGGAGGAATCCAACTACTCAGCACAGCAGACCTAAAATCTGCAAAGAAATGCAAAATCGTAGCAGACATTAACGCAATCAAACCAGTCGGCGTCGAAGGTCTCGACTCAAACGATGACGGCAAAGAACTCAACAAAGTCTTCGGCATCGGAGCACTTGCAATTGGCAAACTAAAAATCAAAGTCGAAACAGACATGATTAAACGAGCAACCGAAGCACCACAAGGACTCTTCGACTACGCCATTGCATATGATATTGCAAAAGGACAAATCCTAAAGAAACTTGCCAAAGCAAAAGCAGAAGCAGCACCAAAAGAACAACCTAAACATTGGATGCCATAATAGGCAGATCCAATCTTTTCATTCTTTTTGCTTTTTCTTCTCGAGATTATTTGAACAGTTCTTTGATTCTTTCGCAAGCTTCCTTTATGCGTTCCTTTGGTTGGGTAAATGTTATTCTCGCGTAGCCTTCACCATACCTACCAAAGCCTAATCCCGGCGTAACTGCTACCCCAACGTTGAGCAATTTGCTTGCGAACTCCATACTGTTGCCTTTACAATTAACCCAAACATAGAAAGTTGCCTTAGGCTTTTCGCATTGGAACCCTATTTCACAAAGTGTATTCACTAACAAATCACGCCGCTCCGACAACACCTGATTCGTCTTTTGCAAGAACGCCGGTGGGTCTCGACCTTTGTAAGTTCCAAGAGCTTTCACAGCTACCTTTTGCGTATATACCGGCGGTCCCGAGTCAATTTGAGACTTCACCTTGGTTAAACCACTGATTAACTGCTTGTTCCCAACGGCGAAACCTATCCTATCCCCAGTCATATTGAAGGTTTTAGAAAGCGAATGAAACTCGATAGCGACATCCATGGCGCCTTCAATCTCCAAAATACTAGGCGGACGATAATCATGATAACATATCTCCGAGTAGGCATTATCATAGCAGAGAATTATGCCATTTTCTGAAGCAAAATCAACAGCCTCTTTTAGAAACTTCTTATCCACAGTGGCAGCTGTCGGGTTATTCGGATAATTCAAGAACATCATTTTCGCTTTCTTAACGTTTACTGCATCAAAGTCAGGCTTGAAACCATTCTCTTCAAGTAAGGGCATCGCAACAGGAATTCCGTCGCACAATATTGTGCTTCCATTAGCATAAACAGGATACGCAGGATCAGGTACCAGAACACTATCACCCGGATTAACAAAAGCTCGAGCAACGTTGGCTATCCCCTCTTTAGAGCCCAAAAGCGCAACGACTTGATCGGGGGCAAGATCCACATTAAATCGTTTCTTATACCATTCCGTGACTGCCAATCTGAAGTCAGGTTCACCTTGACTAAATGAATAGTTATGATTTTTTGGGTTTGCTGATTCTTCCCTTAACGATTCAATGACAACTGGAGGAGGCGGAAGATCAGGATCTCCAATGCTCAAAGAAATAAGATCTACACCCTGAGCTTTCTTTTCCTTAATCTGCTTCTCAATTTCAGCGAATAAATAAGGAGGAAGCCTCTTGATTCGATCAGCAAACTCTATCGACATGTTTCAAGTCACGAACAATGCTTAGGGCAGTGTCCCTTCAAAAACTTTCTCTGCCGGACCACTCAAAAAGAGAGTCTTTCCAACTTCCACCTGCAGGTCCCCACCCAACACATGAACTGTCACCTTGTTTCCGACTTTCCCAAGCTTGTTAGCTGCTGCAACGGCTGCACAAGTGCCCGTTCCACATGCCAGAGTTTCGCCGCAACCACGTTCCCAAACTCGAACCTTTAACTCGCTCTTACTCAAAACTTGAACGAACCCCACGTTTGTTCGTTTCGGAAAAGACGGATGATTCTCTATCATAGGTCCAATATACTCTACTGGAGATTCATCCACATTTTCAACGAATATCACACAATGAGGATTTCCCATAGACAAACATGTTACCTTATAGTTTTCCTCATCTTCCACCTGGAGGTCTTCATTTATGCAAGGGCCCTTTCCCTTCATTGGTAACGCTTTTCGATCCCAATTTGGTGCACCCATATCGACCTTAATCATAGCGACTTGGGCGTTCTTTACGGTTAACCAGATGTGCTTGATGCCCGCGTTTGTTTCGATGTCAAGTTCGTCTTTCTGGACAATCTTGTTCTCGTAACAGTACTTAGCAAAACAGCGAATTCCGTTTCCACACATTTCAGCCTCGCTACCATCGGCGTTGAAAATTCGCATACGCGCATCTGCAATAGAAGAATTAGAAGCCAAAAGCAGCCCATCTGCACCAACTCCGAACCTTCTTTCACAGAGCTTCTTGGCTACAGCTGCAGTTTTTGTTTCTGCGATTTTTTGATCTCTATTATCAATAACTACGTAATCGTTGCCTAACCCATGCATTTTCCAGAAATTCATTGCTGCCACTCTGTAGTCTGCTGCTGGCTTGACATCAAATCGTCTAGCTGTTCTCTCTCCCGAACCAACTTATATTTGCCTTCCTTCACCAAAACCTCCGCTGCTCGGGGGCGTGCATTGTATTGACTGCTCATGCTAAAACCGTAAGCGCCTGCATTTAGAATTGCTAACAAATCTCCTTCTTCAACTTTTGGAAGACGTCTATCTCTGGCCAACAAGTCGCCTGACTCACAAATGGGTCCGGCAATATCGTATTTCTCTTCTTCCGTTGCCACTAGTTTGTTTGCGACCATTATTGGATGGTATGAACCGTACATAGCAGGACGAACTAAAGTGTTGAAACCGGCGTCAACGCCGATGTATTTCTTGTAGGGTGTTGTCTTCAAGGTATTAACAGTTGTTAAGAGGATGCTTGCATCTGCCACTAGATATCTGCCAGGTTCTACACAGAAAAATGGCATTCCCAAACCGTATTGGCTTGTCTTTGTCTTAAAGAGGGAAAGTACTTTGTCAGAATAAACTTGCAAATCTAATGGCTTATCTTCTGGCTTATATGGAATGCCTATTCCGCCACCTACATCGATAAACTCGAAATCTACTCCTACTTGCTCGTGAACCCGTTTGGCTATATTGAGAAGTTTGTCCAATGCTGCTAAGAAGGGCTTCACGTCAAGAATTCCTGAGCCTATATGCATGTGAATCCCGAACCGTTCGACACCTGCTTTCTTAGCTATTGAATAAGCCGTTACGGCGTCTTGTTCCCATAATCCGAACTTAGAGTCTTTACCGGCGGTGACAACGTGACTATGACTTCCGGCGCCGATTTCTGGATTTACACGTACGGACAAAACCTTGGGAACATGGATGTTAAGTAACCTGTTAACCTGCGATATTGAGTCCACATTTATAGTTACACTTGAATCTGAAAGGAACTTCAATTCATCTGTTCGAACACTTGTTCCGGTAAAAAGAACCCGATCAGGTGTGAACCCCGTGGTTAATGCCGTGAAAACTTCGCCGGGGCTAACAGCATCGACATTTGCGCCTTCGGACTCCAAAGTTTTGAGAAGAGCAAGATTTGAGTTTGCCTTCAGAGCGTAGAAAATCTTTACTTTTTCGTAGTTACGTGTTAGTGCTTGGTAGAGTCTTTGATAATTGTTTCTGACTCGACGTTCACTGATTACATAGAGAGGAGTGTCAAGTTTTTGTGCGAGAGTTTGTACGGAAACACCATCGATAAAAAGTTGACCATTCCTATTCTCTAAAGGTTCAGTAAGAGTGTACACTTATTCTCACCTTATTATCGTGTTTCTTCAGATACTATATACACTCTTGCTTTTTAAGCTAATCCCTTCGCAACCATCAACTCTGCACTCAAGATGCCAGCTCCAGCCCCACCCCTAATGGTGTTATGACCAAGACACATGTACTTCAAAGTCATAATGGGATCGCTTCGAATTCTCCCAACAACAACACTCATACCACAACCAGTGTCTCTATCAAATCGAGGCTGAGGACGATTCTGCTCTTTCCTAATCACGATTGGATTTTGCGGTGCTGAAGGCAATTTTAGGTCTTGAGGTTCACCCTTAAAGTTGGAAAATGCCTCCTCAACTTCAGCAAGTGACGGGTCTTTTTCAAGCTTAACGAACACCGATTCCAAGTGACCATCTTTAACATGTACTCTATTACAACTTGCACTAACTGCAAAGTCAGCATCCTTTACGACTTCTCCATCAAAGAAACCAAGGATCTTATTGGATTCCGATTCCATTTTATCCTCTTCCTTACCGATGAAAGGTACAACGTTATCAATAATGTCAAGCGACGGCACACCTGGGTAACCTGCACCACTAAGTGCCTGCATCGTAGTAACCATGACTTGCTGAAGCCCAAACTGCATGAGCGGTTTTAGAGTCATCGCCATTTGAATAGTACTGCAATTCGGGTCAGTGGTTATGTATCCTTTCCAACCCCGATTTTTCCGTTGAATAGGAATTAGCGCAGCGTGATCTGGGTTGACCTCTGGGATAATCAGAGGAACATCTTTTTCCATCCTATGTGCGCTAGCCTTGCTAAATACTGGGTAAAGCGCCGCAAATTCCTCTTCGACCGGTCCAGCGAGATCACCAGGTAAAGAGCTGAAGATTAAATCCACATCTCCGGACTTCTCTACAGACGCTACATTGGCATCAGCTACATTCATCTCTGCGATTTCCTTAGGTAAATTGGATTCCATGGTCCAATTGCAGGCGTCTTTATACTTTTTACCTGCTGACCGCTCACTGGCGGCAAGAACTTCAACCTTAAACCACGGGTGCCCTTGAAGCAATTGAATATACCTTTGCCCAACGGCTCCAGTTGCCCCTAGTATGGCTACTTTACGTTTGGAGGACATGACTTTCGCTTCCCTGCATTTTTAGTAATTTCTTCGATAAAAACATTAACAGAGGAAATATCCTGCTAAAGTCCCAGTACAGTTGCCATACTATAGATTCCAGGGTTATTTTGCTTGCTTAGCCACTCTGCGGCGAAAATTGCACCTTGAGCGAAGACGTTACGTGAGAAGGCGATGTGTTCTATTTTTAGCATTTCGTAGGGTCCAGCAACTATTAGATCATGAATGCCTGGAACTCCGCCTGCCCGCAAAGCTGCAATTTCTAGTTCGTCTGGCTTACGGAGACTAGTTCCTTCCCTTCCGTGAACTGTTGTTGTGTAGCCGCGAATTCCTGAGATTATTTCACCTAGTTTCATGGCCGTTCCGCTAGGAGCATCTTTTTTCGCAGTGTGATGAATTTCCGTTATGCTAAAGTTGTATTCTTGCGGAAATGCCTTCAGGACCTCTGCCAATTTGAACAGCATATTAACTCCTACAGAATAGTTTGGCGAGAAAACCGCTGGAACCTTACCTTCGATAGCCTTTCGGATCTGTTTGTTCTGCTCTTCTGTAAAACCTGTGGTTCCCAGAACTATTCTTTTACCCAACTTCGCAACAAGAGGGAGGTTTAGCACTTCTGCTGCAGGCGAAGTAAACGTTATGTAAACGTCGGCACTGTTTACAGCATCGCATATCATGTCTGGTCCAACTATACATGTGTCTGAATTGGCAATACCTAATTGCTTCAGGCTTTTTCCGATTGTTGGATTGTCTTGTGCTTCAACAGCACCCACAATCTGAAAGCCTTTGGCTGTGGCTTCTTGGATTAAAGCATTTCCCATCTTGCCTGCAGCGCCAGCTATACATAGCCTAAGCATAGTAGAGACCCTCCAAAAAGCGCTCATTATTGAACCGTTCCATTAAATCTACGTCGAAGAACTTTTCGACTGGCTTGAAAATTTCTGGATGCGTTTCGTAAACATTGCGAGCTGCCTTCAGAACAAGGTCAAGACCACTCCGCGTCATCTTTCCAAGCGGTTGTCTGCAAGGTCCGGCGGGCATGCCAAGAATATTCATGAGGGTTTTCGTTGCAAGAGGATTTCTCGCTCTACACGAAACAGGCCCAAAGGGCGTCTGTTCGGTCGTCTTCACGGTTATTACTGAGAAGAGTGGTTGCAAAATTTCCGCAATCTGCTTTGCTTCCTTCGTATTTCCATCAAGGATGTAATGCACCATGTCACTAATCGCCCTGGGCGCTATGTTGGATGTTACTGAGATGACACCGGTAGCAGCAATGTCTGGCAAAGTCATCATTGCAAAAGTCTTGTCATCATCTCCTGAGAGTATGTCAAAGTCTTCTCCGCATACTTTTCGAGTAAGACGCATATTCTCTAAGTCCCCTGTTGCTTCCTTCACACAACGCACGTTGGGATAGTCTGCATGGATCAGGGCTACGTCTTGAGGCATTAGCTGAGTCCCGGTTCGACCTGGAATAATGTAGGGGATGATTTGCATTTCTGGAAATTGCTTAGCTATTGGTTCAATGTATTCTCTTCGAATCTCTAGACTGCTTGGACCATTATAGTAAGGATCTACAAGAAGAACACAATTGATCCCAGTGTGTTGAGCGTGAACGGTTCCTTCAATTGCTTCTTGCGTGCTGTTGCTTCCGGTTCCAGCGATTGTCAATCCCTTGCCGCGAGTATATTCATGAATTCTCTCAGTCACTTTGTTGTGCTCATTCCAATCGAGAGTGGGGCTTTCTCCCGTGGTGCCGCAGGCTAAAATGCCAGAAGCCCCTTGATTTAATTGAAATTCGACTAGTCTTTGTAAACCCTCATAGTCAACCTCTCGGTTACTTCGAAAAGGCGTAACTAGAGCGGTGTAACAACCACTGAATAAAGTCATTTTATTTTCCTCTGATAGAAGAACAATCAGAAACCGACTTATTTAAAGTTTTTTACGTTTTGCTCACTAATTTTACTAATACAGTAAAAATTTGTTAATAGAAAGCACTAAATGTTGATTTTAAATACGATTTACGTATTCACACTTATTATAACAACAAACCCAAGGCGAATTTCAGTAATGCTTTTAGCACCGAATTAGTATCCTCACTAAAGTTGATTAATATGGCACCTCAATACGTCAGCAAACACAGCGAGACAGTGAAAGCAGGAGCACTGTTGTGCCCAGTTTGCTGTGTGGAATACATTCATCTCGAGGTTGATTTCGAAGTCGAAGGAACCATTTACAAAAATGTAAAACTACTCAAGTGTCCTGTGTGCCAAGACGAAGTGTTTACACCCGAGCAACAGGAAGAATTCGAAAAACAAATTCGCGCGCATTGAGGGAAATAAAACCAAAATTAGTGCAATTTCAAAGTAAACAGAATCAATTTCTGTAATAGTGCTAAGACGCACCGATTTTTCTAATGGATGACAGTAACCCTTTAATTCATCAGATCGAACTTACGCGAGATGATCACTCACGTCCACTTCATACAATCAATCTCGCAAACGTAACATCGTTACCCTTGTATTTGCAGTAGTCTACATTGTAGTTGGAATTTCGCTAATTTCTCTGAATTTCTCTGGAAAAATCTCAAGCGTAACATTTGGAATAGGCATTTTCATCCTCCTAATTGCGAGCCTGATTTTCAAATTTGCAACAGACTTCCTTAGAAAAAAGAAATAGCCAATGAAGGACATTTGATTTAATTTCGGAAGGCTTTTAAGAAAAAGATCTGGATAAGATACAGAAACGTGATAACTCCATGGTAAGACTAATTGTTGTTGCTTTATCTGAGGATACAGTAGCCGCTCCAGGCAATCGATTATCAAACTACATTTGCGTCTCAGTAACTGATACCAACGGAAACCCAATATCGGACCTAACCGCAGACAATTTCAAAGTAGACCCCATGGTTACCGCACCTGGAGGGGCAGTAGTAAATATATCAACCTTTTTCCCAGGGAGACTCCCAGGCTTCTATCACCTCAATATCGTTCCAGCTGACATGAAAACATGGAAAATGGGTGTTTACATTTTTGCAGTTGCAGTTCAAAAAGGCAATGACAAAGGCCAAACGTTGGCGTCAGTACTAATGGATTGAGTAATCAATCATTTCTCGCTACTCAATCTTAAAAGCTCTCATCGAAACAGAGCCATTTTGGAAACCCTCGTGAACAAATTTCAGCAGTTCCCCCTTTCGCTGTAACGAAATTGCGTAAATCATCGGTAGGTAATGGTCGAGCGTTGGAACTGAGTACCGTGCTTCTTGACCCAGATCAAGATAATTAATAAGCTGTTCATGATTCCTATCAAGAAGACACCGTTTGACTTTCTCGTCAAATTTCACAGCCCAATCAAATGGTTTGGCGTCCGTATCAAAATCGATTAATCCGAGATTATGAACAATATTTCCGCTCCCTATTATGAGAACGCCCCTTTCTCTTAGTGGAGCGAGTTCTGACCCCAGCTTGTAATGGTACGCCATAGCTTTAGGACGCCAATCATTGTAAGGCGAATAGTCTAAGCTCATTTCAAAGACAGGAACATTAGCCTCGGGATACATGTGTTTAAGAACAGCCCAGGAGGCATGATCTAATCCCCAATCATTGTTGCATTTGATTCTTGCAGATTTCACCGTTTTCGTTACAAATTGTGCTTCTTCGGGAGCGCCTGGACTTTTGTAAAGAATCTTATAAAGCGCGTCTGGAAATCCGTAGAAATCGTAAATGGTCCTTGGTCTTTCCATACAACCAACAAAAGTCCCAGTTGTTAACCAATGAGCTGAGACCACCAAAATCGCCTTTGGCACAGGCAAATTTTTTGTAGCCCGAGCCAAGTCTTCTGTATAATTGTTTTTCGAGACTATATTCATCGGCGAACCATGACCAACAAAAAGGACAGGCATCAATTCACCCGAATTAGAATTGTGCGCCATAATAAGCATCAACTCTTTAAGACATTTGTAGATTGTAAACTTTGCGTGTCCACTGAGTTCAATTTAACTATTTGAGGAATTTTTCCCCAAGTTCCAACACATTGCTTGTACAAAATAAGCACTCCTTCAACACCAGGAATCAACTTAGCCACATTTAAGCCCCTTTCAATAGCGCCTGTTGAATCCTCCCCTTTCACTGAATTGCCCACTGCAGTGGCAGCAGCATCTGCCAAACCCGCTTCTCGACAAAAGACAGTGGCTGCTTCCGCATCGCCGAAACTTAAAGCATGACTAAAACGTCCCGAACTGGTTGCCACGCCAAATGGAAACTCGGTTAGTCTAAAACCAAATTGTTTTGACAAAGGTTCATCTCCAGCCACAAAAGCAACGTCGATGGATACATTAGAAACTGCGGAAACCTCACCGCCATCTTCCACAACTGCCACTTTGCAGCCGTCATCAACCATATCTTTTACCGCTAGATCTGCCAGAACCCCGGCTACTGCAGCCATAGGACCAACATTAGCTTTCTGACCGGCTTTTGCCATTAATTTGGCGACTAAAGGAGTTTCAGGAAATAGAAATGGCTTAAGAGTCCAACCAAATTTTGGATTTGCTTTAATGTATTCTTCAAGCTCAGATCTATTACGAATAATTGATTCTTTTGCGATTTGGATTCCCGTTTGCCTCTCGGAAATAATAGTGCACTGTGTTTCTTTGTAGTTGAAAGCTTCTTTGGAAAAGTTCCCCATAATTGGAAAGCCTGTTATTTCGTTTGATTTGAATTGTCTTTCAACTCAGAATTATTCTGTTTAATTGACTTAATTGCTCTCGCGGGACACGCATCTACGCAAGTACTGCAAGTGCTGCCAATACACTTCTCCTTGTCAAAAACAACTGAAAGGTCCTGTGCAAAAGTAATGGCTTCTACAGGACACAAAGTTACGCAAGAGCCACAGCTGATACATTTTTCAGAATCGACTTCGATAAGCTTGGGTAGGCTAACGGTAACGTTTCTTTTCCGGAATGCTTTGACAATCTTTTCCAAAGATTCAGCCGGAACTTCTGCCAAAACCTCTCCGCCTTTCGAGTTAATTTGTGCGGTGACTATAATGATTGGCACTTTGAGCTCAAGGATAACTTGGGAAATTATCGGCTGATCGACAATCTGCTCGGAGAATCTAAGGAGAACGCGAACCGTCTCTATTGCCTCCCCAACAGTTTGGAGACATCCTCAGAAGTTACAATCCCCAAAACTTTCTTCTCATTATCAATCACAGGCAAAGCAGATATTCTATGTTGGGCCATCCGTTTCGAAGCGGTTTCTAATGGTTCATCCGACTTCGCCGTAAACACATGCCTAGTAACAATATCAGCAAGCTTGGTTTTGCCTTCAGCTAATGCCCGCGTTATATCCCAGGAAGTAACAATCCCGTTAAGCCTTCCCTGATCGTCAACAACCATAATGTGGTTGACCGATTTTGTCACAATGCGCTGGGCAATAGCGCTTACTTCTTCATTCTCTTTGCAAGTAACTGCCTTCTGCATTACATTGGCCACAAAAGGAGTGGATTCCGTTTGCTTCATAGGCTTGAAAACAGTGTCCAAAGGAAGACGCTCAACAGGAGCAGACAAATAAAACTCGCCATCCGCAATCCATTGCTTGAGCGTTCCAGCAACTTTTCTGGCAGACCTCAAACTTGAAAGCGAACTTACCTTGATTTTCTGTTCGCCAACAACAATACTTCCAGATTTTAACTCTTTGTAACTGACTTTTGCAAGTTTTGGTCGATCTCGACGCGGCACACCATAGTCAACTACATTTGCAAAGATTTCTTCATCTCTTATTGAAGTCTTCCTTGCGAGACCCTCATTCAAAATGGGAATAGGAATTCCAAGACCAAGATAAAGGGTGGTTCCATATTTGGTGTATGTTGCCCCTCTAAGAAATTCAGCGTTCATTTTCTTGGCGTTTCCTCGAACCATTAGAGTACCGTTTTGGCTTCTGAGCTTCGTGCTGAGTGCCTTCGCCTATAACGTACCCTTGTCCACCTCCCAAGAAAATTCGAGTGCCGATACCTATAGTCTCGTAATCAGGATCATTCATTAGAGGGTTTAGTTCGCCTGCCCCAGAATAAGTCGCGTTCCTCATATGCGGCAGCAATTTACCCATGTAAGTATAAATTATCTCATCTCGGCTGTTTACAGCACAGTTGTATCTTTGATAACAATTACGAAAGTTAAGCAAGTAAAACTGGTTCAAATCATCAGAAGTAAAATTCGTCTTCAATTGAGTCCTAGGATAACAATCTGTACCATAAGCTGTAGCTTTCAACTCAACTTCTTTGCCACTGACCAAATCCTCAATCAAATGCCCCCCACCATATTCAAATGGCTGCGAAGTAGACATCGCGGTAGCCCCTATATACAAATCAACAGCAGCACCAGGATGACAAATTGGGACATCATTAATGAAGGCATTATCAATCTTCATCGGAGGATCCGAATGACCCATATTAATTATCGCCCCTGAAGAACACATTGCGCCAAAAGTTCCGGTTGTGACTACATCAACTTCTTTAAAAGCAACTTCAACAGAGCTGCTTTCGACAAGACGCTTCATTTCTTCAGCGGTCAAAACTTGGGCATCGCCCTTTCTAATTTTCGCATTAATTTCTTCGATTGTGCGAGTATTTTTTGGGTTGAGCGCCATGCCTTCAACCAATGCCAACCGATGAACCTCGCGGCGTATTAATAGCTTTTGCAGATCCATAAAAACAAAAGAACCCAAAAAATTCACCTTGATTTTAATAAGAACAGGACCAACCAATTTGTTGACCCAGAATTCAACCGAAGAAAACAATGAACTGAAATCTCGATGACTTTTCCTCAAATCGGACGGTTTTAAGATCGGCCAATAAATTAATCTTAAAGATAGAATGTCAAAAAAAGGAAAAAGGGAATTGATGTTTTTATTGAATTTACTTGCGTCTGCGTAAGACAAGTGCTGCTGCAGCTGCGACGATTATGATAACGACTGCACCTATAGCAATGTATGTGGTTGTTGGAGCTGCACTAGTTGGATTCTGAGCGCTTGTTGATGTTGGTGAAGCAGTTTGAACTGGTGGGAGTGTGGGTGCAATTGTTTGTGTTGGAGCTTCTGTTGCTACTGGTTTTGCTGAGGGAGATGTTGACACGATGAAGGAGGTGCCTGCTTCCGAAGCGTAGTATGAGTTTGACCCTGCGAATGTTGCTGTTACTGTATACATGCCTGGAACTGGTGGAGTCCATGCGATTGCGAAGTTGCCTTTTGCATCACTTGTGACTGTGCCGATATCTTGCCAGTTATTGTTTGGATCAATGGCGGTTAGTTTCACTAGAACTCCTGTGGCGTTTGTAGGCTTTGGTTGCTGGTGGTATAGGTATGCCATCCAGTCGCTCATGCTAGCATCTGAGATTGCGGGTGTTCCGGCTGCGGGGATTCCTAAGCAGGTCTGTCCTGGAGATTGGTCAGTGACTGTACCTTGAATGAGAACTTGGTTTCCTTGTGGAATTGCCACGTCTGGTGCAGTTATAGTGGTGGCTGTTCTACCTTGGCCATAAGCATGTATCTGTGCATCGTAGACACTGTAAGCGAGCAAGATTCCGTCGGCGATTACAATTGGGTCGTAAGTGTAGTAGCCTAAACTCTTCCAGATGAGCTTTCCGTTTGTGGCGTTAAGGCAGTAGATGCTTGAACCTTTGTAGATTGGTGGATTGTATGCGTGACCATCGACTACGTAGATTTTGCCGTCTGCGCTAGTTGGTGCTGGGTTGTTTAGAGGCCATGAGCCGTAGGCAGTTTCGAGACCGCTTGATCCAGCGTAGAAGTCCCAAACTTTCTGACCCGTCTGTATGTTATATGCGTGAACATATCCGCCATAGTCTAGTGCTAGAAGCATACCGTATGCGATGCTAGCTTGCCATGAGTACATGCCGAAAGCTCTTGGGTAAGGTTCAGTTGGACCCCACATTTGTTGCCCTGTATTGAGGCTAAAGCCGTACCAGGACATTTCGTTTTGGTGGAATTCTGTGTAGACACCGTCAGATGCTGGACCCATGAGTGCCCATGTTGTTGCGCCCTGTGGAGTTGTGCGGTTTTGAGTCCACAGTTGGTGACCGTCAGTTGTGCTGTAGCCAACTTCCCATTGCCAGTTCTGTGGTGTTGCAATACTTCCTGATGAGGCAAGTATTACGCCTGAACTGACTTTTGAAAGAGCTACTGAAACACCGGTTGGCAAAGCTGGTAGAGTAGTGTAGTTCCACTGAACACCATATTTCCAGTCCATGTTTAGTTGCATCATTGGTCTCCATTGCCAAGCGTTTCCTCCAGGCAGAATGCTCTGGTAATACATGATGGCTCTGCTAGAGTTCCACATTGAAACCCAGCCTCGAGCCGCATTTAGAGTATAAACCAGAATCTCACCGTTTGGACCAAGAGTAGTCGTTCCTGATGTTATGTTTGCAATGTTGAATAGCCATGAGCCGTCGAATGGATCATAGACTTGGTAGGTTGATCCGTTTGCCCACCATATGTAGGGGATTGCACCGAATTGGTTTGGTGAATTATAGTCATATTCTTGACCAAAGGATATCCTAGTGTTGTTGAGCCACCAGATTTGTTGTCCTGTGCGGAGGTCAAAGCATGCAAGACCGCCTGCTCCTGCGCTTGTGCTGTGTGGTAGGTTCATGTAGAGTCTGCCGCTCATGATGATTGGGGTGCTGAATTTGGTTTCGTATGCGAGTCCTGTGTAATAGTTCCAGTCGGTATAGTTTCCGCCGTTAACGCCTCCGAAAGCTAGTGGTTTTGTCCATAAGATGTGTGCACTGTTTGGTGCCGTGGTAAACGGATTCCACTTGTTACCCGCACCGTCATAACTGCCCAAAAGCCAATCGCCTGAAATTGATGCCCAGTTGCTGTTCATGCCGTTGATTGGGCGTTGCCAATAGCCTGTTGGGAGGGGTGTTGTTGGGTAATTCGTTATTTGTGTTTGTTGAACAGTAAGTGATACCTTGGGACTGGTGCTTGCCATATACGTATCGTTGATGAAGGCATTGGTGTTTCCTGCTGGTGGCGGGTTTTTACCGGCTAGAACCTGTCCTGGGAAGTTTAGTTGGAAGGTGTATGTTCCTAGTGCAGTGGGTGTATATAGTGTGTCAGTTGCTCCGACGTCGCTCGTTGTAAAGGGACCTAGTATTTCAGTTGTGCCATCGGGTTTTGTTACCGTGACTTTGAAGTTTTCCCATCTGTCACCATATTGTTGGGCAGCTGTGGGTGGAACTTTGTCAAGCCACATTGTAACCTGTACCCGTTGGTTTATGCCAACTGGGTTTGGTTCAACGTTGAGGAAGGCGATTGTTGGAATTTGCCATCCTGGTGTGTGAGCGCTAACTGCGGGTATTATAGAGATGAGTGTCGAAAGAGAAAGCAGAAGAATCAATGCAATTGCGTAAGGTGTTTTTCCTCGGGTTTTCATTCCTTTTGATGATAACCTTTCGTACATTTTTCCTTAATTCTCTCCTAGTTTTTGCGTAGACATTCATTCGAAGCAAAATGCTCTTAAGCTCTAGCCGTAAGTCAGTCCGCTGACAACGAAAAAACTTAAAACTAAAATCAGTAGTATCTTGATTGTGGCCTAACCAAAGCTGGAGAAAACAACAATGTTTCCTCAGGATGAAAACACATTAACCTTATCACGTCTAGGACTCACCAATTCTCAGGCCAAAGTTTATATGACTTTAATTAGCCTTGGCAAGGCAAGCGGAAAAGCAATTTGGAAAAGTTCTGGAGTCGCAAGGCAAGATATCTATCGCGTATTAACCGAATTGGAAGAAAAAGGGTTAGTTGAAAAAACCTTGGCTAAGCCGACAGAATTCAAAGCCATTCCAATTCAAGAGGGCTTGGAAATTCTCTTAAGTAGAAAAACCGTGGAATTCAAGGATATCGAAAAAAGAACCAAGGAATTAGAGGAAAGAATTAGGAACGACCAAAACATAACAAAATCTCAAACAGAAAATAGTCAGTTCTATTTAGTACCTTCAAAAGAAGCCTCCTTGCGAAAAAGAAAAAAATGTATTGCTTCAACCCAAAAAAGTATAGATATTTCAACGTCTTGGAAGAGATTTCTTCAAATCACATCCACGCAAATAGAAGACTTTGTCGCTGCTTGCAATCGAGGTGTAAAGCTTAGATGGGTCGTAAACAAAACAGAAAAAGAAAACTCACCAAAAATTATCCAAGAATGTTTGCAGAGACTCTCATGTCAAGTAAGGTACAATTTCCCAACCGACAATGAGCTTTCTGAAGCGGCCTTAGCCGTTTTTGACGCAAAAGAAGTGCTTGTCGTTACTGACTCCAACCAACCTTTTTTCTTGGATTCCGGGATGTTGTGGTCAAACAACCCTCCAATTGCCGAATTGATGCAGCACTACTTCAATTTGCTATGGGAAAAAGCAACAGAACCCGACATCCACACAGAATAGGTAATGAAAACTCAATTCGCTGAGGAAGTGAAAAGCGACATAAGAGAAACGTTTGTTATTAATCCAAATCCGCCATCTTTTGCAGCGAATTCATCAAATTTCTGAACCCCATCAGGTTTCAGAAAAGGGGAAGAAATGGCAAATGGAACTGGATCTCTTGTGTGTGTTCCAACCTTGATGGGTGTGGGGTGATCAGGCAATAGAGCAATTGAATAGGGTTCTTTGAGTCCGTTAAGAATTCGCCCAAGCAGCCTTTTGTCGAGGTCTTCTATAGTTTTAACCTTTTGAACATAATCTTTTATATGTCCTGCTTCATCAGGCGCCTCAACATGAACGAACACTAAGTCGTTTTCTTCGAGGGCTTTCAAAGCAGAATCTGCTTTTCCTTCATAATTTGTATCGGATAAACCTGTTGCACCTGGGACATTAACAACTTGCATGCCCGCGTAAGTTCCGATTCCCTTGACCAAGTCGACTGCGGATATCACTGATGCTTTCAAGCCATATTTTTCCTTGAATGAAGGCATGGAAGGCTTAGGTCCCCCGCCCCAAGGCCAAATCATGTTCCCCGGGTGCTTGCCATTTTTTATTCGGTCAAGGTTAACAGGGTGAGACTCAAGAACAGACTTGGATTTTAGAATCATCTTTTTCATTTCATTGACGATCTCATCAACATCGTGTGACTTCGATCTTGGCAAAACCGTTTCGACTCTGACTCCGGCAGCGTCGTGAGGTGGAGTGCATTCTATTTGACGGGAGTTGGGAACGTCTCTCAAAATCAAAAAGTGCCTATAGTCTAAGCCGGAAAAAAACTCTATTTTTCCCTTTGTTTCAAACTCTTCTTTTATTGCTCGAATTAGTTGTTCGGCTTCCTTCGTGGTTATATGACCAGCCGAATAATCCAAAAGCAGACCATCTTCTTCCGTTATCAAGTTGCATCTGAATGCTGCATCGTTCTTTTCCAGCTTAATTCCTCTAGCTGGAGCCTCCAATGGTCCTTTGCCGGTACAATAAATATGTGGATCATAACCAAGCAAAGACAAGATTGCAGTTTCTGAACCAGGATTCAAATCATCAGGCACGTTTTTGATTAGACCATTCTTGCCCTTGGCAGCTATAGCGTCCATGTTTGGCTTGTAGGCTACTTGGAGAGGAGTTTTGTTGCCTAACTCCGGAATTGGGTAATCGGCCATTCCGTCGCCAACGATAAGCACATATTTCAATTTTTATCAACCGATTTCAGCATTAACTACGAGTTGTCCTACCAGAGTTTCCAGGGCAAGGCATCCATGTACTCATTCAATGAACGAATTGTTGTTCCATTGTTTTGTTTGAGAACCTTAACAAGTGCGGAGGCTAGCTCCAAATTCACGATTACGGGCACGTTAAATTCTACAGCTTCACGACGGATAATGTATCCATCGGTTAGAACGTCGGTGTAGCTATTTCTCTTATTTGGCATTGGAACATTGATTACTAAGTCTATTTTTCTTTGCTGCAAGTAGTCTGAGATGTTTGGGTTGGCGTCCGCTTCCTTGACCTTGTATAGAGTTTGAACGCTTTTTACGCCTTCTGCACGCATTATTTCTGCTGTGTGTTTTGTAGCGTAAATTTTGAAACCCATCTGCTCAAACGCCTTCGCCAACACCACTGCGCGACGCTTCAGTTCGTCACCACCAACGGTTATTAGAACCGATCCATTTTTTGGAGGCATACAAAATTCAGCAGATTGAAGCGCTTTGGAAAAAGCATCTTCAAAGTTCTCACCCAAGCAAGCTACTTCGCCCGTGCTTAGCATTTCAACTCCAAGGACTGGATCTGCACCGCTAAGACGCATAAAACTAAACTGAGGAACCTTCACACCCACATGGTGAATAGGTGGCAATTCACAGGTTTTTAATGCTAAACTAAATTTCTTGTCTAGCATTGCCAAAGTAGCCAATTCAATGAGGTTGACTCCGCGTGTTTTGCTAACAAAAGGCATTGAACGTGAAGCACGAAGGTTACATTCAATAACGCTGACTTCGCCATCTTTTACCAAATATTGAATGTTGTATGGCCCTTTAATCCGGAGAGCTTTAACGATTTTCTGAGTTGCATCTTCGACTTTCTTTAAGATATCTGGAGATAGTGTTTGTGCAGGAATTGTCATGGTCGCGTCGCCACTATGGACGCCCGCGTTCTCAACGTGTTCGATTACGGCTCCAATCAAGCAAGTCTCGCCGTCAGAAACCCCGTCAGCTTCTACTTCCTTGGCACCCACAATAAATTTGGAAATTACTACAGGTTGATCGCGACTAACTTTTGTGGCAAGTTTTAGGAAGTTTTCCAAAGAGATTTCATCGTAGGCAACACGCATTGCTGAACCAGAGAGCACGTAACTTGGCCTAACGATTACAGGATAACCAATTTCATCTGCGAATATTTTAGCGCCTTCAATTGATGCTAGTCGGCTCCATGGGGGTTGTGGAATATCTAGTTTGTCGAGGAGTTCACTGAATTTTGAGCGGTCCTCTGCGCGGTCAATGTCTTCCGCTGCGGTGCCCAATAGTTTTACTCCGGAATGTGCAAGTTTCATGGCCAAGGTGTTTGGGATTTGCCCGCCTACACTTGCTATGACGCCGTCAGGATTTTCTTTTTCGTAAATATCCAAAATTCGTTCAGGAGTTAATTCTTCAAAATAGAGTTTGTCTGAGACATCGTAGTCTGTTGAAACGGTTTCGGGATTGTAATTAACCATGATGGCTTCTTGGATTCCGTACTTTTTGAGAGCCCAAATTGTGTTAACGCCACACCAATCAAATTCGACGCTAGAACCTATTCGAAAGACACCGGCACCAAGCACAAGAACCTTACTTTTGTTCTTGCTGAGTTCGATATCGTCTTCGTCTCCCCCGTAAGTCAGATAGAGGTAATTTGTTTTGGCAGGGTACTCAGCTGCAAGAGTATCGATTTGCTTAATTGCAGGAATTATTCCCGCAGTTTTTCTGAATTGACGTACTTCAGGCTCGGAAGTTTCAGTACAAATTGCTATTTGTTCATCGGAGAAACCCAAGCGTTTGGCTTCTCGCACTGTCTCTTTTGCAATGCTGTCTTTAAGCTCCAAAGTTCGCAACTGTGTTTCCATGTTAATGACATTTTGAATCTTATGCAAAAAGAACGGATCAACGCCACTAAGCCGATAGATTTCCTCTATTGAAATACCCATCTTTAGAGCTTTGACCAGCTTGTACAATCGCTCATCGGTCGGGTTGGCAATTGCGTCTTTTATCCGTTCAAGTGTCTCAGGCTCCGAGTCATCAGGGTTACAAACTAACCCCACCTTGCCATTGTCCAACATGCGCACTGCTTTCTGCAAGGCCTCTTCAAGACAGCGCCCAATAGACATAACCTCGCCAACAGATCGCATTTGCGGACCGATGTGACGATCTGCATACTTGAATTTTTGGAGATCCCATCGCGGAATCTTAACAGTAATATAATCCAATGCTGGCTCAAAACAAGCTGTTGTAACTTCTGTAACTTTGTTTATGAGCTCGGGAAGTGTGTAACCGATAGTCAACTTCGTAGCAATGTAAGCAAGAGGGTATCCGGTTACTTTGCTTGCCAACGCCGAACTTCGAGACATACGTGAGTTAACTTCGATAACGCGGCATTCCTCAGATTTTGGATTCAATGCCCATTGGATATTGCATTCACCAACTATCCCTAAAGCACGAATCGCGTTTATGGAAATTGAGCGGATAAGATGATATTCCCTGTTGGTCATGGTCTGCGAAGGCGCTATTACTATCGAGTCGCCGGTATGAACGCCCATCGGGTCGAAGTTTTCCATGTTGCAGATGGTTAAGCAATTGTCTGAGTAATCGCGCATTACTTCGTATTCGACTTCTTTCCAATGGCCCACATATTCTTCAATCAAAATCTGCCCGATTCTGCTTTGGGCTATTCCTCGGGTGGCAATCTCCTTTAGTTCCGACGCGTTGTGGGCTACACCTGCACCTTTGCCACCTAAAGTGTAGGCAACACGGATGATTACTGGATATCCTATTTCTTTGGCAGTGTCGAGTGCGTCGCTAACAGAAGTAGCTGCTTTGCTTCTTAATGGGGGCACTTCTGCTTTGAGCATAGCTTCGCGGAAACGTTGCCTGTCGCCCGTATCTTCTATTGCTTGAACGGGAGTTCCTAAAACTTTACAATTATATTTTTCTAAAATACCTGTTTTGGATAACTCGATGCCACAATTTAGAGCGGTTTGTCCTCCAAAGCCCAGTAAGATTCCATCGGGTCGTTCTTTCTGAAGGACTTTTTCCACGTATTCAGGAGTTACTGGAAGGAGGTACACTTTGCCAGATAAACGTGGGTCCGTCTGGATTGTGGCGATGTTTGGGTTAATTAGAACAGTTTCGATGCCTTCTTCTTTAAGCGCCTTAAGACATTGGCTGCCAGAGTAATCGAATTCGGCTGCCTCTCCAATCTTTATGGCACCGCTTCCCAGAACTAGAACTTTCTTAATCCATTCAAATTTGGGCATTACTTTGGCGCCTCCATATTTCTAGTGAAGATATCAAAGAGGAATTCAGTGTCATAAGGCCCCGGAGACGCTTCAGGATGCCACTGTACAGCGAAAACAGGTTTACTCTTATGCCTAATTCCTTCGATAGTCTTGTCGTTAGCATTTATGAACCATGGCTCCAGAGGAATTCTGCAGAAACATTCAGTATCAATTGCATAACCGTGATTTTGCGTCGTGATGTAGCACCGATTATTATTCAGATCCAGAGCAGGTTGGTTTTGGCTACGATGCCCAAACTTTAGTTTGTAAGTGTCCCCTCCTTGCGAAAGAGCCAAAATCTGAGCACCCAAACAAATGCCCATCAATGGCACTTTTTCAACAATCTCCCTGACACTTTCGATAGTCTTAACGCACTTCTTGGGGTCTCCAGGTCCGTTGCTTAAGAAAACGCCACTTGGATTATATGCAAGAATATCTTTGGCGGAATAATCGTAAGGAACTCGGATTACGCTTATACCACGTTTGAGAAGGTTGCGGATAATATTATTTTTAACTCCACAGTCAATCAAGACGACTGTATGCTTTCCTTCAACTTCATAATGAACTGGCTCTTTCACTGAGACCTCTTTCACCAGATCAGTTGAGTTGGGATCTGGAATATGCTTGGCTTCCTTTAATAGATCCTCGAGATTAAGTTCTTCTCCTTCGTCACAAACCTTGATTATGCCGAGCATCACACCGTGAGTTCGGAGTTTCTTAGTGAGTCTTCTCGTGTCCACGCCCGAAATTCCAGGAATATTCTCGTCTTGCAACCACTTGTCCAAAGTTCGAGATGACGCCCAGTGGTAAGGTTCGGTGCAAAGTTCGTGAATTATCAAGCCAGAAGTTTGGATCCTATCGGATTCAAAATACATCGGAACCCCCAAGTTAAGGTCATTCGACGGAACACCGTAGTTTCCCACAAGTGGATATGTCAATGTTAAAATCTGCCCTTTGTAGGAGGGATCCGTTAGCGCCTCGGGGTATCCGACCATTGAGGTTGAAAATACTACTTCGCCGGTTAATTTTCTTGAGGCCCCAAAGCCTTTTCCAATGAAAAGGGTGCCATCTTCTAAAACTAGCGCCGCTTTCTTGCTTTTGCAGGAGTTAAGTTGTTGGACCAAAGCCCTATTCTACCTATCAAGTATTATTTTTAAACGTATTGTTTTCACTTTTTTTCGTTTGGAGATACGAATTTACGGTAGCGTCCAATTTGCTTTCAGCTTCTTCAAGTTCCTTGTCCATCTTGGATATATTGGATTTGGTTCGAAGAACGTTCTTCTCACGTTCGCATAGTGCCCTCTTAACTTCTATTGGAGCTGGACCGCCTTTAACATTGCAAACTTCAACGAGCTTAAGGGGATCTGCTAGAGTTTTAAGGTCTTCAGCTTTGAAACTTAACTTAATTCCAGTGGATTCTTCGGCAGCCGTTTGCACCATCTTCGGCGTCGCCTCCGCAAAGGTTAACTTTGTGCCTATAAGAGTTTTTACGAGCAATCCAACAATTTTGTGAGCTGATCGGAAAGGGATGTTATATTTGCGTACTAAAATGTTTGCCAATTCTGTTGCTGCGACAAAGCTTTTGAGGGATTTTTCCGTAACATCCGCAGTTACCTTGATCTTTGGCATGAGTTTATGAATCATGTCCAATGAAGCGCGAACACTGTCAATTGATTCCCAAAGTTTTGGAGTAATCTCTTGGAAATCCAAGTTATACGTTGAAGGTAAACTTTTCATCGCAGCTGTTACTGCAACAAAATTGCCCATCACGTGACTGGCTCTTGCTCGGATGACCTCCAAGACTTCAGGATTCTTCTTTTGAGGCATAATGCTGCTAGTGCTAGTAAACTCGTCAGGCAACTCGACTACTCCAAAGTCTGGGGAGCTCCAAATAATGAGGTCTTCTGACAAACGACTTAGGTTTACGGAGGTTAAGGTTAAAGCAGCGAGGGTTTCTGCGATGAAGTCTCGACTGCCAACAGCGTCAATAGAGTTTTCCACTAGGCCTCTAAAGCCTAGAAGTTCCGCTGTGCGATCTCTATCAATCGGAAAACTTGTAGTCGCAAGAGCAGCAGCACCTAATGGGCACATGTTCACTCTTGAATATGCGCCTTGGACTCTTTGCATGTCGCGTTCTAATGAATCAATGTAAGAGATGAGATAGTGAGCGAAGGTCACAGGTTGGGCTGGTTGAAGGTGAGTATATTCTAGGATGACAGTTGTTAGATGTTCTTCTGCTACTTCCGCTAAATGTTCTTGCACATGAGCAATTGATCGCATGAGGGCGATTAGTTCGTTGCGAAGTGTCATGCGTAAGGCAGTGGCGACTTGGTCGTTTCGGCTTTTAGCAATATGCAGATTTCCACCGGCTTGGGTTCCGGCTTCTTTGAGAACTGCCTCTTCAACGGCCATGTGAACATCCTCCATTGACGTATCCAAAGTCAATTCCGAATTCTTATCCAATGCAGCCAAAAGTGCAACTCCATCTTGTTTGGCAATGATTTTTTGTTCTGTTAGCATGACAACATGTGCTTTGTTGATGGCAACTACGGCATTTAATAGGCGTGCGTCGTCTTTAATTGATGAAGTGAACCTCGCTACATCTTCGCGAACTGATTTTAGTCGACCACCATGCAATATTTTTGACACTTCACCAAAGCCTCCCAAAATTGGCCTTTTTGACCCAAGGTACTATGTTGGCTTTGAACCTTTCTTTTTCTTTGTTGAACGTTTTAACGCGTTGTACATTCTGGTTTGGAGACCCCATAGTTCGATGAAACCTTTTGAATAAGATTGGTTGAAGGAAGTTTTTATGTTATAATTTGCTAGATTCTTGTCATATAGCGACATTGGAGATGAACGTCCAACAACTTGTAGCCCGCCTTTGAACAGTTTCAATCGGACTTCACCGGTTACGTTTTCTTGTGATTTGTTTATGAAAGCATCGAGATCATCCTTCAATGGATCTACCCATAAACCAGTGTAAGCTAGAAAGACCCACTGGGAATCAACTTGCTGCTTGAAAAGAACTTCATGACGAGTCATTACCATTTTCTCGAGATCTTTGTGAGCTTCAAGAATTACTGTGGCAGCCGGGCATTCGTAAACTTCTCTGGATTTTATCCCAACAAGCCGGTCTTCGATGTGATCAATTCTGCCAACACCATTCCTACCAGCTATTTCGTTTAGAGTTTGGATCAGCTCGAGGGGTTTCATTTTCTTTCCATTTACAGCAACAGGAATACCTTCTTCAAATTGAACGATAACATATTCGGGTTTGTTTGGAGCTTTCTCAGGAGCGACAGTCCATTCGTAAGCATCTTCAGGAGGCTCCTGGCTCGCGTCTTCAAGCAAACCGCATTCAATAGCTCTCCCCCATAAGCTGGCATCTATACTAAATTTCTTTGCAGCTTCAGAAACAGGAATACCTTTAGTTTTCGCATATGCGATTTCTTCGTCTCTGGTCATGCCCCACTCGCGAACAGGTGCAATTATTTTTTTGTCAGGTGCAAGAGAACCAAGAGTTACATCAAAGCGAACTTGATCATTACCTCGTCCAGTACATCCATGGGCTAAGCCTGTGGCGTTTTCTTTTTCGGCAATTTCCACCATTTTAGCCGCTATCAATGGTCGAGAAAGACTCGTGCTTATCGGATACTTCCCTTCATAGAGGGCGTTTGCTTTTATTGCTGGAAAAATATAGTCGGTTACAAATTCATTCTTGGCATCTATTGAATAATGTTTAAAAACGCCAATTTTTTTGGCCTTTTCGGCTGCTGCCACCAAGTCTTCTTGTTGACCTACGTCAACAGTTACGGTAATGACTTCTGCATTGTATTTTTCTTGGAGGTATTTGATGAGGACGGACGTATCTAATCCGCCACTGTATGCTAGCACGAATTTTTCTGTTATATTTGCTCCCCCGTTTTTGGAATATAAATTGTTCCCCTTACCTTCCAGGGGGTATTTTTAAACTTTGCGACTTTTTTGTAACATAACAAGCTTTAAGTGTTCTAATTGATACATTTGGTTCCATGACAACTACTGCTCAAAACGTCCGCAACTATCTCAGAAACAAGCCCTATTTGCTCGAAGCGCTAGAGAAAGGAATAGTTAACCTCAGCGAATTAAGCCGTCAAATCCGAGAAGAACTAAAAACGGGTAACGCAACGGCAACCAAAGCTGCACTCCGCAGATTCGCTGAAGAACTTCAGAAACACAAGCAGAAAAGAGAAGAAAAAGTCCTCAGCCTTCTCAAACGAAGCGGGATCACCCTTTACGACCAAAAGAGCGTCATTATTACCGCCAAGGAAATTGAAGCAAAAAACGGAATGAAAGTTGATCTACCTGGAAAATTCGTGTATTTGTTAGATAAGGCAGATTTGCCAGAAAGGATCAGCACATTGGTCAAACATGATAACTGCACCATGATCATAGTAAACTCTCCTGAAGAACTTGAAGCTACAGTTGGAGTTGTCGCGTTCTTAACAGCACTTCTAGCCGAACAAAACGTGAACATTGTCGAGTTCATATCATGCTGGACAGAAACAATAATCGTAGTGGAGAAAAAAGACAGCCTCAAAGCATATGAGGCGCTAACAAATCTAGTTGGCTAACAAGAACGAAACAATTTTAATAATTGATGTAGAATACATTTCAAAGCCTGTGATGAAAACCTTGACGTTAAGCCAAGTTACTGTAAAATCACCCGCCACAAGCGCAAACTTGGGTCCGGGGTTCGATGTTTTCGGCTTAGCCTTGGAACATCCAAGCGACAAAGTAACAATTGCCATTGCACAAACCCCCGGAATAAAAATTCAAATTTCGGGAGTTAAAGCCGACACTATTTCACAATCACCCATTCGAAATACAGCCGGGGTCGTTGCAAATTACATGATCAGAAGAGTTTTCACTGAAAACCGGTTTAACTATAAGCATAGAAAAAGGGATATGGCCAAGCAGAGGATTAGGCAGCAGCGCAGCATCGGCTGCAGCAGCGGCTTTTGCTCTAAACAAGTTGTTTGACCTTAAACTAACAGATGAGCAACTTATCGCATTAGCAGCTAAAGGCGAGGTTGCTTCCGCGGGTACCGAACATGCAGACAACGTTTCGGCCACTATCTGTGGCGAGTTTGTAATTCTAAGGTCTTATAACCCGCTTGAGATAGTTAGGCTAAAAGCTCCTGAAAATATGGACGTATGTGCTGCTTTTCCGCATATGATTACTCCCTCGCACAAAACTGAAAAAGCGCGGTCGATAATTCCTAAAACGGTACCTCTTGAAAAACTGGTTCAGAATGTAGGAAACGCAGCGGCTATGGTTGCCGGGTTTTGCAACGGCGATGTAGATCTAATCGGAAAGTCTATGTGCGATGTGATAGTTGAACCTACAAGAGCATCTTTAATTCCGGGATATCAAATAGTCAAAGAAAAAGCAATTGAGGCAGGCTCATGTGGGGTTACAATAAGTGGAGCTGGCCCCGCAATGCTGGCGATAGTTAATAAGAAAAAAGCGGATGCTGTCAAGGTTGCAACAGCAATGAAAGAAGGGTTCAAGTCTGCAGGCTTTGAAGCAACATCGTTTGCAACGAGACCTGGCAGAGGCGTATGTTTAGTGGAGAACTGAAAACGTGACACATCAAGAATGCATCAACTGTGGTACCAAGTACAACCTGAATGAGATTATATATTTCTGCAAGAAATGCGGAGACATCTTAGAAGTTAGGTATGACTTCAAAGAACTATCCGAGAAGTTGGAAAAAAGCAACTGGCGTAACGTTCCACTATCCGTGTGGCGATACCACGATTTCATGCCTATCGATGACATAAGCAAGATCGTTTCGCTAAATGAAGGAGGAACAGGATTACACTCCTGCCACAAACTAGGCAGACAAATCGGATTAGTTCAGTTATGCGTGAAGAATGAGGGAGAAAATCCAACAGGAAGCTTCAAAGATCGGGGCATGACCGTTGGAGTTTCGAAAGCTAACGAATTGGGAGCTAAAAACGTAATTTGTGCCTCCACGGGCAACACTTCCGCTTCATTGGCAGCATATGCGGCAAAGGCTGGAATGCAATGTACAGTGTTGATTCCTTCAGGCAAGATTGCTTATGGAAAACTCTCGCAGGCCATGATTTATGGTGCTAAAGTTCTCCAAGTTCAAGGCAACTTTGATCAATCATTGGATTTTGTTTTCAAAATCGCAGAGAAGCATCCCAGCATTTACTTGCTCAATAGCATTAATCCGTTCCGAGTGGAAGGACAAAAATCGTTAGGCTTTGAAATCTGCGACCAACTTGAAGGCGAAGCACCCGATCGAATCGTCGTGCCCGTGGGCAACGCTGGAAACATAAGCGCTATTTGGAAAGGGTTCACAGAATACCAGAAACTCGGGCTTATTAAAAAACTCCCAAAAATGACAGGTATTCAAGCTGCAGGTTCAGCGCCCATCGCTCAAATGATTAAAACAGGAAGTAACGAAATGGTTCCTGTCAAGACGCCTGAAACTCTCGCAACTGCCATCCGCATAGGCGCACCCGTAAGCTGGAAGAAAGCTGTCAACGCTATTCGCAACAGTGGCGGTACAGCCGAAACAGTTACAGACGAAGAAATCCTCGCCGCTCAGAAACTATTGGCTCGTGTCGAAGGGATCTTCGTTGAGCCAGCAAGCGCTTCATCCATCGCAGGTCTCATCAAACTAATTAACAGCGGCGTAATTGGCAAAGACGAACGAGTCGTCTGCGTAACAACGGGACACGGACTCAAAGATCCAGACACGGCTGTTAAGATGAGCGAAAAACCAATTGAAGTTGAAGCAGAAATGACAGCCATAGAAAACGCTTTAGGGTTAAAGCCTCAAGTGGAAATTCGAGCAAGGTGAGAATTGCATGAGGATTATTTTAGTCGGCTATGGCGTAGTCGGTAAGGGCGTAACCACCATTCTTGCCCAAAGATATGTAGAAAAAGTTAAAGATTATGGGTTTAACCCAAAAATCGTAGCCATCGCCGATATAGATGGCGCAGTCATAAACCCAAGAGGTTTTAGTCCTGAAAAGCTAGAGACAATTAAGAAAAAAGGGTATCCTATATCCGCAGATCCTGAGTTTGGTCGCCCAGGAATACCAGCTCTAGATGTTATTGAATCCGTTGAAGCAGAAGTAGTTGTCGAAGTTACCCCCGTAAACATCAAAAACGGTGAACCTGCACTATCACACATCACTAAAGCATTCAAAACCGGGAAACACGTTGTAACAACCAACAAAGGTCCGTTAGCCTTAGCCATGCCGGCTCTTACAGAATTAGCCGATTTTAACAATGTTTACCTTCGATTTAGTGGCACTGTCGGCGGCGGAACACCTATGCTTGAATTTGCCAAAAGATGCCTTGCAGGCGACAAAATCCTTGCCATACGAGGGATACTAAACGGTACAACAAACTACATACTAACCGAAATGTCCCAAAACCGCGTAACTTTCCAAGAAGCGCTAACAAACGCACAGAAACTTGGTTACGCTGAAAGAGAACCCTCCATGGATATTGACGGATTTGATACCGCCTGCAAAGTAGTGATTCTGTCAAACTGGATAATGAACAAAAAAATAACCTTAAAAGACGTTGATAGGACAGGCATCCGTGATGTAACTTTACTAACGCTTGATGAAGCTTCAAAAAGGGGCAACACAATCAAGCTGATCGGCTCAATAGACGGTGATAAGCCAACTGTAAAACCTACAGAAATACCGAAAAACAACCCCTTGTGCGTCAGCGGAGTCCTAAACGCGATAACATTCTCTACAGAATTTGCGGGAGAACAAACCCTTGTCGGAAGAGGTGCTGGTGGAGTGGAGACTGCCAGTGCAGTTTTAAGAGACCTATTAGACATAAGACATAAGTTAGCAACCAAACTACTGACCTAAAGAAAAAGAGCTGAATTTGAAATGAAGATAGTGATGAAGTTCGGTGGAACGAGTGTAGGCACAGGCGAAAACATACGCCATGTAGCCGAGTTAGTTACACAGAATGCTAAGAACGATTGCAGAGTTGCCGTCGTTGTTTCGGCATTGGCAGGTGTTACGAATAATTTGTTTGAAATCGCTTGCCAAGCCAAGAGAAGCGATGAAAAAAACATTGAAGACTTCACAAAAAAACTTCTTCAAAAACACTTGGAAGCAGTTTCAGCAGCTATCTCTAGCAAACAAATCCAAAAAGAAGTTACCTTAATCACAGAAAAAACCATCGCTGAACTAGAAAAAGTCTTAACGGGCATATGTTATGTCGGTGAACTGTCCCCAAAATCCAAAGACTACGTTGTTTCCTTTGGAGAACGTTTGTCAGCTCCAATTGTTTGGGGAGCTATAAAAGATCACAAACTTGAAACCCAATGCTTCACCGGCAAAGAAGCAGGCATTGTGACAGATTCAAACTTTGGCGACGCTGACCCTCTTATGAATTACACCACTCACCTGATACGGGAAAGAGTTGGACCACTTCTCGAGAAGGGAATAATTCCAGTAGTTACAGGTTTCATTGCAGCAAACCAGGATGGGATAGTGACCACGGTGGGTCGTGGCGGCTCTGACTATACCGCGACAATTCTTGGCGTAGCTTTGCAAGTTGACGAGATCTGGATATGGACTGATGTAGACGGCATAATGACCACAGATCCAAAAATCGTTCCAGCCGCAAGAATGCTACCTCAGCTTAGCTATCAGGAAGCTACAGAAATGGCAATTTTCGGGGCTAAAGCCATGCACCCACGAGCCCTGGGACCAGTCATCAAAGAAAACATCCCAGTCAGGATACGCAGCGTTTTCCACCCAGACAACCAAGGCACACTCATTACAAAAGAACCTCAAGCTGAAGCAAAAGAAGCTGTAAAGGCAGTCGCCATGATAAAAGACGTCGCCATGCTAAACATTTATGGAGCAGGAATGGTTGGCGCCCCAGGCACTTACGCTAAAGTCTTCGACGTACTGGGTAAGAACAACATCAATGTAATGATGATTTCTGCCGCCGCCTCCGAAGCAAACATATCAATGGTAATCAAACGCGGGCTATTAGGAAGAGCCATCAGTAACATAGAAATTGCGCTCCTAGATAGAGGCGGCATAGTCAGCGAAGTCACAACAGAAGACGACGTCGCAGTCATTGCAGTGATGGGCGCTAACATGAAAGGCACACTAGGTGTTGCATCAAAGATCTTCAGCATTGTCGCCAAAAAAGGAATCAACATCCGCATGATAGCACAGGGCAGTTCTGAACTGAACATATCGTTCGTGGTTAAGGAGAAAGACGGCGCAGCTGTTGTCCGCGCAATTCACGAAGAGTTTAAACTCGACAAAAACTAGTTCTGAATTTTTTTTTCCTTCATTCCTAACTTTTTTACAATAAATAAATACGTAGAGATTCTTTAGGCACTTATTTTTTGGGCAAAATGTGCGATTTTGTGTGGAACTAATTACACCTGATTGAGAAATTTCAAAGTTTTTCAAAGAAATTAAATAAAGGAAGATAAACTTGAGAAAATCAGATAGTAGCTTGCTGATTTTCTCCGCTATTTTTGCCGTTCTTGTAGCTATGTAGTTCCGCAAGTTTCAGGAGGGTTTCTTTGTAAACTTCTATGCCTGCCAAATACTCAGCTATAACTATGTGTTCGTCTACTGTGTGGTCAAGGTGACTGTCGCCTGGTCCATAGGTAACGATGGGCATGTTCATTGCGTGCCCCAATATGTTCATGTCGCCTGTGCCTGTTTTCCGCAGCAAAGTTGCGGGTTTGCCGAGCACTTTACGTACCGAAGAGGACAGTGCGTGCACTAATGGTGAGCTTTTGTTAACCTCGAATGGCTCTACCGTGTCCTCCACAGAGGCTTTTACGTTGACTTTCGGGTTAGCTGACTGGTATTGAGTGATGAGTCTTTGTATAACTTCATAAACCTGTGTCGAAGTAAATAACGGCGGAATTCGAACGTCAATATGCATTTCGGCTTCAAACGGGATCACTGAGGTTGCTCTACCGCCAGCCATTTTGGTGAGGCATACGGTGACAGCGTTGAAAGGGCTTTCTTTCGGATCCATTTGAAAACTGTTTTTGACGCTTGCCCAGACCTCGTAAGCCTTTTCCAAAGCATTCTCGTAGAGCCACGGTGTAGAAGAATGCCCTGTTACTGTTTTGCAAACGATTTTAAGCTGGATTTGCCCTTTGTAGCCTACTGTTATGTTTTCTACGCCACTGGGTTCACCGAAAATGGCATAATCAGCTTTTATACCCTGCGTAATAATGTGCTTGACGCCGCGGCTGGTGGCTTCTTCTTCAACGACGCTTGCAACCAAGATTTTGCCTTTGCCTTCAAAGGCTGGTTCCTTGGCAACTTCAGCGGCAGCCATTACCATTGAAGCCAACGGTCCTTTCGCATCTACGGCGCCGCGAGCGTAGATTTTGCCTTCCTCCACACGAAGTGGAAGGTATCCAGGTACGGTGTCCATGTGACCGCATAAGAAAATTGTGGGTTCGCCTTCGCCGATGACACCGATTACGTTTCCAAGGGCATCGACACCGACTTGAAACCCCAATTTACGCATTTCACCGGCAAGGAAATTGGCTATGTCTTCTTCTTTGCCGCTGGGACTGTAAATACCCAGCAGATTAGTTAGTAGGCGTACTGCTTTGGTTTGCTCTTGCATTCTCTTCTTCTCCTAAAACCACATCGAGAACGGCAAGGGCTTTGTCCACTTGCGTTTTCGTTATAACTAGTGGAGGCAGAAAACGAAGTACGTTCCTTCCTGCATCCAACATAAGCACACCTTGATCTGCGCATTTGAGTATAATATTGAGGACATCAAATCTAAGTTCTATGCCGAGCATTAATCCCATGCCGCGCACCTCTTTGACAATCTTGTGCTTTTCTTGCAAGGCTTCGAGTCCATTCTTGAAGTATTTTCCAGTGATCGACGCTTTTTCCGCGAGATTTTCTGATACTAGGGCGTCAATAGCAGCGCATCCAGCAGAACATACAAGTGGGCTACCACTAAATGTTGTTGAATGTTCTCCGAGTTTGAATGCAGACATTACATTTTCTTTTGCAACAGTTATGCCAATTGGCAAACCACCGGCAAATGGTTTTGCCAGGGTCATTATGTCGGGAATTACGTTCCAGTTTTCGCAACCAAATAATTTTCCCGTGCGGCCAAAGCTTGTCTGCACTTCATCGAAAATTAGAAGGATCTTTTTTTCTTCGCAGATTTCTCGCAATCCAGGTAAGTACCCATCTGGGGGAACTCGTATGCCCCCTTCTCCGCGAATAGGTTCAACCAAAACCGCCGCAGTCTTTTCGGTTATCGCTTCATTAACTTTTTCCAGATTATCGGGTGAAACGTGTTTGAATTCAGGCACTAGCGGCATGAAGGGTTCGCGATACTTTTTGTCCCAAGTCGCTGAAAGGGCTCCCATTGTTTTGCCATGAAATGCTCCCATCATGGCAATAATTTCGGGTTTGCCTGTATATTTACGGGCAAGTTTTATAGCGCATTCAATTGATTCAGCACCGCTATTCGAGAGGAATGCTTTGTTTAGTCCCATCGGGGTTATGCTTGCTAGTTTTTGCAGGAATTCGCTGCGTTTGTCATTATAGAGGCTGGCGTGGCAAGAAATCAATTGTTCCGCTTGAGCACGAATAGCGGCAACTACTCGTGGGTGGCAATGTCCTAGTAGAGCAACCCCGTATGCGCCCATGCAGTCTACGTATTCTTTGCCATTGATGTCCCAAAGAATTGCTCCTTTACCCTTAGTTATGACTATTCGGCGCTTAGCGAAGACGTTTGCCATCAGCTTATCTTCTGCACTCATAATTTCTTGGTCATTCACGAGTTATCACGGTTCCCGTTTCATGCTTTAGAACCGAAGTTATAGGAGTTCCTTCGGTTCCTGATGTTATCAGAACTTCTCCAACCCCTTCATTGAGAGCTTCGAGGGCAGCGTGAACCTTGGTGCTCATCCCTGCGCCTATACTTAATAGAACTTCTTTGACTTCACCGGAACTAATTTTAGGTATTCGTTCTCCTTTCAGCATTAATCCTTGAACATCTGTGAGGAGAATAAGTTTATCAGCTTTTAGAGCGCCCGCAATAATGGCGGCTGTACGGTCACCGTCCACATTAAGAGGCTCGAATTCTTCGCTCATTGCAATAGGCGTCACTATTGGGGTATAGCCCTTCTCTAGCAAAAGCTTGACTATGTCAGTGTTGACTTGAGTGATTTTTCCAGTGTAGCCACCATCTATCACTCTTTTACGCCCACGCTCATCCACTTCTATTAAGCGTTTTTTGCGTTCAGCTTTAAGGATTTGTGCATCTAACCCGCTCAGCCCTACTGCAGGGATTCCTTGGCTTTGCAGGGCTAGAACTATTTGTTTATTGATTTTTCCCGCCATCACCATGCTGTAGATTTCAATTGTTTCTTTGTCAGTGTAGCGACTTCGAAAGCCTTCGGGGGAAATTATGAACTTTTGTTCTTTACCAAGTTTGCTCGCGATTTCCGTGACTTCTACACCGCCGCCATGAACGATGATAGCTTTGTTTTCTGCGAGCACATTTTTAAGGTCGGATATGAGGGCGGTTGAGGCGCCCTCTTTTAGAATGCTTCCGCCCATTTTAATAACAAGTAACATTTTGGATCACATCGGATGGAAGCCTGCACTTTTTAAGCCGGTGGTCTCGTCGATACCCATCAAAAGGTTTAGACATTGTACGCCTTGACCAGAAGCGCCTTTAACCATGTTGTCAATTGCGGAAAACATCAGCAGATGGTTTGAGTGCGAGTCAATTTCAAACCCGATGTCGCAGTAGTTCGTCCCTTGGGTGACTTTAGGATCGGGAAGCTGGTAGCAGCCTTTCTGGTATTTGACGAAGCGTATGAAAGGTTCGCTTTCATATGCGGCTCGTAATGCTTTCCATAGATCTTTGGCTGCCAAGGGTTGTTTCGAAAAAGCATGAACAGTAGCTAGTATTCCACGGACCATGTTGACAGCGTGTGGTGTGAACGAGATTTTAATTGGGTCGGTTGTGAATGCTTGGAGTTCTTGTTCAACTTCGCCAATATGACGATGCATAGTTACTTTATAGGGGCGTACGCCACCGAATCTTTCCGGGTGGTGTGAAGCTGCGGTAGGTTTACTACCTCCACCTGAACTGCCAACTTTCAAGTCCGCGATTAAGTAATTGTTGTCGACTAATCCTGCTTTGACTATTGGAACTATAGCGAGAGTTGTCGCAGTAGCCATACATCCTGGGCAAGCAACTAGACGTGCTTTTTTAATTTCTTCTCGGTGCAATTCGGGTAAGCCGTATGCAGCCTCCTTAAGAAGTTCAGGATGTGTGTGCTTCCAACCGTACCAAGTTTCATAATCCATTGGATTTTTCAGGCGGAAGTCTGCGCTCATGTCTATAACTTTTAGTCCCGATTCGAGGAGCTTGGGAACTAGGTTTACGCTGCCGCCATGTGGAGTTGCTGTAAAGACTAGATCACAATTCTTTTGGAGCTCCGCAATGTCTTGGGGAACAAATTTTAGTTGAGTGAGTCCTCGAAGGTTTGGGTGGGCGTTGAAGATGTATTCTCCTGCGCTTTGGCGACTTGTGACCATGGTCACTTCTACTTGTGGATGAAGCAGAAGTAAGCGAAGGAGTTCTCCCCCGACGTATCCTGAACCACCGATTATTCCTATTCGCATCATTTTTTCACCTATTATTCTTAATTAGATGAGACTTAGCGCGCCCTTTAACAAAGGGACCGCGACGTTCATGCCGGTTATTGTACGGGTTTGCTCCCAAAATTCAGGGCATGAATTTGCTTCGTGGAAAACTATACGTGTTCTGTTGGAGTCCACGTTTTCTTCAATTACGTTTTTTACTTTTGCATAGGCTTCAGTGCCTTTGTAACCTTCAACGGCTTTCTCCAACGTGACATTCCAAGTTTTGAAGTCACGCAGTCGGATATCGTCCTTTTTTACTTTTTTCACTGCGTCAAATGATTCTGCTGCTTTTGCAAGTTCGGTTTTCAGACTTTCATCGTCAGCGTTTTTGTTGTTACTCACATTTATCATAGCGTCCATTGCGAAGACCCATGCGTCATGTTCTCGTCCCAATGCTTTGCCGCATCTTACCGAAAGTTCTCGTATATGCTGTGGCAATTTGGCGTCGAAGACGAGGTTGCCCAAAAAGGTGTTAGTTCTGAAATCGTTGAATCCTGCTCTAGCCAAAGCTATTGGGTGACAAACTGGATCTTTTCTTTTTTCTTTGTAAATGATAATTCTGAGGTCATAGAACCATTTTTCTATGAGTTCTTGAGCCACAATGCCAACTGGATTAATAATTGAAGGCTCAGTTTTCTCTATATTTGTTGTTAATTCCTCACGGTTAGTGGATAGTACAATCCCTTTTCCATGAGTACCTGCGTCAGGTTTAATGACTATGTTTTTGCCGATTTCCTTTTCGAGGAGATCTGCAATGTCGGGTTCATTACGGATTCTTCTACCATCTTTAGTAGTGTCATAAGGATCGCAGGGCACGTAGGCAGTCTTTGGAATTGGAAGACCCACAGCCCACAAATGCATCAGGGTACGAAATTTGCTGTAGCATTCAAATTCTATGGAGGAAGGGTTAATCACTTTTTTTCCGAAAACTTCCATTGTATTAGCAGCGTAGAGTCGACGGTTCTTGCTTTGAGCGCGATTAAGAATCACTGCTAGGTCTTTAATTGTATTTGTGTAATCTTTTCCCTTGCTTGTAAAGCTGAAGTTATCCTTTCCTATTGAAACCGCTATTTTGCGGAATGGGATAAAAGTTAAGTCTACGCCCATTTCTTCGGCGGTTAGCTTTATTCCATTTTCGTCGTTTTCTGACCGTTCATAAAGAAGCCCAATGCTCATCTAGGTCTCTTCCTGTGATAGAATTAGATTAAACAAAGATTTGGGAGATGAGTTCAGACCAAGTATCCTGTGTGGTTTTTCTGCCTTTTGTGGATACTGTTTATTCGCCCCAGTCTTCTCCTTCTAGAGTTAGTTCCTGAAGGTTAACGCAGCCGCAGTTTACTTCTTTAACTTCGAGTTCGAGTCCGCAGCCAGGGCAGCTGAGTATTTCGCCTTTGTTTGTGTCTTTTGGAACGTCTAGGTCGGCGTCACAATCGGGGCATTTAGCTTTCATTACCTTCACCTCTTGTGCTTCCAAGCTTGATGTTTTACTCATCTTATTTTCACTTTTTTTTATCCGAAATATCTTTCTGAGTTACCCCCGCACCTTTTAAACATTGCGACTTATTTGTAACATATTAGACTTCTATTGTTCTAAATGATACAATGAAAACCTCAAGAAAACTCGAAAAATCCTTTCTAAAGGTCAGTTTACAACGAAATCCGTACTTCTCATTTACGCAAAGTTCAGAAATCGTTAAATTTTCCCTGCAATACACACAATAGGGATACAATTGGACGATATAGACCGAGAAATTATCAAAATTCTAAAAGGCGACGGCAGAGCCGGATACATAAGTATTGGAAAAAAAGTAAACTTGTCTGAAGGGGCTGTCAGAAAAAGAATTAAGACGCTTTCTGAAACGGGAATCATTCGAAGTTTCACTGTTAAGGTTAGTGTTGCCGAAGGTGCAGAAGCTATCGCATTTCTTTCAGTAAACCCTTCGCTTCCTACTCAAGAAGTCTCCAAAAGAATACATGAAATTTTGAACGTAGAAACTGTTTACGAAGTGACAGGGGAATACGACATTGTTGCAGTCATCGGCGGTATGAATGTGGTGGAAGTTAATGAATGCGTGGAGAAAATTCGCCGTGTGGAAGGAATTATGAAAACCAACACCATGATTGTATTACGAAGTTGGTAAGTCTCTAAATAAGAATTAGTTTACTATTCGTTCAACATAATATGCCGTAAAAAGACCTTGGTCGGTTTTATAGATAGCCTTAAGATAATTTAAGGCATCTTGCAGCTTTTCAGCTGAAGGAATTATTCTTCTATAATTATCCTCTTCTGATTACGTCGGAAAGCGATCCCGTTTCCTTCCTTGTTATTGAAAGTCGCAAATAATTTCTGCCTGATAAGAAAACAGCAATTTCCCCTCGAGACGCGTTTCCTTTGCGTAATTCAATTGTCTTTTTGCCTTCTTTGATCCATGCAAAGAATTCTTTCTTAACAGTGAAGGCAGGCGTCTCTTTTCACCATATCTAAAAAGGACAATACTGCTTCAAATAAAAACTATCCGCGTATTCCATGATATCAATTGGAAAAAGGAACAGCAAGATATGGTTTGCTGGGGCTCGGATGAGTCTTGGAGACATTCAGAGAGAGATAAATGGTAACTCCGAGACTTCTAAATTATCACTACTTTCCAAAGCCCATTCAGCCCTTTGCTATTCATCTTTTTTATAACCAAGAATTATCGTTAAAAAAAAGAAAAGGGGTTTTAGTTTTTGCTAACTACTGTTTTCGCTTAAGCACTATTGTAACCAAAGCTAACGCAATTAGGATAACAATTGTCGCGCCCAGTATGTAGAAAGCAATGTTGTCATTGGATGTCGTCGCTTTCGCAGCAGTTCCATTTGACACTGCACCTACGATTAAACCTGTTTCTGCAGAAGATGCGAAGTAAGACTTGCTGCCTCCAAAGGTAGCTGTTATGGTATACATGTCGTTGGTTGGAGGGGTCCATGAACTTTTGAATTGGCCCATTGAATCGCTTGTTACTGCGCCTATTTGAGTGACTGCTCCGCTTGAGCTGACTGCGGTAAGCTTAATTGAGACGCCGTTGGCGTTTGAAGGCTTAGGTTGCTGTTGGTATATGTATTCCATCCATTGGTTCATGTATTGGTCGTCGATTGCTGGAGTCCCTTTTGCGCCTGGAGATTGGTCGGTGATTGTGCCTTGGATTAGAACGGTCGAACCTTGGCTTGTTGCAGCGGGGTTTGCGGTAACTGTTGTAACCGTTTGGCCTTTGCCGAAGCTGTAGATTTGATTATCATATGCGTTGAGCGCTACGAGGTAGCCGTCTGCTATGGCAAGTCTTCCACTGAATCCGCCGCTTGCCCAGAAGGGTATGCTCCAGAGTTCGTTTCCGTTGTTTGCATCCCAGGCTCTGAGTTTGAATCCTGGTTCCAAAGTTGGTCCTGGCGAGTGTTCATCACCATAAATGTAGAGTTTGCCGTCGGCTATTGTTCCAACTGAGACTGGACTGTTTGGCCAATATCCTGTGTTGCCCATGGATTCCGACAGTTTGCTCCATTGAAGAGCACCTGTTTTTAAGTCATAGCAGTATACTGTTCCTCCCTCACCTATACTGTCAGATGAGTATAGTTTGCCATATGCGATTTGAGTGCTCACGCCGTATACATGCAAGTTTGTCTCGGATTCTGATGGCCCCCAGAGTTTTTCGCCTGTTGTGGAGCTATATGCGTACCATTGACATGTCTCTTTGGCAAAAACTGCGATTACACCGTCGGCTACTGCGTTTACGCCTAGTGTGAGGTTACCTGTTGGCCAGGGATTGTCTTTTGTCCAGAGGACTTGACCGAGGCTGGATGGTTTGAGGCTAACGCCGAATTGCGTAAAAGTGGCTGATGTTGGATATGAAGCCATCCCAAGGACACCCATCCCTGTCGAGAACACCATAATTTGGTTAGCAGCGTCAATTCCAACATTTGAAGCGAAAGGTGGCAAATTCTTCTGTGATAGTTGCACTGTACTTGTAATTCCAAGGGAGCCGTTAACCATTCCGTTTAATGGGGGTCGCCACATCCAGTATCCGTTGTTTGCCAATGGCGAGTTTGCAGGGTATGAGTTTTGGATGCATGCTGTCGAGTTCCAAACTGAAATTGTGCCGGCAGTTAGATCAACATTGTAGATTAGGATGCTTCCATCGGGTGCAACCCATTGGTTTGAAGCACCGAATAACGCTCCGCCGCCTGGAATGCCCACGATGGTGCATATGTAATTACCAGAAGAATGCATCGTACATGGCCCAATTGTTGACACTGACAAAGGGATTCTCAGTAGGAGTTGTGTATGTTGACCACAGGTATGGAATATACCCGTGTTGGTTAGGTGAGTTATAGTTGAGTAATTGACCAAAAGACAGCATTGGGTAGTTCTGGTTGAGGAAGCCTCCGGCAAGTTGTTGAGGCCCTGTTCCGTTCTTGGTCCAGAGTTCTTCGCCGGTTCGCAGATCAACGGCTTTGAAGCCATACATTGGTGGGTTTGGTGCATTATAATAGAGTACGCCACTTATGATAATTGGTGGACTAAAGAATCCTTCGTAGGATAACCCTGTGTAGTAGGCGTCATTGCTTAATCCGTTGGCAACACCGCCAAAAGTGATGGGTTTCGTCCAAACTATGTGAGCGGTCTCTGGCGCAGTGGTAAATTGATTTGAGGTTCCAGGCAGTGAGAGCCAGTTTCCTGCGATTGATTGCCAGCCTGTTATTGAGTCAGTTATCGGTCGTGTCCAGTAGCCGTTTGGTAGTGCTGTGATTTGTTCTGATGGAATTTGTTGCTGTTGAACTGTCACTGAGACTGTTTTGCTTGTGCTCGCTTCGAAATTGTCGCCAATGTAGTCAGGACCACCGAAAATAGCTATACCGCCCCATCCTCCAGGAGGTGGGTTTGCGCCCGCTAATTTTTGTCCGGGGAATTTAAACTGGAACGTGTAGGTGCCAATCATTGAAGGTGTATATTTTGCAAAAATTGTTCCTACAGGGTCAGAGCTATATGGTCCCAAAATTTCTGTAGAACCATCAGGTTTACCTACGGTCACTGTCAGACCTTCCCACTTGTCACCGTATTCACCGTCTGCAGTTGGAGGGAATTTATCAAGCCATCCGAATATGTTCACGGGCTGATTAAGTCCAGTTGGCGTTGGATAGACTTCGAGGTAAGCGTAGGTTGGAATTGTTAGCGGAGGATCATGTGCGCTGATCATGGGCATTGACATGAGTGGAACAGCAATCGTCAACACTAACATTAAGGCAAGAAAGGTTGTTCTTGATTTGTTTGATAAGTTTTTCATATTTTCGTCTCTCCATATTTGGTGGTTGAACGTTATTTCAATGCGGTTTTAAGCGTTTGTAATCAGTACCACTTCTGACAGGTTTCTCGCAGAGCAATAGCAGCAAAAATTCGTTAAATACTAAGTGCGAGTAACAACTGTAGTTGTTCGTGTGGACAATTCCATTTTTCCATTATACCCAATTTTTGCGTAGACATTTTCTAATACAATTTTTTCGCCTAGCAAAAGTTTGCAGGTTGAATCGGCGTGTTCTCGCCAAGCTGTTACCCGCAGGAGACCAGTCTCATCCTTTAAATCAAAAGCAGTCAATTTAACTAACTCGTCCTTATGAGTTTTCACTTCTCGGCAAACTGGCAAAGAGGCAATCTCACCTTCAATAGTTATATCGCCTGAATCTTCAGATATATCTACAATTTTGAGTATTCGCTTGGGGATTTCTTCCAACTTTACGTATGCTGATGAATCAACATGAAGTTCCAAATCTCCGTTTTGACTCGGTTTGACTCTTGAATTTACTATTTGGATGTGTGCCCCTCTCTTCAATTTGGATTCGATTTCTTCAGCTTTCTCGTTCCAAAAAACAACCGTTACTGTTCCAGTTTCATCAGCGACCTTCAACCTGAGCACTTTGCCTGCAGTCTGATCACTCCTTGTGAAAGAAGATGCAGAATAGACTTCTTTTACAGTTCCCTCTAAGTTTGCATATTTTTGTTCCAGGACAATTTGGCTCACCTTGGTCGCAAACTTGCTAATAGAAGGAAAGTCTGCATCGTTTGTGTCTTTTGGGGCCGGTTCAATTTGGCTACGTTCACCAATGTGCAATTCTGGGGTGCCGAAGCGATCTGCTTTAGTGTAACCGTGAATGAATTTTGCAATTTGTCCTATTTTTAATTCGCCTGATTCGATAAGGGCTGTTCTTTCGTTCCACATAATTACTCTGAGAATGCCGTCGTTGTCGGCAATTGAAACGCTAGCGAATTTCCCAGCTTTCACGCCTTCAAAGGTTCGGACCGGACTGATAGCTACAATTCTACCAGTTACGGTGACATTGCTTAAACCAGCTACCAGATGCCCAAGTGAAAGTCTGTGCTTGAATTCTCCATTTTCGTTGGGAATATCTATGTTGAGTTCTGCAGCAATCATTCTTAAAAGTGATGTGTCGGCAATGAGTCCTCCAGTCATGTCTCTGGCAGAAGCCAATCTGTTGAGAAGTCCCTCCCGCGTGATTTCTGGTCGCTTTTCAAGGATTTGTTGAATTATTGTTTCAAGACTCATTGGGTAACTTTTGCCGCCTTGGATTTAACTAGCGGGGTCTGATTTAAAATTCTTTGCAGTTTTAAATTGTCTTTTTGAAAAGAACTTAGATTAAAAGGGATTGGTCTTATTCGTTATTGTCTTTCTCGTCTTTGCCATAATAAGCGTTGAGCAGAATTAGAACGAGAGTAACAAATGTGGTCGTCATTAAGACGCCAATGAGTATTCCGAAGTACCCGCCTAAGTCCATGTGGATTCCTCTTGGATTGCTATTTCATGTATCAATTAGGTATTTAAGCAGTAGCTTTTTTCCACTCGCTCATGAGGCTTTGATAAAGTTCATCGTTTTCTTCGAGAGGATCGAACCAGCTTAGATTTCGCGCAATTTTCTGAGCTATTAGGTGGTAACAGAGGTGTATTTTTTTGTCAAGTACTCGAAAGTAGAAGTCGTCACATGTACAAAATTCGGCTTCTGCCATTATGAGGTAATCTCTTTCTCGCCCAACAACTATCCAGATAATGCGGTTGCTGGGTCTGAAAGTGTATTTCTTAACGCGATTTTCCTTAAGTGCTTCCAAAGCCTTAGTGAAACGTTGCCCAAACAAATCGTACAAATCGGTGAGATTCTTGCCTGAAAGCTTGCCTTCTTTTTTTGCGGTCTTGCAGATTACGTTTAACGTCTCAATTTCGTTGATTTCTACGGGGTTGTTGTCAATCATGTCTTCTTGCTCAAGTCTTGTAAAAAAGGAAGGTTTCTATTCGATGTTTATTTTTTCGCCTTTAGGATTTTTAGGTGTGTCTATTTTTGGGATGACTACTTCCAACACTCCATTTTTGTATGTGGATTTGGCGTCTTTTACCCTAACTTTTCCTGGCAGTTCAACTTCTTTGTAATATTTGTATTGGGGTGTGTCAACGCTAATCTCGATAGATTCTTCAGTTCCGTGCAGTTTTATATCATTCTTCTCTACGCCAGGAAGCTCGACAACTACCCGAACTTCGCTGTCGGTCTCTACAACATCTACTAATGGTTCACGTTCTTCTTTTACCTGTGGACCCTTAAGGCCTTTCTTAATATTTCCAAACTCGTTGATTTCCGGTTTGCCGTCGGGTCCAATTTTCATGCTATAACCGTAAACGAAAGGCCCAAATTCTTTGACGGTACTTCCATCTGGAAGTTTACGCTCCTTAACGTAGTCTTTTGGAACACGTTCAGTGAAATTTTTGAATTCGTCTTCCATCATTTTTTCCATTTCTCGAAAAACTTTGTCAAAGTCTCCGAAAAAGGGATCTTTGTCGAATATACCGCGGCGACGTTTGGTCCAATCCGGGTAATCTTCATCATCTGAAGACATTAACAAATCACCTTATACCGTAAGTTGGGCTTTTCGCGGCAATAAATTTTGTCCTTAATTTAAACAAACTATTCCATATTGGTTAACAAGATGCAGTAGCCAGGATACATAAATATTTTATATTACGACACAAGTCTTCAATTTGAATACTTACTGCACCTTAGGCGTGACTAATCAATTGGAAAGAAACTCTGAAAGGAACTCGGCGAAAAATACGGATCAAGCTGAAACTATTAATTGTAATTTTGATCATGAGAAACGATGCCGAAATCTTTTTGAAAATGATACCAACGGTGTATTGCTGACAAATTCAGACGGGGCTGTCCTTTATGCAAACGCAAAAGTCCAAAAAATGTTCGGGATGACGGAAGAAGAAATTAGAAAAAAAAGTAAAGATGTAATAGGTCAACAATATGAAAAGATAAGAGCTTCACTCAAGGAAGGAAAAGACATATGTCCATTGCCTTTCGAATCAATTTTTAAGCGCGAAGATGGAACAACCTTTGATGGCGAGGTATCGTACAGTCTCTTTACAGATTGCGACCATCTAACCAAAACAAGCCTGATAATAAAAGATGTAACAGAACGTAAGAAAACCGAATTAGCGCTCCAAGAAAGTGAGGAAAAATATCGCTACTTATTCGAAAATGTGCTTAATGGTTTTGCTTATTGCAGAATTGTCATTGACGAAAAAGGTAAACCTGTAGATTTTGTTTACCTTGAAGTAAACGACTCTTTCGAGAGGCTAACAGGTCTTAAAAAAGGTGACGTCATAGGAAGGAGAGCCACCGAAGCCATCCCGGGTATCAAAGAAGATCATCCTGAATTGTTTGAAATTTACGGCAGAGTTGCCCAGACTGGGAAAACGGAACATTTTGAGATCAACTTCAAACCGCTCGATATTTGGCTATCGATATCTGTATACTGTCCTAAGAAAGGATTCTTTGCCACAGTTTTCGAAAACATCACTGAGCAAAAGCAGGTAGAAAGAAAACTGAAGGAGTATTCTGAAGGTTTAGAGTTTACAGTAGCTATGAGAACGCAAGAGCTTATTGAGGCAAATGATCGTTTAGTCAAAGCTGAAAGATTTGCGGCAATCGGTGAACTCGCAGGTATGATTGGGCACGATTTGCGCAATCCCTTAACAGCAATAAAAAACGCGGTCTACTATTTGGACAGAAAACAAGGAACATCCATGGATGCCAAAACTAAGGAAATGTTTAAAATAATTGACAGATCCGTTGAACATGCAAATAAGATCATAGGCAATCTGTTGGAATATTCAAAGGAAATTAGTCTGGAAATAGAAGAGGCAACTCCCAAATCTCTTCTGGACTATATTCTACTTATGATACAAATTCCAGATCACGTCAAAATCATGGATCGAACCCAAGATGAACCTACAATTTGGGTTGACTCTAACAAATTAGAAAGAGTCTTTATCAACCTCATAAGAAACGCAATTGATGCAATGCCTGAAAAAGGAACCTTAGTAATAAGTAGCCGAGTGGAAGGGGAAAACGTAGAATTTACTTTCACTGATACCGGAACAGGAATGTCAGAACAGACTAAATCAAAGATCTTCATGCCCTTGTTTACAACAAAAGCACAGGGCATGGGTTTTGGTTTAGCAATTTGCAAACGCATTGTCGAAGCTCATGGAGGACGGATAACAGTTGAAAGTTCCCTCTCCAAAGGAACTACATTTGTCATAACCCTGCCGATAGAGCAAAAACCTAAAATTGAAAGAGACACTCAAATGAGCTTAGAAACGGAATTCTTTTCGCCAGTTAAGCAATAACCTACAATTGCTTGAGCTGATTCAAAGTCCCTAAGTAATTCCCATCTAAAAGATACAATTCTGAATCATTCATATTCACAGCTTCTGAACGCAACACGGGTCCAATCAATCCTTCGCCAGCCAATTCCTTACCGGACTTAGCCTCGTTAACAGGTCTGCCACCCAGAAAATCGTTGAAGCTGGGCATCATGAAAATTTGTTTGGCCTTCAGCTTAACTTTGTAATGTTTTTGCAAAGTCGCCTCAATGCTTCTTTCGATTTTTACATTATGCTTCTTCAAAAGAACTTCAGCCAGTAATCTTGAATCGCAGTCCGCTCGAATCCAAACTTGCCTGGATATTTTAAAACCTGCAGGATCGCGAAAAACTACGACTGGATGAAGATGCCCCATAACCAAGGTCTTGCAGGCTAAAAGTGCTGGAGAAGGCCACTTATGACCGTGGAACAGCCCCACATCACCTACTACAATACCTGACGAAGGGTGCATTTCTATTTTCTCCGGCAGCATAGGTTCGAGGTTCCCATCGTGATTTCCTCGAATAATTCCTATTCTATCAATGTGTTTTTTGATCTCTTCGAAGAAATCCGGAACATCATGCCACTCTCCAGGTTCGGAGGCAACAACTGTATACTTGACGTCTCCCAAAATTAGAAGTGAATCCGGTTTATGCTCAACAATCAGGTCAACAAGTTTCTTTAGAAGTTTCGGAGTTTGACTGGGGATATGGATACCTTTCGCTTGTAGCGATATCTCCCACCCTAAATGGGGATCAGCCACTACTAGAGTTTTCTTTTCTTTGCTTTTTATTAGAGCCGCGGGATGAGGCATCAAAAGCGTTAGCATAGCTTGTCCTTACTGGGATTTGATCAAATTGAGAATTGTATTATGAATTTGAGGGTTCCCAGATGCGACGAACTTGAGTGTTTGTTTAGGATCCAATGTGGTGTCGACAAGATTGCCTTCAAGATCTGTCACGATTCCGCCTGCTTCCTTGAGTATCAAGAAGGCTGCCGCGACATCTGTTGTCCTCAGTTTTCCGCGGACATCAACGAAAGCGTCGGTCAATCCTTGAGCTACGTAACATAGTTCCAGAGCATTTGCTCCGAAGTGTCGTAAATGTTTGGTTTGTTGTATGAGATCCGACAGTTTGGGTGCAATTTCTTTAATTTTGTAAGTGTTTAAATCCAAGCCAATAACTGCCTCTTCCAACCGATCGACAGTGGATGTTGAGATTTTCCGAGAATTACATATCGCACCTTTGCCCTTGATTGCGGTGTAGGTTGTTCCGTGGACCAAGTCACTAACCAGGGCAGCATGGACTTGTGAGAGCTTCGGTTCGTCGCTGACGGCTACAGAAGTACAATAGAAAGGCAATTCGTGCACAAAGTTTGTTGTTCCGTCTATTGGATCAACGGTTATAAAGCAAGTTTTGGCTTTTTCACCATTTTCCACTATGCCTGACTCTTCACTGATGAGGGTAAATGAAAAGCCAGCCTCCAGAAGCGTTTCGACTATTGCTTTTTCAGCTGCTAAGTCCACAAGTTTCATTGGGTCGCCGCCGGCGCCTCTACCCAAGTTAGGTTGCGGTGCCTTCGAGGTTTTTCGTAGTGGTTGAGTATGGAAAATCACGTTTTCTTTGCATCGAAGAAGAATCTCTATCCAGTCTTCCTTGTATTTCATAGAAACGTCAGCCTTCATTCGCTTTATACGGCATTCATGTTGATAAATACTGCATTTGCAAGCTAAGCAGAGCTCTTCCGCTGGCAATATTTTGGAAGAGAAACTGTTCGCAAATATGTCTCCGCGATGAAAAAACAACTGACCCCGGATCAATAAGATAATTGAAATAAGGATGATGGTGCCGGGGACGGGATTCGAGCCCGCGACCTCTGGACATGGGCGCTTGGCCATTTATGTTCTCCAGATTATGAGTCTGGCGCCCTAGCCAGGCTAGGCTACCCCGGCAAAAAGGGGTTCAGGTATTTGATAACAATAGCTTGATTTAAGCTTATTTCTACATTGTTGGATCGAATGTTGACAAAAACTAGTTACTATCAGGGCGCTACTTTTTTTTCAGCTCTAGTTTTTCTGCCCCAGAAACAGTTCCAACGTAAACAATATTGGTGAGTCCCACGAAAAGTCCTGTTTCAACCACTCCCGGAATCATTTTCAGTTGAATCGCCAAAACCTGTGGATCGTTTATGTTGCCGAAAGTTGCGTCCATTATAGCATTTCCGTTGTCAGAAATGACTGGACCTAGTTTGCCTTTAGTTTCCCGCAGTAATGTACGTCCACCAAGTGCTTGGATGCGACGCTGAACGAGGGAAATAGCGAATGGAAGAACTTCTATTGGTACCGGATGATTGTTTTCGCCTAAAACTTGCACTTTCTTATTTTCGTCTGCCACGAAAATGTTTTGTCTTGAGGCTGAGGCTACTATTTTTTCGCGAGTTAAAGCTGCCCCCATTCCTTTTATGAGATTTAGTTGAGGGTCAATTTGGTCTGCCCCGTCTATGTTGACGTCTATTATTGAATGCTCTTCTAAGGTAGTTACTGGAATGCCATTTTGGATTGCAAGTAAAAAAGCTTGGTAGCTGCTGAGGAATTCCTTGTATTTGGAGGTTTTCGTGTTTCCGTCGTTCCCCCAATTGCATTATTGCATAAGCTGCTGTTGTTCCACTACCTAATCCGACAATCATTCCATCTTTAACGTGGACCGCCGCAGCGTTTGCCGCACTTCGTTTTTCTGCATCTGGTGATTGCATGCTAAGATTCCATCTCCATTTGTCCGAGTTTATTCATGACTTCATCGATTTGATTTCTTATGGCGTCTATTCGTTGTTCAGCTTCGGTTTTTTGTTTTTCCGCCGGCGGCTTCTTTGGTTTTTTGGTTTTTTCTTTTGGTTCAGTGTCTTCGTCAGCTTCATCTTCGTCCTCTCTTTCCATTTGATCTGGAACTATTGGTGCCTGTTGCTTTGGCATTTGGATTTTGACTTCTTTAACTGTTTTTACGTCTATCCGTGTGCGCAGTTCGTCTACCTTACCGCTGAGTTCGCCGAAGCGTTCTTTGAATAGTTTCATTAAATCTTCTTGCATACCTTCTAATTCGTGAAGAGCAACAATGCCTTCGTCTCTTGACATTGATTCCTTAACTAGTAGCATACGCTGTTTGTAGTTGCTTGCGAGTCTCTCTCGTTCTTGCTCAGTGATTTTTCCCTCTGCATGTGCCTCGTATAAACGTCTAATTGCCTCTCCAAGAATTTCGCGTTCTAAATCCAAGGTTCTGAAGCTCATCCTTGGCGCGTATTGCATCATTTGATTGAACGCTTTTCGTAACTCTAAATTGAGAGCTTGCAGCTGAGGGTATTATTAACGGATCAGTTACGGTCTTCTTCGGCGATTTCACGGGTTTTTCGGTTCCCCGGCGCATGATAAAAATTAAGGCTATACAAGCAGTTATTGCGATTCCCGCCACTATTGCTAATGCCATAATGATTGCGGAGTCGTCGAGAGCCATGATATCCTCTGTACTCTCATTGCGTACGATGTATATAAAAATTAAACATAGTAACAATTTAGTATATTCAGAAAAAATCTACAAAATATACTACGATTTTCATGCAACTTTTTGATTTACATATTACTCGTACAAAAAGCACAAATTTTCTTACTTGAAAAAAAGTGCACACAAGATGTAGGTTAAATTAATTCACGAAAATCTTTGGGGAAAGTGGAGCCTTCGGCGGGATTTGGACCCGCGACCATTACCTTACCAAGGTAACGCCCCACCGGGCTAGGCTACGAAGGCACAAATTAAGTGCTCTCTGAAGAGAACATCGCTTATGGCATAAAATGCTTGCGGTTTAAGCGATAAGAAAATTCAGGGACCTTAGAAGCTTTGAACACAATCGGCTTGGACAAACGTCTTCAGTTTAAGCAGGTTTTGCACCCTTTCATTAAAAGATGGATGTGTTAATGTGCCAGCCAAGAAAGACAAACGCCCAGTAAGACCAAACTTCTTAGCGGGAATGCCAAAGGAACTTATCTTAACTAAAGCATTTGCAAGCTGCTGTGGATCAACAAGAAACAAAGCTGCGTTTTGATCAGCCACCAATTCAATTTGCACTTCAATTCGCCTAACAACCCATGGAACAGAGATCCCCCATCCGGCGGCAAGCATCGTTGAGAATATTATAGTTGTCAACGAGGGAGACAGAAGATAAAGAACTATTGGAACCATGCCGAAAGAAAACCATAAGCTTTCAAGCAATAAATTCCTAAAACTCTTGGAACCAGAAGTACGCCGAAAATCCATCAAATGACCTATTTCATGAGCAAGTGTTGCCTCAATGTCTTTGTCGCTAAATTTGTCTTCCTTCCAAAGCGAACAAAGATACTCTCCGACGCTTATCCTTCTTTGAAAAATGTTAACGTGCGCTAGTCGCTCATTTTTAGAGATACAAAGCTCAGGAACCCTTTTTAATTTAGCTTTCTTCGCTAATTCAGACATTTTTTGTTTCATGAATGCTTCTTGTTCACTGTACATGATGCATCTCTTCGCATTCTGGGGCTGTTTAAGTCCGAGGCTTCGGGATATTCTTGATACTATTTAGCTTTTAACTTTGCTGTTGAAGCATTAAACAAATCAACAAAGCAAATCGTGATTTTTACCAAAGCTATCTACTTTACTTTGAAATTGAGGAATATCCTGTTGGAATGTTTTTGGCCCAAACCCGGCATGTGCCTTCGCTACTCACCATGCATGCTCCTACTGGTTTTTGTGGAGTACATGCTTTCATGAACATTGGACATTTGTCAGGTTTAATTTTGCCAATAATGACTAGATGACATTCACAGCCTAAAAGGATGTCTTTGCCTTGCTCAACTCTAACTCCAAATTTTTCGCGGGCATCATAATCAACAAGGTTCTCTCGCAATTGCAAAGAAGAATCAGGTAATCTACCTATCCCGCGCCAATTTCCAGCTGTAACGGTAAACGCTTTAGCCATTAGCTCTAATGCTTTTGGATTTCCTTCAGGTTTCACTACTCTTTCGTACTCGTTTTCTAACCTAGGAGAACCATCCTTGACTTGCTTAAGAAGCATGTAAATTGACATTAGCACATCAACGGGTTCGAACCCTGCAACAACAGTTGGCATTCGGTAAACTCTTGGGAAAAGTTCGTAGGGCTTCAACCCGATTATTACACTTACATGCCCAGGTGCAATAAAACCTTCAATATTCAAATCGCCAACGCCAAGCAACAATTCCATGGCTGGAGGAATCAAACGGTGCGAAACCAAGAAGCTAAAATTCTTCGGCGGTTTCTTCAAAACCTCAATAGCTGTCGAAGGGACGGTGGTTTCAAAACCTACAGCAAAAAAAACGAATTCTTTAGCCGGCTCCGATTCTGCCATTTTAAGGGCGTCGGTCATACTGTAAACAACTCTAACATCTGAACCCCTCGCTTTTGCGTCCATCAAGGAGGCATTGCTACCGGGAACTCTGAGGAGATCTCCAAAACAGGTGACAACGATACCTTTCTGTGCAATTTGAACCGCTTCATCAACTTCTGCAGCTGGAACTATGCAAACTGGACACCCGGGACCCGCAATGACCTCCACATTTTCAGGCAAAAGACTGCGTATGCCGAAGTGAGTTATCGTCCATTCATGAGTACCACATACGTGACAAAACTTTACGTTGTCTTTTTTGGGTGCAACTTCCCTAATTTTATCAGCTATTCGTTTTGCAAAACTGGGATCTCTATAATTTGATGAAGCTGCCATCCAGATCAAACCTGTTACTCTTTTCCTGCTTCAAGAACTTCGTTCCACAGGCTAAGTGTCTCTAGTGCTTCTTTCTCATCCATTTTTTGGATCGCGTAACCCGCATGCACCAAGACGTAATCGCCCACTTTCGCATCGACAAGCGTTACGTTAACTTCTCGAAGAACTTTTTCACCAAAGTCCACTTGGGCTTTGTCGCCAACGACGCTCATAACACGTGCTGGAATAGCCAAACACATAATCGGTCATTCTTTAAACCAGCTTAAAGGGCGATAAAAAGAGATTGGTTAAGAAACCTCAAAAGCCACCTACAACAGCCTGGCCTAATGATAACCCCCCGTCTCCTGCAGGAATGCACTCAGGGGTTAGAAAACGCAAACCATCACCCTCAACAATTCGACGAATCGTTTGGGAAAGCAATGAATTAACCGCAGATCCTCCTGTGAAGCCTACAGATCCGACACCATACTCTCTAGCTCTTTCAACAGCTAAAGTTGCTAACCCTCTGGCAAGATATTCATGAACGGAGTATCCCAGATTTGCCTTACTAATTTTCTCTCGCTTCTCAAAGACCGAAATGAGTAATTGCGTTGTATCCAAAGTATCCCCTGAAATAATGGGTGACAATTCTAGAACATCTTTGCCTGTTATAGCTTCAGATTCAAGTTTCATTGCTGCTTCACCCTCATAAGTCCGTTCGTAACAAACGCCTGCGATAGCTGCGGCAGCATCCAAGATCCTGCCCAAGCTTGTCGATTTGGGTATTCCTTGCGCTTTCTTGAGCTGCTCCAACACGAGTCTTGCTTCAATTTCCCCGTGAGGCAGGTGAGAACTATTCTGCAATAGCCATTGATCTACATTCACTTTCTTGTTGAGAATTCCAGCTGCGATTCGAATAGGATATCTTGTGGCCGCATCTCCACCGAGCAAAGGTTGTGGCTCCAAATGCCCCAATCGTTTGAAATCCTTAGATCCCTGAGTGCAAAGGAGGATTTCGCCGCCCCAGGCTGAACCATCCAAACCATAGCCGTATCCATCGCAGACTATACTCACGATTTCGTTTACATTATGTTCAGCCATCAAAGCAGCGGCATGCGCGTGGTGGTGTTGCACCTGAATCAGCGGCCATTTGTTTTGCTCTGCGAGTTCTTTAGCAAGGTTCGTCGTAGTGAATTTGGGATGCAAATCGCAAGCAATCGCTTCGACTTTGGAATTTGTTAAATTAATTAAGTTAGAAGTAGCTTCTTGCAGAAAGCTTCTGGTTTCCAAGTTTTCTGCATCGCCAACATGCTGGGAAAGGAATGCTTTTTCATCACTTAAGATGCAAGATGTATTGTTAAGTTCGCCACCCAAGGCAACAACGCATTGTTTCGATTTTCCTTTTAGCATTACTGGTGCAGGCGCAAAGCCTCTGCTTCTTCGAATAAAGACTGGCAGTGAGCTATTCACCCTCATGACAGTGTCGTCACACCGTTGAGCAATCTGGCGGTTGTGAAACAGAAAATAGTCCACAGTTTCGCCCATGGTTTTGACAGCCTCGCCATTTTCTTTCACCATGGGCTGGTTAGAAGGGTTGGCGCTCGTCATCACAAAGGCTTTGTCGTCTACTTGGTCAAAGAGCATATAGTGCATAGCGGAATAAGGCAACATGACACCGACATTATGTAAACCTGGGGCTATTAGTTCAGAAAGCCAATACTTGTGGTTTTTATTTAATAGAACAATTGGTCTCGCGGGAGAAGCCAACAATTCTTGCTCCTTCGAGCTAACTTCGGCAAAAGATTTTGCAGCAATTATGCTTCGCGTCATTAATGCGAAAGGTTTAGCGCGTCGGTGTTTCGATTCTCGAAGGCGAATGAGAGGCTTTTCCTTGGTTGCGGAGGCTGCTATGTGGAATCCTCCATAACCTTTCACTGCTACGATGTTGCCTTCTGAGAGTAGTTTTCCCGCTTCGCGGACTGGATCGTTAGCGTTAATGGTTTCCCCGTTACGCGTTGCAAGATATGCCTTGGGACCGCATGATGGGCATGCAACAGTCTGCGCATGGAATCGTCTGTTCGACGGATCGGTGTTTTCTTTTTGGCAATAACCACACAAAGGAAATTCCCGCATTGTGGTGTTTTCACGGTCGTATGGTAGCCTTTCAATAATGGTGAATCGTGGCCCACAGTTAACGCATGTTATAAAAAAGTAGTCGAAGCGCGGATCTTTCGGATCTCGTAGTTCCCGGAGACAATCGCTGCAAATGGCACTGTCAGGAGGCACAACAGAACCTGAATGTTCAGTTTCTCTACTACTTTTAAGAATCGTAAATTTTGAATATTCGTTTTTGTCTGGAAGCAGAGTCTTATTGATACTGTAAATTTGGGCTTGTGGTGGTTTCTGTCCCCTCAGTTCATTAAGAAAGTTGCCAATTGCGTTTTCTTCGCCTTCAAGAAGAATTTCTACTCCTGCATCACCTAAGTTGCGAACATATCCAAGCAAACCGTGCTTCATTGCGAGGTGGTAAACGAAGGGGCGAAAGCCGACTCCCTGCACAATGCCAGTAACGTTGACTTTAACGCGCAAATGTCATCCTTCTCTAGTCAGAAACGGAGGTTTTCTCTTATACATTTTGAGTTACGCAAACCTCCATTTCTTACAAACCCATTTTCTTTCTATGTGATTGAGAGCAAAAAAGAAAGATGTGAAGAGTGAATAAATTTTCCTTTTAAATACTTAATGATTGAAAGTTTTGGATTTTTCTTCCTCGCTCAGAACCCTCCGAAGAACTTTTCCAGCGGAACTGATTGGGAGATCTTTTCGAAGCTCCAACTCCCGAATCGCTTTGTATGGTGCCAGTTTTCCGTTCACAAAATCAACGATTTCTTTTCCCGAGATTTCGTGGTCCGCCTTTAGGACAACGAAAGCCTTCGGAATTTCTCCAGCCATTAAATCGGGTTTGCCAATGACTGCGCAAAGCTTGACTGCCGGATGCTCATAAAGTACGTCCTCAATTTCACGGGGGTAGACACTGTAGTCTTTGTATTTGATCAGATCCTTCTTTCTATCGACTAAATAGAAGTAGCCTTCTGAGTCAACACGAGCTAAGTCGCCGGTTAGGAGCCAATCTCCGCGAAGTACTTCTGCGGTTTCGTCAGGTCGACGCCAATAGCCCTTCATAACTTGAGGACCTTTTACCGCAAGCTCACCTATCTCTCCGACGGGGAGAAGTTTTTCGCCAGTTTCTGCGTCGACAATTCGAGCGTCAGTATCGGGAAGGGGCAAACCGATTGATCCTACCTTGACTGTTCGCATGGTTTGGTCCACTGGACTGCAATGTGTCACTGGTGATGCTTCTGTTAATCCATATCCTTCAGCAAGCAAGCCGCCTGTAACCTGCATAAATCCCTCCTGGACTTGTGGTGGAAGAGGAGAGGCACCTGATATGCAGACACGAATAGAAGTCAAGTCATGTTTTCCAAGTTCGGGGCTTGATAGGAGTGCTTGATACATTGTGGGGACGCCGCAGAAAACTGTTACTTTTTGCCTCTGTATAGTGTCAATTGCTTTTGCAGGGTCGAAGCGAGGAAGCAGCACCATCTTCGCTGCCAAGATTACTGGAACGTTGAGACTTGTGGTCATGCCATAAATGTGGAATAGAGGCAACGCGGTCAAAAAAGTCTCTTCTGCAGATGTCCCTTTTATCCATCCAGCAAATGCGAGTGCATTGGCAACCAGATTTTCATGTGTTAGCATGGCGCCTTTGGATGTCCCAGTTGTTCCTCCTGTGTACTGAAGAGCTGCCAAGTCATTTTTTGGTGAAATGGAAATTTCTTTAGGCTTCTCGACTTTTCCTTTGAGCATTTCTTCAAAAAAGGAGATACTTGGACCTCGCACAACTGTTGGGTTATAAGTAAATGTTTTAGAATAATCACTTGATCGTACAATAATGATGTTTTTTAGTCTTGTTTTCTGTTTTACTGCCTCTACAATTGGGTGAGCCACTTCTGAAGTGATTATAGTTTCAGCTTCTGAATCAACTAATTGCTGTTCAACCTCACGTTCTTTGTGCATCGGGCTAATTGTGGTTATAACTGCTCCAGTTTTGAGTATGCCGTAATATGCTATTATGAACTGAGGAATATTTGGAAGGAAAATAGCCACTCGTTCGCTCTTTCTGACTCCAGAAACTGTTAGTGAAGATGCGAATTTATCAGTGAGGAAATCGAGCTCTTTGTAAGTAATTTCTTGTTCTGAAAAGACTATGGCAACGCGGTTAGGGTGAGCTTTTGAGGTTCTGCTTAAGATTCCGTGCAGAGGAATGTCGGGATAATCCAAGTGTCTTGGAACGTCAGAAGGCCATGACTTGAACCAAGGCTTTTCTTCCATCATCGGGGCAACTCTTTACTCAGCTAACAATAGACGGGTAATAAAACTTTAAGAAAAAATTCAGAATACGCCGTTTACCTTAATCGGGTAGAATCACTATCTTGAACAAAGAATAAGAAATAGAGTTGATCAGTCTCTTTCAAGACTAATCGTTTTAGTTTTATTTCTTGTTGGTGAGGTATTCGTGCATAGCTTTGGCGGCTCGTTTGCCTGCGCCCATTGCACTGATGACGGTGGCTGCTCCGGTGGCGACGTCTCCGCCTGCGTAGACTCCATCCAAGCTGGTTTTGCCCACTTCATTAACGCAAATTGTGCCGTGTCGAGGATCGCTTTGCAATCCGCCTGTTGTTCTTTGTATGATTGGGTTTGGTGTCTGTCCGATTGCAATGATTACTGTGTCAACTTCCATTGTAAATTCGGATCCTGGAATGTTCTTTACGCCTCGTCTTCCTTTAGCGTCTGGTTCGGTCAATTCCATGCAGATGCATTTCATTCCTTTGACCCAGCCTCTTTCGTCGCCGTAGAATTCTATTGGTGCAGCGAGGAACTTGCAGACTAAACCTTCTTCTTCAGCGTTTTCGATTTCTTCGTGTCTGGCTGGTAGTTCGTCTCTTGAGCGTCTGTAGAGTAAGCATACGTCAGCACCTAGCCTCATTGAGCTTCTTGCGCAGTCCATGGCGACGTTTCCTCCGCCTATGACTACGACGTGTTTTCCTAAGCGTATGGGGGTGTCGTATTCTGGGAATCGGAATGCTTTCATTAAGTTGACGCGTATTAGGAATTCGTTTGCTGAGTAGATACCGCCCAGGTTTTCTCCGGGACAACCAGTGAATTGGGGCAACCCTGCACCGCTACCGATAAACACTGCGTCATACCCATTTTTCATTAGTTCGGGTATAGTATGAGTTCTGCCTACTAAGTTGCCTAAACGCAAGTCAACGCCCAGTTTTTGGACATAGCTTACTTCGTTATTGACAATTGCTTTGGGTAAACGGAACTCAGGAATACCATAAGATAGCACTCCGCCACCCACGTGAAGGGCTTCGAATTCTGTGACTTCATGCCCGAGCTTGACTAAGTCTGCTGCAACTGTGAGCCCTGCGGGACCTGCACCGATTACTGCTACTTTCTTTCCAGTTGCTGGAGCTTTAGGTGGAAGTTGATAGCCATTATCGCGTTCCCAGTCAGCAAGAAAACGTTCTAAGCGCCCTACACTTACAGGTTCACCCATCTTGCCGATAACACATTTGCTTTGGCACTGTACTTCTTGAGGGCAGACACGTCCACAAACGGCTGGCAAAGCATTCTTTGATTTTATTGCTGCTATGCCTTCGGCGTATTTCTTTTCTTTGATGCATTTAATAAATTGAGGAATCGGAACTTCTACTGGACAAGCAGTTTGGCATTGAGGCTTTGGACAAGCCAAGCACCTGCTAGCTTCTTCTAAGGCTTCTGCTTCAGTGTAACCTAAAGCGACTTCATTGAAATTTTTGGCGCGTACTTTTGGCTCTTGCTTAGCCATTTCTACTGCTTTTGTTTTTAGTTTTGGTTTAGGCTTTGTTTCTGCCACACTTACAACCTCCACTTGTTTCCCACAATAATGAACCTAATCGCTCTTCGGGGAGCATTGTTCGTTGACGCAAAATCAGTTCTTCGAAATTTGTTTGATGACCATCAAATTCTGGTCCGTCAACGCAACCGAACAACATCTTTCCTCCAACCGTAACTCGGCAAACGCCGCACATACCCATTCCATCGATCATAATTGGCGTTAAAGTTACAACTGTAGGGATGTTGTATGGCTTTGTAATTTCGCTAACATCTTTCATCATGACAACTGGACCCATGACTACACAGCGATCAAACTTTTCTTTCTTGAGTAAATCTTTGAGGAAATCCAAACCTTTGTTTCCATATGAGCCGTCGTCTGTTGCAACATAAAGTTTGTCGCTCATGGCTTTGGCTTCTTTTTCCATTATCATGAAGTCTTTTGTTCGGGCTCCGAGGACTGTTGTTACTTGATTGCCTGCTTCCTTCATTGCTTTTACTTGGAGGAGCAATGGTGCTATCATGATGCTTCCGCCTACACAAAGGACTTTGCCGAATTTTTTGACTTCGGATGGATTTCCCAGTGGTCCTGTAACGTTAAGGATTTCGTCTCCTTCATTGTAGCAACCGAGTTCTTTTGTTGTCTTCCCTACTTCATGGAAAGCGAATGAGACTGTCCCTTTCTTTGCATCGTAACCGCAGATAGTTAATGGTACGCGTTCGCCTTTTTCATGTGGGACAACTATTAGAAACTGCCCAGCTTGAGATTTGGCAGCGATATCTGGAGCTTCGACTTCAAAGAGTGTTTCTTTGTGAGACAACGTTTTCTTGCTTACTATTTTGTACGTTTTCTTTTCGCCTCCGTTTTTACTGCCACAGTGCATTGAGGCATTGCAGCAATTTTGTTGTAGAAAGCTTCAAACTTTGGCGTGAATTCGCCTTCACATCTTGGAGAGAGTTCAACCATTTCAAATCGGTCAAGCAAATTCATTTTCTTCAGCACATCATTTAGGACGCCAAGTTGACGTTCAGCTACGTCTCTTCCTTGTTGAAGTTTACAATCTGTAGCAGAACAAACAACGCCCATAACTCCGTCGAAGCCAGAACCAAAGGCGCTAACAACGTGAACCGGATCCATCGATTTGAAGCATGGAACTTCTAGGACCATAGCGTTCTTTCCTTTGAGGACGCTGCTTGGGTCATCTAGACCTGAGTATTCAGACCATTGACAGCTGAAAACTAGTATTGCTGGAGCTTTCTTCTGAGCTTTTAGCTGGGTGACAGCATCCCCATATCGGTGAAGTACACTGTCGAATTCGAATCCTTTCACTTGGATTGCATCATGAGGACACACGAGTTGGCATGCACCACATCCTGTACATTTCTGAAGATCGATCGCTGGTGTCGCAAAAGATTGAGCCGTGATTGCATTGTATGGGCAAATGAATACACATTTGTCGCAACCCACGCATTCGTTTGTAACATAAACTGCTTTTCTTGAGAACTTAACGACGCGTATGGCATTCTCGTCGTATCCGAGTTGCTGTAAAACGGCTTTGCTTAAGAGTAAACGTCTAGTTTCGATCTTTGTGCCTTCCTTCATGCGGCAGAATGCGTCTTCACATTGAACTGAAACAATGTTTTTCATACCAGAATTAAGTACGTTAAAGACGAAGTCTGTTGGAATTCTTCCCGCACAAGGCAGTCGTAAGGGTATGTAATTTTTAACGTTCAAACCTTGTTCCTTTAGGATGTCCGCCATTTCTCCACTGGAGGGTGAATTACCGCGGCACATCATTACAAGGGTGTCGGATTTTATGTTCTTTCTTTCACAGGCAACATAATCCAATAGGTGATTGTAGTCGTAGTAAGCCATTTCTATAGCTGTAACTGGACAAGCGCTATAACAAATTCCGCAAACCTGACATTTCTGGTTGTCAATTTCGACTTTGCAGGTTTCAGCGTCACGTGTTATTGCTTCAAAAGGACACATAGAATAGCAAACTGAACATCGACTACATAGGTCTTGGTTGATTTTTACTGCAGCGAGACACTTTTCACTCATATCAGTGACCTCAATTTTTGGTTCCCCAGTGCTTTCACACCGTAAGCATGTCAACCTATGCTTATGAAACCATGAAAAGACGTCTTGAATGATATAACGTTTTCTCTCTACTTGCGATAATACGGGCGTCTTGATGTAACCGTAGGCTTCGAGCGCTGCAGTTATTCCCTGACCAACAGCTGTTCCTATCTGCATGATAGGATGATTTGTTACATCGCCTGCAGCATAAACTCCAGGTATATTCGTGCGCTGGTGAATGTCAATTTTTACGCACCCGCCATCTTCTGTTTCAACGCCTGAGGCTTTAGCCAGTTGACTGTTAGGTGACTCCCCGATTTGGACAAAAACTCCGTCAACCGCTAATTCTTGGGTTTCATTCGTTTGAATGTTTGAAAGAATTACGTTTGTTACGATTTTGTCTCCTTTAATTTCTTTAACTTCGTTGTTCCAGAGGACCTTGACGTTTCCTTTGGATTCCAAGTCTTTTACTAATGCATTTTCCGCTCTGAATTCTTCTTTTCGGTGGACAACAAAAACTTGTGCCGCCAAACCTGAGATGTACAAAGTTGTAATACAAGCGGAGTTTCCTCCCCCAACAATGAGTACACGTTTACCTTTGAAAAATGGACCATCACATACGCCGCAGTAACTTACCCCTTTGCCCCTGAATTCTTTCTCGCCTTTAACGCCTATTTCGCGATAGTGTGCTCCAGAAGCGAGAATGACTGCTGTAGCAGAATATTCTGAATGGGTTGTCTTAACAAGTTTCGTTTCGCCTTTGAGATCTAAACTCATTACTGGTTCTAATTCTCGAATTGATGCGCCTGTTTTCTTGCAGTGAAGCACCATTTTGTCTGCCAGTTCAGATCCGAGGATTGATGGGAAACCAGGATAGTTTTCGACAAGTGGTGCGTCACCGGTTGTTCCTCCGGCAAGTTTCTCTTCTATAATTAATGTTTTAAGTCCACTTCGAGAGCCATAAATTCCGGCGGCTAATCCAGCAGCTCCTGCGCCTATTATTATTAGGTCCCAGTTTTCCATTCGGAGGTCACTTCAATGAAGTAAGTTTGAATTTCGGGCTTTATGAATTATTCGGAACTATTAATTTGACTAAAGTTTAAAGAAGATTAATTTCCAAATAATCGCAGGTAACAAATGCGTTCTCAGTAAATTAACAGAATAAAATCTTGAATCCATCAATTGAAGCACCAGAAAAAAGTTTGGCGCCAATAATTGTTCCTTGCCAAGTTCTTATTAACAAAAATAAATAATCAGCGAAAACGTAATTAGGGGAATGGTCAAGTTTTTGAAACTAAATAGTGACTACTTTTGTAGATTGAAGAGGTCTCCATTGGTAATAGTTTTTTCCTGAAGCAAAATCGAACATCGCGGTTAGATTTACACTAAATTCTGTTAGTAGAAAGACAGTCAAGGTCAGCGGATCATACTCGGATAGAAGCCACAAAATCAATTTTGTGATTGAAACTGGGTGAAGTGGCAGCATGTGAACTAAATATTGTGGGGATTCGCCTGTTAGTTTTCTGAGTTGATAGTGTCCAAATATTATTCTCCGTCTTTGTTGGAAATATTCTTGGAATGTTTTGGGACCACAAATTGAAACTTTAGCTTCTTCGCAATATTTTATTAGCCATCCTTTCGATTTCCCTTTCACTGCTATGTAGGCATCATCGTTAACGGTTTGAGAAGGTATTGCATTGACGATCCCTTTTCGAATGCAGAAAAGCTCGGTTGCGTGTCTGGCTAATCCTTCATCGTTGAGTTCTTCAAAAACATGACCGTGGAAACGCCACAAGAGTTGAACTATTCTACCAACCAACGAGTTTGAATTGTTCACAGGGATAGGATTCCCTGAAACAATTCCCACGTTAGCGGCTTCAAGCTTCTTGGTCAATTTCGGAAAGCTCATTTTCTGTGGCAGAGTGTCTGCCGAGATTAGTATGATTTTATCGTTATTGGCGTTGGCCAAGATATGATTAATTGCAGAAGCTTTTCCTTTTCGATCTTTTTCAATGTGAACTTTTACCCTGGAATCCAGACTTGCAAACCTCAGTACTTTTTCGATGGTGTCATCCGTACATCCTGAACAGACAACCAAGACTTCTGAATCTGATGAGAGATCTTGTTTACAGAGTACGTTTTGTAGAAGTTTTCCTATGTTATTGCCTTCGTTATAAGCGCAGATACCCACGGTTACGTTATTGGTCAAAAGGGGCACTAATAGAAATCCCGTTGTGCATGATAAAAACTTTTATCCACAATACTTCTTCAATAAGGCAGCATTCAAGTTGGTTAAGTTGTGACGCTGTTAAAGCTCTTTGTTAATTCGCTAAGAGAAAGAATTGTACTTTTAGCCTTACTTATTTCAGGACTTTTGGCAGTAGAGATTTTTTTTGCCATGTGGACAGGCGCATTTTACGACATGAACATTTGGTTCCAAACTGGTGTATGGATGAACCAAGGTATCAATATTTACATTCCTAACAATCATTTGGGGTACCCGCCTTTGTGGGCTTTTTGGTGCTTGGCTTCTTATCGCATCTTTGGCATAGCCGGCGACAATATGGAGATATGGCGATTATTCATCAAACTTCCAATGATTATCGCTCAATTCGCCCTAAGTTTAGGCGTTTGGAAGTTCGCAGCTAACAAATTTGGTCCCAAAATAGCTTTGAAAACATTCCTTTTCACATTGACTTGCAGTTTCTTCATCTATATCGGAGTCTTTTGGGGCCAGATAAACATCCTAAGTGCATTTCTGACTTTTCTCGCATTTTACGCCATTATCAGTAACCGCACCATTGCAGGCGCGGTATTCCTGGGAATTGCAGTAACTTTAAAGATTTATCCGTTAATTACTTTGCCAGCTTTCATTATCTACATATTAAGAAATCGCGGCAAAAAAGAGACAGGTAAGTTTGCACTTGTCGCATTTACGATTCCCGTAGTTTTTACTGCAACGGTTTTTTCTGCTTACGGCTGGGACATTCTGTATTTTTTGAAGACTGTTTTTTACTGGGCACCAGTGTATGACGCGAACCCTCTACAGTTTCAAGGAGGGTGTATGAACATCTGGAGTTTTGCAGGATTGCATGGAATTGATATATCGAAAGTGTGGTTTTTGCGATTTCTATGGATCCCCATTTTGGGGGCAGCTGCAATTTACTGGTTTCGAAAAACAAGTTTTGACGAGGAACGTTTCAATCTGTCGTTAATCTCGTTTTACATTCTCTTTATGATAAGCTACTCTTGGATAAGCGAACAGACTTTTTTGGATGCATTACCGTTTATCCTTCTACAAATATTGGCTTTCCGCCCCAAGAGAGTGTTCCTTTACGCTTTAGCCTTTATCCAAGTTCTAGTTTATTCTTTCTCAATTGTCAACGGTGGACCCTTAATCTTTGAACCTTTGTTAACTATGTTATCTCCTTCAGCTATTGCGCCAGTTCGCGATTTTAGCCAAATAAATAGCTTGCTTTTCTGGAATATCAGGGGCATCTTGGGCTTGATCATAAGCTTGTCACTTTTTGTTTTCCTTATTTTTTTGGTAGAGCCTAACGTCTTGAAGAAAATTCAGACAAAGATTCTGAAAATTCGCTTTAACCTTTTCCAAAGAAGGCAACTTGACTAGGTTTGCTTTATTTTTACGATGTAAGAAAACGAATTTTGTCTAGGGTTCAATGCATAAGCCATGCCAGCCCATGAAAAGCGATCTTCTGACCTGTTCTCTGCCGCGGTACAACTCAGCACCTTCGACATTCTCCAAGGTAAAAGATAGGTGTCTTTGGACGTCTAAGAAAGACGCTTTTTCGGCTGTGACTTTGGCCCACGCACCGACCTGACGATCATACAATGTTATTCCATTTGTGTCTGAGTACTTCCTAAAGTTCGTTGCACCTTGCTCATTCAATAACAGAATTTCTTTGCACAAATTCTTGTCTAATAAGGAGAAGTCTACGTCTATTTTGACGAAATTAGAATGACAACTGTATGTTACGACGACTTTGCCTCTTGAGGCAGTTTTTGTAAACTTAGTATTTACCCCTAATGTTTTCCTCAGACTCATTATCCAATCGAAAACCGGGCGCATCTTTTGGTGGTTGAGATAAGTAATTTCGAAAATTTTGTGAAATGCTGAATAAAGGTTGTCGTCGATATAGGAACCTTGAACTTGTTTTTTGGAAACAGCATCAAGTTGGAAAATTTTCTTAATAATCAGGGCGTTTTTGCTTTCATGCATCATGCTGAGTTGTGCTGTGCTTGAGAAATAAGTTGAATCTCTGTATTTGGCGATTGGAACTCCGAATCCTGCGCCTTCTTCGACTAGTTCTAAATCTCCAAGCATTAGGATCAACCCCTTCTGGAGCTGTGCGATTTCCAGGTTTCTTGGTCGATTGTCAGGATAAAACCTGAAGGATAAAGAATCGTCGGCACAATAAGTAAAAGGATCCTCTAACTCAGCAAATAGATGTGTCAAGTAGATTCGCACCTCAGATTACAGAAGATTTCTTTGGCCGGTGTTTCTAGTTCATCTGATCTAAAGAAATGCTCAGTCTCGTTGTTTAAAAACCTGCAATCGATTCTCTCTTGCAAATGTTGAAACTCTTAACTGTCGTTTGTTGTAGTGGAAAGCCTATGATTTAAAAAAGGAAGATTCCTCAAATATTGAAAGGAAGCATCTTTTTCTGTGAGAAATGGGCGAAAATCTTCGATGAAGTTGAGAACAAACCGTGAACTCCTTCTTGTCTTATTGAGCGTTTTGATACAGGTGCCTTTGGCATTTTTTCTAGGTCATTATTATGATGACAGAATTTTTATGGCAACCGGTTACTTGGTGAGTTCAGGCTTCAATCCGTATTTGCCGCACAATTTTGTCAACGTTTTTCCTTCTGCAATAATTTCAGGCACTATACCAACTATTGGGTATCCAGCAATTTGGCCTATATGGTTAGGCTTGGCTTACAAATTCGCGTATGGCTTGTCCCAAAACATTTTTCTTTACAATTTTGCCACGAAGCTTCCGTTGATTGCTGCACAAGTGGCATTAGCATATTTAGTCCGAAATATACTGAAACATTTTCAAGTTTCTGGAAAAAAAGCGCAAACAGCATTTTTGTTCATTCTCTTCAACCCATTTATTATGTTGACGACAGTTGCCTGGGGCGAATTTGATACATTAGTGATTTTTCTAGGTTTAGCTTCTTTCTATCTTCTTAGCAAGGGCAAAATCGTGGAGTGCGCATTTTGCCTTGGATTCGCTGTCGCGTTAAAACCGATTGCGCTCCCCCTTGCTCCGCTGGCATTATTTTATTCTACTCCTGACAGTTCGATCAGAAAGAAGATAACGTATGCCTCGGTTTTTTTGGGCACTTTAGCAGCCTTCTATTTTGGCCCTTTTCTCATTGCTAATTGGCGAATTCCTCTTGCCCCAAACCAGCTGAGCGATCAACTTCAGATGGCAGGTGGCATGACCCTTTTCAGCGCCACAGAAATCTTTAAAACTCAAGCGATTCTGCCCAAAACCCTTAGCATCTTGGGTTATCTTTGGGTTCCCGCATTAATAATTGGGTATTTAGCCGTTTATAGAGACCGACCTTGTGATTTTAAAGGACTAATTATGAAAGCAATCCTTGTAATGCTAGTTTTCTTCCTGTCTAGAACGTGGGTTTCAGAACCCAATATTAACTTGCTTATTCCGTTAATTCTACTTGCAGCGTCATTTGAAGAAATTAAATTTCGGGATTTTCATCTTTCGTGGTTGATTCCGCTGATATTCATGTTTCCAAATTACGCGTTTCCACAACTTTTCTTTTTAGCGGATTCTTCTGTCATGACTTCTCTGCAGCTATTTAATGTTCAATTTGGCTCACTAAGACTTTTGACGAGATTTTTGGTAGCGATTGCATGGGAAATTTTCGCTTTAAAAATTGCTATCCAATTACTCGATATGCGAAAAAATAGCTTCGGTTTTTGGCGTAGATCACGTTCAAAAACTAATTTCTAATGATTTTTGCCATTTCGCAAAGTTCATATTAAGTATTATCCAAATGTTTCTTAAGTATCAAAGAAGGTTTGTTGAATTGAGAATTCTTGTTCTTTATTATAGCCGGACAGGAAACACTGAGAAAATGGCTAAAGCGGTGGCTGAAGGAGCACAAAAAATTGGCAATGTTCAAGTTGAATTGAACTATTTCGTTGAACCCGAAGATCTTGGCGGATATGATGCTATTGTTGTTGGAACTCCAACGTATCATCATGATATGCCTATGGACATAAAGACATTATTTGAACAAACAGCCGCTAGAAATGTCAGTCTGAAAGGCAAAGTTGGCTCAACTTTCGGTTCGTTTGGCTGGAGTGGCGAAGCACCTAAGTTTGTTCTCGAAATTATGAAAAATAAATTTGAAATGAACACTCCAGAACCGCCTTTGTTAGCCAAATATGTTCCTGACCAAAACGCACTGGATCTGTGTATTGCTTTAGGAAAGAGAATATCCGAAAGCCTTATTCGCCCATTATGAACTTCCTAGTAAGAGGTGTTATTGTGAGCAAACCGAGTGACAAGCTAATTGAATTCATGAAAAAACAGATCACGAACGAAAACGAAATCGTGAAATCGGTTACAGAGGGATCAAAAAACATTAAGAATCCGCCAGTTAAGGCAGTCTTGACAGGAATTTCGCTTGATTCTATCAAACACGCAGAACTTTACGCATCAGCCATTACATTATTAACGACAACGTCCCAAGCTCTCACACAAGAAAATCTTGATGAACAAATAGCACTTGTCGAGAAACACATAAAACTAGAAGCGGAACTTATCAAGAAACTCGAAAAAGAATTGCCCCTCATTGAAAACAAGAAAGTGACTTTCTTGCTCAATTCGATTTTAATGGATGAACGTAGGCATCACGCAATGCTAAAGCAGGTTCTCGAAATTATCGTAAAGGGAGAAACCATAACCGAGGACGACTGGTGGAAACTCCTGTGGGAAGAATCACCCTTTCACGGCGCCCCAGGCGGTTAAGCAATTTTCATATTTTTTTTCTTTTCACAGATGAACTTTGAGTCAACAAAGCTGCTAATCGAAGTTAAGATTTATCTAAAAAAACTGAAAGGGATTAAACACCGTTCAAATTGCTTGGTTTTGTAATTCTTTGAGTTAAGAGTTTTCTTTGTGCTTAGCGAATTCTTCTGAAAAGGTCAAGGTTTCTTCTACAAGTTTGAGGAGTTCTTTTAGTAGCCAAGCTAATCGTTCGCCTTTGTCAGTTAAAGCATAGGTTTTGGGAGTTTTTCTGGCGAATACGAGTTTTTTGCCTTTTAAGCCTCGAACGTACTTGTAAATTCTTCGTAATGAGAGCCCGGTTTTATCAGCGAGTTTCTTTGCCGAAATTCCTTCGTCAGGTATATTCTTGTACACTTTATTCTCAGTTTCTGCCAAGGTTTCCTTGGTTAAGTCGCGTTTTGATCGGAAGAAGAAAATATAATCCCTTTCTTCGGGAGTTTCAATTAAACCAACAGTTTTTAATCGTTTGAGGATGCGAGAAACTATTTTTTGGGGTACAATGCCTGTTATGTCTTCGAATGTTTTTGGTCCTCCAAGTAAAGTTTTCAGAATATTTTCCTCATAACATTCACTGTGGGCAGGTAAAACATCGGTGAATTCTGGAATGTTTCTGACTAGCTCAGTTAATCTTCCGCCGAATGTTGTTGCAGAGAATTGATCTTGTGATTCTGTCGCAAGACCAACAGATACCAAAGGATGCAGATATTCTTCAGCTAATGTGTCTTGGCTGTGAAGATAACCAGCTTTCTTGAGTTCCTGTTGAAGCTTGCTTAACGAGCAGCGCCCCTTTATTATTGTTTGGAGGATGGCCAAGCGAGTATCATTCTTAAGGACGTTGAGCAGGTCTTTCATGAAATTAGGATTTTCCATTGTTTCGCATAGTAGATGAAGTTCGTGTCGCAGTTTCCATACATTGCAATTGCTTATGCATTCAAGAGGCGAGACTGGTGCGCATTCTTTGCATTCTTTGTCCAGACTGCGGAATATGTCGGTCATACTGTTGGTTTCAGCCATTATTTCTTGGGTTTTCATATGCGTCCTTTCCGTCTGGTTGAGTATATCTGGCGGGTAAAAGTTGGTAAATGTTGAATGTGGTCCCGTCAGGACATACGTCATAAAGTACATGACATACGGCATATTTAAATAGTTCCCCATAAAAGTAAAATATCTGGTGGAAAATTGCTTACGCCCTGCGAAGTCGCCGTAAAAACAGTTTCGCCTGCAATTCGAGCACTTTTAGCACAAACACTAATTGATGAGCACAAACTAAAAGAAACAAAGGTTGCCGAAATCCTTGGCATAACCCAATCAGCAGTAAGCAAATACAACAAGAAAGTACGCGGAACTACAATACCGATTGATAACTTACCTGAAATTCAGCCAATTGCAAATCAAATGGTAAATCTTCTCTTATCAAACCCTGTCCCTCGGATCGAAATAATGAATCTTTTTTGCCAAGCCTGCAGACTAATAAGACAAAAAGGTTTGATGTGCCCTTTATGTCAACAAAACCAGAAACCCCAATATTGAAGATTGTAACTTTTGCAATCAGACTTATCCTTAAGAACTTGAAGATTTATTAAAAACTAAGCGGAAGCTATTTTCTAAGAGGCATTGGAACATGTCTAATTACGATGAAAAATCAGCTCTGGATACAATTGAAAGAGCAACAAAAAGCGTAGTTAACATAAGCACTGTTAGACTCGTACATAACATGTTCTTTCAAGCGGTGCCAGTTAGCGGCATGGGGTCTGGCACTATTTTCGACGCGAACCAAGGTTTGATTTTAACCAATAATCATGTCGTGGGGGGAGCACAGAAAATCAATGTCACACTCTGGAATAGCCAAGTTATTGAGGGGGAAATAGTTGGTTCATGCGTGGCCCGTGACATAGCCGTTGTAAAGGTAAGGGGAAAGGAACTCCAGTCTGCTGAGTTAGGCGACTCTGACAAGTTAAGGGTTGGACAGAGAGTTTACGCAATTGGAAATCCGTTCGGTTTGTCAGGTGGACCGACAGTGACTTCTGGTGTTATAAGCGCGCTAAACCGAACAATTGAATCTGAGCGAGGTCTTATTGAGAATCTAGTTCAAACGGATGCAGCGATTAATCCAGGTAATAGTGGAGGGCCGTTGGTCGACCTTGAAGGAAAAATCATGGCAATTAATACGGCAATTATTCCTTTTGCCCAGGGCATAGGTTTTGCAATTCCAATTAATTCTGCCAAGACTTGTGCGACAGATATTCTTACAGAAGGAACAACTGTCAATGAGACCTTGGCTGGGAGTTGTAGGGTTAACTCTAACTGAAGAAATAGCGCGATACTATAGTTTGCCTGTTGGGCATGGTGTTATTGTTACTAAAGTTGCTGAAGGAAGCCCTGCGGAACAAGCAGGTTTTGCCGATGGGGACATTATTCTCGAGATAGATAATGTCGAAACTAGAAGCATTGAAGACTTGGTTAGAGAAATTCGCAGAAGAAGAGTTGGAGACAAAATCAGGGTCTTTGCTCTTCGGAGTGGCAGAGAGCATTTCTTCGAGCTTAAGTTGAGTGGAACTCCTTAACCTAATTCTTTTCAGTCAAACTTTATTAGCATTCGAGTTTCAAGTTGATTCTCATACTTGAGAGCTTTAACTTGTTTCTAGGTGAGGTGCCTTGGGTCAAAGAGAAATTGAGGAAATTCTGAAGAAGTATAAAGTAATTGCAGTTGTGGGACTTTCGAGCAACGAAGAAAAACCTAGCTATGAAGTTGCTGCGTACATGAAAGGTCAAGGCTATCGCATAATTCCTGTGAATCCTTTTGTTGATGAAGTTCTGGGCGAAAAAAGCTACAGGAGTCTTCTAGATATGCCCGAGGATTTGCAGAAAACCATTGACATCGTAAATATTTTCAGACCCTCGGCGGATATACCTTCTATTGTTGATCAAATTGTAAAGTTGAAAGCCGCAAATGGCAAGCCCTACGTGGTCTGGATGCAACTCGGAATTGTAAGCGAGGGGGCTGCGGAGATCGCCCGAAACGCAGGGTTAATTGTGATTATGGACAGCTGCATCAAGGTGGAGCATCAACAATCTCTCCAATCTTAGAAGAGATTAAGCAATAATGAAGCAATAGTGGCGATTGCAACTATAGATAATGTCTCAAGCAAAGTCACTTTCCAATGTACCCTAGTTTTTCTTGACCGGTACCTCACCAAGAAAATGCCCGCGATCACTGCAACTATTGTCAGTGCCACAATTATGTTAATGGGCGAAGGCAAAATAACATAGGTGGCAATTGGAATGCTTCCAGCTAGAAAGGTAGTGGCCGCGCAAATTATCGCAGCATAAAGATTTGAAGAACGAATCTCTTTGCCTAAGACCAAGAAGAGTTTTTCCACAAGTAGCAGTGATTTGTCGCGCTCTTTTTTGTCGGGATTGTCACTAAGACCGTAGTTCATCAGAGTGCGAAGTGTCATGATGTCAGCTAAATCCTCAGTGATTCCGCCAAGAAAGAAGCTGGAAAAGTTTGTTATGGCCACTGCGGTCAACGTCAAAAAAGCGGTAAAAATCAACGCCTTAACCGAGGTAAATATGATGCTTCCTGTAAATATTGAGATGAAGGCTGAGAGAATAACCACTAGACCAGTTATTGATCCGTCAACTAGACCTGCGACCACTTCAAGTATTGGTTCTTTTTTTAAGAGTAGGCTTTGCCATTCTTTGCTTAGTTTTTGGCCTTGTTCCGAAAGCTGGACAGTGTCGCCAGTGTCGATGAGAAGTCCTTCCGCCGCCATTTCTTTGAGGGTTTTTTGCAGTTCCATCATATCGACGCAAGCGAGGCTTGTGCAAACTTTGTCTATTTTGCGCTTGAGCACTATCTTGTGCATTGCAGCTCCTTTGCGCAAGTTCAGAAGAACAACTATTCTGATGACGTCTGGAAGGTCTTGGATTTCAAAGCCCAATTAGAAATTCACCGAGCAATACCATTTCACTTATTTTGCAGAAATAAGAAGTTTTACATTACGTTCTATTACTGAATAAACTAAAATTTCTCTTAACAGAATCCGCTTTGTTTGAAATAATAGTCTTCTTCTTTTTTTGGACCTAAACTGCGTAATCCTTCTTTCTTAATTTGCGTTCTTATTTGGTTAGCTTCTTCTGAGGTGATCTCTTTTCTTTTTAGGAGGTAGCAGATTATTTCTTCCGCCTGTTCTTTGGTGTCGCATCGGCGAATGAAATCGACAGCTGTCGGATTATAATGTCGGAACAGGTCGGGTAAAGCAGCTTCAGCTTCATCCAAAAGTGTCGAATCCGGATCACATACTGCTTCCTCGGCTTTTGCAGCATTGGCGCGAACGGAGTCTATTTTGATTTTGTTTTCTTCTCCTTCGAGCTCCTTAACGAGGTTTGGGAACATTTTTTTTACTGATTTCTTATCGATTTCCATTAGCAATACCTGGCAACGTTTTGCTCGAAAAGAATATTGAAAAATCAGCTTTATGTGCTTTTTTGCTTAAGGCACCTAATTTGATGTAAGAAGAAGGCTAGTTTTGAAGGCTAAGGTGGAAGGAATTTTCTTGCTGGATTTTCCTGCAGTAATTTCTTGAGCTCTGTAGTCTTGATGCCAGTAATTTCGTCTCCGAATGTGTCGCATTTCCGTTTTCGCGCCTTTTCTTCAGAGTTACGGACGACAACTTCAATTGCATACTTTCCCGAAGATTTGGCATGAATATGAAAAGACGACTCGATTTTTTTGTTCTCAGCGGTAGTCATTCGCTCAGTCTTAATTATTTCAATACCATCTGCATTTAGAATCGGGATTATTTCTTCTGGGTCATCGTAGAAAATTTCTATGTCAATGTCGCTTCCTCGTCGGATAGTTCCGCGCCAAACGCTGCCGATAAGAACTGGAGAGTATTTTTCTAAAATCTTCATTATTCTCAGGGCTTCAGTTCGCATCTGAACCAGCCTTTCCGTTCTTGTTGAACCCTCGGTTTCCTCGGCAATTTTGTCCAATTCCAGTGCAATTTCAAGATTAGATGGGAGAATGTGGGCTCCAAAATTCTCTGCAGCTTTCAACTTAGCTTGTCTATATTCTTTTTCTGATCCAAAATATAGGAGGGTAGCGGCTTCTTTTGCGACTTTTTGTCTCAACCCTGAATTATTTGCTTTTGACGATTTCGGCTTCAAGTTGGGTCAGCGGTTGAGCATTTTTTGGTAGAGATCTATTGTTTTTTCCGCGATCCGGGTCCATGTGAATTCTTTTAGGACTCGTTTTCTGCCGTTCTTTCCTAGTAATTTTCTTTTTTCAGGGCTTTCCAACGCGCTCATGATGCCCCAAGCAATGTCAGATGGATTGTTTGGGTCTACGTGGTAGCCACATTGTTCTTCGCCGCAGCAGACGACTATTTCGCGCATTCCGCTTACTCCTGCGGCGCCAACAACAACTGCTTTCTCCATTGCCATCGCTTCTAATGCGACTATTCCGAAGGGTTCGTAAAGGCTTGGGAAAACTGCTAAATCGCATGCGGCGTAGTGAAGTATTCGCTCTTCTTCGGGAATGAAGTCGAAGCGGAACTTAACGTACTCATCCATTCGAATGGTTCTAGCCAGGTTTTGGAGGTATTCTTGGAGGTCGCCAACTCCGACGACGACTAGTTTTGCTTTCGGATATTTTGGCAGTATGTGGGGCATTGCCATGATGAGTTTGTCGACACCTTTTACCCCGACTAATCTGCCTAGGAAGAGAATCATTATGTCGTCGTCTTTGAGTCCGTAGCTTTCTCTTATCTTTCTTATCTGTTCTGGAGTCACAAGTTCAGGGTTGTATTTTTGCTGATCCACACCGTTGTAACTGACGTGAATTTTTTCTTTGGGGAATCCTAGCTGAATCAGTTCATCTTTCATAGCGTATGAAACCGTAACTACCATATCTGCCATGTTTCCGCCGCGCAGTTCGATGTTGCTTACGACGCTGCTTCCGTTTCCCATGGTTCTGCCTTGCTCGGTTGAATGTACATGAAAAGCCAGTGGGAGACCACTTTCTCTTTTGACGGTTATGCCTCCCATTACTGATAGCCAATCGTGTGCTATTACGAGGTCGTATTTCATGCCTTCTTTCTTGATGAGTTCGTTGACAAGTTTTGCTGCTGATAGGTAATTGTAAACCATGAGTTTGCCGAAGAGGTGAATGCCTCTGCCCCATTTTCTTATGTCTTCGGCAATTACGTCGGGCAAAGAGTCTGAAACATCTATGTGTAGCGGACGGTGAATTTCGATGCCGCGCCAAATCTCTCGTGTAGGCAAAGTTCCTGCATCATCGTTCATGGTAAAAACTGTTACATCGTGGTCCATGAGAACGAATTTCCGCGTGATTTCGGCAGCATAAGTCCCCAAACCGCCAACGATTTTGGGAGGATATTCGTAAACAAAAACCGCGATCTTCATCTTTGCGTCTCACCGTTTCATTCTAAGCAATGATTTTGTTTCTACTAATACTTTGCCTATTGCCTTGTTCCTCAAATACACGATCATTTCTTGGCACATTTCAAAGGAAGCTTAGAAAGTTTGATTAGCTGCAAACGCATATGCCTATGTTGGAGTGCTTTCAGATGGATTTGTCTCAAATTAAATGCGAAGTACTCGAAGCCCTGCTACTTCATCAGAATCCGGTTAAGGCTGAGCAAGTTGCAAAGGAAATGGGAAAAGAACGACCTGCTGTCCAAATGCACCTCATAGGACTGACCAAAGCGGGGTATGTACAGTCACCTCTTAAGGGGCAATATTTGATTTCGGAAGAAGGAAAGAAAGCGCTTGGCTTACACGAAATCAGCAAAGAAAAAGCCGCAGCAATTCTGTCTCGATCAAGTGATAAAGCCTTTCACTTTTATCGCGAGATTGGAAAGCCTCTAAACATTTATGCTCACGACCTTCAAGAATTCTGCAATAAGATTAGCAAGGCCGGCAACGAGTCTTTAGAGTTCCATCTAAACCGCGGAGACTTTGAAGCATGGTTCAAAAGCCTCGGCGACTCGGAATTAGCAAGAAAATTTGCACTTCTAAGAGAAAGCAAGGTGAAAGAAGAAGAGTTGAGTACGAAGCTGCGGGAGATCGTAGAAAGCCGCTGCAAGCTTTTGTCTAAGATTGCAGGAAATACGAATTCGTCTGCGTAACAGAGCTATTCAGTGGAGATAATGGAAGTAAATCGTTTAGCAAGTTTTTCCAAGACTTGTTGAATGATAGTGTACTTAGTTTCTTCAGGAAGTAAACGTGCCGACTCAAATTCGCCCATCCGACGTAGGGTAGTTCCCTCTTTGCTTCTTTGTATCTAGCAAAAGTATACGCCGGATTATCAAATGGATTTTGCTATAATGATTTTTGATGTGTCAGAACCTATTTGAAGAAATCATGAAATACTAAGACAGGACATATGCCAAGAAGAGGCTGTTGGTTTGAGCGAGGTAAAAGTAATTTCGGCAAAAGTTCCTGATGAAGTCTACAAGGAAATGGCGTTACGCATTCCTGAAGGAGATAGAAGTGACTTCATTCGTGAAGCGATAATTGAGAAGCTCCAAAAGACCCCAAAAGCCAACAAACTTCTCGAATTAGAAGACCGGATGAATAAAATTGAAAACCAATTAGGCGACATTCGCAAATGCCTTTCTGATTTGCAACTGCTCACTTATGGCAATCAAAAAGTTAACCCCCACAGTTACTGCATTGATGAAGTTGACCACAAAATAGTCGACTATCTTATGTCCTATAAAGGAGCGACCACCCCCGAATTGGCTGAGTTCTTGAAGATCAACAGGTGGTTGGTGTTGAACAGGCTACGGAAGATGCAAAAATCCAGCTTGAAACAGTATGGAAAAGCTGTCATTGACTATTACGCCGGCGAGAAATCAGGGAAAAAGAAGGCATGGTGGATTAACGAAGAACTAACTCAAGACGACAGCGATTAACTTAAATCAATAGAAAGTCTGTTTCAGTCGAGGGCTCGTAGCCGAGTACGGATTAAGGCGTCGGCCTCCGAACGCGTTTCTACGCGGAAGAAAGCCGAAGAACCTGGGTTCAAATCCCAGCGGGCCCGCTAATAACATTAAGTTTTGAGAACTTAAAAGAATTCGCAAAAGAATTGCATAAGTTTTTTTGGAATGCCCCTGTAATCTTGATTTCAGAGATTGTTTTTGAGAAAATTGTTCAGTTTTGAACAATTTTGGGGGGATGCTTGGAGCTTTAAATCGAGGGGCTGAACTGCAATTAGCAGCTTTAATTGTGTATTGGGACTAAAAACTTTGGATTCCGCTTTTTCTTGGATTTCTTTGTTAGTCTCACAGATGTGTAAAGTTGCGTCCATTGAAAGGTTGGGTAATTTGAGATCTCATCTTACCCCAGTACTGATTCAACGTTTAGGTTGAGAACCACTTCAGAAATGTCGCTAGCGTATTCTGCTGTTCTTCGCACACTTTCGATTAGGAGTCTCATTTGGGCGATTTCTTCAATTGGTACATTTTGAGAGGACAATACCGCTTCTTTCTCAAGTTTGTGCACTTGACTTATCTGTTCTATGACGCTTTCGGCTAAGTTGTAGTCTCGTTTGAATAGAGCTTCCATTGATTTCTCGAACATGGAAATGGCTAGGCTGCTCATTTGTTCTATTCTGCCAAAAAGTAATTCGTTTACCGGAGTTTTAAGTAGCAAAACATTTTCGGCAATTTTTGTTGCGTGATCAGCGGCTCTTTCTACTGATTTAGCTATTAGACGGTAGCCAAGAGAGTCTCGAGGATTGCTTAAGCCGATTTCTTTGATTATTCGGGTATTTGAAACCGCAAGTTTTAGCAAACGAACGATGTAAAGTCCGAAACGGTTGACTTCGCGGTCTGTTTCAATTACAGATTTCGCTGTGGAATAGTCTAGTTCTTTGAGGGAGGTTATTGCTTCTTTGTGCATTGATGATGCGATTATGGACATTCTGCTTAGCGCGCTTTGCACTGTTAGTTCGGGATAGTTGAGCAAGACTTGTAGGGTTAATTCTGTTGGTGTGTCGATTACGATTTCGGTGCCCACTAAGTAGTTTCTTGCAAAATTCTTTAGGTGATTCCTCAATTTGGAGGGCATCGAATGTTGGCCCTGTGCTTTTATGTGGAGATTGTTGTATCCTGCTAGATAGGAGGAAATTGCTTTTCGCATGACTGCCTCAGAATTGTCGTTGGGTGAAACTTTGATGTATGCTGCGTCTTTTTTCTCCATCTTTTCGAGTTTTGAAGGTACGATGGATAGAGAACCATCTTCTTCTTCGCGGAGGGTCATTGAAGTTCCTTTTTTAAGTTGATTTCGAATAACCCAGTCTTTAGGCAATGAGAGTATGTATGTGGAGCCTCCGGTTATTTGCAGCTTTCTTTGCTCGTCATTTGCTCCGTCGACTTTATCAGCCAATTTTCATACATCCAAGTTATTCTATAGCTATCTTAGTCTTTACTTATATACATTTTATGTCTATATAGTCTATAATAGTTATGAAGAGCAACCATATAATGCACTTTCACGTATTTTCTATTAATGGAGTTTGAAAAATGAAGTCTAAATTAACAATTGCTGCGGCTATTGTTGTTATAATCATAATTATCGGGGGCATAATTGCTTACTCGTCTCTTTCCCAACCTGGACCACAGGTCAGTCCATCTCCAAGTTCATCAGGTACACCAACCTCAACACCAGTCACAACCATTTCACCTGCTGGAACTCCTGGCGCTGCGATATTGACTGGTGCAGGAGCTACGTTTCCCGCCCCATTTTTGAATGCTACAATTTTGACCTACACAACTCAAGTCAGAACAAACCTCAAGATTAACTATCAACCAGTTGGAAGTGGACAGGGAATATCTTCCCTAACAGCCAAAACAGTTGACTTTGCAGCCTCAGACGCTCCGTTAACTGATTCACAAAGAACTGCTGCTCCAAACGCGCTACACATTCCTGAAACAATCGGAGCAGTCACTTTAGCCTACAATCTGCCAGGCATCACAAGCGGATTACACCTAACTGGAAACATAATATCTGAAATCTATCTGGGTACAATTACAAATTGGAACGACCCAGCGATACAAAGCATCAACACAGGCATGACACTGCCAGCTCATGCAATAACCGCGGTCCACCGTTCTGACAGCTCAGGAACAACAAACATCTTCACCAAATATTTGGTCAATGCAAGCTCTACCTGGAATAGTCAAGTTGGAAGCGGAACATCCGTTCAATGGCCGGGAGGACTAGGAGCAAGCGGTAACTCAAACGTCGCATCCACCGTCAACCAAACCCAATATTCAATCGGCTACGTCGAACTCGCCTACGCACTACAAAACGGCATGACTGTAGCCTCAATTCAAAACCCTTCAGGCAACTACATTCAACCATCACTCGCATCCACCTCGGTAGCAGTTCAATCAGGAGCTTCACAGGGCTTACCATCAGGAACCGAAAGTTGGACAGGAGTGAGCCTTCTAAACACAGCTGACCCTCAAGCTTACCCAATAGTGAGCTTCACTTATCTGCTGGTCTACAAAGAGCTAAACGTCGTTAACGGAATGGACCAGAACAAAGCAACTCAACTTGTGCAATACATATGGTGGGTTATTCACGACGGACAACAACTTGCCCCAAGTCTGCAGTATGCTCAGCTTCCAATAAATGTGGTTCAAATAGACGAAACAACAATTCAATCAATTACCTACAACGGCCAACACTTGCCTACAAGCTGATCACTGCAAGAGACGTGAATCATTAGTCGTCAAAACGTCGTCAAAACTTTTTTCTTTTCGTTAAAATTTGAGATATGAAGTGCGCATGACTGGAAAGATAACCGGAGACAACGTGTTCAAAGTCTTAACAGCAATAATTGCTGCTTCAGCTTTGGCTATTCTTGTTATCTCCGCGTATACTCTCGTTACCGGATCTTCTTTAGTTGTGCAACGTTTCGGAGTTAATTTCTTCACGGGTTCACAATGGAATCCTGTTGAAGGAAGAGAGAACTTTGGTGCTTTGCCTTATGTTGTTGGCACTCTCGTCACTTCGGGCATAGCGTTATTGATTGGAGTGCCTTTGAGCTTAGGCATCGCGATTTTTCTGGTTGAGATGGCGCCTCGAAAAGTCAGAGTTCCAATTGCATATATTGTGGAATTGTTGGCGGCTGTTCCAAGTGTGATTTACGGGCTTTGGGGTCTTTTTGTTCTTCGAATTTGGATTCAACTTTATGTGGAAACCCCGATTCATAATTACCTCGGGTGGATCCCAATCTTCAGTGGTACCCCTTTTGGTTTAGATTATTTCACTGCGGGAGTAATTCTGGCGATAATGATTATTCCAACGGTTGCATCTGTTTCTAAAGAAATCATCAGTGCCGTTCCTAACTCTATTCGCGAGGGTGCTTACAGCATTGGGGCAACAAAGTGGGAAGTTATTCGGCACTGGGTTTTGAGTTATGGTCGCTCCGGAATTTTTGGAGCAGTTATTCTGGGCTTGGGTAGAGCTGTGGGAGAAACAATGGCTGTTACAATGGTTATCGGCAATGCTGTGGGGCCTTCCGCAATGTTTACTTCATTCTTTAAGCCTGGACAAACAATGGCTTCTTTGATTGCGAACGGTTTTCTTGAAGCAGCTACGCCTTTGGATAAATCAGCCTATATTGGCGTTGGGTTGATTTTGCTTCTTGTAAGTATCCTCGTCAACATCGTGGCCCAAGTGATGGTTTCTCGGTTGCTGAAAGTTAAGGGAGGAGCAGTGGAATAATGATCCGCAACCGGTATGGCTTCAGGAAGATTAAGAATCAGTTGTTCTTTGTGCTTTGTTTCTTGTGTGTGGTAATTGCAATTATTCCTCTTTTGAGTATTCTTTTTGAAGTCATCGTGAGAGGTGCCCCGCAGATTAGCTGGCAGTTCCTGACTGGAAACAATCTGCAAGGGGGAATCGGTCCTGCTATACAAGGCACTCTGATTTTGATCGGACTTACTAGCCTAATTGGAATTCCAACAGGAATACTTTCAGGGGTTTACTTATCAGAATTTGGAACCAACAAGTATGCTGCTGTGATGAGAACAGTTAATGACGTTTTAACGGAGTTTCCTTCGATAGTTGTAGGAATTACAGCGTTCAGCGTGATTGTTCTAGGGATTATCGGAAGCTATTCTCCTTTAGCTGGCGCCGTTGCGCTTTCATTTATCTTAATTCCGATCGTTGCAAGAACAACCGAGGAATCTCTCAAGCTCGTACCAAATTCAGTTCGCGAAGCTTCTCTTGCATTGGGGGCTCATAAATGGAGAACCACCTTGAGTGTTGTTCTGCCTTCAGCTCGGGGAGGATTGGTTACTGGAACACTACTTGCAGTTGCGAGAATAGCTGGAGAAACAGCGCCTCTCCTTCTGACCATTTTGGGGAACAGCTACTTTTTCCAGGGTTTCAACCAGCCGATGGATGCCCTTCCGCTAAGAATTTTATTGAATTCTCGCCAACCTTCTCCAGTAGCGCAAGCTCAAGGGTGGGGAGCAGCATTAATTCTAATTTTGCTGGTCTTGATTCTCAACATTGCTGTAAGAGTTGGAAGTAGAGGTAGATTTAGAAGGTGACTTTGATGATCAACAATAATGTGAAAATGAAAAGCGTTGGTTTGAATGCGTGGTTTGGCCAAAAGCAGGCTTTGAAAGACATCAACATTACCATTAGAGGAAATGCCGTTACTGCAATAATTGGCCCTTCGGGATGTGGCAAGTCCACGCTTATTCGAACATTTAACAGAATGCACGAGCTAGTTCCAGGAGCGAAGATATCAGGGCAAGTGCTTCTTGACGACAAAAACATCTACGCTAGTGACGTCGATCCTGTTGCTATTCGACGAAGAGTTGGAATGGTTTTCCAGAAGCCAAACCCTTTTCCGACAATGAGCATTTACGATAATGTTGCCGCAGGATTACGTTTAACAGGTACCAGAAAAGGTAAGAATTTGGACGATGTTGTTGAGCGAAGCTTGAAGCAGGCAACCTTGTGGGATGAGGTAAAAGACGATTTGAATAAACCAGGAACAAGCATTTCAGGGGGGCAACAGCAGCGTTTGTGCATTGCAAGAGCAATTGCTTTGCAGCCTGAAGTCATTTTGATGGATGAGCCATGTTCTGCTTTAGATCCAATTGCGACCGCTCGGATTGAGGAACTAGTTGTTCAACTCAAAGAAGATTATACTGTAGTTATAGTGACCCATAATATGCAGCAAGCTGCTAGAGTTTCAGATTTCACGGCATTCATGTATCTGGGATCCCTTGTGGAGTTTGGGGATACATCAAGTGTGTTCGAGAATCCACGAAACGAACTCACAGAAAAATACATAACTGGAAAGTTTGGTTAGGTGAACATATGCATAGACTTTTAGACAATGGTTTGGAACAGTTGACGGCTATGGTTTTCAAGATGGGTGAGGCATCCCAGAAAGCTTTAGCCACATCCATAATAGGCTTTGTTAGGGGCAAAGATACCTCAGAAGATGTGGGTGAGCTCTCCGAAATTTTAGTTGCCTTGACTACAGAAGTTGAAGAGAAATCTTTTGGCTTAATAGCAAAGTTCCAGCCTGTTGCTTCTGACCTCAGATTAATTAATTCGTATATCAAGGTCGCCTATGACTTTGAGCGTTATGGCAGATACGCTTGGGATATTTCTTCCATTAGCAAGCAACTTGGTCCGCTTGAGGGTTGTGACGAGTGGATTCCTCAGTTTATTGGGGACATGGCTGAAAAGGTCTTACAGATGGTTAGGATAAGTATTGATTCTCTCAGGAACTTAAACGTCGATCTCGCGAAGTCTGTTACAAAAATGGAGCAAGAAGTGGATCAGATGTACTTCCAGTATCTTGGCAAACTCGTCGAAGAAGCTGGAATTACCAATCAGTGCACTATTTCAAGCGTTCTTGTTGTAAGGTACCTGGAGAGAGTTGCAGATCATGCCACTTACATAGCTGAGTCAGTAGTCTACATAGCCACAGGTCAAAAGGTTGCTCTTAGGTGAGCCAAGTTCAAGGCTCTAAAGGAAAATGTGTAAAGTTTTTGTGTAATGGGAAGCCGAAAAGGGCTTCTATGATTTGGGAGTTAGAACTAGCTTTGTTGAGTTTACGTCAACTTCGGTTATGGTACAGTTTTTGAATTCTTTGGTTTCGCCCAGGACATTTTTGACAATGACGCTGGTTCCGTCGACTTTGGCGTAGACAACATCTTTGAACTGGGTTTTCCCATTGAAGATTACATTAAATTCACACATTTCAGTTTCTCCATTATGATTTGACAGTTTGCCTTGTTATAAGCCATTTGCATGGAGTTTTCTATTTTTTGATAAGGTAAGTAATAATAATTCATGAATCTTATAAATCGTAAACCACTAAAGTTATAGCTAAATGGGAAAATGGATGCCTGAAAAGAAATCTCCGTCTGTTGACATATTTAATTTGCTTTCAGACAACGGAGAAAAGGCTGAAAAAACAAAAGAGAAAGAAAAAACCCTTGAAAAAACTCAAAGGGAAGAACTTCTTGCGACCACAAAAGTCAAAGACCTTTACCCTGAAGGCACAATCACCATTAACAAATACACTTGCGTTGGTGTACAATGCAAACTTTGCATCAAAGCCTGCCCCACAAATGCCCTGTATTGGACAAACAGCGGCATTGGAGTCACCGAAGACCTATGCGTCCATTGCGAGGCCTGCGTGTTGTCCTGCATGGTTGATGATTGTATTAAAGTAACCCGCAAACGAGAAGACGGCAAAGAAGAATGCTTTAGCAAAATAAAAGACGTCATGGTTCTCGAAAACCGAGAAAATGCTAAGAAGCGTTTTCAGCGCATATGCGACGTTTTTCCCGACACAGAAGAATACTGCAAAAAATACGGATTCAAAAAGTAACCCCACTTTAGGTTAAGGTTTTAAAAGCAGACGGCGCTTTGGAGAATAAGCTTACAGAAGCAGTGTTTGTTGGAGAAGTTTAGGTTGGTTTCAGCTGGGCGTAACCTCAAGATTTTGGTTTTCGCTAGCTTGTGCTCTTTAATGATCTGGATTGTTTTCTTGATGCCTTCTAACTTTACCCACCTCTACAACGTGTTTCTGGGGAAACCTGACTTGTTCAACGGCAACATTGGTATGTTTGTCTCTTCATTTGCCGGATTGATTGCTAGTCTCTTCGCCGTTATCTTTGCTATGAGAATCGGCTTCAAGGTTTGGGGCGGAAATATTTGGCCTAAAATGAAGACTGAACGTGTAGCCGAAGCGGCGCTTTTCCTGCAAGGAACTTACTTTGTTCTGCTGTTTCCGTCTGGGTTATGGTGGTTAGGATTAGGCCCCAATTTTTTGGGGTTTGCCTACTTGCTTGAAGCTGGTGTCGCAGGGTCTGCTCTTTTAGTGCTAAGTTTCAAGATCCGAGATTTCGGTAAAGACCCAAATGTGCTCAAATGGGTAGGCATAGCCAGCCTGGCTTACGTGGTTTCATTGTGGTTTAACAGTGTTTTCCGCTGGTTTGATCAAATAGCAGTTATTGGCAGTGAATTCCTGATGAGGGGCGCGACGTCTTGGGGTTTTCTAGTTTCGTTAACTGCGATGTCGTTGGCAGTTGTTTTCGCAGTTCCAGGAGCATATTTTGTTGCCAAAAATAAGGGCGAGGCAATTTGGTGGTTTGGTCTCTCGCTTGTGATGGTTGGAACATACTATATCGTGTATGTCGTTTACTCATTTACCAGCAGCAACTTAGATTCCGCAATGCAAATTGACGTCTGGACCCTGCCGTTTCTCTTCTTGGGCATTGCTTTGCTGAGAACAAAAATTACAAAAACCTTATTGTAAGAAGATTTGAAAAATCTCTTAGACGAACTTTTCAGGAATCCGAAAGTTTGTGATTCCCCTAAATTTTTAGCTTGCTGCACCATGTCGAGATTTGTTTTTCGGATTCTTCTTTGTTGCCCAGCGGGCTGGTAAGTGATAGCTCCGCGATAATGTTAGAATTTGGCATTAGCGCTTTAATTTTTTCAGTTGATTGTGGTTTGGTGCCGCCTTGCGTGAAGAAAACTGCTACTTTCTTTCCGGAAAGATCGTTTTTCCCCAGGTATGTTCTGATGGCAGGTGTTAGTTTGCCTGCCCAAACTGGAGTGCCGACAACTATCAGGTCGTATTCTGTGGGGGATCTTTTTGTTTCAGCTATCTTTGTTTCTTTTCCTCGTGCGGCGTCAGATCCACCACTAAGATAACCTAGTTTTCCATCGCGTTTTTTTAGATCCACAATTTCTTCAAGGTCCGATCCAAGCTCTGCTGCTATTGTTTCGGCAACGAACTTTGCATTACCAGTTCGACTGTAGTAAACAACTAATGATTTCATGATTCTAAACTCCCGCTATTGACTTTAGTTAATGATTAAGTTACTTGGGCGAACTAAATTCTTTCGTCTTAGAGTAGTTGATTTGATTAAGGTTTCTTCATGTATTCTAGAATGCCAAAGTGGTTGCCTTCAGGATCCAGCGCCAAAGCCCACCAACCTAAACCTGGAATCTCCATTTTTGGAACCTTGATTTTTCCGCCCAAAGCCTCGATTTTTTTGCTATACTCTTCGACGGATTCCACTGCGAAGTAGTTTGTTGGTTTTGCATTTTGTGGGTCTTGAGCGTCTTTTCTTTTGAAGAGGCCTCCGTTTGAACCAGCGCGTATAGGCATCATGTTTTTGTCAACTGGCACAGTTTCCAATGTGTAGTAGTCTGTTGGTCCCGGATATTTCTCCATTTTCCAGCCGAACAAGCCGCCATAGAATTTTTTGAGTTTCTCGATGTCGTCGGCTGGAATTTCAAAATGTACAATTGTGTGATCCAAAATAATCGCCATTATCTTGGGTCTCGAAGAAGAATAAAAACCTAACTAAAGAGCAAAATCTGAGTTGATAATATTATTTAAGAACAAAAGAAAAGAAAGAATGGTTTATGGTTGCCATTTTTCTACGAGATACTTTGGTATCTCGGTGCTGTCTCTTGGTCCAACTTGGACTTTCCAGCCGCTGAGTTCTTCGATTTCGCCGCTGATGCGTGATGCTTTGCCTGGGATGATGATTTTTCGGTGTTTGACTTTGCTTTCGACGCCTGAAGCTTTGATTGCATCTGCTACGCGTTCTGCTGTGAGTTTGCGTCCTGCGACTCCGCTGTCTATGGCTGAGCCTTCTGTTTCTACGACGATTAGGTATGCGTTGAGTTTGGAGCTTTCGAGGTCTGATGCAACCGTGTAGTAGGTCAATGCGAAGTTTGAGGTGAAGAACACTGGTGATTTTTCGTCTGGAGTACCGAATACTTTCAAGCCTGGTGCAACTGCAACTGGTTTGCGTGGGTCAGTGTAGATGTTCTGTCGAAGCACTGCTGTTGGTAGTAGTGACCATCCGTCGTTGCCGTGCATTACGATTATGTCTGCGTATCGGACAATTAGCATTGATGCGAGGTATGCTTCTTTCCACTTTATGATTTCGTCTGCTGCTTCGCCTTTGCCAACCCAAGCGGTCATTGGAACACCCATCAACGGGAATCCTGCAAGTTCTTCGCCGTCTTTGCATGCTGCTCTTCGTAGCATGGTGAAGTTGTTGAGTGTGGTTCCAAGCCTTCGTTTGTGAAGGTGCCTGGGTCGAGAACGAGGTCTTTGACGCCGTAGGCTAGTAGGGTCTTAGTTAAGTGAAGCGAGCATGTCAAGGTCGTTTGGTGCGGAGACTACGAGTGGGCAGTTGTACATCATGGCGAGTTCAGCCATGTCTTTCCAGTTTTCGCTGTTTGCCGCGTACAGTAATGGTCGTGCTTTTGGTGCTGCCATTAAGCCTGCTTCGGCAATTGTTGGGTTAAGTGCACAGATGATGAAGGGTAGGTTTGTGGTTTCGGTAACTTTCTTTACGGCGGCTTTGAATTTTTCTGCGTCGCCTGAAGTGCAGCGGACTGCAATCATGTCCAGTTTTAGTGTGTATCCGATGTATTCGTAGCTGAAGTTTTCGGTTTGTTTTATGCGGCTGATGAATTCTTTTTCGGGCATTTCGTCAGTTACGTCAATGGCGATGGCGGTGGGGTTGGTGTATGTGAATTCGTGTCGGTACATGACGAGTTTTCCGCCGAGTTTCTTGGCTTTGTCGCCTACGCCGACGATGACTTCTTTGACTGCGGGTTTTAGCAGTTCTTTTAGTTGGCTGAAAGCTTTCTCGTGCTCTTTCTTGAACAGTGGTGTGCAGGAGTCGATGGTTACTTCGCGGTTAACGATTTTGGTGGCGAATGCCATGCAGTTTTCTTGGCCGCATTCTTTGCAGTTAGTTTTCGGGAGGAGCTTGTAAACGTCTATTGGGCTTAGTTCTTTCATGCTTGCTCTTTTGCTCATACAGTCACGTCTCCATTATGCCTTGACTGTTACCCAGTCAGCGAATTTTGCAGCGTCAACTTTGCCGCCGCTTACGAGTCTGTTGGTTACGTCTTTCATGGTTTTGACTGCTGCGGGGTGCATCATCATGAATAAGTCTACGCCTGCAAGCAGTAGCGTCATTGCTGTGGTGACTTCCCATAGTGGGCCTCTGAGTTCGCGTGGTTCCCATTCAGCAGACATCTTTAGCCAGGCTTCTCTTGCTGCCCATGCGTTGGTTGTTCCTGAGGACATTGGTTGTGCAAGTTCTGTGTCGCCCATTAAACCTGCCATTCTTGCGCGTTCCATGTTTGTGAATGCGTAGTCTAAGCCGTAGCCTAATGCGGCTGTTGTGAGGTCCATGATTATGTCTTCTTTGCCTAGGAAGTCGTAGAGTCTGCGGTTAAGTTCTCGTGCTAAGTTCAAGTCCATCGGAGTGAATGACAATGCTGCGTGTCCGTTTTTCTTGACGAATTTTGCGCATCGTTCAACGTCCATGTCTCGGGTTAGTGAGCTTATGAGGAAGCGTTCGCCCTTGAAGGTCTCTGTGATTTCTGCGAAAACATCTGCGTCTTTAACTGGGTCGCCGCAGCCACCGATTACGAGTGGGACGTCGACTGCTTGCAGTATGTTTTCTACTGTTTTGACTGCGTCTTTTGGTGTGGCGTTCTTTAGCAAGGGGTCGATGCTGATGAGGTGAACGGTTACCATGTCTGCGCCGAATTTCTCCACTGCGAGTTTTGCCCATGCTGCTGGGTCGCCGACGACATCTTTCACGTGCATCTTCACTGCTTTTGACAGTGGAACTTCCATGTCGAAAACGTCCAACGTGATGATGGGTGCGTGAACTATGGGTCGCTCAAAAGTGTAGAAAGCGGGAGAGGTTTCTCCGCCGACGATGATGCTTTTGCCGCGGGTGCCGCCTTCGCCTTGAGTGCCGCCCAACTTTACCTCAGAAATTCTGTTTGGGTAAGTTTCGATTGGAGGCATAAAAGTCGCCTGCAACATAGAGACGGGCTTTGCCTTCAATGCGGGTGGCAACTTGAGCTTGGGCATCATTTGCCCAGCCATACCAGGCTCAAAGGACAACTCCATCTCGCTAACGTCCATCTGGAAGTCTTCAAGCTCGATTTCCTGGAACTTCGCAAGAAGCTCCAAGATTTCTGGGCTTAGACCCAGACGCGTCAGCGACGTTTTTGTCGTCTTTTTTCTCGTGGTGAGGCACAGGTGTCACCGCTACTTAGATTTCTCGTCTCTTACGGTCTTGATGATGACTTTGTTGGCGTAGATTTTTGCGTCTTTGAGAATGATTTTGAATCCGCCGGCCATTATAGGTAGCGATGGATGCGGTCATTACTGGCATCATTGCGCCTTCAGCTGCTTGGACTTCGGTTGAGGCTTCTTCTGCGGCTGGTGCTGCTGTTTCTTCGGCTGCCCATCTTGCGACGACTGGGTGGTTCTTTTCCTTTAGGAAGGATTTGAGTGCGTCTATGTTAGTTGCGTTTTCTTCGGTTGCGACTTTGTCAACGACGTCTTTGGGTATGAATTCTTTGACGCGTTCTTTGACTTCTTTAGGTATCCAGACTACGCGGTTCCATCCACCGTCTGCTGCGAAGAATTTCTTGCTTCGCATGTATTCGATGGACATTCCGTGGAATCCGTCGATTTGTCGTCCGCCTGCTGCTGAGTCTGCGATTGTTGAGAAGGGTAAGCCGTTTACGGTTGCGCCTTTGAAGCTTCTGTTGACTACGCCGAATCCGTCGACTTCTGGGATGTAGAAGGTTACTGCTTCGAAGCATCCGCATGAAGTGTGTGGGTGGTCGAATGCTGTGTATAGCCAGACTTGGTTGACTTCGCCCATGGTGCGTTTCTTGGCCATCTCGTTGACGCCTGAGAATTCGCCTTTTTCGGCGTTGATTATTTGTCCTCGGTCTATTGCGAATACTGGACCTTTTGGATCAATGCTTGCTGAGGCTTTGCCGTCGAACCAGCTGATGGCACCGCAGTTGCTGTAGCGTTGTGGTGTGATAACGCAGACGTGGCTTGGTGCGAATGACTGGCATAGTGCGCAGCCATAGAATTTGTCGACGTCTTCGTCTTTGAGACCTCTTGCTTTTGCGTCGCGTGCTTCATAGTCTGCTACTGCTGCTGGGTACATTTGCTGGATTTTGGCTGGGGTCGGTGATGAAGGTTATTTGGACTTTCTCGATGATTGGAAGTTCGCTCTTGAATAGTCTGAAGAGAACTTTGCCGATGACTTCGAAGCTGGTGAGTCCTTTCTGGAATGATTTCTTGCCGATGCGTATCCAGATGTCGTATCGTTGGTTTAGGTGCATGAATCCTTCGATGTAGTTTAGGTAGCCGTGAATGCGTCTTTCGATTACGCCTTCAAGTCCTGCATCAAGGGTTGCGCCTGCTGCTTCGACGAGAATGCCTAATGGATATGCGCCGCCTTCTTTGAGGTCTTTAAGGTCCGGACCGATAATGGTTATCTTTCCGTCTTCGACTTCGCTCATCGGTTTAACGTGGGCTAGTTCGAATTTTTCTTTGACGGTTGGTCCGCCGAGTTCGACTTGCATGTCGTTTCTTCGTATGCGTTCTCCTTCGAAGATTACGCCAACTTCAACGGGTATATCTTTAAACATTGACATTTTCTTAATTTCCTCCATCTTTAAATTTTAAGGTCATGACTTTGAGATTGTTTGCCCATTCTTCAAGGGTTGCGTTTGGGAAAGACCAGCTTGCGTGTACGTGGAACAGGTTGTCAAGGGTCATGGTTTTGAGGTCGGGAGCGAAGTGCTTCATTCCTGAGAGCATAAGTGATTCAACGTAGTAGGGCAAAGCGACCAGCAATACTAGGTCTGGGTGTCCTTTGCCGTCTAAGCCTTTCCACTCTGGGTCAACGAGGCGGTTGCCGATGTCCATGGCGTTCATGAAGGCGGCTGGTTGGTAGCCGCGTTCGATGAATTTTCCGACCATGTGGGCTGTGGCAACGACTGGAACTTTTGAGGCGTTTGCGAAGTCTATGAGGAAGTCGATCAGTGGTCTGCCTTCCATGTGACGTTCAGTAGCGTTGCTTCCAACGATAAGGATGGGGCGTTGAGCCTTCTTTATCATGGCTACTGCTACTTCGGGTTTCATTATTGGGTTTGCTTTCTTTGTTGATGCGATTTCTGCACATTGCCATGGTTCACAGGACATATCATTTCACTCCGTGGTTACTCTTTCATCTTCCTTACCATTCTCGGAAGCATTGTCGGGTCTGGAATTGTTGTTTCCTTCCAGTTGTTGGCTTCCAGAATCTTGACGAATTCATCTTTCATGGTCATTGGGACATCTGCCATTGTTCTAACGAACAGGTGTAGGTCGTTTGGCATGACTCCGAGGTAACGTTTGCTTAAGTCTACGTAGTGGCTGAGTTTTATGCTGCGTCCTTTCCAGGTGTCGTTTGGTCTTATGCAGAGCTTTGCGATGGCGACCATGCATTCTTCTTTGGTTTCGACTGAGTTGAAGAGGTGCTCTGGTGCTGGACCGACGTTTACTGTGTTGCCTGTGCGTGCGTCGAGGACTTCCCAGTTTTCTGGTTTGTCTTCTCTGCCGAGGAGCATACGTCGGTACTTGACGCCGTGTGGACCAACAAGAACTGGTACACCTAAGCGCCAGAAACCTGCGCCGATTGCGGCGGCTTTCTGTGAGTATGCACCCCAAGCTAAGCCGACTGCGCCTAAGCGGTTGTGGATGTAATCTGCAATTTCTTCATAGTTTCCGCGCAGTGGGCGTTTGGCGAAGATGTTTGCGACTTTGATGGCTGCTCCTGCGATGTGGCTGTTGGCTACGCATGAGCCGACGTTGCAGACGCCTCCTGCTTCGAATCCGCCTGGGAATTCTTCGTATATTGTTTGACCTTCGGTGTTGCGGTAACTGCCTGCAGACATTGCTGAGCATCCTGACAGAACGACTATGTATCGTCTGAGAGCGAATTCTCGAGCTATGTCGTAGACGTCTTTGCCGCCTTTTGGATAGTTGCTGCAGCCTACGATTGCAACGATACCTGGGATTTCTCCGAGGACGATTGGGCTGCCGACGTTGCGGATTTCGACGTCTGTGATTGGACCTCTGCCGGATCTGCATAGATTGTTTTCTTCGCACATGGCTTTCTCGCCTGCTTTAATTATGAGGCTGTGGACCATGATCTTCTGTGGGCAGGCTTCTTCGCATCTTCCGCATCCAATGCATGTTTCGTATAGGTCAGTTAGTAGTGTCATGTCGCCTTGTCCTGCTGCTTTGAGGGCGGCAGGAATGTTGTAGTCTTGTGGGCAGTTACGTTGACACTGGTTGCATTGTCTGCATGACTTGGCGATTTCTTTTAGTTCTTCTAAGCTTGGAAGAACATTCTTTCTCTTGCGGATTGGAGCAACTTTTTGGGCAACGCGTACTGCGACTTCGCCGACTTTCTCTGGGTCAAGGATAAGTACACCTTTGACTTTGCCGCTAACGAGATCATCAACGATTTCGTCTGCTGGGTCGTTTGTTCGGTTCTTGAAGCCCATGCAGTTTTTCTTCTGATGCGGCAATGACTGGAGCACCAACCTTGCCAGCTTCGTCATAAATGTCAGTTCGGATGCATTGTTCATCGAGGACGACGACATCTGCTAAGTCCTGCGCGCACGAATCTTAGTTCCCAGCTGATTGGTCCTACAATTCTGGCGCGTGTGTAATATCGGGTCATGTCGTGTGATGTGCAGCATAAGCCGACTACTTCGATTTGTTCGTCGACTTTGTGATCTTTTGCGTAGTCGATTATTCCGACTGAGGGTACTACGTTGTGGCCGATGCACATGATGACTGGTTTTGTTCTGTCGACGCTGCCGACACCGAGTTTAACAAGTGGTGCTTCTGGGTCGCCTTTTGGATAGCCTAAGGTTGAAATTTGTGCGATGTCGCCGACTTCCATGCCTATGTGGTCAACCATACCGACGTGCATTGCTTTTGACTCAAAGTCAAGGTTGCAGCCTTCTTGGCCTGTGTGTCCTACTGCAAGGACTTGGGTGATTTGTTCTTCAACATAAGCTAAAACATCGTCAAGATCGCCGAGTGTTTCAGGTTTTATGCCTGTTACAAGGCGAGTAATTGGTGCTTCGACTTTGGTATTTAAACCGCCGATGTCTATCGGGTGTCTGCGACCGTATTTCTCGATTAAGTGATGGACTAAGTGGCGTGAGTGAGCTGAGTGGCATGCTGCTCCAATTGCACATGCTAACATCACAATTCGAGAAGATTGGGTTGCAATGTCCAAGCCGCATGCGCCGCGTTTTCCAGCCGTCAAATCGCACTTACCGAAAGTGCACAAACAGCACAGATCACAATCGGGCATGTAAAATGGTTTGTACTTGTTAAGGAGCTTCATGTCCCAATCCCTCAGGGTGGTCATGGAGGGCATAGGGGTTGGTCCCATGGGCTCATTATAATTGTCCTGAACAAGTTTTCCTATTGATAAGTCGAGGTTCTTGATAAGACCACTGTTGGTCTTCATTTCATCTATCTTTACCCGTACATTCTTAGTTGTCAAGGTTAAACCTCAGTAAAGGTCGTGAAACAATACCTTAAGCTACAATGTTTTAAACCTTTCCAGAGTCCAAGCTAGAAAGTGTCATGATTCGAACGAAAAATGTAAGGTCGAAAACCTTATGTTTAGACAAAATTATGGGGGGCTATTGTTGTATGTAACCCGTTGCTTTCATGATAGCCTTTACAGAAGCGTATGCAGGGTTGTCAGAAGGTAGGTCTAATAGCGACTTTCCGTTAAGAACGTAGTCATCAACTTCCTCGTCAGCAAGTATTTTGCCTACATACTTAAACTTCAATTCTTCCTCAGCCTTGCTACCCAATTCAGCTGGGAACCGGTAACCCCCAACTAAGTAGAAATTATCGAACTGCATGTCAACTTCCTTGGCTATGCGGTAGGCACGTCTCGCATGATCAACACTTTTCTTGGAATGATCTAGCATTTCAAAGATGTCGTTTACTTTTGATGCGACGCGTCTGTTCAGATGTTCCAATCCAGCGGGGCTATCGATGAGAACGTACTTGTAGGTTTTAGTTAAATGCTCTAATGCTGCTTTCAACGCGGTGTTTGGCATGCAGTAGCAGCCTTCAACCCATTTGGTGCCCACGGACATGAAGTCGAAATTTTCGCTTTCATATAAACCGTTTGCCCAAATGCGACTTTCGATTCGTTCGGTTGGGGAAACGCCTACTGTGGTTCCACCTTTCTCAATGAACGTGTCAACTATTAGTTCAGCCATCGTGGATTTGCCGGCTTCTTTTAGGTCTATTCCTAGCATTTCGGCGAGATTTTGGTCAGGATCGGCATCTACCAGAAGTAGAGGTGAGTAGCCTGCTTCAATGAAGCATTTTGCGACAAGCGAGGTAAAGCTGGATTTTCCTGTTCCGCCACGACCAATGGTAACAAGAGTTTTCATATAACAAGCCTCAATTGTTTTTCTTTAGGAGCGTGTCGCATATATTGTCTATGGTTTTTATTGCGGCCATTTCTTTATTTTTAAGTGGCGTTTGTCCGAGCATATCTGCTTCGATGACTTTTTGGTCGAATGGCACAAGTGCTAGAATTTTTAAGCCATTTTTCTCGGCAAAGGTTTTGATTGCATCTTCTTGGGCTTGATTCATTACGCGGTTTCCAACTAAGTAAACTTGTTTCATTTCGGCTGCGGCGGACATTTCGTGGATGTGTTTGGCGATTTCTAGGCTTTTTAGGTTTGAATCCGCGACGATTAGGAGAGTGTCTACGGCTCTTGCGGTTCCTCTGCCAATGTGTTCTACGCCTGCTTCAAGGTCTAATACGACTGCTTCGTTGCGTTCAACCATCAGATGTCTGAGCAGACCGCGTACAACAGCGTTTGGTGCGCACATGCATCCGGATCCCATCGCTTTTACTGTACCCATTACTATCAGGTTGACACCTAACGGAGTTTTTACTGAGTAATCGCGGATAATATCGTCTACCTTGAAGTTTAAGTTAAAAACTCCAGTAAACTCTGTCTTCGTTTTGGAATCGACAAGTTCTTTATTCTCAGTTAACGGCAGAATTTTACGCGCTTCCTCTGCAGTTAAGCCAAGAGTTAACGCGAGATTTGGCGAGGAATCCGCATCTATCGCCATCGTTTTGAAGCCCCGTTCAACAAAGCCCAAGGCTAAACCGCCTGCTATGAGGGTCTTGCCAACGCCACCTTTTCCAGAAACAGCAACTTTCATTGTTTCACGACACCAAAAAAGTATTTTGTTTGAAGATTAATTTACGTTTCCTCGAAAACGGAGAATCATGAATTTGAGTTCTTTGTAATTTGGGAGTTGAGATCAAGACTATTGTCAATACTTCGGCGAGCGTTGTATGGAAGAGAACTTAGCAAGAAACTTGCAGAAAAGTATAGAGATTCATTATTAACATTGCTTGCCCATTAGATTACTCGTTACTACAAAATAAGAGGATTATCAAATGACTAAAAGAATAATGATGCCGGTTGAGGATGAAGCAGGGTTAGAAGCCCAAGTTGCACACCATTTTGGAAGAGCACCTTACTTCGCGATGGTGGAGTTTGACGATAAGCAAAAAACCTTAAAAGTCAAAACTGAACCAAACAGAAGCGAACACATGGGAGGCACCCCAGGACACTCACACGAAAGCTTCCTCGAACTGAAACCAGATATTGTAGTTGCTTATGCCATGGGTCCCGGAGCATTGAGCACTTTCCAAAACGCAGGCATTACAGTCCTGAAAGCAACTGCAGACACAGTAAAAGGCAACATTGAACTCTTCAAAGAAGGTAAACTTGGAGAACTTGTCGGCGGATGCGAACACGCTCATCACCACGAACATGAACATTAGGAGGATGGAAAATGGATTCCAGCGGTAAGCACAATTCTAAAAAATCGGAAACCGTTACCAAACTAACTGGTTTGGTTGACTATGAAGAAGGAGCTGTTGTAAGCAAAACGGTTTTAGACAGGAAATCAGCATCTGTTGCCGTTTATGCCTTCGATAAGTTTCAAGAAATTGTTGAGCACATTTTGCCCTATGATGCCTTATTCTACGTTTTGGAAGGCGAAGCCGAAGTCAATATTTCTGGAAAACCTTACGTTGTTAAGGCGGGTGAAATGATAACTTTTCCTGCGAACAAACCGCATTCGATAAGTACAAAATGCAAGTTCAAAATGCTGTTATTCTCGCTTAAAGAATAGACAAAACTGCGGCATACGCGCAAAGCAAATATTCAACTCTTAACTAAGGTGTTTGTTGAGTTCTATGCTGTATTCTTTAGGTGGCAATTTGTTTTTCTTGCATGCTGGAACTTCTCCGATCATATCGCAGACAGTTCTAACGTTAGTTATGGTTAGTTTTGGGGTAGCTTTGGTTGGGATTGGTTCTGGATACTTAGCCAAGAGTAAAGAAGGTTTGTTGCAGCATCGCTGGATGCTGTCTTCGGCAGTTGTTCTTCTTTTGGCTGCGATTTTCTTTGGAATGTTTCCTTCATTAATTCGTTATTATGGAGATACTGATGTGGAGTTTTACTCGGCGCTTTCAGGGGTAACCATAATTCATGCTATCATTGGGGCACCAGCGATTATTATTGCAACTTACTATGTTTTCGGCGTTATACCAAAGAAAAACCCCCAAAAATGGATGCGATGGACCGCAGCCCTTCTGGATCGCCAGCATCGTAATGGGGATTTTTCTTTTCCTTCAGATGCTGGGGCTGCTTCCGTCAATGCCGGGGATGTGAAAACAATGACAACACAAAATATGAAAAAGAGTAAAACATTTTGGTTGTTAACGGCAGCAATCATTCTCACAGCCGCAGTAGTATTGGGACTGATAATCGTAATGCATTTTGGCTTGTAAGCACTGAAGTTTCTAACTACATCCACTTTGTAAAGTTCGGTCTAATCTTCAAGAGTTTCCATCATCGGCTCTCCGCAGCACTCAGGTGACCTTTCTCCTCTGCAAGCTATGGAACCCGTGCAACAAATCTCATAATCAGCCACTATTTTACGACTGCACTTTCTGCATTGAAATGTAGGCAAGAACAAATACCTTCAAAGACACTAAGACCACATGGCCAGATATCAATTGCGACTCACAAAGCACGCAATTGAACTAAGTTATTTTGAGTCGTCAGATATCATGACTGAGAACTTTATTTGTTTAACCGGTTTGTTTGCCTTTAACCCATCGATAAGGCATTTCAGTCGCTTTGAGGATCCCTTGACAACCATGACTTCCAGGCAGCTTGTTTCTGTTAGATGCGAATGGAGATATGCTGATATCATGTCACTGAATTCGTGCTGGAGTCTGGACAATTCTTGATTTTGATCTTGCTTCTCATAAAGAACAGTTATTGTGGCGATTATGTTGCCTTTGATCTTGTCGAGCTCGCGGTATTCTGTTATGTAGTTTCGGACCGCTTGCCTGAGCACCTCGGAACGGTTAGCGTTTTTTTCCTCTCCCAATATCGCGTCTAGTTCTTCTAGAAGTTCTGTTGGTAAAGAAAGACTGATTATGCTCATATGAGTCGCCTCTAAGCTACCACAGGGTTGTTCTATTTGCTTTAATAAGATTATCAGTTTAATAGAGCTTTTTTAGCCTGGAAAACGCAACTTTTCATTCTTAGTCCTGCGAAAAGATTGTTTAGAAGTTATTAAGAAAAATAAAAAACTTAATAAGCATGGTGAAGTCCCTTCATATTCAGGAAAGTTAGTTTTCATGAAAAAGACAAATTACCTAATAACCGCTGCATTGATCGGAATAATCGTTGTAGCAGCCATCGCTGGAATATACCTAACAAACACTCCAGCAACCAAATCAAGCTCAACATTAAAGGTACTAGCAACATTTTACCCATTATATGATTTCGCCCAAAACGTAGGCGGCAACAAAATAAATGCAACTATACTTGTGCCAGAAACTGTGGATGTGCACGATTTTGAACCCACACCATCAGACATACAAAACATTGCCACAGCAGACGTGCTAATCTACAACGGAGCCGACTTAGAAAAAACCTGGCTGTCGAACGCAGTTGCCGCTTCAGGCAACACAAAACTAGTCTTAGTCGACACAAGCCAAAACGTCACACTTCTCCCAGTCGCCCCCCAATTTCAAAGCGGAAACCGCACCGTCGACCCGCATATTTGGCTCGATCCCATCCTCGCAAAACAGCAAGTCAATAACATTCTTCAAGGACTTATCAAGGCAGACGCAGCTAACAGCCAATACTTCACCCAAAACGCCCAAATATACAACGCTAAACTCGACACCCTAAATTCCCAAATCGTCGCCATAACAACAAGCTCAAACGTAAAAACAAGATACTTCGTAACATTCCACGAAGCATTCGCATACTTCGCTAAGCAATACAACCTAACCCAAATCCCAATCTCCGGACCATTCCAAGAAGAACCCTCAGCAAGCGACATCCAAAACGTCATCAACGCTATCCACCAGTACCACCTCCTCTACGTCGGATACGAATCTCTTGAAAACCCTGCAATTCCACAGTCAATCGCAACTCAAACCAACGCCGCACTGATACACATGGATCCAATAGAAGGCTTAACAGTTCAGGAAAAAGCAGCCGGCAAAGACTACATCAGCCTAATGCAAGAAACCGTTTCAAATATACAATTGGCGTTGGATAACGTTGGCAGCTAAACCTATTGTCGAAATTCAAGATGTAAGTGTCAGATACCCCAGCGGGGTTCTGGCTCTCGATGGCATAACCTTAGACGTAAACGACAAAGACCTAATAGCACTTATAGGACCAAACGGAGCCGGAAAATCAACACTCATAAAAGTGATCCTTGGACTGATAAAACCCACAACCGGCTCAGTTCGACTGCTTGGCTCCGAAGATTTGACAAAGAACCTAAAATACGTCGGTTATGTTCCTCAAAGCGCACAGGCAAGAGACGCGAACTTGCCCTTTACCGTTTATGAAACCGTTATGCTTGGTAGAACCCCACAAGCTGGACTTTTCCATGGCATGGGCGCCAAAGATAGGCAAAAAGTGGATGAAGTGCTCAAGCTCTTTGGTATATTTGACCTTAAAGATCGAAGAATTGGGCAGCTTTCAGGGGGGCAGTCGCAGCGAGTTTTCCTGGCTAAAGCCATGGTTGCAGACCCCAAACTACTTCTCCTAGATGAACCTACAAGCGGAGTTGATACAACCTCAAAAACAGAGTTCTACAACACATTAGATCGTTTAAACAAAGAAACGGGAATAACTGTCATACTTTGTTCCCATGATATTGGTGTAATAACGAAGATTGCGAACAGGGTTCTTTGCATAAACCGGTCTCAGTTTTTCTGTGGAGAAAGCCCCGATTTCCACGCCAGCACCGAAATTCACAAAGTTTACGATCACCCAGTGGAGTTAATGGACCATGATGATCATCCTTAACTCGCTGCTTTCGCTGCTTCAGGCAGAATTCGTCCAACGCGCCTTCATCATCAGCATAATAATCGCAGTTCTCTGCTCCTTTCTGAGCATATTCATAGTTTTGAAGAAGATCTCGCTCATCGGAGACGGTTTATCCCACACGGCTTTCGGAGGCATCGCCCTGGGGTATTATCTAAATTTTATACCGCTGTGGGTGGCTGGGGTAACAGTGGTTTTGGGTTCACTAGGAATCACCAAGGCGATCCGCTCAACAAAAATCTCAAGCGACGCCGCAGTAGCAGTCTTCCTTCAACTTGGCCTGGCAGGCGGAATAGTTTTGATAAGCGTCGCCAGAGGATTCGGCATCAGCCTTGAGAGTTTGCTTTTTGGAAGCGTTCTGCTCGTAAACATGGATCAAATCATAATTGCACTGGTTATAGCAGCCATAACTTTGAGCATACTGTTTTTGTTCTTCAAAGAAATCGTATACGTGACTTTCGACGAGACCCAAGCCCGAGCCGCCGGAATCAAAACTTGGTTCTTCGACTACCTAATCAGTGTCCTATCAGGAATCGTCGTGATAGTAGCCATACCCATAGTTGGAATCCTGCTGATTTCCTCACTCCTAGTTTTGCCAGCCCTAACCAGCACACAACTCGCAAAATCCTTCCGACAAACCATAATCCTGTCACCCATCATTGGGCTAGTAACAGTCATAGTTGGGCTCCTCTTATCACTAATAATAAACTCAGCCCCAGGCGGAACAATAGTCCTCACTGGCATCGGAATGCTCGCAATTGCCTTCGGTTTCAAGAGAATACAAGGAGCACTCAGCAACAAGAAAGAAGCCTAAATCCAATTTCCAGATTTGGACAACTATTTTTTGACCCATTCGCAGATTTTGTCTAAAACTACCAGAATAAGCAGTGTCACCATTATTCCAATCAACGCAAATAGCACTGCGAAAACGTAATAATTATTTATAGGGTTAATGTTGGCATTAAAAATAATTCCTCCAATTGCCCCAATGATTGAAGCGATAAGCACCGCTTGTTCATCCACAATATTCTTCGGCTCACCTGAAACCTTTGAATCTTAAGCCGCTCAAGCTTCACAGCCTATTCTTTGGGCAACAAACCTGACCTCCCGCCTCAAAGAACAAATGCAGAATCTGCTTGGCTGTTAGTTACTAGTCCTCAATTGTTTCGTTCATTGGTTGCCCGCAGCAGTCAGGAGGTTTATCGCCTTTGCATACTGCCGAATGTGTGCAACAAATCTCGTATTCCGCTTTTACCTTGCGGCCGCATTTCGTGCATTGGAAGGTTGGCATTTATTCTGCCTCAATTGGGTGGAATAAAATAGGAAGAGGGTAAGTAAAGTTTCTTTCGCGCAGATTTTATGTTTTCACCGCGGATACTTTTACGCTTATCACAGTGTTTGCTGCTTGCTTTACCTCTTCTTCTGTCATGCTTGCCATTTTGATAGCTTCTTTTAAGGTTGATTCGCTGATAATGTACTCGAGCGGGTAGGTTTTTTCTTCAATTACTGTTACTTCTTGGAAGCCAGCTTTTCGAATCAGCTCAAGGTATTTGTCTTTTAGTTCTGCTCCTGAAATGCATCCGGCGTACGCTTCAACGTTTTTTTGAATTGATTCAGGCAACTGTTTTAAGAGGACAATGTCCGAAACCATCAGTCGACCCTTCGGTGCGAGGACCCTGAAAGCTTCCTCGAATACTCGTTTCTTGTTTGGGGCGAGATTGATCACGCAGTTTGAAATAATAACGTCAACCGAGTTGTCTGAGACTGGAAGATTTTCAATTTCTCCAAGCCTAAATTCAACATTTGCGTATTTGCCTTTCTTGGCGTTTGCTCTTGCCTTGTCGAGCATTTCAGGAGTCATGTCCACCCCGATTACTTTACCTTGTTTGCCCACTTTCTTAGCGGCCAAAAAGCAGTCAAACCCTGCACCGGAACCGAGATCCAGGACTCTTTCGCCTTCCTTCAAGGAAGCCAAAGCGGTAGGATTGCCGCAGCCTAAACCGAGGTTGGAGCCTTCGGGAACTGCATTCATCTCTTCCTCGCTGTATCCCACCATTTTGCTTACTTGATCGTTTGTGGGAGCTGAGCAGCAGCTAACATTCGAAGCGCAACAAGAGCCGCTGGTTTTGGCGACTTTGGCGTATCGGTTTCTAACAAGTTTTTTAATTTTTTCTTCTTTCATAAAATCAACCTTCTTGTCTAATTGCACTTTTAATCAGGGGACCAAGGGTTTTGGTTACTGCACCGGCGAACATTTCTGCTTTTATCAACATGATGCAACAAACAGTGCCTTCTTTCTCACAAGCTACAACGGCTATTTTGTCATTAGGCTTGAAGTTTGCCTTTTCCCTAAGATCCTTAGGAAGGACGACTTGCCCTTTGGCGTCCATTGTTATGACTGCATCAATTCTGCAGACATCACTATTGCAGTTACTCATACTTGATCTCCTTGACAAGAACAAATTCTTTTCAATACTTAAACATTTCTTATTTTTAAGAAAAATAAGAAAAATAAGATTAATAATTTTGGTCTGTGTAGGCGAAAACTCGCCAATTCTTTTAAAAGTCAGTACAATTCAGCGAAGCATCTGCAGACGTCCAACCCTACCATTTGTGTTGTGGGCGATTTTGCACTGCCAATTCGCTTAAACTGTTAGCGCCAAGATGAAAACATAGAAGGCAAAAAAAGCTTTGAAACTACCTTCACCTCAAGCTAATTGTTCTTTCATCTTGACAAAAGGCTTTGGCTTACTCAGCAACAGTAAAGCGGAATTGATTACCACTGATATGCATCCGGCTTCTGCAAGGACAACTGCTAGGACAGGATTTAAGATTCCAAAAGCAGCTAAGACTCAATGCGACTATGTTCCAGACAAAGGCGTAAATTATGTTTCCCTTCATTCTATTAAACGCCTTCCGACTCAAGCTAATCGCATATTCAACCTTTGTCAAATCGTCTCCAAGCAGACGCCACATCAGCAGTCTCAATCGCTACATCGCTGCCAGCCGCACCCATCGCAAACCCAACATCAGAATTAGCCAACGCAGGAGCATCATTCACACCGTCACCAACCATAGCAACAACATTGCCTTTTTTCATTTCTCCGATAGCAGCAACTTTCTGTTCAGGCAAAAGCTCAGCATGGTACTCATCAACTCCAATCTGTTCAGCGATAGATTTAGCAGTCCGCATATTGTCGCCAGTTAACATAGCAGTTTTGATTCCTAAACGCTTAAGCCTCTGTATAGCTTCCAACGAATTCGCCCTGACTGTGTCAGCCACAACGATTATGCCAATAACATTTTTGTCTAGTGCTACGGGAATAGCTGTTTTACCCTCGCTTTCGACCTTGCTCATCAATTGATTTGCTTCTTCTGAAAGCTCGAGTTTCTATCATCTTTCTTCCAATTAGGATATGCTTATTTCCAAAGTGGGCGTCTACGCCTTGTCCTGGAATAGTTTTGAAGTCTGTAGGGTCAGGAATTTTCAAGTTCATCTCAGTTGCCTTAGCGATGATGGCTTTGGATAGGGGGTGTTCAGAGAATTTCTCAGCAATTGCTGCATACTTGATTGTGTCCGCTTCAGAGTAATTACCGAAGGTTTTGATTTCAACAACCTTGGGTTCGCCGACGGTTAACGTGCCAGTTTTGTCAAATGCGACAAGCGTAACGTCTTTTAGCTTTTCGATGTGTGTGCCTCCCTTGATTATTATGGCGTTCATGCTAGCATTGCCAATGGTTGCCGCTACAGCGACGGGAACAGCTATTGAAAGAGCGCAAGGGCAAGCGACTAAGAGAACAGTAACGGTTCTAGCGAGTGCTACTTCAAAACCAAGTGTGAAATAACTGGCTACAAAGACAGAAGAGGACACGATCGTCATGATTGGCAAGAAGTAAGTGGTAAATCTGTCAGCAACGTTCTGTATGGGTGCTTTTTTCTCTTGGGCTTCTTCGACTAGCTGAATGAGGTGTGCAAGTGTAGTGTCCTCAGCAATTTTTTCAACTTTTATTTCTAAGGCTCCGTGTTCATTGAGTGTGCCAGCAAATGTGCGGTCCCCAACTGTCTTTTCTACAGGAATTGATTCACCCGTTATAGTTGCCTGATTAACGGTGCTATGGCCAGAAAACACTGTTCCGTCAACGGGTATTTTGTCGCCTGGTTTGACTAAGACGATTTCGCCTAACTTGACCTCATCTATGGGTACTTCAACTTCTGCGCCGTCTCGACGTACGCGAGCCGTCTTGGGGCTCATGTTTATGAGCTTCTCAAGTGCGCCTCTTGTTCTATGGATAATGTATTCTTCAAGCGTCATGCCTGCGAGTATTATGAAGGCCACTATTGCTGCTGCTGTGAGGTAACCAACTGCTTCTGCCGTGCCAGTGGCTGATGCTGAAGGAATGACGAAACCAGCTACTACTGAAATAAAGATGGCAATTGTTGCAAACAATTGGGCGGTAACGTTCTTATGAAGCAAGGATCGAATGCCGTGCCTATAGATGCGGTAGCCTAAAGCAACGGCGATTAAAGTTAAAGCAATGCTAATTTCATGCGCATAAGCTACTTTAGTTCCAGGTATTAGGGCGCCTGCTAAAGCGAAAAGCCCAAGTAAAATTACTAAAACAACGCCTTTGATGTGTTCTCTCATTGGATTTCCTCTCTTGACACTATTTCCACTTGGTAGCCGAGTTTTTCAATGCGTTCAGTGATCTTGGAGAGAATGATTTTTTGTGTATCGTATTCTATTGTGACCTTGCCGGTTATTTCGTCAACTTTGACTTTTGAGACTCCGTTTAACCTAGCTATTGCATGTTGGAGGTTGTCTGCTTTAAAATCAGCACAGGTGCTGCATCCAGTGCAGTCTGTTTTTAAGGCCTTCAGGATTACTTTCTCTTCTTTCTTAACATTTTTTTCTTTTGGTTCCAAATTGTTCAACCTTCTATCTGCAGGTCATTTGATCCAGAACCTCTTTTGTGAGAACGTTGACAAGTTCTGTCGTTAAATCATCAATTATTTTGTGGATTCTGGGATCTACAATTGAGTACATTCGTTTGGTTCCATCTTTTCGGCACCTCACTATTCCTGCGTCTTTGAGAATTTTCAGGTGGCGTGAAACAAGGGGTTGAATGAGGTTTAGGTGAGGTACAATTTCGCAGACGCATTTTTCTCCGTCCCGCAAATATGCTATTATTTCGAGTCTGATTGGATCGGAGAGGGTGTAGAAAACTGTTGATTTGAAGCGGTTCTGGTTTTCCTCTTTTGTGGACATAGGTTGTTTTAATGTTGATAACAATATTTAAAAGTTGCTATATATACTACTTCGAAATGGATCCTGATCAACGAAGAGGCGACAAAAATGTCTGAAGAATCTTGGCATGGAATTCCCCGAAGCAAGATACCCTGGTACCCAACTGTAGACTATTCAAAATGCATTAGCTGCGGAAAATGCGTAGATTACTGCAAACTCGGTACGTATGAATTTGAGGAAAAAGACGGAAAAAAGAGAATCGTTGTAAAGAATCCAAATAACTGCGTAGTTCTATGTACAGGCTGTGACGGAATATGCCCTGTAGGTGCTATCAAACATCCTCCAAAAACGGAGACCCGCGAGATAATCAAAAACCTACGAAAGACTCATGCTGCGAGCCCTAAATCAAAGATTAAAAATTAGGTGAAAATCAAGAGTGAAAAGAATCCTATTTGTCTGTGTTGAGAATGCTGGCAGAAGTCAAATGGCCGAAGCCTTCGCGAACAAATATGGGAAAAACAATTTCGAAATCTCAAGTGCTGGCAACAAACCCGCCGACGAAGTGAACCCAGTAGTCGTTGAGGTATTGAAAGAGAAAGGCATTGATATATCACTAAACAAGCCAAAACTTATTACTTTCCAGATGGCACAAGACGCCGATTTGATTGTTACAATGGGCTGTAACGACCAAGGAATCTGCCCCGGACCATTCTTCAAACCAACTATTGATTGGAAACTTGAAGACCCCAAAGGAAAACCCATAGAGAAAGTAAGAGAAATCAGAAATGATATTGAGCAGCGAGTTCAGAAGCTCTTGAGGGAAACAAGTTAGGCATGATTTATGAAATTGGGGAGGCTGCAAATTGAAAATATACATCGGGCTAAAAGAAAAAACTAAGCCGGCAATTTTTGAATCGGAAACAGAACCCAACAAAGAGACCAATCCCCAATTCGACGTCATTTATGGACCCTTCAAATCAAGAGAAGACGCACAAACATACGTCAATGCGATGGGCGGGCTTGCTTGTGGCGAAGGCTAAGATGACTCCAGAGTGGTGAGAATCGATGACTGAGGGCAACGTTAGAATCAGAAGTTGGGAAGAATTCAAACGCTTAGTCAGCGAAAAGAAACCTAATTCATTAGTGTACATTCTTGAACAAAATGGGTTCTCACCAAACAAAGAACTAACAACTTTGAAAATTATTATGCTCCATGACAAGCGCTATTACATCTTCCTTGACTTTCCTAAAGGCGAAGCGCTAAGAGAAACAGGAATTCCCCTTCACAAAGACAAAAACGGTATCTTCAACTTGGACGAGGATGAAGTCAAAGTTATCCTGGAAAAAGAGTTCGAAAATGAGAAGCTGAATATTTACTCTTTTTGGACGACATGAAATGAATGATGCATCGACAAATTGTAGAGGCTGATTAGGGAATTGGCAAGCGAAAATGATCCATGGTTTCCTATGATAATCTCAGAAAAATGCGACGGCTGCTTCAAAGCGGGCAAACCCCGATGTGTAGAATTCTGTCCTAATGGCGTTTTTGTTTTTGAAGACGGCAAAGCAGTAGTTGCTCACCCAGCTAATTGTGGGAAGGATGGCGGCAGGATTCACTGCTCAGCTTGTGCGCCTCTCTGCCATAGTAGAGCGATTAGTTTTCCTTCAAAAAATGCTGAGAACAGACAGGAAGGAAAAGATGAGAAAGGCTTGATTCGAAAGGTCACCTGTAGTGTCTGTGGTAAACAATACTGGACAAATAGGCAGACTGATGTTTGCTTTGACTGTGAAAAATAATCCAACTATTCATTTACTATACTGTCAAAAGGAGAACCAAGTATTGATTGCTAACTTGTAGTTTGAACCCACTTATGGCAAAGTTTCTTATGGCGTCTTACGGTATGTTGACGCAAGAAAAAATGCGCCCCTGAAAAAAAAACCACAAACCATCAACAACTAACAGGTAAAGCGCCCTATTTCCAAGAGGCAAAGAGATGAACAAAAAAATACCTATTTCGATCATCACAGTCATCATAACAGTTACCCTTTTCACAGTCATTATTTCTGTTAATGCTCCAACTCAACAAACCCCTCAGCAAGAACTTGCTTTTACAGTCAGCGGAACAAATGATTGTCTAAGGTTCTTAGACAGAGAAGTTCAAACAATTTACGTGCCATTCCGAACAGGTTCCAATGAACAATGGAGGTTAACAATAAACGTCTCAAAAATGCCCGGTTCTGGCTCCGGCGCTTGGACCGACCTCTACATGTACAACGGCTATTGGGACCAAGGAAATAACCACAAATGCCTCTCAGAACAACTCTACCCAATCATAAATGAAATCAAGACTGCTGACTTTCGAATCCAAGCAAACAACACCTTCTCAGAAGTCTTCGGCAACTCAACTCCGCAGAGCTATACCTTTTTCATCATTTTTCCAACAGGCGGCCAAAGCACATTCAATGTTAGACTAGAAAAGGTGAACACACAAACACTTGAAATTGTGCCAATCCGCATCCAGTCCGACGGCAGCATTAATCCATCGAACGTCCCGATTCATCGGAATGCCAACTTGTACACCTTCACAGATGATATTTGTGGCACAATTATAGTGGATAAGGATAACATAGTGATTGATGGAGCAGGGCACATACTTCAAGGAACGTTCAACGGAACGCGAACGGATTCTTTTGTGGTAGGCAAAGGTCCAGACCAAGCATTAAGCAACGGAACATTATGGACTATGGGAATAGATTTTGGAGTTGCAAGCAAACCCAACAACTTGACTGTTAGAAATTTGAATATTAAGAATTTTTACATCGGAATTTACGTTTGGACTTCAAACAATACAATAACGGGAAATTCTGTAACCGACAACGTAGTGGGCGTTTTGCTCTCAGGCGATTACAACAACATTACTGAGAATTACATATCGCGCAATGATCAGGGCGTTTTCTTCGGCGTCAACACTCCGGGGCAACAACCACTGAAAATAGTTCTGGCGGGCAACAGTCTCGTGGACAATAGCGTGCAGTTTAGCGGCTGCTACTGTGAGGGCTACAACAAAGAGGAGCTCATACACACTTGGGACAATGGCAAAAAAGGCAACTATTGGAGCGACTACAACGGCACCGACATTAACGCTGACGGGATAGGCGATGCCCCATATGTCGTTGACGTTTTGAATCAAGACCGTTATCCATTAATGCATATTCTTGCAATTCCACCAAGTACAAAAAACACTCTGCAAACGCCTATTGAATGGATTATCTTGGCTTTAGCTTGTACCACAATTGCAGTTGTTGTAGTGATTGGTTATCGCAATAGAAGGAAAAAAGAAAACACCAAATCACTTTAGTTCGAAACATAAAATGGGTGTCAACGAAGGCAAGTAGCTCATTTAGCGAAATTATTTTTTTCTGCTCAATAAGTAAATTCCCAAACCCATCAAGGGCATAATCCATAATTCGCCGAACTCCGCCATCCAAGCAGCATTAAAGCTTACACAATAAGCAACGAATATTATCAGGTGAGTGCTGAACAAAATTGCGGCGATTCCCCACAGCTTCGATGCTTTGCCCGAGTTATTTTTACTAAGAACTAGCCATGTGCCAATGGCCGCAAACCCGACTGCCAAAGAGAAAGTAATTATGGTGTTTGTGAACGCGATTTCCATAGGATACGAAAGCAACCAGTTGAAGCCTTCCAAAGCGCTCATTTCGATCCACTTTAAAAGGTAAGTAACCCAAAGGGCAACAACGTAGCTTAGGCAGGCAAAAATCGCAAGTTTGTTTATCGAAGTTGCTGGATTCTCTAAGTTAGACTTTGCGAACTTGCGGCTAAGAAGGATAAGCAAAGGTGAAATCAAGGCAATCTGTGTTGCCAGAGCTGTTGAAAGGCAGAGTCGGGACGTTAGAGGAAGGGAAGAAAAACTAAGCAGATAGATAATTGCTGGAATGAATGAGAAGATGTAGATTCCTTCCAAAAGAAGTGCTCTGGAAATGTTTTTCTTAATATGCAATGTGAAGACAGGTCCAGATCTAAAAATTAGAACGATTGAGAACAATGCAAAAGCTGCTCCTGCAAAGCGTATCGCTAAGCCAATGATTCCCGCGTACTCCATTAAGTAGGAGACAAAAAGGCTGTACGAATTGACTGTTTGAAGCCCTGCAGCCGGAAGGTAGTTTTCGGGTTTGAATGATATCTGAACGATCCAGGGCAGGGTTTTCGCGAACCAAAAAAGCGCGTACGCAAAATAGGCACTTATTGTGACTAGCACGATTACTTTTGCAGCAAGATATTTTCCAGCCGTCCTGGACGCACCTCAAATACAATTTAGCAATCTTTCTGATAGGGGTCTTTTAGTTTTATCAGTTTCGAACTTCGCTTCTCTAAAAGAACGCAGACCTTCATTCATATTTTTTGGATGTTTCTTTTCTGGTGACTATTACTATCGTCAAAGATGCAACAAGGATCAATGAGATAGAAAGCGCCATCATACCCTGAACAGAAAACTCTGGAATTGATGGAGAAGGCTCGGGAGAAGGCGTGCTGGTGTTAGATGTGCTTTTGAAGGCGTAAACACCGTGATCCCAAGATCCCACGTAAACTACTCCATTCACTATAGCAGGCGAAGAATTCACGTGATTTTGGGTTTTGTAATCCCACATTTTTGTCCCTGTCGAAGCTTCAAGACAATAAACGGAGCCGCCCCAAGTTCCAACGTACAAATAGGCACCGGCAATGGCTGGAGACGAGTTTACACTTGAATCAGCAGTATAATTCCAAATCTTGGCCCCAGTCAAAGCATTCAAACAGTAAATATTGTTGTCGCCGTCCCAAGACCCAACATAAACATAACCGTCAGCAACAGCCGGTGAAGAGTCAACCCAACCCTGCGTTGGGTAGTTCCATATCTTATCGCCCGAAGTCGCATTAAAGCAATACAAGTTGTTGTCTTCAGACCCAATGTAAACATAATCCCCAACTACGGCTGGAGATGACTGAACAAGGTTCCCTGTTTTGTAGCTCCAGATTTGTAAGCCAGTTGAAGCATTCAAACAATACACATTTGAGTCAACAGACCCAAAATAGACCTTACCGCCCACAACGGCGGGAGAAGACTCAACAAGGCTTCCTGTTGTGTAGTTCCATATCTTTGCGCCTGTTACCGCGTCAAAGCAATACATGTTGCCGTCCCATGAACCGACATAAACACGGCCATCGACTACGGCAGGGTTAGACTGCACAGTATTTCCTGTTGTGAAATTCCACACTTTTCCTCCTGTGGAGGCATTGAGGCAATAGACGTTGCTGTCGTAGCATCCAAAGTAGACATAGCCATTGGCGACCGCCATGGAAGAACCTATTGCTGGACCTATTGCTCCTGGGCGGCTTTGGTTTCTGGCTGGAATTGTGTAATTCCATATTGTAGCCCCATTTGATGCATTAAGGCAGTAGGCAATTCCACCATCAGAGCCAATGTAGACGTAGCCATCAACGATTGCGGGAGAAGCCCAGACTACGCTATTTGTAGTGAAGTTCCAAAGTAACGTTGGGGATGTTGGTGTAGTTGTGCTGGTTGAGTAACCTGTATGAGTTAAGTCATGATGAAACATCGGCCAATCATCAGTCGTGGAAGTGGCGCCGACAAGTAAGACTGTTGAAAAACCAAAAGATGAAGTTACAAGAATTGCAAGAAGGATTATCGGAACAAATCTGGACTTTACCATGTTATCGACCCTGACATTATAACAGTGTTGCTCAACTGTTATATATTTTTATATGTATATTGTAATAGAGTTGGCTTTTAGCCTGAAGGAAAGCGTTCGTAACGTTCAGATCTTGAGTCTATAAATCGCAGTGGGGTTTAGACCTATTAGTTTTCTATTACGAGATAATCTTCGCACTAAAGAACAATTCGAACAGATGAAAAGAGACATACAGTATTGATTGAGTCAAAATAGCTAGTTTTTTTGATTTTGTTGCTGTAATTCTACAGTCACATTTGTTTATGTTCTCGCCCAAGCTATTTTTTAGATTATAAGTGATTTTTGTGGATAAAGAACTACTTTTTGAAGGAAAAGAAAAAACACAGGCAGTTAATCTCAAGGAATTCGGCCCAGAAGGCGCAAAGCTCGACATTATGGTTGCAGGAACGGTCAGCGGAAAAGTGACAGGGCAAATCATGACTACACATAATGCTCTGATGAAGCCAGACGGCACTGGGTCAGCTGACGTCAGGTCAATGATTTTTAGCAACGGCGAGTCAATCATGGTAATGGGAAAGGCTACTGGGAAAATGGTGGATCCAGCTCCAATCGAAAAAATCGAGGAAACCCTGACATTCATGACAGCCTCCAAACAATTTGCATATCTCAACACAACCAAAGGCTGGGCAGACGCTTCTTACAACCTCGCAACGGGCGAATACAGCTTCAAAGTCTACGCATTAAAGTAAAGACACAAACTGCCCAGTTTCATCACCTGTGTGCATTTTGATAAAGAATAAGGTGAAACACGTCATGACATATCAAGAAACGGTGAAGGATATTGAGAAAACTTTTGGTTTCGTTCCAGGCTTCATGAAAGGACTGCCACAAGATGTTCTTGTTCACGATTGGCCTCTGATGAAAAAGTACACCCTCGGAGAAAGCGAGATACCTACAAAGTACAGGGAACTCATGGGATTAGCCGTGGCGGCTAACATAAAATGCCCATACTGCCAGCTATTCCATAAAAGCGTGGCCCAAATGTACGGAGCCACACCAGAAGAATTCGCCGAGATAGCCTTCCTTGCAAGCTACACATCAAGATGGAGCTCCATGATCCACGCCCAACACTACGACTATGATACTTTCGCCAAAGAGACAAAACAAATAGGCGAATACCTAAGCAAAAAAGCCAAGAAATAAGAACAAAAAGGAAATAAGAACGAATCGAGGAGGTGAATTTTCTTGTTATTTTTATACTACTTCAATTGGGCTGGAACGCCTGAGGAGCTCAGAGAATACGCTGGACAGATGAAAAGCATAATCAAGGAAATGGAAGGCGTAGAATTTACCGGGCTCTTCATACCGACAAGCGAATGGCATTACGTTATGGTGATGAAGACCTCAAGCTATGAAAAGTCCCTGCAAGTAATGAAAACCTATGTTAAGAAATTTGGATGGGGAAAAGCTTCTTTGGCAAAAGTTGAGCTACTTCACACATTTGAAGAATTGGGCTTGAAAGAGTAAATAGCTTCCCCGTTTTCCTTGTTTGAAAATCATCACCCAAAAAATAGGAATTAGTTACCCGAACGTCAGGAGTTTTTCAGACCACTCAACGATCTCCAACAGGTCCTTCATTGTTGCGATAGGGCAGAAATTGCTTTCTTCTTTTTGTCTTGCTTTCATGCAGGTGCCGCAGGCGAGAAGTTCACCCTTGTTATCAACGAATGACTGGAGTTGTTCCTTTACCGGGAATTTTTCGCTCTTGATGTCTTCAGCTTCAACGCCCTTGTTCACCAAGAAGACTCTCACTTGATGATTCTCTTTCAAGGCAACGTTTCCAAAACGAAATGCGTTCCAGACTTCTTCTGGGTCATTTGTATTAAGCACAATGCCAATTTTCATCAAACCGCCTCTCCACATATTCTCAGTGGGCAGCTATTCTTAATTTTTGTTCTTTCTCAGTCGACAGACCCTAAGAGAAAAACAATTTTGCTTACTTTCTCAAAACAAGACCATAGTGGTATGGCTTAAGGTCAACTTTCTTCTCGAAGACAAAGCCCACTGATTCAGCCCAGCTTCTGCATTGCTCAGGTCGGGGTCTAATATTCATTGGTGGACCTCTTGGTGTTGTAGCGTCGTAGTTCCAGTGAATAATCCCAACTTTTTTACCAGGTTTCAAAATTCTATAGGATTCTTTTAGCAATCGTTCTGGATTTTCCACATGAAGAATGTTGAAGAGAAAAACAAAATCGATGCTGTTTTTCGTAAGCCCAGAACCTTTCAAGACAAAATCACGCAAAACCACCACAACATTTGCAAGGTTTCGCGCCTTGGCCTTTTGCTCAACTGCTTTAATCATTTCAGGTTCGATATCAATAGCATACATTTTCCCGATGATCATTTGTGCAGCGGGTATTGTGAATGTTCCATAGCCGCAACCAAAATCCGCAACATCAACTACTTCACGATTTACACCAAGCACCCTCAGAGCTTGATTTGGGTTGAAAAACGAATTCCAATCTTCCTCTTGGGGCATGCCGCTTTCCCGGATCTTCAACAGCAATTCTCCACCTCGCTTTCTGGAATCCTTTGTTATTAACTTTCATGCAAGAAACAAAAAATATCCAGGAGACATTACATTGGATACCATTCTGGCTTTAAGGGTTTGGCGATGAACGAGTCTGAATTTGCCAAATAAGCAAAAACTAAAGAGCAAAGGCAACTTAATAGAATTCAGATTCAAATGGGTCAAGACCCTTATCCTAAAGAGGTCAAGAAAACAGACCTGCCTTTCCTTGTTGAAAAGGCTAAGGAAGCCAAAAGTAAAGGAAATAAAGCTTTAATTAGGCTGTTCGTCCTCTATGGAGTTATCGCTTACCTTGTTTCTCCAATCCTGCTTTTCCTTTCAGGTCAAATAGTAATTAGTTCTTACCCCAAACCAGTTTCATTTACAACTGAAATTCAAATCGCTATTGTCGTGACCTTTTTTGCCACATATACAAGTTTCCTACTCTATCTTTATCTTGGTCTGGAAGTTGCAATCAGAAAAATAGCGAAATTAAGATATGACGAAATGATTTTCCATGAATGTGTCCTTATTGCAGACAATTTAAGACAGGACAAACGGCAAGAAGCAATAAAGGAAGTTGACGGTTTTGTTTCGTGGCTTAATTTGTATCAAAGCACTTCATGGTATAATTCCAAAGGCAAACGATACTCGCCAGAAATCAAAATGTTAAACAATGGAAGAAAAGAAATCAAACGATTGTTATTATTCTCCACTGATAAGAGTATTCCTGACTTATTCATAAATTTTGGACTAACCCTAATCAACAATTATGATGCTTCTGCATTCAGTTTTCTTAAATCAATAATAGGAGAAACAGAAAAGTACGGCAAACTTGAAGGGTGGTTAGATAGGGTTAAAGGACACACGACCAGTTTCCAAGGCATTTTGCAAATAGTATCAATTTCAGTTGCAAGTATTCTTGGTGTAGTTACAATTCTCCATCTGATAGGAGTTATATGACCTAAATGGGAATGCCTATCTTCTGTTGTAGATACACGAAAAAGTATTTTGGGCATGAGAACATTTACAGACACCTTAATTCCCAATTGCCCATGCTGTTTCGTAATCGCTGGTACACACGAAAAAACGAAAGAGAGAGGTTATTCTGCTTTCTGCAAAAGGACAGGAAAAATTGAACAGGTTGGTCCTTACAAGAGCTATCATGAAGCACTGAAATTTTTGGTTTTAACTAAAGGTTGCGATTCTTGCACTCACAATAAATCAGAGTTAAAAGATGCTTATCTTCCTGTTCTCGATGAGCAAATTAAGGCTGAAATAGAATCTGTTTATGGAATTGGGCAATCAACTGCAATAATAATGTCGCCATTGCAAGATTTTGTTGAAGGCAGAAACTACTTGGATACTAATTTCAAATCTCTTTTTGGAATTAGATTATTTCAAACGTTAACCGATGATGCCGTAGCCATTAAAGACTTGATGAAACCATGTGTTAGTCAAACAGACTTTGCTTTGAAAATTCAAGCATTGGCTGGACTTGTTGACAGAATAGATGAGAAAGGACTAAGGGAAAAAATCAAAGACAAAGAAAAAGACAAACTCAAAGGTTCAATAAATGTATTAGAACAGTTTCTAAAAGAGAATCTTCCAAATTATCAAAAATATATGATTTCCAATCTTAAAAATCTCTTAGCACTAAGGAGTAAAATGTATCCAGCACACGCCACTGCCTCAGAAGTAATAATAATTTTAGGAAATTTCGGAGTAAACAAATATCCCATGAGCAATTGGGAAGAAGGAGTTAGCAAAATCTTGCGTTTATGTTCAAACAGTCTAACAGGATTGCTCACTTTGATACAAGATGAGAAAATAAAGAGAGAAAAGACAGGATTTTAGACCGCTTTTGACTGAGGTTATAAGATTAATCCCAGGTTAGGAGTTCTTACTTATTGGCTAGCTCGAGTATATTGCTGACGGTCTTTTATTGGAGGAACATAATTCCCACTGGTATCCCTCCGTGCCCATTTTTCAACATCCCATTGTATACCGCGACCACAACATGGACAGCAAACTACTCGAAAAGATATTGGAAACATCATAAAACTTGTCAGACAATCCACACAAGTGAGTATGGGAAATTGACCTTTGTAGACCTTATATGCTGTGCCATCAACTACTGGCTTTAGAAGCCCGCTATAAAATTTCTTCATAAAAAGCGTAACCTCAGGAGTATCCCACCTCATGTACTCTATGCCTTTCAAGAGAGAATATGGAATATACAGAGTAACATATGGAACAGGAAAATAGACTTCCTCTTCCTTTATAATGCATACTTGCTTTGGTGGTTTACAATTAGCAGCTACACCAATCTCCCACGAAATCCAGTTCCTTGTGTAATCTGCAACAATTGCATTCTTCGTGAGTATTAAAATGAATGCGCGTGATCTTTCTATCTCAGCCCTTACCCATTCCCAATTTGGACGACCTGCTCTAGTATGAGCTTCATATTCCATTTGCACCGCTTTTATGCGATTTTGAGCACAAATACTTCTGATGATCTTGAGAGATTCGGTATCCTGTTGGCTATGAGAAATGAATACTTGCTGTAGTACCATGCCTCAGAATTTCTTAGCATACTAATATTTAACTTTCCTTGTGTGTTGTTTTTCTTGCCTTTGACATTTGAATAGGCTCTTTTTTCTTTTCGCTTGGCTTCCTGAAAAGAATTTAAACTGAAATCTAAAAGATTACCATGATGAAGGCAGGTTTTAGTAAGGCCTATTCTATCTCGGACATATTCCCGGCTGCAAATCGGAAATCATATGTGTTTTTTGTTTCTGCTATTCTCCCTGTGAGTGTGCGTGCTCGTGTTTTAGCACACGAGCAGAAAAGAAAAATAGTCCACCTTTAGTAGAATCATAAAATAAAACTCCTGAGTTGGAAGTCTCAAATGATTCATAGAAGTCTATTCCACAAATCATTTAAACAGAAAGCAACAAAATAGATCTGTTGCATGTTTTTTTGGAGTATCAGAGGGAACGGAGGTGACAAAAATGTCATGGAGCCAATGGTGGGGATATAGAGAAAGCATAGTTTCAACTGACAAAGACGATTTTGGCGTTTACGAACTTATGGATGGCGATGAATACATCGTTTTTATTAGCAGTGGACAAGTGAAGACGAGACTATTGCACCATTTGAATAAGAAAGAATTTCCTAATGCGGAACAGTACCGTGTTGAATACTGCGTGACTGAAACTGAATGCAAAATAAGAGAGCAACAACTTTTGCAAGCCTACAAGAATGCCCACGGTAAACTGCCAATGTATAATGCAGAATTCAAATAGACTCGCACTCACAGTGTTTGTTTGCTCGTTTGCGAGCATGCGAGCAGAAGAAAAAGGGCGCCTCATCTCAATGTAGCAATAGACAACACACCGAGTGTGTTAAAGTGTGTGGGGGTTTAGGTATGGATGTTTGTGTTTGATTGTAGTTGGTTGTAGTAGTAAGTATGCTGTTTGGTTGGATTAAATTTTAATGTAGAAAGAAATTATCAACTACTGCTTAACGATCTTATTTCTGGGTTCTTAGCGAATCTAGTCCATGTAGCTTCACAGCTTTGATTCGTGAAAGGGGGATTATTAGTGATGAAGCGATTAATCCTTCTATTAGTCCAGTTGGAACATACCACATCATCATAGTAGGTATAGTTGCTGTTAACCCACCTACCTGTCCAATCATCGGATGAATCCCTATTTCAATGCCAACCGCCAGAGCGGTCATTACGTTTGAAATCCAAGAAGCAACAAACACGCCTACGACAAGACGTTTGTCGCTGAACTTTTTGCCAACAATTATTTTGACAAGGAAAAATGACAACGCACCAATAACCGCCATATTGAAAACGTTAGCACCAAAACTTGTTATCCCACCATCGCCAAGTGCTAACGCTTGAATAATCAAAGTAATTGTCATGCTAATTAGTGCGCCGAATGGTCCAAGAATCATTGATATTATTGTTCCGCCTAAGAAATGCCAAGTACTACCGCCTCCCGCAACTGGGAACTCAACTAACTGAACTACCAACGTGATGGCACTTATCACTGCAATTAGAGCGACAAAGGAACGGGGTAAAGTTCTTTTTGTGCCTCTCCAAGCCCAAACGAGAAATAGCAAAGCTACAACATACATCACAAAGCAGGTATACGGGTTAAGAATTCCATCAGGTATATGTAAAGTCTCAGTCTCCTGTGGGTGCCGTTTTGGTAGCACAGATTGGACTATGTACGGGTTCAAGTTGTATAGTCGTATGCTCAATTCCGTATTTTTCATCCAATAGCTTGTTTATTTTATCGAGAATTTCACTTATCTTCTCATAATTAGCCGAGTCAACTTCTATGTGTGCAGTTAATGAGTACATTCCAGAAGTGATTTCCCAAATATGCATGTCAGTGATTTGGGCAATCTCAGGTATTTTCTCTTTGAGTTCAGAGCCGACCGTGTCTGAATCCATGCCCTTGGGCGCAGTTTCTAGCAATACGTTAACGGAGTCTCTAAGCAAACTCCACGCCCAAACAAAAATCAAGATAGAAATTCCAATGCCCAACAAGGGATCAATGAAATACCAATTAGTTAACGAAACAATAACCGCGCCAATAATGATGACAACCGAAGATATCGTGTCAGCAAACATGTGAAGAAAAGCACTTTTAACGTTAAGGTCACTTCTAACGCTGCCCCTTAGAATCAGAATGCTTAAGCCATTGGCAGCCAAACCAAGCACGGCTACTATGAGCATTTCAAAGCCTAAAACGGGCTGAGGATGGAGTAAACGCTCAATGCCTTGATAGAATATGTACGCGGTGACGCCGAATAGAAAAATGCTGTTGAAAAGTGCTGCGAGAATTTCTGCTCGGTAAAACCCATATGTTCGGTGGTGACAGGGCTCTTTGCATGCAATTACTATGGCAATAAAACTGATGGCTAAGGCAAACAGGTGGGTAAACATATGGCCTGCATCGCTTCCTAACGCCAAGCTGCCGGTCAAGATGCTTCCGAAAACTTCAACCACCATTACAGACCCAGTAATGACCATAGACAGCGCAAGTTTGTTTTTGGCTACGCTTCTGTACTCATGTATATTCGAGATGGAATCTTGTTTTGGCCTGTGACTGTGCTTCATCAAAGCCCCGTCTTAATGCACGTCAATAACAAGTCATTAATTATTAACCTTAGGTCGAACCTTTTTCCCCAAACTGAAATCATAAAATGGAAGAATCATGAAGGAGAGTTCGGCTAAGCGCAAAATATCAAAGTGAAAATTTGCCCCCACCCACTGAATACGCCTGAAATCACTTGATCTGTTTCCCAGTGAAATGTGCATGTGACTAAACATAATAAACATGATCCTAACCCAAATTGGCTGGCAGGTTTCTTGTGTCAAGAAATCTTTACAAACATCCATTTAAATGCCCAATCAAATATCTTGGGCGGATAGGTAAAGCAATGAAGGCATTCTTTGTTGCATCACCAAAATCCGCCAGGACAATACAGCCAAGAGAGTTGAGAACATGAGAAATACAAAACTTATCGTAACAATCCTAATCGCAGCAATTATTTTAGGCGTTGGAGGATACGCAGCTTCGCAACAGTTTGCCTCTCCCTCACCGACTCCCAACCCTTCAACTTCCCCAACTCCAACCGCAACACCCTTTGTGAGCTCCTCGCAAAACCCAACTCAATCTCCAACGGCATCACAGCTCCCCACTTCTTCGCCGACTTTCAACCCAACCGCTACCCCCACAATAGCTCCAACATCAACAACTTCTCCCTCATCCACAGCCACACCAACAGTAACCTTCACTCCATCGCCTGCAATAACTCCCACCCCGACCTTATCACCAACAGTAAACCCTACACCAACCGCTTCACCAACTCCACAGATTACTTTTCCATTAAGCGTAATTGACGACACAAAAACAACAGTAACTATAACCAGCTATCCACTTAGAATAGTTTCTCTAGCACCAAGCACAACCGAGATGATTTATGGTTTAGGACTATTCGACAAAGTTGTCGGGGTAGTAACGTATTCTGGATATGACCCATCAATTCAAAACGCCATCAAAAACCAAAACATAACTACAGTTGGAACTTTTAACAAAGTAAACGTTGAATTAGTAACCGGTTTACAACCAGACATAATCATAGCCTCAGGAGCATACCAGCAATCCCTCGCGGAAACATTTGCTTCACGAGGAAAAACCATGGTGATTTTGAACCCGGCTAAATTCTCAGAAATACTTGCCGACATAAAACTACTTGGCAAAATCACAGGAACAGATGCTACCGCCACCGCTCTAGTTAACAGCATGCAAAGCAGAGTTGACGCAGTCATTTCAAAAACGAACAATCTAGCAAAGCCAAGTGTCTACGTTGAATATTACGTGGATAAAAGTGGGTATTCAAGCTATGGAGCCAACTCATACATAAATGAGCTAATTTCCATGGCAGGCGGAGTCAACGTCTTTGCAGGCTTCAATGGACAATACATAACAACATCAACTGAAGAAATTCTCAAAGCCAACCCTTCAATAATCGTTATCTCCGACGGCGTCATGTCCAAAATGGCAGGAATCACTCCAGACGCAATCAAAATCAGGGAAGGCTGGAGCAGCATAAGCGCCGTGCAAAACAACCAGAATATTCAAAGTTGACGAAAGCCTCCTAACGATATGGGGACCCCGAATCGTTGATGGTTTAGAAGCATTGGCAAAAGTTATTCACCCAGAAGTATTCAATGCAACTGCAACCGCCTCGCCAGCAATTGCTTTCCCATAGCACTTAAGCTTGGCACGGAGGAGAAATCTGAAGTGCAAGTGGACTGCCTTACAAGAAAAAGGCAGTCTTTCTTCCACTAACCAAAACCTACTTTTTACACCAATCCCGTTAGGAACCTCAAGAGACGAAAACGAAAAACGGTGAGGAGCAGCTTAAGTGACCCAGGGTGAAGTTGGAGAGAAGCACTTACGCAGGATTGCACGATGGAAAATCATCATCATAATTTTGTTTGTGACCTTAATAGTGACAATTGCGGTCGCTGCGGCCATTGGACCAATACCAATTTCGCCAATAGACGTCTATAAAATAATAATTCAAAAAATACCTTTTCTGGGAAACTTAATTCAAGAACCCTTGTCGCCTGTTAGTCGAGAAGTTGTTCTTATTGTTAGATTGCCCCGTGTTCTAGCCGCAGCATTGGTTGGAGTTGCCCTTTCAACATCGGGAACAACATTGCAGGGACTGCTAAGAAATCCTATGGCCGATCCATACATAATTGGAGTCTCAGCCGGAGCGAGCCTGGGTGCAACAATTGCTATGGCACTAAGTTTAGGATTTTCAATATTCGGCGCATTATATGCTATTCCTTTAGCGGCATTCGTTGGTGCCTTGGGTACAGTGTTCTTAGTTTATACCCTGTCAAGAAACAGCGAAGGCATGTCAATGCTAACTTTGCTCCTTATCGGAATCGCAGTAACCAGCTTCTTCTCGGCAATCGTTACGTTAATTAGACTAATCAGCAGCGACACAACATTAACGATTGTATTTTGGCTTCTTGGCAGCCTCAACTTAACAACGTGGAACTATGTTTACCTGATCTCCCCCTTCGTGTTCATCGGATTTGGAGTAATGCTTTACTTTGCAAGAGACTTGAACTCAATCGCCCTTGGAGAAGATCAGGCAAAGCATCTCGGCGTCGAAACCGAGACGCTTAAAGAAGATTATGCTTGTTTGTGTTTCTTTGATGACTGCGGCTGCTGTTTCCATCAGCGGCATTATCGGCTTCATAGGCCTCATAATTCCTCACATAATGAGGCTTCTTGTGGGTCCCGATCACAGAATCTTGATACCAGCATCTGCACTGGCAGGAGCCATTGTTTTGATAGCATGCGACACGATAGCACGAACTGTTATGAGCCCCTCAGAAGTCCCAGTGGGCATAATAACCGCGCTTCTAGGTGGTCCCTTCTTTATCTATCTCCTAACAAGAAAGAAGAGCCGATCTCGCTACAACTTCTAAGCCGCAATCCTATTTCTTAAGAAAGTGCAAGCAAGAAAATTTGGGCATTGGCTAAATCAAAGTTGAATTGGTGTAAAGTCTCGTATGCTCATATCTCTTTTCCAATTGAGAATGTTTGTCCTGTACTTTTCCCAACTTTATGATAGGTCATCCCAGCAATATTCCAAATGATCGGATTCATTTTTTCGATGTCTAGAAGGTTCTTTTCATTAAGCACAAGAGAATCAGCTTTGACATCCACGATTTCACCTATAAATTCTGTGTGTAGTCCAATTTCAACTATTTTGATAACCTTGCACTCTAAAATTAGTGGAAATTCCTTCACATATGGTGCGTCAACAAGATCGCTTTTCACAGGAGTAAGCCCTGTTTCTGGAGAATTTATCCACCATTTTTCCCGATGTGATGCCAAAATAATCAGCCTCCTTGGTGTAGGCTTCGGTTGGAATACTTACTGTAAACGATTTTCGTTCCATAATATTACCATAGGTATACGTGGCTTTTCTCAGAAGAAACATAGAGACATGGAGGTTTGGAACAACAAATTCCGCCCCATGCAGCAGTCATAACATTTGGTTTTCCATCTCGATCATAAGTTCCTACAACCCAAACAGGTGTCGTGGGAACGATAGTGTTTGCACCCAAAGAAATTTTCATAAGAAACCTTCCTTAACATTTTGATTTATCAACCTTTTCTGATATAGAAGCTTTTCTACAACAAAAAAATTACAGGGAAACTTAAGGACAAAGCTGCCAAATTATTATGAGTCCTTAAAGTAAACTTATAATAAATTCCAAAGAAGCTCATTATCTATGAAATGCAAGAACTGCGGGCACATCATCTGGGTCACCAGCACCGATAGCGAAGGAAAGTCCGTTTACAAACACAAACAATCCAACCACAGCGTATACTGCCCCTGCAGAAAACCAGAACCAACATAGTTTTGTTTCCGCTCTAACTTTCTTGCTCGTCTAGTTTAAGATTAAATGGTCAGGCTATCTTTCAACCTTTGACTGTTCTAACGTTTAGTCAAACCAAGCCACTTCTTTTGCCATTTCTATAAATCATAGACAAATTGTTCGTATCTGAAGCCCACACCACTTACGCGGTCATCAGTGCTAAATTTTGATTCAACATAATATTTGATGTGCCCAGAAACTCTTTGACCACTTCTTGCAAAATTGCCAAGATTCTTAGTGTGTCTTCGTTACTTACCATTGGAAGGCGGGCGCCATTTCATTTTTCTTTGACTTGCTAAACTGAAAACTTTTATATGGACGCAGTAACACTATTCTTAAAAAAGGTGTTACTGAGGAATAATAAATGCATATTCCCGACGGTTTCCTAAATCCTTCAATCGCAATTGTAATGTTCATTATAAGCATCGGATTCTTAGCATGGTCTTGGAAGAAAGTACGAGCAATGTATTCTCGTTCCTTTACGGCTGTTCTGGGAATCTCAAGCGCGTTCATATTTGCAGCGCAAATGATAAATTATCCAATTGCCCTTGGCACAAGTGGGCATCTTGTAGGCGGAACTTTCCTTTCCATTCTTTTAGGTCCTTTTGCGGGAATGTTAAGCATGACCATAGTTCTTCTCATGCAAGCGTTGTTTTTCGCTGATGGGGGTTTGATGGCGTTTGGAGCTAACGTTTTCAACATGGCAGTAATTGGCGCATTGAGCTTCTACGCAGTAAAACTGTTAAATCGACACTCCACAAATCCCAAACGTTTTGCCTCAAGCATCTTCGTTGCAGCTTGGCTTTCTGTAGTGGTAGGTGCACTAGCTTGTGCACTGGAAATAGGCTTTTCATCCATTTTCGCCAGTGCAGGTGGAATAATTGTTACAATTCCAGCAATGTTATTTTGGCATGTCATAATCGGTTTAGGTGAAGGCGCAATAACTATGAGCCTAATAATGGCACTCCAACGCTTCAACCCAACATTATTGGGTGGATTCATGTTATTGAAAAGAAAGGTGATACAATGAAAAAATACCTTATAGCGATTGGTCTAATTGCGGTTTTCCTCGCCGTCTTCGTGCCCTTTGCTTCAAGAAGCCCTGATGGATTAGAGAGAGTGGCGGCGACTTTGGGAATTGAGGAGCATGCTCCTGTGTGGAAGGGTTTAATGTCCGATTACTCGGTTGCTACTATTGGCAATTCCTATTTCTCAACTTTGACTGCGGGCATTTTCGGGACTTTTATGGTTTTGTTGCTGTCAATAGTCCTTGGGAAAGTCGTTGTACTCAAGAAAGGCGTTGAAAAATCCGGTAAACAGCAAACGGGTTAAGAAATATTTTTGAGCTTTGGCGGACGAGGGCATTCGAATGCATGTTCCTGATGGATTTCTTAACCCCTATCTTTGCGTGATAATGTACGTAGTAGCTGCGTTGTTCATAGTTTGGGCTTGGAAAGGCGCAAAACGCACTTTACGGAAATCGTTTGTGCCTCTAATCGCAGTTTCCAGTGCAGCGATATTGTTCGTCCAGATGGTTGAGTTTCCTGCAGCTGGAGGAGCCAGCACGTGGCATATTATGGGCGGAACAATATTGGCAATGGTTCTGGGTCCGTTTGGAACAATTATCAGTATGACCATTACTCTTGTGATTCAAGCCGCGTACGGCGATGGAGGAATCTCCACTTTTGGAGCTAACATTGTTAACATGGCAGTAATAGGTGGATTGTCGTTCTATCTGGTAAAAGCATTCAACCGCAAAAGCATCAGTGGCAAACGTCTTGCCGCAAGCTTGTTTGCGGCTGCCTGGATATCTAACGTTTTGACAGCATTGGCTGTTGGAATTGACATCGGACTCTACCCGATGGTTGGTTCAGTAGGAGGCTTAGCGGTAACAATTCCAACGATGCTCATATTGTATGTTCCAACCGGGTTTGTAGAAGGATTAGTTGCTGCCTCATTGATAGTTCCACTTTCACGCATAAAGGCAATAAAGCTCTATGGAGTCTCATTGCTTCGAGAAGAAGAAACTAAAAAAAGAATTTAAGCTGAACTGTCGGTCAAATTTCCACTTTTATTTTTTTGAGATAATAGTTTTTGTTTTTCCCCTCAAACAGTAGTTGGTTAATTCGTGAGGGGTAAGTTTTGTGTTGTTTTTTACCCCTCATACCTTTGCCTAATTCTTCTTATTTTTCTATAAACCTACCAAAAATGAAATGAACACAGGTAACAAGGGGTAAATTCCCCGTCGTAGTCGTCGTAAGTTGGTTGGATTAAAATTTAATCCAACCAGATAAAAAGATGGTTTTATGCAGTAGAAAATTGAGGCGTAGTGAGTAATTCTGAATGCATGTTAACTTTGCCGAAGCTCACATGTAGCTCCAGACCTTAACTCTCTTTGTAGAACTAAAGGAAATAGTCAAAACATCGTTCGTCGAAGCAATATGTTGAATCCAAAATCTTTATCGTTGGGAATTGTAAATTATTCGGACAATCTCTCGAGAAACATTAACTCTGGAATAGTTGTTGCCCAAAGATTTAGTTGGTCTCAGTTTTTTTTATCATAGCTGCGATTTGTTTTGTTTTTCACGAACTTGCCAGTTTAAAACGCGCGTTCAGAATGAAAAAGGAATACCTGGATAAAAGGACGCAAGCTGAACGTTTAGAGACGAAAATTGACGCACTAACCATATGCTAACCGTAAGTTTTAAGAAAAGAACGCTCAGAGTATCTCCGATGGGAAAGGCAATGACTAAAAGGGCTTCAGTTGGGTTTTTTCTCGTTCTAATTGTGTTATTTTGTAACTTTTGTTTCGAGTCTGTTAATGCGGCGGGTACAATTTTTATCAAGGCTGATGGCTCAATAGTTGGAACCGACAAAATCACAAGTTCAGATAATATAACGTACACTCTGCAAGCGGATCTTACGAATTCGATTGTAATAGCTAGAAACAACATTGTTTTTGATGGAAACGGTCACTCTCTCAATGGTCCGACTACGTTAACTAGTTTGGGTTTCACACTCGAGGGCGTCAGCGGTGTGGTTATAAAAAATACTATCATAAAGGGTTATGTACGTGGAATATTTCTCTCCTCCAATTCAACCGACAACACCTTGACCGGAAACACCATAACCTCCGTGGGAGGATTCGGAATATGGGTTTACGCTTCTTCAGACCGAAACAAAATATCTGGAAACTACATTTCCAACACATCCGCAGGAATCTCAATTTCAGACTACTCAAGCAACAACATCATAACTGAAAACCAGATTACCTCAAATACAGGAGCAGGCGGTCCAGGCATTGTACTTAACAAATTCGCCAACAAGAACACCATCACGGATAACACGATAACAAATAACGTAAACGGAGGACTCGGAATCGGAACCTACTCCGACGGCAACATCATAGCCCGAAATGAAATAACCTCTAACATTGGAACAGGCATTATCGTTGACTACTCTTCAAACAACAACCAAATAACAAATAACAACGTTTCCTCAAACTCCATGATTAACGGCTCCCCAGGATACGGCATCGCCATCTCAGGAAGCTCAAACAACACAAGCATAACAGCTAACAACATCATGTCAAACGGTGCCGCTGGAATCTCTGTTCAAAACTACGCTAACAACACCAACATAAACGCGAACTTAATCTCACACTGCGACAGCGGCGTATACATAGGCGCTTCAAACACCGCAGTAACGGGAAACACCATAACCTCAAATACCCATCAAGGAGTCTGCCTCTTCAACTACGCTACCAACGACTCCATAACTGGAAACGCCATAACAAACTGTGAAAACGGCATCTACCTCGACACCGCAAACGGCAACATTATCTTAAACAATAACGTTACATCGAACACTGCAAACGGCATTTTCTTAACGAATTCTGCATCAAACACTATCTATGGCAACATTTTCAGCGAAAATACCCGACAAGCCAACACCGACGAACGTAGCGCCAACACTTGGGATAACGGATCTAAAGGCAACTATTGGAGCGACTACAACGGCACAGACGCTAACAACGACGGTATAGGCGACACGCCCTACGTTATTGACATAAACAATCAAGACCGCTACCCTATAGCCCAAAAAACAACTTTGCCTTCGCCAAGTCTAACCCCAACACTCACTAACTCGCCCACTCAATCACCTTCCGAGAAACCGACGACCTCACCAGAACTGAAAACAACGCAGGACTTTACTTGGCTAATAATCGGACTTGCAGTCTTAGCCGCAGCAATTCTTTTGGCAGTTGCCTTTCTAGCGAAAAGGAAATCAACGAAGAAAAAACCCAATAGTCTACAATTGAACCAAGAATTTTCCAAAGGTCAATTTATGACAAAACAACTTGCTCTTTATCGGAGAACGTCCAAACTATAGTTCGTAAACCCGTAAGTTTGCAGGCTAAATTTTAATCCAGCATAAATAGAAAAAGGGTAAATAGTCGTTCTCGGCAGATGCGCACCATAGTATTTTGCTATAGATATTGGTCATAGTAAACTGTAAAATCGAAGGGTCCTGAGCCCATTTTGCTTCTTTTCTCTCCGATATTTTCTTAAAAAAAGGAAAAGGGGGGTTTGGTTTATTTGCGTTTTCTGAGTATGACGGCGGCTACAGCTATGACGACAATGATTATTGAGGCGCCGATGGCAACGAAGGTTGTGGTAGGCAATGCACTAGGTGGTGGTACGACAACTGCGGTTGGAGATGGCTGTATAGTTGGTGGAGGCGTTGATGTTTGGGTTGGAGGGGCAGATTGTGAAGGTGCCGGTGTGACTACTGCTGCTGCGGGTGCTTTTGATACGGTGAAGGCGGTTTCTGCGGTTGAGCTGCCGTACGAGTTGGTTCCGGCGAAGGTTGCTTTAACGAGGTAGTCTCCGAAGACTGGTGGAGTATATGAGGTGTAGTAGAAGCCGTTTGAGTCGCTGGTTACGGTGCCGATGTCTTGGTAGTTGCCGTTAGGGTCGGTTGCCGTCAGGTGAACGGGGACTCCGGTTGCGTTTGTAGGCATAGCTTGCTGTTGGTATACGTATTCCATGAATTGCTCTTGGCTGGCGTCAGATACTGCTGGGACTCCGTTTGGAAAGAGTGCCTTTTGTGTGGGGTTCATTGTGCCGGCGGATACGTCTGTGACTGTGCCAGTTATCATGACAGGTGATCCTGAGGTTATGGCGGCTGGTGAAGCTAAAACAGTGGTGGCGCTTGGACCTTTGCCGATGCAGTAGATCAAGTTGTCGTAGTCACTGCAACCAATGAAGTAACCGCTTGCAATGGCTTCTCCTCCGAGGAATTGGTGGAAGTAGGGCAATTTCCAAAGTTCTTTTCCGTCAGTAATGTTGATGCAGCGAACATATGAAGCGCGCCATAAAGGCCTAGAGGGTGAGTGCTCGCTTGAGTATGTGTAGATTTTTCCGTCGCAAACAGTCCAAATTGTGAGGGGCATGTTTATTCCGTATGGGCTTTCAAATCCGGGGCCTGTAGCATTGTAAGTCCACAATGGTTTTCCTGTCTGTACATCGAAGGCGGCAATTACTCCGTCATAACCACTGCATGCAATGAGTTTGCCGTAGTACACGTTATTGCTTATACCATAGTAGGCCATCGAGCCAAATTGCGGTGTCGGTCCCCACATCAAGCTTCCGTCTCTTAAGCTGTATACCCACACCTGCATAGTTTGTGAACATCTTACCGAAAAGACTTGATCGTCGTAGCTAACCCCGCCTATGGTCCAAGTGTAGTTCTTATTGGGCAACGGAACTGTGATGTTCTTGTTCAATAGTAGCGTAGCGCCGAATCCAAGGTTGTTGTTTTGCGTCCAAGTCAAATTCGGATAAGGACTGTAAGCGGTTGCGTGTTCGTCTATGCGAAGAGCCCATACCGTAAATACGTCACCGTCGAGTGTGGGGCCAAGACCGTACAGTGATTGCGTTGGTTTGTAAATTCCGACTATTTCTTTTGGCACGCGGTTGGCATCTTGAAGGACCGTGATGCTTCCAGGGAGACCTTTCGGCACAGTAATGTTCATCGTGTATCCGGAGCGTGGTTGGATTGTATCGATTGTGTTGACGCCAGACGGACCGACCTGAGTCCAAGAAGTGTCGTTGACAGCATCAACTGTTCCCCCAATACGCAGTCTCCATTGCTGCTGATTGGTTCCAATTGGTCCAAGCGGAGGAATCGACTGTGATGAATTCCAGCACAACAAATTGCCAGTTGCGGAGTTGTAGCTGTATCTTAGAAGGCTTCCGTCCTGGTCAGTAACGGCAGTACCTGAAGGCACGTTTTTCAGCGTCATCATCCAATTGCCCGTGGCGGCGTCAATGTAGTACCATGTGGAACCGGATGCGCTTATAAGGTATGAGAGCATCCCATTCCCGTTGACCGAGTGATATTGATATAACTGACCTTGCGTTAGCCCAGGAAAGCTTAGAGACATCGAGTAACCGCTAGAATTTGAGAATAAACCGTTGAGGCCGTTATCTGTTCCGTTCTTATACCAGATTTGTTTTCCCGTGTACAGATCAAGGCAGTAGTACCCGTATTTGCAGCTGTCTGAGACTTGCGGCTGATTGTAATAGATTTTTCCGTTCATGATTATGGGCGATCCCCACGGGCTCTCGTAGTCTTCAGCATTCATCGATATTGCAGGCCACTGCTCGTCAAGGATGCCTCCACTGCGACCTGGCGTTAACGGAGTCGTCCAAAGTACGTGAGCACTTTCTGGCGCTATCCCCCATCTTTGGAAGCCGCTAACTATCCAGCTGCCTCCAAGCCAGTTGCTTATAACCGACGACCATCCCCTGTTCATAGCGTTTATCGGCGTTGTCCAATAGCCTGTCGGAATCGGAGGTTCTTGCCACGTGGGTAAAGCTGTTTGCTGTACGGTGAGCGTTTCTGGAACGCTTGTGGCGCCTAAAAAGTTGTCGCCAATGGCAGCATTAGTTCTGTCAGCTGCGCTGGCAATGCAGGTTTCTCCAGGCCAGCTGAAGACAATAGTGTATTTGCCAACCGCATCGGGCGTGAATGTCTGCCAGTCGTTGGCAAGATCACTACGGCACTGCCAGGGGCCCATTGTAAATTTGGTTCCGTCTGGCTTCGTGATGGTTATAAGGAAGCCATTCCAGCGTTGTCCGACACCGCCACCTGCTGTCGGCGAATAGCGATCAAGCCACACCACAATCGTGGAAGTCTGGCCAAGGCCAATGACGTCCGGTGTGGCACTGACAAAGGCGGTGGTTGGGATTGTCCATGGCGGAGTATGCGCGTTAACTTCTGGCATAAGAAAGGCTACTGCTGAAATACCCAGCAATAGAACCAAAGCAACGCAAAATAGAGTTTTATCTTTTAGTTTTTTCATCTTTTTCTCTCTCCTTTTGCTTAGGTATTTTTGATATTGCGCCCAATGCTCATGGCGCTTAAGGAGGGAAAAGTTCATGGTTTTGGATGAAATTTAGAATTATAGAATTCAGCTGCAGATTAATTGATGAAATTAGTGGGTTGGCTCCTTGGGCATTCGCTTCCGAAACCAATTGCTTTCTCTCCTAGTTGTGGTTATGATTGATTCTTGTATTTAAAATGTCGTAAGCGGAGCCTCCACTGAAAACTTTTGAGTAAATCAGGAATGAAAAGAGGGTAGCCTTCAAAATCTATAATCACTTTGAGGAATACTGCAGAAGGACTTGTTTATTCTCAGCATCCAAGCTATTAAAAGAACTAATATAACCACTTGGTGCCTTGTGTGGCTTGAATGATGGCAAGCTACATAATGAGAATTGCAGTTTTCGTATTTCGTAAGTGGGAGTATTGCTTTCTGCGAGCTGCTCAGACTAATGCTCTTATTTACTCTCTTTGCTACGCAGTCTGGGTTTCGTTGCCGTTAAGGATCATTCTTGTTGCTTTCATGAGAGCGCGCGTTCCTTCAATTTGGCGGCGAGTTCCTTGGCATAGTCTTTTGTTCGATCGATTTCGCCTTCCACAAGCGGTCCCTTTTGCCCCAGCACTGCGGCTTTCAGAACTGGCGTTAGTTGGTTCATCTTTTTCTCTTTGAGCTTGTCAGCAATCTTTTCTGCTGCGCTCCATTCTTTGTTCTGGGCAAGCGCCTGCTCAATGTTTTCAGGATTTTCGGTGTCGAATGCTGTAAAAGGCTTGTTTATCCATTCTTCATTTTTCATCTTACCTAAGAAACCTCTGACTGCAAAGCTCATTGTGCCAAATTTGGTTGGAGAACCGAGAACCAGGAAATTGTAGTCCTTTGCGTTTAATTTCTTTGCGTCTCTTACGTGGAAGATGTCGGTTTCTATTCCTGACTCTTTGAGTGTTTCTGTGATGGTTTCTGCGATTTTCTGGGTGTTTCCGTGAGAAGTGTCATAGACCACAGTGCCTTTCATTTTCAAACCTCCGCACAGATTTCTGATCTCCCATCAAGCTCAGATCCAAAATTAATACAAAACTTGGTTTTTCTTTCAGTCATCTTTGTAGCTTCCCCCGAAAGATTTCAGTTCAGGTTGGATTCTAATCTGAGGTATAAGAATTTAACACTTGCCAACTGCGTCAGATGGTAACGCAAAGACCCATGTTAACCCCCGAACCCTAGTCAAATTCTCGGTGTTCCACTGAATTTTTGGGTTTAAGGATTAATTCTAACCAAAAAATTAACGACTACTTTTTGAGGTTCCTTCTTCTCATGATTGCGACAACTATCAACGCGGTGATCGCGAGTAGAGCAGGCAGAATTGTCCATGATAGAAACTCTGGTACTGAAGGCGTTGGAGATATTGTTTGAGATGGGCTTGGTGTTGATGAAGGGCTTGGAGAAACAGAACTCAAAGGAACATTAGCAGGTAGGGTTATTGTTTGTGTGTTGCTCCATCCGCTTGTTTCACCAAAGAATACGTATGGATACGGGTATGGAATCATTGTGTTGTTTCGACCGATGTGTCCTATCATTGCCTCTACCTGAATGTCGGTTGTAGCGCCAGTAGGGATGGTTACTCCAAGGACTTGTGCTCCTTCTACTGGAAGCGGGATTACTGCGTAGTTAGAGAGGGTCTGTATGGGAAAACCATCGTTGCCAGCAGAGAAAAGCTCAAGCCAATAACTGTCTGGATAGTTGTGCGGTCTTATGCGTACATTGTAAAAAAAGTTGTTGCCGTCTGATTTGTTGGAGAAAGGTTGATTTTTAATTATTATTTTTACTGAGCTGTACTGAATATGATAGCCTTCGTTAGTGTCAAACATTCCAGTACTGGCGTTAAAGGTGTAAATTGGTGGTATGTCAAAAGACGGCCCAACTGGCTCTAAAGTAAATTGAGGAACAGACGGTACAGGTTCTGACTGGGCAGATACAAACTCAACCATTATCAGGCTTGATGTTGCCAAGAAGAGAACAACCAATGGAACCTTGCGTCGCATGGCTCACTATAAGATGCCGTGTCAATAAAACAGTGTTTGTAAAGATTCCTTGACACAAAAAACCTGCCAGCAAACTAATTCTCAAAGCAACCAAATTGAAATTCACTCGAAGAAGATAAAAAGAATCAAGTCAAACTAAAACAAGTTTAATAGTATGTTTTGACCACTTTAACTACTGGAGTCGAAGATGACCGAACTTAAAGCCATCAAAATTAGCAAAGAAACATACGCGGAACTCAGCCAAATCGCAGGAGAACTTCAAGTCAAACTAAAACGACCCGTATCAATAGAAGAAGCGATGAAACATCTAATAAAACGAAGAACAAGAGGATCAAAAATCTCAGACTTAGCAGGGACATGGAACATAACCGACAAAGAACTAAAACAAATTAATGCGTCAATTAGCGAGGCATGGGAAAAATGGAAACCCCAAAAGTAATAATCGACACCGACATACTCATTGACCTCCTAAGAAACAAAAAAGAAGCCGTAGCCTTCATAACTCAACTTGAAAACGAAAAAACAACACTATCAACCACTGCAATCAACGCATTCGAACTGTACTATGGCGCACACAAATCAACCCAACCGGAAAAAGGCATTCAAGCGACCAAAAAACTACTCAACAAACTCATTCTATTGCCGCTTACGCCAAGATCAGCTCAAAAAGCAGGACACATCTACGCCAAATTGGAAACCACCGGCAACCCAATCGGGCTTAGAGACACGCTAATCGCTGCTATAGCCCTCACAAAAGAATTCAGTTTGGCAACGCGAAACATTGAACATTTTCAGAAAATTGAAGACTTAAAAATCATCACAAATAACCACTCTCATTCGCAAGGGCGCTCCTCCTAACCCAGGGCGACTCATTTCTGTTCTGAAACCGACCCCTTCAAGACCTCTTCCATCGCTTTTCGCAAGTCAGAATCACGAACTTTAGTCATTAGCCTAACTAATCGCCCGGAAATATTCTCTTCCGCTCCGCCCTCGCCACGATAGAAACGTTTGCCCTTACCTAACCAATCAACCAAAACCCTGGCCTCAGCTTCAAAACCATTTACATTATGCTCTGGAAAAACCAAATCTCCATCGTCTAAGCAACTGTTCATGAATCGTTCAAGGGCGGCAGTCACAGTGTAGCCTTTGGAGCAGGAAAGTTGTTTGAAGCTGTTGTATGTTTGGGCTTCAAATTTGAAGCTTGTTAGAACTTTAGCCAAAACCTTCACCGTATATACAAACGTATATAAAAACGTATATATTTGCTTCGGTAGGGCCTCCTCTTGCGCACACATAAACTGACTGCGTATACAAAAGCATCAACAAAACACACTAAATTACTCTAACACTAATTTTTTGATTGCTCCAAAACGGTTTTCCTAGGACGAAAACCATATCGACCATAAAATACAAATGCGTCCTCATTTCCAACACCAACTGCGACAACTTTCTTTTCTGCAGCTTTTTCATCCATCCAAGCCAAAGCCTTCTGCATCAAGGATCCACCAACGCCCAAGCCCCGATAATCTTCAGCAACGAAGATAGATTCAATTTCACCCGTCTTCGCTTCATCTATGCTGCTTACGCAGTACCCAACCTTTTGATTGGCCCGTTTGTCAATGGCTAAGTCAACTCTCATTTCGCCATGAGCTGCTTTCTCCAAAAGTGCACGTTTGCGTTTTCCAAATGTCATAGACAAGTAATGCGGATTAAAGCCAACGGAACACTCAGCCATGTACCGGTTGAGCTGCTCCCAAAGAAAACTTATCTCGTCAAGTAGAGTCTCGCTTCCAGAAATATACTCTATGCTCGGTTCACTCGACAAGGATTCTCCACCTTTTGGTCTTTACGAAAACAGAACGGTGCGTTTCCATATAGCTTTTGGCTGACCCATAAAAAATATAAACACACATGCATGAAGTAACCACCCAGAGGAAACAAAAATGTCAAACCCTAACCCCTCACTCGCCATAATCGGCGGAACAGGCAAAGAAGGAAGCGCCATAGCCGCACGATTCGCAAAAGCAGGCGTCCGCACCCTCATCGGATCCCGCGACGCCATAAAAGCACAATCCACAGCAACCAAAATCAATGAAGAATTCAAAATAAAAAACGTCGAAGGCTACACCAACCGCGACGCAACAGCAAAAGCAGACATCGTCCTACTCGCAGTCCCATACGACGGCATGAAACCAATCCTTGAAGACATCAAACCAGCTGCAGCAGGAAAAATCATCATCAACATCGCCAGCTCACTTGATGCAGAAAAGAAAAGCCGCGCAAGAATCAACCCAGCAGGATCCATAGCCGTAGAAATCCAAACATTCTTCGGAGAAACAAGCAAAGTTGTTGACGCATTCCAAAACATCAGCCCAGAACAACTAGAGAAATTCGACGAAAAAATCGAAACAGACGTCCTAGTTGTCGGAGCAGACAGAGAAACACGCGATATGGTTATCGCCCTCATAAAGAAAGTCGGCATCGACGCATTCGACGCGGGCATGATTCAAAACGCCGTCATCGTAGAAACCATGACTGCCGCGTTAATCGCCATAAACATCCGATACAAAATCAAGGGTGCAGGTATCCGCCTAATCGGCGTACCACGCAACTAACCTCTCTATCTTTTATTTTTCAACCTCAATTTTAGCTGCAAAAAACTCATTTGCCCTAGCATTGCTACGGGTTATCTGCTCTAAAACTTGTTTGCAAACTGTGCCATTTTCTGTTTCGAATATTTTCTTCAAGTCTTCTGCAGAATCAATGTCAGTGGCAAGACCTCTTGAGAAATGAAGTCTAACGCTTATGCCTTTACGATAAGCTTCCTGAATATGGCTCAGAAAACTTTTAGGTCCAAAACATGCAGGAATCAGCTTAGGCGGATTTTGATAAAGCGCATTAGTTCCCCAATTCTGAGAAGGAGACAAAACCACCGCCGAACCACCGTGCATCCCGAGCTCAAGAATACGGTTTAGATCTTTCGCGTTTAAGAGCGGAACATCCGCAGGCAAGACCAGAATCGATTTAGCCCCATCCTGCACACTCCACAACGTCGCTTCTTCAATGGCAGGGTTTAAACTGGCACCCTTTGCCCAAAGAAAAGACGCACCAAACCTCGCCGCCATTTCCTGAACTTGATCATCCTCGCCGATCACAACGATCTTGTCAACAACCGAAGTTTTCACAGCGTTCAAAACATCTTCAAGCATGGCAAGCGTTAGTTGCCGACGTTCTAGCGGAGTGAAAACTGTAGAGAGTCGCCGTTTTGAAACGGTGAGGTTCTTTACGGGGACAACCGCATAAACAGCCAATTTGCAGACCACGCAAGCGCCAAGTCGCACTCTGCAACTTCGACGTTTTCCAATTGTGTGTGCGGTTGTTGCCTAAAAATATTAAGGTTGGCGCAGGAAAAAAAACGCCTATTCGTTTAGTTTTTGAATTGCGGAATGATCTTTTTGCCGATCAAGTCAATGGCTTGCTTCACGTTTGTGCCGATTGGCGAGCCCACGACGAATTGGCCGATTCCGATTTTCTTCAAAGCCGCTATCTTCTCAATGCACATATCTGGAGTTCCACTGATCGAGAAAGCGTTAATCATTTCGGGTGTTACTGCTCCGATGGCTTTGGGGAAGTCGCCGACTTTGAGTGCTGCGCGGATTTCGTCTGCTTTGCTTACCATAATTCCGTGTTTCTCAAGAACTGGAGCTGGACTGCCTGCGACAATGAATGCGACAACTGGCGAAGCAGCTTTGACAGCTTTCTTCAAGTCTTCATTGATGCTAAACGAAGTATATGCGGCAATATCAACGTCACCAGGAGCTTTCCCCGCTTGCTTCATGCCTTCTCCAGCCATTTTAACCGCGAATTCTATGTCGCTTGGGTGACTGGCGTTAACGAGGACACCGTCTCCGATTTTGCCGGCCATTTCAAGCATCTTTGGTCCCTGAGCGCCTACGTAAACTAGAATCTTGTTCTTGGTTTTGAAGTTAAACTTGGCGCCTGCAGTCTTGAACACTTCACCTTGCATAGCAACGGTTTCGCCCGCGGTGAGTTTTCGGAAGATTTCTATGGCCTCTCTAACAGCCGCTAACGGTTTGCCCATTTCAACGCCGACTGCTTCAAGTGTAGTTTTGTCACCTGCACCCATTCCCAACAAGACTCTTCCAGGTGCGAGTTCGTTTAAAGTCGCTATAGCTTGGGCAGTTATAACCGGATTAACCATCCAAGGGTTGGTAACGCCCGTGCCGAAAGTAATTTTGTTTGTGTACATCGCTGCTGCAGCAAGGGCAACGTAGACGTTGCGGTTACCGTAGTGATCTGTAACCCAGAGGTTGCTAAAACCATTATTTTCCGCCTGAATTGCATACGCAGCAAGTTTCCAGTATGGGTCTTTTGGAACGAATTCTATTCCGAATTTAAGTGCCATTTCTATCAAATCCTCCCTATCACATTCCCTGAACTACTTGTTCAGCTATTTTCAGAAGCTGCATATCGCCCAACGCAACAACGGTTTTCTCCGCATCAAGCGTTACAGCCGCTTCCAACACAAGAGCCAAACCCTCTTTGGTGCCAGTTTTGCCCTCTTTCATCTTCAAGAGCATAGCATTTGCAAGGCCATTGGGCATCTTGTCATCATTTTTTGAATTCAAAATTACACCGATTAATTGATCTGATAGGGATCCCCACTTTTCAGCGGGAACCATTTCGACGATTTTGGGGTAATCCATGATGATTCCTCTGGGAAATTAGTTACTAAACGTGACCTTAAAAAGATGTCGACTAAGCCTTTTCACACATTGAGGGTAAAGTTTACATAAGCCAAACCTTAAGGTTTGCATACACTTTACATCCCCAACCCAAACAAAACGAGGTCGCAACGGTGGAACCGGTAAAAGTAATCGCAGTCGAAAACCTGCCCCTATTCGAAAAAGGTGACAACATAGGTCAATACATCTCAGAAGCAGCAGAAAAACAAAAAACACCAATCCAAGAAAACGACGTAATAGTTGTCACACACGTTGCAGTCTCAAAAGCAGAAGGCAACATAGTCAACCTCGACGAGATAACCCCTTCTGAACAAGCATTCGAAATAGCCAGAAAAGTAGGCAAAGACCCAGCCATGGTCGAAGTCATCCTCCGCGAAACCAAAGAAATCGTACGCATGGGCCCAAACAGCCTCATAACAGAAACCAAGAACGGCATAGTCTCCGCAAACGCAGGAGTCGACAGATCAAACGTGCTAGGCGACCGAAACGTAGCCCTCCTACCAGAAAACCCAGACGAATCAGCAAGAACCATAAGAGACGAAATAAAAAAACACACAAACCACAACGTAGCAGTCATTGTTTCAGACACTCATGGACGACCCTTAAGAAACGGCGAAATTAACATCGCCATAGGAATAGCCGGAATCAAACCCATCAGAGACAGAAGAGGAGAAAAAGACCTCTTCGGCTATACACTCAGAATAAAACAAACCTGCATAGCAGACGAATTAGCCTCAGCAGCAGAACTTGTAATCGGCCAAGCAAGCGAAGGCATACCCGCCGCAATAATCAGAGGATACCAATACCAAAAAGCCGAAAACGTCTCAGGAACAGAACTGACAAGACCAAAAGAAAAAGACATGTTCAGATAACAAAGGAGAAACGAACATGGAAGCAACCACTCCAAAAGAATTTTTTGAGAAAATCTTGCCCATCAAATTCAACCCCGCAAAAGCAGCCGGAGTCGACGTCATTGTCCAAGTCACCATAACAGGAACCAACGGCGGCGAATGGAGCGTCACCATAAAAAATCAAGAACTAAAAGTAGACACTGGACTACACCCTTCACCAAACTTGCAGCTAAAAATGACAGAAAAAGATTACTTGGATTTGGTAAACGGCAAAATAAGCGCCGAAAAAGCATTCTTCTCAGGAAAAGTTCACTTCAAAGGCAACATTGCTTTGGCGCTAAAGCTACGGGACGCAGGATTCCTCTAAATTCTTGAAATGATTTTGTCTACGTTTTCTCACTTGAGCTTTTTGGCTCTTTATCATTTCCAGGCGATGCAAGTAATTGACTAGCCAGTAAACTGAAGCTAAAAGGCAGGCTGTTTTGTTCTTCGGCTACATTGATCAAGAAAGTGTTTAAATCAACAATGCTGTCGGTCATGCTTTGTTTGATGAAAGTCTGGAAATCTTTGCAAGAAGCATAATCTTGATGAAGAGAAACAACCACGGCATCATAACCCATACCCATTCCTCTATTAGCAAGCATTACCGTGCTTGAGTTCCTTGCAAGAACATCGTAATGCCTGCTCCTAAATTCATTGAGATCAGAAACAGGGAGCGAGTGCTTAACATGAAATTTGATAAAACTTATTGCAAGAATAGAATAACCCATTTTACTGAAACTTGGAATGGCAGTGTATTCCTTAATGAAGCCATCTTTTTCAAGTTTTGTCCTAATTCTTGTAGCTGTAGGTTGAGAAGCACCAATTGCCTTCGCTAATTCCCGGTCGCTTCGCCTAGAATTTTTAAGCAGTTCAGAGAGCATCTTTCGCTCTAATTCCTTTAAGACCATGCCTTCCCACTTCCCGTTAGAAGTAATCTTATGGTCTCGCAGAAGACCTTTATTAACTTGATTCCTATAAACGTAACTGTTTATGCGATTCCTAGCTTTATCAGTACATTTTGAGGCAATTCATTCTCGCCAATCTTAAAAGTTTGCGGTTCAGGAATCAGAAGAAGTGCCTTCAACGCAATATCATCTAATTCACAAACAAGACGCATTATCTCTGCTTTAGCTACTTCAAAATGTTCTTTAAACTTTGCAAGATCCTCGTATAAAATTCCAGCAAACCCACATATTTCCGACTTTTTCAAAAACCACTCAATCTTACCAGTTTTCAGATTTATATCAAAAGTTATCGGTCCAGCCTTGCATGTCTCAGGTTTTACCGGATGAACACTGCATTCTCCAGTTTTCTTGCTGAACAAAATGCAAAAGTCTTCAGAATCAGCTGCTGGATGAGAATAGTCTTCATTCACCACGAAGTTTTTGAAAGAATCTTTTCTTTCATTTAAGTACGTTTCAATCGTCTTTTTTCTAGAGTTTGTTAGAGGTGGATTTGCTCCTTGGCAACACATGAGGTTGCATTGAGAGCAAACGTCGAAAGAGTATGTTTTTCCATTCCTATCTTCAGACATTTGAACGTCACTTCACGATCTTAGAAGTAAGGCTCGTTATTATTGAGACACTTAATAAGCGTTGAATAAACGTCGACTATTGCTTCCTTCAAATCTGTATGTTGAGCCCTCTTCTCAACATTTTTTCTAATCAGATCGCTCAAGTTTCCATTCTCAATTCTATTCTTAACTATTGAGAGATATTCTTTTTCTTCCTCGGTTGCACTTGACCAAGCCAGATCAAGAAAATATTTGCAAACATGACGGGCCGTTGGACCGTGAGCATTTAGAACTTTGGCGTCCAGACCTTTACATAAAACTGAGTTGAAGTCGTTAACCAGGCACTCATGCTGCAATAGTTCAGGCTGCCGAGAAAGCAAACCTCTGAGAACAGCCCTAACAAAACAGCTCAAAGCAACATCTGACTTGATACACTCTTGCTCATCCATCACACGAACTTCGAGAGCCGACCTATCAAACCTAAAGATAACACCTCGGGAGTTGACCCACTCTTTGAAAAGAATTGCTTTACCAGCACCTGCTTTAGCCAGCTCTTTTGAATATCGCCCAATAACGTTTTCATGATACTCTTTAAATGAAGAAACAAATTCAGGAACAACATCACCGGAGACAGATGCAACTTCGCATTGGTTGACTTTGTAGAAAGCTAACCTATTGTCAATGTTCTCTCCGAAGGCCCCCTCGTAAATCGGCGATGAAGCGGAGATTGCCGGAAGGTAAGGACATATGTTCGCAAGATAATTATGAAGTAGAATGCCAGTGGTTTCTTTTTGGTATGGCAAATTTAGGTGAAAACTCTGGATATTTAACCAACCATGCTGTTTCAGGTTGAAGATTTTGCCATATTCCTCATAGATTTTCCTGTGACGATGAGGCCAAATACCAGTATCACCCAACTTTAACAAAGGATGCATTCCAGTACCAAGCAAATGAGCATGGTAATTTTTTCCAACAAAATCTGAAAGAGTATCAACCGCATTTTGCATTGTTTCTTCGTCTGCTTCAGGAGACCGAAAAGGCTGGTTAGCTTTTATCTCCATAACATGCAACTGCATTTCTTTGCCAAAAGTGAAGTTAGGCAACTCCACGAAATTCATTATTTTTCCACAATAAGCCTTAATGATTTTATCAACGATAGGCAACGCTCGCAGCTCATCGTCAACAATTGATAATTCATGTTCAGGTCCGATGACTTCGAGAGGCTTATACACAAAGGTTCCCTCGTTTCAGCTAGTCAATGCTTTCAACTGCGATTATTGCATCAAAGCACATCTTAAACATGACTACGACCACCCAAAAAAGGAACAACATCACATCAGAAAGAGAAGAACAACACACTACTCCACGCATGTTGTTCTATCTAATTGAAGAAGAAACGCCATTATTCAAGAAAAACACAGTCTCTTCTACATCTTACAATTAATCCATCATTCATAAAGAAATATAGAAAACGTTTAATTCGTGATTCCATGAGGAACTAAGAAGCAGAAAAGCAAGGGTTTAGGAGCGAACCAAAATGGAAAAAACCAACAAAGACAACGCAGAAGACAAAAAAGTCATCAAAGTCAAGATTCGCAAAAGCAAAGAAGACCCAGCAACTCTTTTCTCACCCAAAGAAATTCGACGAATCGTCACCGAATTCGTTACCTCGTGGATAAAGGGAGACATAATTATTCGTTTTCCAACCGCTGCAGAGCTTAGCAAAAAGAACCCTTTAGCAATAGCATTTCCTAGCGATCCTTCTGTAAACGAAGAACTAAAAATCAAAGAACATTACATTGATTTGCTTTCTATTTGCGCAGGAATAAAACCAGCCTCCGCAGAAGAACAAGACAAAGCCGTAACTGACGTTTTCCGTATGATGCTAATGTTCCGGTCCGCTAACAGAATAGAAGGCAAGATAATGTCCAGCGACATAGAAAAAAGAGTAGAAACTCTTGAAGACAAGATTCAGACTAATAGCAAGCTAATTGAACAAATTACCGGGTTTTTATTCAAAGAAAAAAAGCCTGCGGCATGAAAGCAACCGCTTATTGAAGGGTAAGGTTTATTCGAAGGAGAAATCATTCTGCTTGTGCTCTTCTCAAAAAGTGTGCTCCGGTAGTATAGTCCGGTCAAGTATTCCGGCCTTTCGAGCCGAAGACCCGGGTCCGAATCCCGGCCGGAGCACCATTCAACTTATCAGCAAGATTTTTGCCACAATTGTACTACCTTGATAAATCTTGCAGTTTACCTTCAATAGAAGTGAACAAGACGCACTACCCACAACCAAACAAAGTCTCATCCACAACCCATCAAACAAATACAACCCAAAAAACAAACCCCCAACAGAAGTTGTGTCCCCGCAGAAACCCCCAACTACTAAATGAAGCAAAACAAAAGTGGAATCAAGAAACCCACAATAGACTAAAAACCTAATCCTTGATCTTCTTAGAGACCCCAGCTTTGAGTAATAGAAGATGACGACGAACTGGTTTTCTTATGCTGTTTCTCCGGCTTCTTTTTTTCGATCTTGAATCTATTAATTTTAAGATTACTTCCTTCCAAAGAAACCCAATGCGAACTGTTAAGATTTCGACGATGTAAAAACTTGGTTACAAGTTTCTGAAGCTCTTGTGGCGCAACTTTTTCAGAATCAGACGAAAGTTTACCTTTCCCTGAAACAAAATCAACTTCTAGATTGGATTTCAAGAAACTGGAGAAGATTCTCTTGTTCATTTTCCAAGTCACCCAAATCCACTTGCAGTTTGTTCTTATGCCCGAACAACATAGGCTCACCCTAATGTCTGCAGGGGGCTTCTACTATTAAAAACATGCGAATTTACAGACCAATTATCAAAAAAGGAACATCAACGGAAAAGTCTAAAACAAGCTCTAAAAGAAGCTTCCAAAATAAAGTCTTCCTTGATCCTTCTCAAACAGCCCACAAAACAATAAATAAAAAAGAGTGGTAAGAAACGAGAAGGTCTCGTTCATCTTGTCCAACTTGCATTTAGCTTACAAGAAACTTTTGGAGAGAAACAAAAACGTCATAGTTTTGGGCACAGCTGAAGCCATAGTTAACTGGGACATGGAAACTATGATGCCCCCAAAAGCAGTGATACTCCGAAGTGAACAACTCGCCCTGCTAAGTCAAATTCACCACAAAATGATAACCGCACCAGCAATAGGAAAACTCCTTGCTGAAATCCTCAAAGATCCCCTCTACGACACTTTAAGCGAAACAGAAAAACGCAACGTACAACTAATCAAAAAAAACTACGAAGAACAAACCAAACTACCAACCAAACTTGTAACAGCAATCACCAAACAACAAGCCATATCGGTTAACACTTGGAAAAAAGCCAAAACAGCCAAAGATTTCTCCATTTTCAAGCCCGAACTAGAAAAACTAATTACTTTAAACAAACAAGCAGCAGAAATTCTAAAGAAAGTAAAAGAAACCAAAACACCCTACGATGCCTTCTTGGATATTTACGAACCAAAAATAACAAGCGAAACCATAACAAAAATTTTCAGCGAACTCCAAACAGGACTAGTAACCCTACTATCAAAAATTGAAGCCACATCCCAGAAATCTGGAAAAGCCGAATTAACCGAAAACATCTCTCCAGAAAAACAAAAAGAAATAGCCAAAATGCTGATGCAAACCCTCGGCTACGAAACGCCCCCATCACCCAAAGCAGCCGGAAGACTTGATGAAACAGAGCACCCCTTCACAACAGGCTACTACGATGACGTAAGAATAACAACCCATTATCACCCAGACAACTTTGCCAGCTCAATTTTCAGCGTCTTACACGAAACCGGACACGCACTATACGAACAAGGCTTACCACAAGACTGGAAATATCAACCCATCGGATCACCATGCAGCATGGGATTCCACGAATCACAATCACGACTCTACGAGAACATAATTGGGAGGTCATCGGAGTTCTGGACCTTTGCTCTTCCAAAAATGAAAAATCTCGCAAAGCCAAACCTCAGCAGCTTAACACTTGACAAATTTGTACACTCAATAAACTCGGTTAAGCCTTCCAAAATTCGCATTGAAGCAGACGAAGTAACGTACAGCCTACACGTAATAATTCGATTCCAAATTGAAAAAGACATCTTCGCCGGCAAAGTCAAAGTCAACGAACTCCCAGAGTTATGGAACCAAAAATACAAGGAAATATTGGGAGTTCAAGTAGAAAATGACTCCGAAGGAGTAATGCAGGATACCCACTGGGCAAGCGGATTATACGGCTACTTCCCAACATACGCCTTGGGCAACATATACAGCGGACAAATTGTAAGCTCCATGCAACAACAGAATCCAAATTGGCGAAACGAACTCGCTCAAGGCAACTTGTCGCCCGTACGAAAATGGCTCGCCCAGAATATCTACAGTCAAGGAGATCTCTACGATCCAACTGACCTCATCAAGAAAGCAACTGGATCTGAACTCAAAGTAAAAACTTACTTGAAATACCTAGAAGAAAAATACAGCAAGCTCTATGGGTTCTGAACTTCCTCATTAACCTCGACCGGAGTCTCCTTGGGAGATTTTGGCTTAGACAATAAATTGTAAACGTATAGAGCAATTAGAGCCAAGATACCGCTTAGGAACAAGAATACACCTAGCCAACCAACTATGGCATTATAGTAATTAGCGCCAATTAAGAAAAGGATGATCCCTAAAATTATTAAGAATATGCATGCCCAATCTTCACGTGACAATATGATGGCTCCCGAATCTGAATATTAAAAAAGTTACATCCAACTCGATATATAGAGTTACCGACTGGCCATCTATCAAATTGTGCTAGTAAACCAACCCAAAATTAAAAGACCTTTTCAAAGATCTTTTAACCGACAAGAAATATTCAAAAAGACAAAATCCAACAATAAGAAAAACAGGATCCGACATTCTTAAATATCAGATGTTGGCACACTCAACGCGGAGATTAACATAAATGTCGGGTATTGACGCCAAAAAACCTGAAACAAAAGAAGAGTTAATAAAGACATTAACAGAAGCCGCGAAAAAAGAAGCAAATTCAAAAGGGAAACCGACAAAGCCGACAATTTCAGGAACAGCCAAAATTTTGAACATTCACAGAGACACACTTTACACATGGATGAAAGAATACAATGTCGACTTCAAAGAGATCCTTGACCAAGTGCCGACACTTGCATTAGACGATGGGCCTGACGACAATCCGTTTACTTACCTTATTGGAGAATCCTTAGTAGGCGAAGGAAACGAAGTTGCCCACATAGACCTCATGATAGGAAACAAAGAAGGACCAATCGGACAAGCCTTCGCCTCTGGCATGACAAGTTTGTCAGCCGGCCACACACCGCTACTCGCAGTCATCAGACCCAACCTGCCTCCAAAACCCTATACCCTCATTGTGCCCAAAGTTACAGTTAAGAAAATGGAAGACGTAGGAAAAATTTTCGGCCCAGCTCAAGCAGCAGTTGCAAAAGCCGTTGCAGACTCAGTGGAAGAAGGAACCTTCCCAGCAGACAAAGTCGACGATTGGCTAATCATATGCAGCGTATTCATTCACCCCCAAGCAACCGATATGAGAAAAATATACCAATACAACTACGGCGCAACAAAAATGGCCATACAACGCGCACTCAAGAAGTATCCATCAATAGAGAAAATCAACTTCGACAAAGACCGCGCAAAACACCCAATTATGGGCTTCAAAGTCCCCCGCCTATGGAGACCACCTTACCTACAGATTTCACTTGATGCACCTTCACTAGAAAACGCCAAGAAAGTTCTCGCCCAAATCCCAGGCAGCGACCGAGTAATCATCGAAGTCGGCACACCACTGATTAAACGCTACGGAACAAGAATCATAAATGATCTCAGACTAGTCGCCAAAGACTTCTTCATGGTCGCAGACCTCAAAACCCTCGACGTTGGAAAAGTCGAAGCAGACATAGCATACGAAGACACAGCAGACGCAGTTGTCGCCGCAGGACTTGCACCACCAGAAACACTAGACGCAACAGTGCACGAAGCAAAAAGACTAGGAATCTACGGATTCATAGACATGCTTAACGTCGAAGACGTACTAGGCAAACTCAAGTCACTCAAAGAATTCCCAGACGTCATCATCCTCCACAGAGGCATAGATCAAGAAACAGGAAGAAGCAGCGGTCTAGAACGCATCGCCCTAATCCGCCAAGCATTCCCAGACAAGAAATTCCTCATAGCAGTCGCAGGCGGAATCGTACCAGAAACAGCCAAAGAAGCACTTGACAAAGGCGCAGACATACTCATCGTAGGCAGATACATAACACAATCAAAAGACATCGAACGCTCAGTACGAAACTTCCTAGAACTGACACCAAGCATGCGCGAAGACGTCGACCTATACAGAGTCCACGTAGAATAAACAAAACAAGAGCGAAAAACTCGCTCCACCCCTTTTCCTTTCTGAACTCGAACTAATTTCTAAGAAAACAACTTTAACGCTATAAACGCAACCAGAAAAATCACTGCAGCAGCAATGAAGGTAGGAACGTAATTCAGGTTCTCAGCCAAAAAAGGTCCCAGGAAAGAACCAACAGCAGCACCTAACCCCACTAGAACATCGAACACACCACTTTTGCCCGCGGAATGAGCTCCATCGAAAGCGAAAGCATCATAATGAAATACATTGCATAAGCGAAACCGATGAAAATCAACACAACTCCTGTTAAGATATTGGGCGAAATGGCGAATTGAATTGCCCCGACCAGACCAAAAATGAGAAGGCTTCGAAGGAGCACGTAACGAGGCATCTGTTTTCGGATATCCATAGTTCGAGCTCTTCCCCTGATGAAGAAGTAACCCACGGTGGCACCAATGGAATTCAAAATATACGCGACGTAAACCCAGCTCTCACTAAGCCCTAAACCTTTATTCAAAAATATTGGTAGCGGCGTGAAGAACAAGCTAGTAGCCAAAGAAAATAAAACAATGGCCAATGCAAAACCAAGGAAATTATCTTCTTTAAGAGACCTATCCCAGCTTAAGCCATCCATCAACCTTGAGGAATGTTCTACACCTCGATATGTGTAATCTATTCGCTTCTCGATACCCACCAAACGCCTCTCAAAAATCATTAACGGGTCAGCAATCAGAACTATAGCCAAGATAAAAGCAACGAAGCTTAACCCGCTACACAAATACAAGCGTGTAAGTTGCAATTGCACCGAAACTCAAACTGGATGCAAACGCAAAAAGGCCAATACCTAAACCAATGATAAAGCCAATTTCGGTAAGTCCTTCGTAGAGCCCATAGCTACTTTCCCAATCTTCTCGGCTGTAATGCTCGGCTATAAGTATGTTTTTTGGCGCTTCATGAGCTACGTGTAGCACCTGCATAACCACATAAAGAAACACGAACAGGAGAATATTTTGGGCAAATGGAAGCGTCATAAGAAACAGGATAACCGCAGATGTTGAGAAAGAAAGCATGATGAAAATTTTGTAGTGACGGGTCGAGTCGCAAAGATACCCCCATAAGAAGGATGCAGGAATTGTGCAGAAAATAGCTATTGAAGTCATTACGCCAAGGGCAACTAAGGGACCTCCAAGCAACTCAGTGTTCTTGAACGTCACCACATAGAGAGGTATGAAGACGCTCAACAACCCGAACGCAATCTCGTGGAAGAAGAATCCTAGCCGCCACATAGCAAATGCACTGTTTCAAAGATGCATTAAAACTTTTACCCCAAACAACCAAAAATTGAAAAGCTTCGTCTGCAAGAAGCCCTCCCTTGCTCATAAATGCTTAATAGAGAGAGTTTCACCTTGATACTGCGCTAGAGAGTTGACGTTAAATGGCAAAGTTCAAAGTAATCATATCCGACCCACAGGCAGGAACCTCCAAAGTCGTTGAAATTGAAGAAGCTCGCGCAGCCCCTTTCATCGGAAGAAAAATCGGTGAAATAATGGACGGAGCAGTAGTCGACATGGCAGCAACCAAAGTGCAAATTAGGGGAGGATCTGACAAAGACGGCGTCCCCATGAGACCCGATGTCCATGGCGGAGTACGAAGAAAAGTCGTTTTAAGCGGTGGAGTAGGTTTCAAACCAACAAAAGACGGAATGAGAAAACGCAAAGCAGTTCGCGGAAACGTCGTAACAGACGAAATTGTTCAGCTAAACCTGAAAATAGTTGACCAGCCCGCAAAGCCAAAAGAAGCAAAAGCAGCAGAAGCTAAGCAACCGGCTCCAACGGCAAATCCAGCTTAATTTCTCAAAACTTATTAACTCCCCATCATTTATTCTTCCAGATAATTCAAGGCATTTGTGATAACTAATATGAGCAACGAAAGTAAAGCCCTACCCAAACAGCCTGAAGTCAACATAGGCACCATAGGACACGTAGACCACGGAAAAACAACTCTGGTGCAATCACTAACCGGTGTTTGGGCATCTCGACACAGCGAAGAACTCAAAAGAGGCATCACAATAAAACTGGGCTACGCAGACCTACCTATCTACAAATGCCCAAAATGTGAAACACCAAGAAATTATTCAAATAAACCTATTTGCCCAGCCTGCGCAGAAAAAGCAGAGTTTGTCAGAGCAATCAGTTTTGTTGACGCTCCCGGACACGAAGCGCTGATGGCAACGATGCTATCTGGCGCCGCGATAATGGACGGAGCAATACTTGTCATCGCAGCAGATGAACCATGCCCTCAACCGCAAACTCGAGAACACTTAGCAGCGGCAGAAGTCATCGGCATAAAAAACATAATTATAGTTCAGAACAAAATCGACATCGTCGATGAAAAAAGGGCCATGCAAAGTTACCAAGAAATCAAAAACTTTGTAAAAGGCACCATGGCCGAAAACGCCCCGATCATCCCAATTTCCGCACAACGCGGAATAAACATCGACGTACTGCTCAACGCAATTCAAGAAGTCATTCCCACTCCAAAAAGAGACGAAGACAAACCACCCTTCATGTACATAATCCGCAGTTTTGACGTCAACAAACCAGGAACCATAATTGATGAAATGGAAGGCGGAATAGTAGGCGGAACAATAGCCCAAGGCAAATTCGCCGTCGGCGAAGAAATCGAAATCCGCCCAGGCATCATGAGCGAACGCGAAGGCAAAACAGTATACGACCCACTCATAAGCGAAATAGTCACCCTGCAAGCAGGAGAACAATACGTCAAAGAAGCAACATGCGGCGGACTAGTCGGAGTCGGAACCAGCCTTGACCCATCCTACTCAAAAGCAGACGGCCTCACCGGAAACGTAGCCGGAAAAAAAGACATGCTTCCACCAACACTAACAGAACTAACATTAGAAACACACATCATGGAACGCGTAGTAGGAACAAAAGAACTCTCAAAAGTAGAAAAAATAAACCTAGAAGAAGCATTGCTTCTCCACGTAGGCGCAGCAGTAAACGTGGGAAAAGTAACCGCGGCCAAAGCCAACCTCATCAGGGTAAAGTTAAACAGACCGGTATGCGTTCTCCCAGGATCCAGAGTCTCAATAAGCAGAAAAATAACATCCAGATGGCGACTAATAGGCTACGGACTCATCACCGAGAAACAAGGAAACAAACTTTAAAATAAATTATTTTATTATTCCTTGCTTCGTCAAAAACGCCTGCGCCTTTTCCAAAACATCGCGTGCATTCTTAAACGTAAGTTTCTCCATCGTCCCAGCATACGATAACCAGGCAAAACCAATGTGCTCAAAAGACAACTTCACGTTTGTGGCAGGGCTTTCCATCAAAAAGAAAACAACCTCCTTGAAAACAGTAGCACCTTGCCTCTTGTAATAATATCCAATTCTTTCCCTAAAACCATCAATGAAACGGGCATTGGTTATTCCTGTCTCCTCGCCAAGTTCTCGAACAGTAGTTTCCTTCTCATTTTCACCTTGTTCAACGTTACCCTTAACAAAGTCCCAGTGCCCAGCCTCATATTGAAGCAGAAGATAGCTAACTTCAGAACTATTCTTTGAGTAAACTACAGCACCGCAGGATTTTTCGTTCAACATGAACCTTTCACCAATTATTCAGCGTATGACTAAGCAATTGAACTTTAAAAGTGATTCTGAACAGATAGCCCCAAAAATGGAGATCGCTCGTCCAAGACCCAAAAAACAGTAGGACCAACCAGGTTGGAGACGATCAAAGGAACCCGTTCACAGAACGACCCATCATATTGGATCAGTAAACAATTATAAGTTCTCTCCATGAAAGATTGTTAAAGAATTGTTGCGTTTCACCCGCGACCGAAGGTTAACATTAAAAGATGACTACTCAGGTATCCAAGAAACCCCCGTTGAGGATAATTGTTGACTCAAACGCACTTTTTGTTCCACTTCTATTCAAAATCGACATTTTCACCGGACTTGAAGAACTCCTGAACAAAAATTTCGAGTTAATTCTGCTTTCCCAAGTAAAGAAAGAACTGGAAATGCTTACCAAGAAAAGTTCACCAGACGAAGTTAAGAAAGCAAAATTCGCCTTGAGTTTAGCAAACAAATGTACATACATCAAAGTTCCAGAAAAACGACTAGAACCAACTGATGACGCCATTCTTCGAATAGCGAAGCAATGGAATTCACCCGTTTTCACCAACGACAAAGCATTGAAGAAGAAGCTAAGGGATATAAGTGTGCCAGTGATTTATGTGAGACAAAAATCTCGCCTAGAAATTGACGGGTTGATATCGTAGATGTTTAAACTTATCACACTCCAAGATACTATTCGCATTCCGCCTGACACCTTCGGCAACCCACTGGAAGCAGTCGGCAAAGAACAAGTAAAAGCAAAGTATGAAGGTGTAGTTGACGAAGAACTTGGCTACGTAATAGCCGTAAGCAAAGTAGAAGTCAGCCCTATAGGCAAAATCATACCCGGCGACGGAGCCACATATCACAAAGTAAACTTCTCACTTCTAACATTCTACCCAGTAATCCAAGAAATTGTAGAAGGCGACGTAGTAGAAATCGCAGACTTCGGAGCATTCGTACGTATAGGACCAGTCGACGCATTGCTCCACGTTTCCCAACTCATGGACGATTTCATCTCCTACGATGAAAAACAAGGTGTCCTACTTGGCAAAGAAAGCAAAAGAAAACTTGCCACAGGCGACCAAGTCCGAGTAAGAATTACAGCCGTATCATTAGGAAGAGCAGGCAGCTCAGGCAAAATCGGCGTAACCGCAAGACAACCCTTCCTAGGCAAACTAGAATGGCTCAAAGAAGAAGCAGCAGCAATAACCGAAGCAACAACAAAGAAGACAAACGAAGAAAAAGAAACAAATAAATCCACAAAGAAGGAAAAGGCCGAATGAGCGAAAAAGCCTGCGCAAACTGCCACTTCATAAGCAAAGAAAACGTTTGCCCGAAATGCAGATCAACAAGCTTCAGCGAAGACTTCGGTGGAGTAGTTATTGTATTTGACCCCGCCAACTCAGCCGTCGCGAAAGCAATGAAAATTAAGGAAAAAGGCCGTTACGCCCTAAAAGTAAGATAGAACTCATTGTTCCTATCTTCTAATTTCATATCTAATTTTATAAGTAAAAAAGGCAACATAGTCACACGGGCGTTCGACAAGGTAAGAAAAATGTCAGTTCACTATTTGGTTACTCCAGAAGTTTTGACAAAATTCAAAGAACCTTTTGGAGCTCTCATCGAAGGAACTTTTTCAGAAGCCATGGATAAAATTGAGGCTCTTGTAAACAAAGAGAAACCTACAATGATTATCTCAGTGGGAGACACGGTATCACGCAATCTTCACAAACACAATATTATTCCAAAGATATCAATTACAGACAACAAAAGCATGCGACAAAAACTCGAACCACATTCCTTTCCAAACAAAATAATCGTTAAAACCAAAAATCCTCAAGGAACCATTACACAAGAAGCTATCATAGCAATCAAAACGGCCTTCAAATCCAAGGACCAAGTAGAAATCTTAGTTGATGGCGAAGAAGACCTGTTAACATTAATAGTTGTTCTTTACGCACCGGAAAATTCCTTCGTATTTTATGGACAGCCAAACAAAGGCGTAGTCGTTGTCAAGGTCACACCAAAGAAAAAAGACGAAGCAAAGAAAATCTGGAAAATGATCCAGCTAAACAAAAAGTAAAGAATTGCTTTCTACCTAGGCGCTATAATCTCTACCTGCTGGTTTTGCATCTTGAGTTTTGCCTGGTTCAGGAATGACAGGTAAAGGTATTGGCGGTGGAATCCCTATTATCCTTGAGACAATAATCGACTCTGTGAAAACAACATTTGAAATAGACTGCAAGATAATTTGTGCTGGCGGCTTCTTCTGTTCGTAATCTTTAACAATCTTGTCTAGTTCACTTTTGTCGCCTTGAACATACGCGCTACCCTTCAGGCTCAGTTGGGCAATTGAAGGATTGTAACTAATTGTTAAGACGAAAGGAACTTCTAGCGAATCATCTGGCTTCTTTTCAATGTTAACAACGTTGATATTTGTGCTGATTTGAATGTTGGGAGCAGGCTTCCTGTTATCCCAAAAACGTTCTGCGGAAATATTTGCGATTGACACGTTGACCTTAATCATGCTTTACATCAGCAGACGTATCAGCGTGCCAACTGCTTATAACTTTTCTTACTTATGTTCGCTTGTATCGTGTAAATCCGCAGTGCCCACAGGTAAACCTGTCGTGGTGATCGGCCATGAAATATCCTGGTCCACATCTTTCGCAGGTTGGGCGTTGTCGTGTTACTTTGTCGCCTTCAACTTTGTATAAAGCGGAAATACCCTTTTCTTCTTTCTTTGCCTTTTTTTCGGCTTTTGGGGCTACGGCAGGTGACGCTTTCTGTGGTTTACCTTCTTCTTTTTTTGATGCTTCTGGCTTTGCTGGTGCTTCTTTTGCTGCTGGAGCTGCTTCTTTCTTCTCTACTTTCTTTGACATTTTATGCCTTCGCCTCTACTTTTGGCTTCTCGGGGTTGTTTCGTTTCAAAATGTATGCTGGTTCGAGTAGTTTTGCTTGTTCTTCTGATTCGTAAGCATTAGCAAATCCAACGGCGATGCTGGTTCCTGTCAGTGTCTTCATTCTCTTGATGAAAACGAATTTTTCATTTACCCCAAGTGCGCCTGCTACTAATCGTTTCATGTCTAAACGAGCGGGAGTTTTTCCTTGGAGGTGTTCAACTGTGAACTTTACCTCTTTTCGTTTCATGAGAGGGTTTTCTTTCTTTGCAGTTATTTTGACGTCCATGTTTCTTCACTTTCTACTTTAGCGGCACATACATTGATGATCTGGATGCTCCAATACCTGGAGTTCCGTGTCGTACTGGTTTGTTGGTTATTGCGAACTCGCCTACATAGTGACCAATCATTTCGGCTTTAATGTCTAAGGCAACGAATTCTTTGCCATTGTGGACGTGAATTTTTGCCCCAACCATTTCTGGAAGTATTATCAGATCGCGTACGTGTGTTTTTACAGTGACTTCTTTGCCTTTCTTGAGTGATTCTTGGGCAGCACGCATTTTTTCTAAGAGGATGCGTTGTTCCGGTGTTAAACCTCGTTGGAGGCTTCTTCGTTGTCTTGAGGGTAGCATATTTATGAATTCGTCCATAGACATGCCTTGCAAACTGACGAGCGAATGGCCACGATACATGAATTCTTTCGGCATTTTTCTTCAACCTTCTTGGCTAGTTTCTAAGCGCTATAAACCTTATCCTATCGGATAGCCCGTTTCTTTTTCTGACCTGGACCTCTGGCAGCGATTAATCCGACTTTCTGACCTGGTGGTGCGCCGTGTGAAGTTGTCGTGCATCTGCGTGAACTGCGTTTGCTGCTTCCGAATGGGTGAACAGCTGGAACCATCTTTCGTCCACTGCATCTTGGATATTTGTGACCCTTTGCTTTCATGAGGTGGAACTTTTCTCCCGCCTTCAGGAAAGGTTTGTCGGTACGACCTGCTGCTGCAATTACACCGATAGTTGCCATGCAATAATCATTAACGTACCTTGTTCGACCTGAGGGTAAACGAATCATCGTACCTTGAGGTGTATGACCTACAACTGTAGCGTATGCACCAGACGATTTTGCCAGTTTTCCTCTATCGCCTGGTCGAAGCTCAATATTGCAAACAAGAACACCTTCAGGGATCTTGCCCAAAGGAATAATGTTGCCGATTTCCGCTGGTGCTTTTCCACCTAACCGGATCTCTTGTCCTTCATGGGTTCCTTCTGGAGATGCAATGTAGCAATCTTGTCCGTTTTCGAATTTGATAAATGCTAATGGAGCGCCTCTTCCAGGATCATGGTGAAGAGATTTTACTAGACCGTTCATAGAAGTTTCAAAAGCTTCTTTTGGGGTCATTGGGGGGTATTGGGCTGGAGCAACTCTTTTGTGAGTTGAAGCTCTATAAGTTGAACCGCCGCGTCCACGTCTTTGTACACGAATTCGTTTTCCCATAATCAGTCCTCCATGTGAGCTTACAAGATTCCAAGTTTAATTGCAACATCAGATGCCTTGAATTCTGGAGTGAGCTTGACGAATGCTTTCTTTTGACCCTGCGGAGTTATGAGCATTGTAATTCTTGCAACTTTTACTTCGTATAGTTCTTCAACTGCTTTCTTGACGTCGCTTTTGCCTGCTTTCAAGCTTACTATGAAGATTAGTTTGTTGTCTTTTTCAACCATGAGGCTGGCTGATTCTGTCATTAAGGGGTAAGAAATAACTTCGTGGGACTCCATTATGCATTTTCTCCTTGACCGTATAGTTTCTCAAGTTGGTTTATTGCGCTACTTGTCCAAAGTGTTAGTCTTCCGGGGTGTGTACCTGGCGCCAAAATCTCAGGATTTAAGTTATTTACTTTTACGATATCTACCCCAGGGATGTTTCCTGCTGCGTCAAAAAGACCTTTGGTCTCTGCGACCACAATAAGTGGACCTACTGCTTGCTTCATTTTTCTTCCGCGGTGTTTGCCTTTTCCAGCTCGAATATTTCGGCTTTCCCTCACGCGGTAAATGTCAGTTAACAGGCCTAACTTTGTTAGAGCTTCTTCAACCTCTTTAGTCTTGGTTAGCCCTACAATTGAGTCTTCAACAATCAGCGGAATTTCTAAGACGCCTTCTACTTCATGTCCCCGAGCTGCTACAGTTTCTTTTGAGCCTGTAGCTGCAATTGCAGAGAGTAAAGCAAGACGTTTTTCTTTCTTTGGAATTTCCTTGGTTATTCTGCTCTCAGCTCTTGGTGGGTGAGCTTGTCTTCCACCTACTGTTCCTGGAGCGAAAGCTGCCTTTCCACCGCCACCTTTCTCGCGGGGAATTCTGGCTAGGGCCATACCGGTACCTCGAGATTCTGCAGAGGTCTTCTTTCCAGCCATTGGGTCTCTACCTTGGTGTTGGAGTCTGTGAGACTGAATTGAGAGGACTGCACGTTTGATTACGTCTGGTCTAAGAGGAGTCTCAAAAACAGAGGGAAGTGTAGTGTTCCCTGTTGGTTTTCCTTCAAGATTAAAAACTTGAACGTTTTTCTTAGTTGGCATTATTCTTCACCGTTACTTTCCTTGAGGCGATTCCAACGAAACATAGGTTACGTTTGGAGGTGCTTCTACTAATTGTGTTGGTGGACGTGCTGGAACACGGAGTCTGATAGTGCGTTTTTCAGTTCCTGGAACGCTTCCTTCAATTATCATATAGGGAGATTTGAGATTACCGTAGCGTATGAATCCGCCTTTAACGTTGACATCTTTGCCGTCTTTACCGATCTTTAAAATGCGTTTGTTAAATTCGATGCGTTGGTGGTAGCCCATTTGACCTGCACGTGGAATTGAGTACATAAGGTGGTGAGGGTTCCATGGACCTAAGGTAGCTATGCCACGTTTGGTTTTGCGACCTTTGGCTTGAAGGATTGTTACGCCCCATCTCTTAACTGGACCTTGCCAGCCTTTGCCTGTAGTAACTGCAGCGATGTCAGTATATTGTCCGCTTTTGAAGACTTCTTCGGCTGTTACTGTTTTGCCCAGTAGTGATTTTGCATATTCAAACTGCTGAGGAATTGTTCCTCCGCCAATTTCAATCTCAGTTATTTCGGGCTTCTTTTTTGCCAAGTTAGCTTGATTTGGTTGGGTAGAAATTATGGCGCGGATATTTGTTGTAATGTCCAAGCTTCCGGTTGCTTTCTGCAGCATTTCTTCTGTTTTGAAAGTTTCTGGAAGAACTAGTGCACGTTCGAGTCCAGCCGCTGGTTCTTTCATCCAGCATTCTGTTAGTTGCTGGAGCCCATACGGGTTGTGAGTGTAAGTTCGAACACCACACACCAAGATTGGTGGAGTTTCTAGAATTGTTGCCGCTTTCATCACTTCTTTGCCAAAGTTTGGTGAACGCTTTCTGTCTTCGATTGCAAAGACATAAGTCATGCCTGCTTTGTAGCCTGCAAAACCCAATAGTTTAGGAGCGTCCGCTTTAATTTTTGGCCAATAACGAATTCTCGCTATTGGCTTTTTGGCGCGGTGTCTAGGTAAATATGCTAGTGAACCATGTTTTGGAGCATGAGTTTTTCGGTGACCCATCTTACTTCCGCTTCGCGAAGGTTAGCAATGAGAAATTAGAGTTATAAACGTTACCGTTACGTTTACAATTTAGTTTGCTGTTTTCAGCAAGAATGCTATTTAGATATAATAGAATGGTTGAAGTTTCTTAAGAGTTTTTCTAAGAAAAACCTGACCCATTAATTTGCCTTTTTGCATTCTGCCGGTCTCCAAAAAGATATACCATTTCATCAAGCTCGAAACCGAAGCTGCTCTAGCTACATTTTTCGATTAACTTTGAAAGATGCCCTAAGCAAAACCAACGTTTCAAAAAAAGGCAGCCTAAGACTTGCGACAATTTTCGTTTCTAAACCATGCAAAAGAAATTTCTCTTGAGTTTCTTCAATATTTGCTAGATTGGATTGCATTAAAAAAATCTCTCCCGATAGTTCCAATTGTTTCGTGGCGGCGGAAATGAAGTTGTCAATAACTTGGCGCCCTGTTGTTCCTCCCGCCCATGCCCTGTCCTATCCAAGAGTTTTCTTCACTTTGTTCAGTTGGGACATATGGAGCATTGAACAAAATAGCATCGAATTTTGTTGCTTCCCTTAATGGAGAAAAGAGATCACTTTGAATGAATTTAGTTTGTGATTTGACTTTGTTGATCAACGCGTTTCGTTTCGCGCAGCGTATAGCATATGGATTTAGGTCAATAAAAGTGACGTCCCGGGCATTTCTAGAAGCAATTATTCCCAAAATGCCGCTGCCGGTTCCCACATCTAAAACACATGCTCCGTCCTGCAAATTCAAATTTTCCGCGAAAAAGAAGGAGTCTTCAGAAGGCTCATAAACATTATCGCAGATTTCGAAAACGTACTCGCCGAAAAACACTTTTTTACTTGACAAGGGCGTCTGCTATCTCTCCGAAAATCTCAGGAGCCAGCTCCCTAACACGAGTATCCTTCAAAGGAAATGTACTCGACATTCTTTCGGCTTCCATTTTCTCAATCTTGAGCTCGCTCCTGATAAAAGGTGCTAACGCGTTTGCCAATTTTTTGTTGCGCTGGGTAAATAACCACTTCGTTAACTTTAAGAAAAAGGCTTGATTTTTAACTAGAAAAAGATATTTTTGACCATGGTTTCAGCCTAATTATTATCGAATCGACTTCTGGCTCCGGATAAAACATCCATTTTGGGATTGCATCAAAGAGATCAATTTCTGCGTATTGATTACTAACAACCGCCAGCCATCCGTAGCTTTCACTGCCGATTGGTGCAACTAGGCGGTCAGCAAATTCTTTTTGAACAATTAACACCGCACAATCAAAGCTATGGTTAAAAAGCCACATAACCAGCTCTGAAGATAGATAATATGGTGGAATAGAGATAACCTTGTTGAAGAAGGGAATTTCAGCCCTGAGGACGTCTGCTTCTATAACGGCAATATTATTGAAGTCTTTAACCCGTTCGCGGAGGACTTGCACAATTCGTTTGTCTTTTTCAATGGCCAAAACATTTTTACACTTTTTTGCAAGAAACTGGGACAAAAATCCGAACCCTGCTCCAGCATCTAAAACTGAATCACCATAGCTCAGTGCAGAATAATCAGTCAATCTTGGAAAGATGGAAGAATCTACCATGAAGTTTTGTCCCATTAGCTTGTTGGGGGCGATTTGATGCTCGCGAAGTAGTGACTTTACTTCTTCGAGACTCATCTAAAAATTAATCAACCTTTAGAAAATTAATGGAACCTTGTGAATAGGCGATATTTGCTGTCGCCTTCAAGTTCTTCCATAACGCGCTTTGTTATCAGCTTTACGGGATTAGGCAACTCGGTTCGCTTTGTAATGTCGTCATAACTTATGAAAGGCTTCTTTTCGCGCTCATTAATAACTTGCCACATGTATTTTTTTCCAATGCCAGGAATCAACTCTAAAGCGTGCATGCGAGGAGTAATTGCTCGCGCGGTATTGAAGAAGTTAACGAACCAAACCTCACGGTTTTGAACAACTTTGCTTATTGTTGAAGGCAATTCTGCTTTGGCCGAGGCTGTTAGTTCTTCATAGCCGATTCGCCCAATAATGTAAGTTACTTCCTGACGACTATCCTTACCCACGTAAACTCGGTCCGCAGGCTTTAGAACAAGCTCTTCTCTAACTAGAGCTTCGAGAAGCGTGAAAAATTCTTCGCCTACACATTGAATTAAAGCGCCTGCTCTGTAACCTGCACGTCCAGTGGGCCGAAAACCTGGCTTGCCATGCTGCAAAAAGTCTAATACGTAAGCGTATTCCTCGTATTGCTTCTCCATAGTAGTCCCTTCTATCTTAGCGCCTCACAGCTTAAAAATACTTGTATAATTTGGGTTCTACTTTAGGATTCTCTTTTCGCTTAATAAATTAACTATTGAAGCGAGTTTTTGGGTTTCGATAATTTTTCGTCCGCCAGCTAGAAAAATGCGCAGTTCATCTACGCTTTCGGGCATGCTGTTTATGATTTGAACAGCTTCATTTTCGTCTAAATCATATTCTTTTACGAGCGTCTGTAAGAGAAATTCAGCATTTGCCGGCTCGACTTTGGTAAACTTCGAAACATAATCTAAAGTTCGACGTTGGAACTGATCTAAATTTTCCTCTCCAACGGATTCTAAAACTTGTTTCACTTGAGGCAAAGTGAGCTTGCTTTCGCTTATTTCTCTTTTGCTCATATCAGTTAACCTTCATTTAAGTGCCCTTGTATGGTTCCAAATGTTCAGTTCGAAGGATGATTTTCTTTGTAGCGTCGCCTTGGGCAACCTGAATAACGTATCCGCGACCACGCTTCTCGATTACTTGGCCAATTTTGCCGTGGAATCTTCTGTGCGGCAAAGCTTTCTGTTGGGCGGAGTCGATCTTGATAATGACGCTTGCGCCATTCTCGTACTCGTAAAGGAATTTTGTTAGTTTCGGCTTGCCTTTGTCCCTAAGCGCTTTCCTGGCTAGACTGCGGGTTCCCGCTCGATATCCTTTAGATGGTTTCATACATTTTCACCTTAATGGTCGTCCATAATAACTTTCAAAACGTCAAGCTTGAGAATCTTCGATGGGTTTTTGAGGATTTCGGAAACGCTTGGTACTGTTCGTCCTTCATCGCCTGACACCAATTCCTTGACATAGAGGCCTCCTTGACAGCGTATTTCCATCAAAGCCTCTCGTGGTGACAACTTCTTTACTTTAAGCTTATATATGTACCTTTCTCGGACTAAATCTGCGCGTCTATGCAAAACTCGCAATGGAGTTTGTTGCTTGATCAATATTCCATTGAGTTTTTCTTCCAATAAGATAGCTGCTAAATCAGATAATTCGTTCTCGAAAACAACAAGAGCGCGATACTCTTTTTGAGCATTCTCGGATTTCTTAAGTTTTCGAACAGATTCGCGACTTGAAAAGCGTAAGCGCGAAATTTCGACTTTGTCTACAGCCCCTGAGTTAATGACTTCTTCAAGATCTTTGAGGTTAATTGATCTTTTTCGTGGCTTTGAAATCTCAACCACAAAAGGGCGTCCTGTTCCAAGCATTCTGGCATCAATATCTTCTCTGCCGGATGCATGAAATGATGATTTTTCACCTTCTGCTGCCTCAAGGATAGGCTTAGAAACTAGAACTTCAACCGAATCGGGATATTGTAGCCCTGTTCCACCACACTTACTGCAACCTCTTCCACGACAACCAAAGCAGAACCACTTAGATTGGGGAATATCCCTAACTAATTTGCGGTATCTTCCAGCCACAAAAAGAGGATTTACTTGAAGCTTAATTGATTGCGTGAAAGGGTTAACAATTATCATCAAGTCCGGATTTCGATACTCAACAGTTTTACTCGTTTTCGCTTCAACTTGTTTGCCAAGCAAACGTCCGAATTCATGTTTGATGCTCTCACTGTAGTTGATTGCCATTGCTGCCTTAAACTCATCCTCACGCTCTGCAACTGCAATCGGGATTTCAACACCCATTAGAAAAGTCGCATACTCGAATGGTTGTATTTTCCCTAAAACTTTTTCGATCAAAAGGTCAAGATGCTGAAATTGATCATCACAGAAGAAAACAATGTTTGGACTCCGTTTTTGGGAGCCTTTTTTTCAATTTCTTCAAAGTTACTTCTGCGACTTTAGAGAACCCATTTGTCGCTAAAACTTTCAATTGTTTTATACTTTTAGAATCCTTCGAAGCCGCCTCTGCACTCGCTTGGAGAGTTAGAGTAAGTTTTAGTGCTTCTCCTCGTCGATTATTCTCTAGCCCGTAGCCAAGTAGAGCAAATTGTCGTCCAAGGCAATTATCGCATAAGGGATACTTCTCAATCATCTGCAAGGCATTTGCTAAAACATTCATGCGAAATCCTACTTGAAGTCCGTGGGAAAACCTTGACCGCCCATTCCAGGCATAAAGGGCATTTTTCCTTTCTTCCTTTTCATCATTTTCAACATCCGACGCATCATTATATATTGTTTCAACAGTTCTTTGACTTCTTTTTCGCTAGAACCTGAACCCCTTGCAACGCGTCTTATGCGTGAGTAGTTGAACATTTTTGGATTTTCTTTCTCGTCGGGACTCATGGACTGAATGATAACGCGCCACTTTTCTAATCGACCTTCAGCCATGTTAAGCATATCGTCGGGCACTTTGCCTGAGACGCCGGGAAGCATCTGAAGCACTTTCTTAAAAGGTCCCATACCTTTCACAGCTTCAAACTGTTCGTACATGTCTGTGAGAGTAAATTTACCGCTAAGCATGGCTTTAGCTTTCTTTTGGGGAACTTTTATTTCAGCTTCTTGGACCTTTTCCAACAATGTTTCTAAGTCGCCCATGCCCAAAAGGCGTCCAACGAAACGCGATGGAACAAATTGCTCGATATCCTCTACTTTTTCACCCGTGCCAATGAACTTAATTGGAGCACCGGTTGCAGCAACTGCTGAAAGTGCACCTCCACCTCGGGCAGAACCATCTAGTTTTGTTACAAGAATTGACCCTATAGGTGTGGCTTCGTGGAAAGTCTTCGCCTGAGCCAAGGCTTGTTGCCCTATGGTGCCGTCTATTACCATCATTACTTCATTTGGCTTGATGCTTTTTTCAAGGTCTTTCATTTCCTTAATTAATTCTTGTTCCTCTTTGTGGCGCCCTGAAGTGTCAACGATTACAATGTCTTTATCTGTGAATTGCTTCAATCCTTCGGAGACGACTTTGACGGGGTCTTTAGCTTTTGGATCTCCGTATATTGGAACGTTAATCCTGGCGGCTAACTGTTGAAGTTGAGCAAATGCTCCGGGCCTAAAAGTGTCCGCACAAATTAGTGCTGGTTTTAGTCCTTTCTTCTGCAAATAGCGTGCAATCTTGGCGGCATGGGTAGTCTTTCCTGACCCTTGAATTCCCACTAGCATAAGCACGTACTTTTTGCCGGGCTCCGTTTTCAAGGGAACGGATTTGTCTCCAACAAAGCGGGTTAATTCTTCGTAAACAACTTTTATAACATGTTCACGTCTAGAAACTCCTGGTGGAACGTTTTCTTTTAGTGCTCTCTCTTCAATTCTCTTTGAAATTCCTAAAACGAGTTGAACATTTACGTCTGCCTGCAATAGTGCTCGTTGTATGTCTCTAACAAGTTCTTTCACTGTTGCTTCGTCTACAACGGAGGACCTAAAAACTTTCTTTATTGCATCAGTAAGTGACGAACCTAAGCGATCTAGTGCCATCAGTGTCTCCGGACCTAAAAACCCTCAGCGCTCTTAAATATATATTGCAGCAAAAAAAAGATCTCGCCAGAGATCTGGAGTCCCAAAATGGGTCTTTGTTTTTTGGCCGTCAGATATTTGAAGCCTCAGTTTCCCCATATTATAGTCCTCTTCATTATTTCCGACGGCTCTTCATGCATCATTGGCTTCGTCTATACTGCGTTGACCGGATAATTAGGTTTGACGGAAAATCTTTTATCAATCCATCATCAAATCCAGACAAGCATTACGTGAACCAAATAAATTCTGAACGTACGAACATGCTGCCGTATTCGCTCTGCTACTAACAGGTTTTTTTACGGTAAACGGGTGAGTCAGCTATCGATGCTTAGGTGACATAATACTCAAACTTGCAGCTTTCACCCACAGTTGGAGAATAGTACTGCAGGTCCTACACGTTATGTTCAGAAAAATAGATTGGCGCTGGTGGAGTTAACTCCCTCAACGCGGTTTTCTTTCGAAAGAGAAATGTTGAAAGAAATGTTACTTGGTTATTTGACGCGGTTTATCTTTATTCTGCCCAATATTCTCGAGTACTCAATCTCTGCGCCAGAAACCAGTTTGCTTTTGGGAACGTCTTCTTCATCTGGGAACGGTGCATCAATATACTCGTACGTTTCTAGATCCATGATTTGAACGCCAGTCGGGTTAACCGCGAAGATTTGCCCAGCTCTTTTGTCGATTACCGGTATTTCGGCGCCGCAGTCTACGGGTTTCACGAATTGCCTTTTCTGGCCGTCGAAGATGCCTATGGCTACTATTCTAGCTTTTGCGCTTCCGTGCTTGCCTGGCTTGGATTTGGATATATCCATTATTTTGCACGGTTCGCCTTCGATCATCATGTAGCCTCCGACGCGTAAATCTCCAACGTCAACTGGTTTAGTCATGCTCTTACTCTCACGGAATATCTAGTCAATTATTAGCACTTCTGAACAACATCCATATATAGATTAAGGTATCGCTAATTACTAAACGGTGTAAAAATTGTTTAAAAGCGTCGGTTTAGTTGCCCGTTATGACAAAAAACAAGCGCTAACGCTTGCGGACGAACTAGCCGAGTACTTGGCGAAGAGAGGATTGGAGGTTTACCTTGAAAATACGCTTGAAGGCAAAGTTAAAAGTCAAGGCAAATTAATTCCTCTTAAAGAAATGAAAACCGACTTCATCATCACCATTGGTGGAGACGGTACAATTCTAAGAACATGCATCGCCCTTCAAAAGCCAGAACCGCCAATCTTAGCCGTAAACATGGGTGTTAGAGGTTTCTTAACAGAAGTTGACCCCAAAAATGCTTGTAAAGCAGTAGACAAGATTTTGGAAGGACAGTTCAAAATTGAAAAATGCTCCAAACTTTCGGCAATGGCTAATGAGGAAGCAACTCCAGACGCCTTGAACGATGTTGTAGTTTCCGGTGGCGAACCCTCAAAGATTCTTTACCTACAAGTGTACAAAGATTCCAAACCAATTGTTCAGCTTGAAGCGGACGGAGTAATTATTGCAACTCAGACCGGCTCTACAGGTTATTCTCTTTCAGCTGGTGGTCCAGTCTTAGATCCGAATATGGACGCCATTGTTTTGACGCCAATTTGTTCTTTGACGACATTTCGCTCGATGGTTTTTCCAGCCTACTCGAAAATAACGATCGAGTCTGTCAGGCCTAAAGATATGCTCGTTCTGGTCGATGGAAGCTATCGTCGTCTTCTGCCAGCTGACCATCCGAAAGTTACAGTTTCTCGGTCAAAGAATGTGACTTCATTCATCAGATTCAAGGAAGAATTCTACAACCGGCTTCAAAGTAGGTTGCTATTTAAAGGAACGGGATGAAAGAATAGAAAATACCAACGTGGGCAAGCGCGTTATGGTTTTGGATACTTCTGCATTTGTAGGGGGATTTGACCCTTTCACAATACGTGAGGACCAGGTTGCTCCACCTACCGTTGAAGAAGAAGTAAAGCGGAATTCAATGACCCTAATGAGATTTAGTGCGGCTGTTGAAAGTGGGCGACTCAAGATCTTTGTCCCCGGTCAAAAATCCTTGGATGCAGTTAAAGTCTCAGCAACTTCTTTGGGAGACTCGTTCTTCCTTTCGGAAACCGACATGCAGGTTCTTGCTTTGGCTTTGGAAATTAAGACCCGAGGCGATAATCCAAAAATTGTGACTGATGACTATTCGATTCAGAATGTTGCCACTAAATTGAGAATAGATTTTGTGTCATTAGTGACCTTTGGCATTCGTCGGCAGTTGAAATGGATTAGGTACTGTCCAGCTTGTCACAAAACTTATTCCCCAAACTGCAAATCGAAAACGTGTTCAATTTGCGGAACGGATCTTAAGAGAAAACCACAGAGAAACGTGAGAGAAGCCCCCAAAGTTTGAGATCTTGATTTTCGTTTAAAGAGGGGTTATTCTAAACTATCTTAAATTAGAAAGGGCCCAGTGGATTAATTTTCCCTACAACATTGTTAGGAGCAAAATAAGGATCAATCCCTCGATCCCAAAGATGGGCACGACTATGCGCTTTGCTTTCTGCATAGTTTTGTCAACTAAAACTGTCATGAAATTTAGACACTCTCCGCCTATGACTCTAACTTTAGGAACTACAATTTGTAGGCAGCCAGCCTTGCAGGGCTCAATCTGGTCTGCAGCCTTTTTTGCTATTTCCCTAACATGATTTATGAGAAGTTCATGATCTATAGCTTCTCCGATTGGATGATATCCGCGTCGTCCAACCACAACTGCGCTTACTGCATGGGTGTCAGTGGTGAAGATCTCGCTTTGTTGGAAACCGTCTGAATTTAGCGTTGAAATAATCTTTTCACGCAGTCCTGAAACCATGTTGTTGCCATCAATTACTATGTAAGCGGTTTTTTGCTCTTCTACTTTTACTATTGTAGCTGTTATTCCTCCGGCGCCCATTCCGTCTTTGAGAGTAAACTCTGAAGGATAGACGGTTGCGCTTCCGACTTCAAAAGAGCTCAATTTTTGAGATATCGCCTCTTGAAGACATGTCAAGGCAACTTCTCTTAGCATCTCTATAGAAGCTTCAATTTTTGCACTACTTGTCAAGCTATTGTGAGCGTTGACGACTATAGTAGAGTCCAAACCAAGTTTTGTCGCCTCTTTGCGGACGATTGTTCCTAGTTCTTGGGGCAAGTCTTCAGTTGTCTTGGGGGCAAGTGTGAATGAGAGCAAAGCGTTTTTTCCGAATATTTGGCAAGAAACCGTAACAAAATCCTTTGAGACTTTGACGAAGGGTGTTGCTTTGTCGATTGAAGACGCGAATTTTGCGGATGCTAAAACCTGGTCGATTATTTTGTGGTTTTGTGCTTGAGATGCCGCATCCAGTTCATGTCCCAAAAGACCTAAAGGAACGCAGGCTTGGCAACCATATTCCTTTTCGAACTCTTGTTTAAGCAATGAAGGAAGCAGGCTGCTCCCTATGTTCTTGAACGGTCCTGGATGTACAAGTGGAACGATTATAGCGGCTTTTGGTTTTGAAGAATCAAATTTGATAAAGGAAACTTCTACATCTGCGTCTCCACCCATTTTTTCCAAGTATGTTTCCAGGGGTCCGTTAAGGGCTGATACCCAATTCAGCATGAAAGCTTTGAAAATGGAAATTGAAGGCACCCCATAGGTCTTCTGTCCGATACTATCTAACAGATGAACAAACACGAAAGCTGAAATGCAAGCAACAAAAGGCGTCATTGTTATGAAGGGAAGATAATCTACTGGAGCAACGTTAGCTCTTGCCAAGAAAACTGCCAAAGGTATTATGCAAGCCAAAGGCTGAAACAAAATGGCAACAAGACGACGCTCAAAGGTAGCTGATGAGACTGAAAGGAACACAACTGTGCGCAAAGTTAGCAATGTGGAGAACCCTAATAGGCAGAGTTTGACCCACCACAGAAAGCCAAAAGATACGCCTAAGACAACGCCCAATATGACAAAGAAGAGCCAGAAAAGCCAGCTGAAAAGAGAAAGAACTACAGTTCTCCTAAGGTCAAAGATTGCGTCTTTAAGAACGATCTTGCTTAGGATAAAATCAGCAGCCATGGTTATGAAAAAGAAGGCAGATCCCAAAAATAAGCCAAAAGTCAATCCCTGGAGAGAAGGAAAAAAAGCTACTGTAGATAAACCTGCTATAATGCATACAAAAGCCATTAGAACTACGGCTCTTTTGAAAGAAGGAAGAAAGAACAAGGATGCGTAATGTCTTTGTGCATTATTTATTGACTGATTAAGGAAGTTGTCAGTCGTCTCAGTCGCCACATCCACTACCTCGAAGTTGAATTCCCTTAGAGGGAAGATATACCTATTAAAGGCTAGCGAAGGTTACCTTTTCCCGGTTACAAAAAAACACTTTCGGAACAACTATAAAGACAGCTATGTAAGATTTTTTACATAAAATAATAAATTTAAGAAGACGAATGTAGCGCATCGTGAGAAAAGATAACATAAAGATGTATGTTTAGTTAAGGAGCAATTGTTTTATCCTTAAGCAGACATAGTAGTCGTTTTGCGAATGCCATGCCTGAGCAAGAATTGCCTCCGTCCATATTTCATATGCTTGAAAGAAACGTTGGCAGAAAAATCAGAGTAATTCTTGACCCTACATACGGTTTCGATGGCACATTGATTGCAGTTACAAGCGAACCCGCAGGAATTTGGCTTTCAGACGCTGAAGCAATTGTCTTGCGGTCAACAATGGCTCAGCCCATCCCACAAGTAGCCAGCAGAGAAGAAAGAAGCGAAATATTCCTCAACTTATCCTCAGTCCAAAGAATAGAAGTTTTGCACTCGACTACGCCTCGACGCTAAGACGCCGTGGAAAATCATTTAGAAAATTTTGGCAAGAACCGAAATAACAATTAATCCAATAGCCATAACCATCAGAAGTTCAGGTCTAATCTTTATACCCTCAGTTTCTTCTTCAAAGAACCTCAGCAACCCAGCACTGGCAGCTGGCATTGGACCTTGGCTTTCTTTTCGCTTGCGACTCAAAGCATGATTCCTCTACTAATGCGAAAGCAATGCACCAAATCATTATTTAATGTTACGCATAATAGCATGCAACTAAAAAAGCAAGAAAGTCAACTTGCCGGAAATGCGTCTCTATTTGAAGCGAGGTTACACTATAGAACAGAGTTTCCTGTACAAGCATTTAATAGTTAATAAAAATAAGTCGACGTATACAAAAACATCAACAAAACTAAACAAACTCGGATGTTTTAGTTCTAAAATGAATAAGGTGAATTTAGATTTAGTATGAGAAGCGGCTTTTAACAGATCAATTAAATATAAGGTCTGAAAGAGCATAGTCTTTCGACAATTGAAGGTGAGCATCCGGTGGAGATAAGAAGTTTTCAAGAAATGATGAGAACCATTTACTTTAAACGAGACTCAGAACGTGGAACCAGAGGAACCTATGATTGGCTCGTTGATGAAGTCAGAGAACTTGGCGAAGCTCTCGAAGCAAAAGACAAAGAAGCAACAGAGAAAGAATTCGCAGATGTCATTGCCTGGCTAGCATCCCTGGCCAACATTGTAAACGTTGATTTGGAAAAATCTGCCCTCAATAAGTATCCGCATAAATGTCCAAAATGTCAGAAGTCACCTTGTAAATGCATTTCTTAAGAAATCAAGCGACTCTGACCTAAACCTGTCAACATCCAAATGCAGGGTCTTCGCCCTTTCCTACTTGTCTTTCCTTCTTTTTCCAAAAGTCGTAAATGATGCATCACTGAATCGTATGAAATTCTTGTTCCCTGAGCAATTACTCCTGCGCTGAAAGTTTGTTTCTCCAAAAAATTCAGGATTTTAGTTCTAGCTATAAGCCCGCTATTTACGTTTTTTATACAGTCCATGTAAGCATTCGGGTGGTAATTGTCCTTGATGTTCATTCACCAAAAATACAATAGCAGTTTGGGTTGAAAAGCTTTGACGCTATCCAAAATCGAAGAGGGTTGCCTGCTTAGGCTTCTTGTTGTCAAACATAGAGTAAATTTCCTCTTTTATCATCACAAGCCGTTGCGTGTAATATTTGGGGAGCCCGTAGTTATCCACTAGTTGCTGAGCTGCTTCTAGGTACTTCTCGATGCCGCCACGGTATACCGTTAGCGTAAGTTTCCCCTGGCAACTTGGACATCTACCTTTCAAGGGCAATCTGCGAAAACGTTTGTTGCAGGATTTACATCTAAAAGCTTGAGTGGAGAAGGCGCGCAAATTACCGGAAATATCTCGCATGAAGTGCTTCGTTAAAACTTTAAGAGCAACGCTTCTAACGTCCACCGCTTCAATCCTTGAACCCAACTCTAATTGCAGCTCAAGCTTCTCAATCATTGACTTAAACAGTTTGTAGCTGCTCTCGGTATTACCCATGCCTATGTCAGAAACGGGAGTGGTATAGTTAAAACCTTCAAACTGCGCTTCAGTCCCAAGCCTATGACTAATGACATCCATAATTTGGCTTACTTGTTTCGCTTCGGTTTTAGCCAGAGTCTTCTCATAGAATTCACGAGGATAAATTGCGTCAACATCAAAATCGTGAGCCTGCCTTTGAACTTCTTTAGTATTCACAAAAGGAATAACCAGTATCGGTGCATCCATAATGCCGCCTATTTGGGCGGGCAAATATCTTTTTGAGTAGTTTAGAAGAGTATCCATAGCTAACATTATCGCGTCTTCGTCGCCGTCGCAGTCTCTTCGCTTTGCTGAATGCCAAAGGGGATGAGCGTAAATGACCTTGAGATTGGTAAATCCAACCACTCGACCCAAAATCCCAACGCATGTATGGGGGGCTAAGCCAAAAAGCAGATGCCCGACGATTTCATCTGGACTTTTAAGGTTATAATAACTTGGAAGTTTGTAGACCTTAACGAGAAGTTCATCTATGAACTTAGATATTTGCATGAAGTATTCTGCGGCATTTCTTGGAATGACCACGTCCTGGACTTTGAGTTCAAGAACCTGGTTTGGGGTGGTTAGTGGCAACCCGTAAATGTCATGGGTGTACCCAAGTTGCCTTAGCTTTTCAACGGGCACGCCTACTTCCCCTGGCTTAATATGGGTAAGGGGAGCATTGGTACCGTCGAATCTAATCGTGCCATCTTTGTATACGGATAAATCGAATTTCGCTCGCAAAATTCCTTTTTCGAGAATCTCGGGAGTTTTGTCCTCGTTGGTTAATCCTTTGACACCTCTAAGCATCTTCGGCGAAGCTATGCCAAGATTTTTGGAAGCGGTGTCAACTAACTCTTTGAAGTTGAGCGTTTGCTTCTGGTAAGGTACGCTGTCAGATTTACAAGCTGAGCAACCATTTTCCTTCAAAGACCTTCCGCATCGAGGGCAGCTTTTCTCAACTGTGGTTTCACAACCACAATCAGCACATTTAATCCTGAGAGTGTAATTTTTGCAGCTAGGACATTTTCTTTTCACAAGATCGATAAACGCAGGTCCATTTTTGCCAGCCTCAACAAGATCACGATGAGAGCCACCGGCTTGACCAACTGGAAAAAGGACATGAACCAAAGGTTTCATCTCCCGTCGTTTCGCCTTCTCAGGTCGTCCCATCCGAGCGCCCACAAAACTTGGAGCTTTATCTCTAATTTCCACACCTGATAGCTGACTAATAGATTTCAACACTGAATTTGTTGAGTCCCAATCAAAAGTTCTGGATGAGCCATAACCAAGAGAGAAAGCTAAAGACATAGCTTCTTCATTTTCCAGTACAATTTTTTCATCTACTATTTGATGTGGAACAAAGAGTTTTCTCAAAATTGCTGTAATAGTTTGATCCTGAGCTCCGGTGACGAGCGCCTTAGTTCCATCTTTGAAAACTTCAGACGAGGTTATCCATTCTTTAAGGGCTTTAACTTCCTGAAGTGAAGAAAGGTTTGACCAGAAAAAGGTGTATCGAGGATGCAAAGGCACATGAAGTTGCTCAGATATCGAAAAAGCATCAGTAGAGTTTAACTCGTTATTGAAAGGATCTGTCAAAATTTGCTGCATTTTTTCGAGTGGAACCTTTGCGGCTTCTGCAGCTTTTGCCACGTTGCCATTGAAAGATTCTTTGATAACATCACTCAAATCTTTGATCCACCATTCTTCAACGTACCCTGATGGAGGAAGCGCTTTGCTACAATACAAGAAATCGCCAAATGCTATGAGGATGTCACCCAAGAATAAGATTTTTTCGATTTTTCCTTTCAGTGATTTGTAGTTTTCAAGAGTCACCCTGACAACTGATCCATTCTTCAACAAAACAATTGGTCTTTCAAGTGAATCAACTGGTACAGTTACCCCACCTTTTCCGGGAAGCTCTAAACGCATTTGGGTACCTGCAGCAAGAAAATTCTCCACAACTAGCATTGTTGCAGGATGAATACCTACTGCAGAAAGGCCAGTATTTCTAGATCTACCATATCTTAGTCTAAAACCACCCCTTCTTGATGGAAAGGAAAAGATTGGACGCCCTGCAATGACATCATCCATAAAGCCTGATGACTTCTTTTCAGACTTCTTCTTAAATTCACGAAGCCAGTCCCATCCTTGAAACCCAAGTTTCTCAACGATAACTAAGACCTTAAGTGCACGCCCAACGATTCCATCGTTCACAACTCTTAGCGCCCCACCTCTAACGCGGTTAGTTTCAACTCGGGGCAAATTTCTGTACGAAGATACTTCAATAGGATCCGATTCTGTTCCAGTTACTTCTACTGGCAAATAGTCGAAGGCTTTTCTCAATTCTTCGTCAGGAATGTGATATTGGAAACGACCAACCGATCGCTCGTAAAGCCGGAGCTCTTCAATGAAACGTGCAACTTCTTCTTGAGTAGGTTTGTACCGATCCAAGTTTAGCAGCCGTCGCACAAAATCGCCAACAACAAGCGTTAGCGCTTGATCGGTGCCACCTGCCGACCGGATTGGACCTGCAAAGTAAATTGCTAAATATTTTGATCGATCGAGATTAATTTTTATCTTTACTTGAGCAATACCTTGGATTGGCGCAGCAGTCAATCCCTCTGTAAAAATTGCAAGAGCTGTTCGTATGGCTTGTTCTGCCGCTTGTTCAGGATCCATTTCACCAAAGGTGCCATTTACGATTTGCTCTGCTACCTTAAACGCAATTTCTTCTCTGTTCATTCTCGTACCTAATTCGCGAATACTTGCAGCAACGCCTTTAGGTCCAACCAAGCCTTCGACGAGGTCTGCAATGTCCTGGGCAATAATGCTTTCAGTGTTCAATGAAGGGTCTAGACCCTTCTTGCGTGCGGCCTCGCTTATTTCACGCATCTTGGAGAGCTCGCTCTGCATTGAGTCCAGATAGCTGCGATAAGCATTGCTCATTTTAATCGACATTGCATTTGCTCCCCGCAACAAGGATAAACAACGCTTCTATTTTGGTTTTCTAACAAGAAAAGGGTAGAACGCTAAATTCTGAAAATACCAGAACAATAACTAATTTACCCAAAAGACTGCTTCAGTTCATTGTTTAATGCTTTTAATTTCCCTTATTATTTCGGCTACCTTTTGCTCAGAATCCAAAGACTCAACAACGTTCCCGGTGACAATAATGTCTGCTCCAGCTGATGCCGCGGCTAACGCTTGCTCCTTTGTCTTAATTCCTCCGCCAACAATAATTTTGGCGTCAACGTAACTTTTGACTGCCCGAATCATTTCTGGAGGAACAGGATTCTTAGCCCCTGAGCCTCCTTCCAGGTAGATGAACCGCATTCCAAGATATTGTCCAGCTAGAGCGTGAGCGGCTGCAAGTTCAGGTTTGTTGTAGGGCACAGGGATTGCTTTCCCGACGATGCCTGCTGTGCCACCTTCGCCAACGATTATGTATCCCATGGAAATTGGCTCTAAACCAAATTTCTTAACCAAAGGAGCACCTAGGATTTGGGCGCCTACGAGAAAATAGGGATCAACTGAATTTAGCAATGACATGAACCAGATTGCGTCGGCGTGACGACTGATTCCCGTAATATTGTTTGGAAAAAGAATTGTAGGAATCTTTACTGTTTCCCGAATTGCTTTGAGAACATCATCTAAATGTGTTTGAGAGACAAAAGTTGAACCGCCTATCATTATTGCAGCTGTTCCACTTGCATTAGCATTTTCAACAATTTTGATTGCTTGCTGAACCGTGACCTTTTCAGGATCAATTAGAGTTATGTGAATTGTACGGTCGGTCTCAATTTTTTCGAGCAAGTATTTTTCGACGCGACCAAGCATGCACTTAACCAGTCCCTTGACTAAGCACCTTTAACGTTAGCTACCGAAGATCTTCTGGAAGCCCCATAAATCTTGTCGGTAAACATGCAATAAATATCGACTTCGCCTTGTGCCTGCTTAATTGGAAATTCTTCCTGAAGCCCGCAACTGCTACAACCAACATTAGCTCGACTTTCATCACGCAAAATCTCTACTCTGACAGTTTCTTTGCCGCATCGTGGGCAAGAGAAGAATTTGGGCAAACGCTTCTTTGGAATGTGAACAACTTTCTTCCTTCTTCGCCCCATGTTTGGCATCCCCGGATGTTAAGATTATCGTTCCATAATATCTAAGCTTGCCCTTAAATACTTGCCTACAACCATAAAACAACAAGAAAGCAGGCGTCACCCATGGACCTTAATCCATCAGTTCTAGAAATGAACATGGCAGACATTGAAACCAGAGTTAAACGATTCATAAAGAGTTACATTGACTCTTCTGGGGCAGAAGGCATAATTCTTGGTATGTCCGGAGGAATCGACAGTAATACTATTGCAGCTCTTTCAGCTTTGGCTATTGGAGGAGACAAGGTTTTGGGCCTTATGCTGCCGGAAAAAGAAACATATAATCCTAAAGACATCGATGACGCTAAGGTTGTCGCCGAAAAGTTTGGCATCCAAACCCAGATCTGTGAGATCACTCCTGCACTCGAGGGATTCTATAAGTCAATACCAATTTTTGACCCAGTAGAACGGCTCTGCAAAGGCAACATAAAAGCCCGAACTCGAATGATCTACATTTACTATCATGCTAACAAGCTTAATCGAATTGTATGTGGAAGCAGTGACAAATCAGAAACGATGATGGGATATTTCACCAAATGGGGCGACGTTGCTGCCGACATAGCACCTATTATGGATTTGTACAAAACACAAGTACGAAAGCTTGCCGAGTACATTGGAATTCCAACTGAACTCGCCATGAAACCTTCTACTCCAGCTCTTTGGCCCAATCAATCAGCTGAAGGCGAATTGGGGATAAGATACGAAGTCCTTGATCTTATCCTGTTTGGAATAGAACGTTTCATGGCTCCACAAGAAATAGCCGAGCAACTGAAAATTGAACAGACCCAAGTCGAGGAAGTCAAGAAGAGGTGGCTTGGAGTTGAACATAAAAGGCGGATGCCTCTAACACCGAAACTTGAATATCGGACTGTTGGAACAGACTTTAGGCTTCCACATAGTACCTACTAGAGGGAGAAAAAGGAATGAAAGAAAAGATCAAGTTGGCTCTGGCTCAAATAAGCAGCAAACGTGAAAACAAAGAAGATAACCTGAGAAAGTTCGAATCCATAACCTCTAAGGCAAAGGAGCTAGGGGCAGATCTCGTAATTTTCCCTGAGCTCTCACTGACTGGCTATGTTGTAAGAGATCAAATTTACGAGTTGGCAGAGAACATTCCAGGTCCATCAACTCAAAGAGTAGAAGAAATTGCCAAGGCCAACTCGATTCATATTATTTTTGGCATGCCAGAATTAAGCGAAAAAACCAGAGCTACAATTTTTAATTCTTCGGTCTTGGTTGGCCCCAAAGGACTAATTGGGAAATACCGGAAAATGTACCTTCCAACACATAGCGTTTTTGAAGAGAAGAGGCATTTTCGCCCTGGATACCAGACAGCAGCTTTCGATACAGATATAGGAAAAATTGGTTTGTGCATATGTTATGATATTTTCTTTCCTGAAGTTACCCGCTTAATCCGACTAGCTGGTTCGCAGTTGATGGTTTGCATTTCTGCGTCACCAGCCGTTCGTCGAACCTATTTTGAAATCCTTACCGCTGCAAGGGCATTGGAAAATACAGCATTCTTGGCGTATGTTAACCTCGTTGGGGTTGAAGATGGCCTACAGTTTTGGGGAGGAAGCAGGCTCGTTGGCCCGACTGGTGATGTGCTGGCTAAGGGAAAGTACGATGAAGAAGATTTAGTTATTTGTGAAGTCAATTACGGCGATATAAGACCTGCTGAAACCTTTATTCCAACGTTGAGGGACCTGCGGCCTGAACTCTTTGATGCATTAAAAAGGAGCTCAGAGCTTCTTTAGGGTATCAGATTATCTAACAATAAGTATTCCCAGAATACTCTTCAGGAAAAGCGTTCAACAACTAGATACGTCACAAATCACAGAAGGATCACATTTACGTGATATCATGAGAAAAATGATTAATCACGTGTGATTCTTTTGTGATTCAACCGTGATTGTGGTCTATTCCATGACGTCACAAACACAACTCTTTGTTTCCAAAATGGTCTAAACCTAAGAAGATAGAAATTAATGATGTTATTTAGTTGGCAAATAATCAAGATTAGGAGTTTCTAAGCGTGAAATAATTTATCTTTTGAAGATGATTTCAGACCCACTCACATTGAAGGTTTAAAGAAAAAATTCAAAAGTTGAAAAGTTCAACTAAAATCTAAATATTTTAATACCATGAATTTGCCCATAATAGGAATTAAACCCTAAATAGATGTCCAATCACAATAATTTAGCAAATACTCACCCCATGCTTAAATTAAGGCTTTTACAGAGCTCCATTTCGTCGTTTTTACACCGAAATAACAGGAGACACTTTTTAATAAGCTGCAAGTATACAAAACCGTATCCATTCCATATATCGCGGAGACCATTAGAATGAAGCTAAAAGACAATGTTCAACTCTGGCTATACGGAGCATTAAATGACCCCATAGTACTAATACTCTCCAAAAATAGCCAATTAACAAAAACACAACTCGAAACGCTCCTAATAGACATTTTGTCCGAGAATATTGCCGGTAAAACTCTAACGTATGATGAAAAAGCCAGCTTAAGGCTAATAAAGGCTAAATTAAGCCGAGGAGCCTTTAACAGAACATTAGCGCAGTCTAAAGAAAACGTCATAAAATCTATCTATACGATATTACTCCTAGGCTACTTAGGTGTCTTTGAGAGCACTACTCTTGACCCCTACCTCGAAATAGCGAACAAATTGAAGGAGTATATGGAATCACATGAAAACCTCCCGGACACTTTGGAGGGAGTAGAAAGTCATGCAAAGGTCATAGAAATCATCAGAGAAGAGCTAGAAACAAGTCTAAAACGTCTTTCTACCCCCTCTGGAGCCTCCATGTGACGTCACGTATCACGAAACAGAGAGGAAATAACAGTGTTAAATCACGTGTGAGAAGACATATCACAACTTGAAAATAGTCCTGATAGTTTAGGCATAGATTGAGCTCATATGTCAATAAAAGGACCAATTATAACGTATTCCTGAATAAAAAAGCAGTACATTCATCATGATTTAGAAAGCAATAATTTTGTGATGTGTGACATCATAACAAGAAATTTTCAAGTTAACCATAAACCTTAAATTTTCCATGGAGAATTGTGATGTGTGATGCAACAACTCAAGTCACGTTTCGATCACAAACAAATCACGGAGAACATCACAAGTGATTGACATTCTCACTATGGGAATAGGAATCTGTCTAACTGTCTTGCTTGCTTTCACAGTATATGCAGTAACTGAGTACGTGAAACAACTACGCAAAGCTCAGAAAGAATACGAGAAAGCGAAGGACTCTGTTGAAGATATCGTTCTTAGCTTTAACAGGGAACTTAAACGGGAAGCTGACAAATTTGAAAATGTTGCCTATAGAGTAGAAGAAGTCTCATCTAAAGTCGATGTTGGAATGAAGAGAGCAGCCCTTATTGAAAACCGCTTTGATCCAATTGAAAACGAAATTAATGAAATGACCTACCAAGTTACCAAAATTAACACAATGATTGATACAATATCCTCGAATAACGAGAAGACTCTTGAAATAATCTCAAATCTTGACTTTAACACTAAATTGGAAGACGTTAAAACGTCAAAGGAAAGAATCCTTGAAGTTGATACCAAAGTACACAACGTTGAGCTCTCTCAAGAGGAAGTCAAGACCAAAATTGCCAGCTTGGAAGAAAAAATACAAAAATTGTCGACTACGCCTGAAGTTGGGACTGAAGAAGTTCTCTCCTCTTCCACATTCCCTGTTATGCCTTTGAGACGAGATAAAGCCATGGCTTCTTTGACAGAAACTGAAATTTCTGTATTGGAATTTCTAGCTGCTGAAGGGCCCAAAACGGCTCCGGAGATCAAGGAGAAAGTACACCTCAGCAGAGAACACACTGCCCGCCTGATGAAGAAACTTTACGAAGAAGGTTATCTGGAAAGAGAAACTGGTAAACTACCTTTCAAGTATAGCGTAAAGAAGGAAATGGAAAACCTCCTCAAGAAACAAGTAACCCCGTCGGTTTAGAGTTGCTCGAATCAATCAATTCTTCTTAAACTCTAAAATATGTTTGAATTCCACCTAATTTATTTGGTCAATTAATTCCAAAATCTCTTTCGTTCAGTCTGCAACAAATCGTGTTTCACTGTCTTAAATCTTCGAAAGACTACTTCAATTTTTGTCTAATGACCGCTTGAGGAATTGTAGTTGAAGTCTTGTACTTTATGTTGTTAGCGCTGCCACTTCTGAGAAGAAAACCCTTGTTTGCCATCCTTGATAGGTAAGTTGAAACTGTGCTTAAACCTACTGGTTCCTTAAGTTCTTGCTCATAAACCGACTGAATATCTTTTGATGAGAACCAAACAAGAGGAAAGTTTTTTTGAACAACAGATCGAACCTTTTCAAACCTTGAAGAGACACCAACATGTTGTATTTGCTCAGGACCTGAAGGTGGGTTTTGGCCAGGCATTCCTCCAAGCAGTTCCACGAGATCCAAGAGCCTCAAAGCCTTGTCTCTAGTTATTTGTCCCTCAAAAGCCACGGTGTACCGATTGCCTTCACTGTCGAATAGCTCTACACGCATTTTCCGAGCTGGCATCTTCGATGTACACCTTAACGGAGTTCACAACTTAACACTTCACACCTTATAGCTGTTATGGTGAATATAGAGAAAATATTCAGGCTAAATTTTGGCTAATTTTGCAAAAGGACTTATAATTCCAGGAATTAAAGAATTACAAGCTTCACAATATTTTGGATTTAGAAAATAGTTCCTACTTAGGTTTGGTTCGTATCTCCAGTAGAAGCGTAGGGGTGTGTGATTCACTGTAAAGGGACAAGAATAAGCTATTTCTGAAGAAAACAACAGTCTTAACAGGACATTTTCAGTTCAATTTCACATGATCTTCACAAAACTGTGAACCAAAAGCACTAAGTGAACACACTGTTTTTGTTGTGTTTATCCCTGAAAGAAAAGATCGTTAAGCATTCAGTTTCTTCGGTAGACTTCAATGGAGTAATCATCATTGTTTTTTCTGAAATTAATGGTAAAAAGGGACACCCCTTCATTTCCTCTCGAAGACTTTTCAGTAAACAGTCAATTGAAGAGGCTGTAAAAATTTTTTGTAGTCTATTCATCTAAAAACTTTAACGATAATTATTAATATAGTTAAGAAAGTATTACCTCTCAGAGTATATTTCTTACACACATATATCATACATATTCTCACAAGAGTATTACAGACTTCCAGTAGAAACTTCGGGGTGTGGCTGTTGATAAATCTCCTAAATCAACACAGATTCTTCATCTATTTTTAGGATTGTTATGCTTCACAATTATTTTTTTGTACTGCATGGTTTATCTGCTCCACACGAAATATCGGTGTTACCTCTGAAGTAAAGCGGGGAATCATGATGGGCAATCCTAACATATTGGACGACGTGTTCGAAAAATTCGTTAATGACGCTAAGTTATTCAAAGATAGAGAAGTTTTAAGGCATGATTACTTACCAGAAAAGCTTCCCCATCGTGAAGATCAAATTCGAGTACTTGGCCAAGCAGTAGCTCCAGTCCTCAAAGAATCAAGGTGTTCCAACATTTTTATTTATGGTAAGACTGGGACAGGAAAAACTGCAGTGGCAAAATTTGTGCTAAGCCATTTGGAGTCTAAGGCAAAAGAGTATGGAGCACAAGTGCGATTCTGTTTTGTAAATTGCAGAATGACAGGGTCCGAATATCGTGTGTTTGCAGCTCTCAGCCAAAGCTTGGGATTGTCTATTCCATTTACTGGCCTTTCCGTCGGCGAGGTATTTGACAGGTTCCGGAATGGACTAGAGGCTTCTCGTACAATATTCATTGTAGTGTTGGACGAAATTGACGCTTTGATTAAAGAACGTGGTGATGGTCTGCTTTATGAATTAACAAGAATAAACGAAGCTCTAACCAAAAGTAAAGTTGCAATAATAGGCATATCAAACGACTTGAGACTGAAAGAGTTTCTTGATCCCCGCGTTTTTAGCTCTTTAAGTGAAGAAGAAATGGTCTTTAGACCTTATGATGCAAGTGAATTGCGAAATATTCTTCTTGAAAGGTCAAAACTAGGTTTTCTTGATGGCGTCCTCTCTGAAGCAGCCTTAAGCATCTGCTCAGCTCTTGCAGCTGCAGAACACGGTGACGCGCGTCGAGCTCTTGACTTACTACGAATGGCAGGCGAAGTCGCTGAACGCCAAGGTTCTTTGGCAATCACCGAGGAACATGTTCGGGAAGCTGAAAGACATATCGAACACAACAAAGTTATGGAAGCGCTGAAGAATTCGACGCTACATTCTAAGCTTGTACTGCTTAGTGTTTACCATCTAAGCAAAGCAAGCGGTAACAGTGCAACGACAGGCGAAATCTACGATGTTTACAATGAATTATGTGGAGAACTCGGAATTAGTCTTCTTACTCAAAGACGATTAGGTACACTAGTCAATGAACTTGATGCTCTTGGTCTTCTAAACTCAAAAGTAGTAAGCATGGGACGTTATGGTCGCACGAAGAAAATAAGACTAGAAACTTCACGCTCACTCATACAGGAAGTTTTCGGAAATGACAATAGGCTAGGGCGTATGATTAACTATGAACCAAAGATCATTTCCAAGAACTTACATCCTCACCATTGATTGCTCGAAAACATTGCTTCATAGAATGAACTGAAGGTTTTTTTGTTTCAGAAAAACTTCGGCGCCCACCAAAGCAATCTAGCTTATCAAAGGAAGTCGAGTATAATAGTTTCCATTGTTTGAAGGTTAACAATGGGCACCTTACCAGGAGTGGGGACTAAACCAAGCTTTGCCATATAGTCGGTTTGCTCCTGCCACCCACCCGAATTCACAACCAAGACACCTCTATGATTGCAAGTACCTAAGACGTGGATATGACCTGCATGGAAAATATCTGGGACTCTATCAATAACCAAGAAATCTCTATTTTCAGGTGATAATGTCGTTTTTCCTCCGTAAATAGGTGCGAGATGGCGGCTTTGCATTAGCAGTTTCATCGCTCTTTCAGGATGGGCATGGTCAGTTCCGGGTACTGCGCCAATGATATCGTCTAAACTTCGGCCGTGATACATTAGAACTTCTACATTGTGCAAACTGACTGTGCAGGGATTTCCAAGAGAATAGATCCTTCTTTTGCCTTGTAACGTTGGCAAATAGTCTTCTGATATTGCCGGCTGTGGAAGGGCCTTTCTGGGCGCATCATGATTTCCTGGAGAGACTATAATTTCGATGTGTTCGGGAACTTTAGATAAAAGTTTTCCCGCGAGCCTGTATTGCTTGTGTACATCACGAACGTTTAGTTCCAAAGCTTGTCCAGGGAAAACGCCAACTCCATCAACTAAGTCACCTGCTACAAGCAAATACTTCACGTGATTTGCAATGTCAATCATGCGTTCGGTTCCATATTGGCCATTCAACCATTGCACAAAGCGTTTGAATGCATCCTGGTTGAACTTGTTACTACCTACATGTATGTCTGAGGTAAGTACGGCGTAAACCGGTTCTGAAGCTCGGCGGGAAGGTTTCTGTCCTACTTCTGGAAAGATTATATCTTCGACGAGGAAAATAGTTCCTCTCGTCTTAATCACAGCCGCACAAATGACTTGGTCTGGCAATAACTGCTGGGCTTTCCTTTGAACCTCTTCTGAGGCTTTGGTTGGGACAAGAATTGTTGCGCTCGCAGTCAAATCTTCAATAGTTACAAGGAGTTGCTGTTTTGCGTCTCTTTTTTCAGTTACCATACCAATTATTTTAAGTTTAGTTTTCGCTTGAGATTTCAATGCTTCTGAGATCGGTGTAGCTGCTTTCACATCCATCCTTTGTCTTAGCAGTTTTTCCAGTCGTTTGAATCTGTCTTGAAAATACTGGAGAAACTCATCCATTGTTCCGTTTGAACTAAGCTTTTCAGTTGGATCTTCAAGGACATTGATTTGTGCATCTATATCTTTTGCATAAGGTCGAGAAGAACTTGAAGTTTCACGATATTGGATTTCTTCTGCTGCCTCTGCAGACTTCTCGGCGTCTTGTTCCTCAGAAGTCTGGATTTGGGGCACTTGCAAAATTTTAGGTGTTTGGTGAATTTCTTCTAGGAAACTTTTTCCTATAAACGTGGGCCTTTCTGGAAGCTCTCCCAATTTCTGAAGAGCTTTACCGATTAAAGCCGTTGGGTCATCAGTTGCTGAGATTACGCTGAGAAATGCGAAGGCTTCACTATCAATTTGGTATCCGGCTGCGATTGTTGTCTCCACAGCTTTTTGAAGCCTTTTCAACTCACTCATTCCGAAGGTCCCTCAAATCTTCGACCTAATCACGCTTAGCGCGATTGCTATTTTATCTTTCTCTATTATTAGTCTATTCAATTTTTCTATGATGTTTAAAGATCCGGGCTTTTCTCAAAATCAACCAGTATTACAATCCTTTTTGCCTTTGACTATCTTTTCATTAGTGTTTGGCGATTTTCCAACTTATCAAATCTATAAGTTTAAACAAGCATTTGATTGTTTTAACATTGAAGTTCATCTTTATATCAAAGGAATCTGTTAGATCATGATGAGTCATCCGGCTTTATCATGATTTTGAGGAATGACTATGACTGATTTGCGAAAAATCCAAAGTACTCAGACTGGCACGCTTTTTGTAAGTCTTCCAAAATCTTGGTCCGAAAAACACGGATTTAAGAAAGGAACTTTGGTCGCCTTAAATGAAACAGGCGATGGAAGAATCTTCATCGACCCAAAATATAATGATGAACCAACACCCAAGAGCACTTCATTAATTGTTGGACCGTATTTAGGACGGGAAATTGTTGGCCATTATCTCTTGGGTTCTGATATAATTCGTATAGAGACGAAAGAACGAATTGACTTAGAAACAAGAAGCATAGTTAAAGCTACAGTTGGTTCTTTAATAGGTCTGGAAATTGTGGAAGAGAATTATTCACAAATAGTTCTGCAATGTTTGCTTGAGCCTTCGGGATTTCCGCCTGAAAAGATTCTACGAAGAAATTATTCCATTGTTGCAGGCATGCAGCGTGATGCCATTAACTCTTTTATTGATGTCGATTCACAATTGGCAAAAAGTGTAATTGCCCGAGACGATGAAAACAACAGACTCTACTTTCTTCTTGTTCGAATTTTGCGAACAATAATTCAGAATCCGCAACTTGGCGAGAAGCTTGGTTTGTCCACTTTAGAATGCTTGGACTATCGTTTAGCTGCTAGCTTAGTTGAAACGATGGGTGACGCATGCGTGCAGGCTGCTGCAAAAACATTCGAGCTTAAGAACGCAAAACCCACTGAAGAGTTGAAGAAACTCCTGTCAGATTTACAGATAGTATGCCATGAGGCTCACGAACAAGCATTAAAGGCGTTCATCAACAAAGATATAGCCTCTGCAGAAAGCGTACGTCAAATGCGTGAAAAGACACGAACATTATCAGCTAGCATTGACAAAGTAGCACAGGAACAGCCGCTTGAAGTTTTGCCACAAACATTAGCAATAACAGCGTTTCTAAAACAAATTTACGAACACAGCGTTGACTTGGCTGATCTTGTCATCTAAGTTTACATGAATATTGCCAGCAAATGTCTTTGTTATGGACATTCTCCGACGATTTAGATATCACTGAGTTTTGCCATTTTTTTGGACTGAAACGTTTTTAGCCACAAAGCGTAATCCTTCTATTCAAGCCGGGGTGGCGGAGTGGTTATCGCGCTGGCCTCGAGATCCAAGTTTGCACAAAAAGGGCCGTGCCAAAATGGGCAAGCCAGCCAGTGGGCCTTGGCTCACAGGGGTTCGAATCCCTTCCCCGGCGCCAGCTGCGTGTACTTCTCTGAGCATTTAAAAACTTTCTTTCATCTAAACAGAACCTGAAAGACGACGCTAAAATCTAGTAGAACTCAAGATATTTAGAATATCCGCTTGGGCTATAGCGAACCTCAAAAATGAGGTTTAGAAACCCAACATCGACTTCTGTTTTGAGCCTTCTTCCTCATGTTCGTCTTCTTCGGAGATATGATGAGCGACGTGAAGAGCTAAACCTGTAGCTGCGCCAGCTGAGAGTCCTAGGAGTAAGTTAGTTAACCATGCAAATTGTGATGCCCCAGCCAAAGCAATCACGACGAGCAAGTCGAAGCCTACCGAGATGCCTAGATATCCAAAACACCATGTTTTTACGCTAATTCCTCTTGGTTTGTTTATTCCTATGCCTGCAAGCATCCCGAACATTATTAGGAAACCGACTATTGCAAAAATCCAGTCATAAGTCAAGTTGCATCACTCAATTTTGAATTATCTATTTCTTAAAAGCGAGCCGCTTTAATAGCTTATCTGATGATGGCTGTACACTTGTTTTCAACGATGTAAACTTGTTTGAGGCTTTGAGTACCGTTAGCTTTTTTACCAAACCATATGTAGTTTAACCTTCTAGCTGGTGCTCTAAGGTAACAAACTTCGATGAACGACACTGCCATAAATGGGTGCTCCTCCTAAATCAAAGAAGAAAAAAACTAGAACAAATTTTTTTGGCGTTAAGAAATAAAGATTACTCTGGGTCAAAACGCCTCTTCCAAGAAATTTTTTACGGTGTCGCTTCTGGAAAAAATGCTGAACCTGGAATGGCTGGTTCCCTCCTTTACCATATGGCAATGGTTAGTAAAATGGAGACTGAAACGCGTGTTCTTCTTCAAGAACTCGAAGTTGAAATGCCTGATACCAATTCGCAATTGCAAAAGTTTTACGGCGACTTCGTTTTTGATGCTTCCACTATTTTAGACGAGCATCTACTTCTTAACTTAGGCAATATGGCTGCTATATCAGGACCTAGCCCAAGCTCTACTGAGAAAATTGCTTTGTTCACAAATCTAAATCAAAAAACCCGCATTGTCTCCGACATGCTCAAAAGCCAAAACATCGAGGTCGAAGATGCCTTAGAAAGCCTGTTCAGTGAATGGTCAAACTGCGTAGCCCAAATGCGGCTACGCCAAGAATACCAAACTATCAAAGGCTTGTTGACCCTTTCGTCACTTGCCCAGACATTTGGCATTCCCAGGCTCAGCGTGGCCATGCAAAAGGTGAAAGAAAATTTCGGTCGCGAAACGGTCAGCATCGCATTAGACGTTACACTCAAAGTTGGGATGCGCAGAGAGAAGCTTCAATCAATCATGCTAAGTGACCATTTTATCAACTACACAATGAGCATTGACACGCTTGATGGAAAGATGCAGTTCCTTAATTGCCCAATCTACGGCGGGCACAAGTATATCGGTGAGAGGCTGGGCATTTCTGACGAAGTTACGTCCCTTTTCTGTAGGCATTTCTGCTTTGCTCATGCAAAAGCGATGCTCGAAACTGTACTTCCGTTTACATTTGACTTGACTCAGCCTGAGCTTATGGCTACCCACGGCAAATGTGAATACTACTTAAAACTAGGGTACTCTCCAAACGCCACAAGGATCAGAGAAGTTTATCCCCCTCATCGTCTCTTGGAATCTAACCAGAAAATGCAATTTGAAATGCTCTCATTGTTACATAAATGCAACTTCAAAGGAACTTGACGGCGAGCTGAACACGGAAGAATCAAAGCGTCTCATAGATCAAATCGCCGAAGTTAGCCGTCCTCTCGCTAGTACTGAGTGGTGGAGAACCCCTTTTGAGAAATGACGTCTACGAACTCATTCGATATGGAACAGAAAAGGGTTTGCGAATGGGTTTGGGAAGCAACGGTGGCTTAATAGATGCCAAATCGGCACGAAAACTCAAGGAAGCAGGTATTAAGACCGTTTCAATAAGTATAGACTCGCCAATCGCGCAACAGCATGATGAATTTCGAGGGGTGGTTGGTTCGTGGAGCAAAGCGGTCAACGCAATAAAGGCGTTGCGTGATAATGACGTTCTTGTTCAAGTGAATACAACTCTCACTCAGCAGAATTATAATCAAATTGACGAAATCATGAGTTTAGCAGAAAAAATCGGGGTTGAAAACTTTCACCTATTTTTCCTTGTACCGACTGGCAGAGGTGCAAAAATGGCTGACATTTCACCCGCTATGTATGAGGACATGATTACGAATACTTTTGCTAAAGTCTCCAAGCACAAGCTTAACGTTAGACCTTCGTGTGCTCCTCAATTTATGCGAATAGCCAAGGACATGGGTTTGGATATGAGGCAATGGATTCGTGGTTGCATTGCAGGCACTTATTATTGTAGAGTCTACCCGAACGGCGACGTTACCCCTTGTCCTTATCTTCCAGTAAAGCTTGGAAATGTTCGTGAACAAAGCTTCAAACAAATATGGTTTAATTCCCCGATTTTCAAAGCACTCCGTAATCCGGATTCTCTGAAAGGCAAGTGTGGAGCGTGCGATTATAAACAGCTTTGTGGGGGATGCCGAGCACGTGCCTATGGTCTTTCTAGTGATTTTATAGACTACTGTGGTGATCTTCACGAACCAGGCGAACTGAAAGGAGACTTTCTGAGTGAAGATCCTTGGTGCCCTTATCAACCAAAGAAGCCCTAAAAAAACGTACCTTCCGTAGATAGTATACTCGAATCTGTACCCATTTCTGGATAGGGCTCCTGCTTGGTTTGGAAACCTATTTAAGCGATGGGCATCCACCCTTTAGAAATTCAGGGTGCCCTTGAAGTGACGCCTAGCAGTTAATTAAAGCACAAATGAACGCATCAAAATCTCTTGGTGCCCTCAAAAGGAGATAACTTTGAATGTCTCACGCCGGCAATTCAAGTTTTTCAAAAGCACTAAAAGAGACTTTTACTGCTTATGCGTTCGACTTGGGCGGAATAATTGCCGGATTTTTAGTAGCCTATCAACTTGGAGTCTTTCGGATATCGCCTTGGGCAATAGCCCTTTACCCTGCAGTACTCGGCGCAAAAGGCGTTATTGAGGGTCTTTTAAGTGGAAGATTGAGCACAGCGCTACACCTTGGAGTGATATATCCCAAGTTTTCCAACAATACCAAAAGTTTTCATAATTTAATCAAGGCGGTTATCGTTCTTACTTTGGTAACAAGTGCCGCGATGAGCGGCATTTCTTTAGTTTTCGGTCAATTGTTTTGGGGCATAACTTTCGCTGATTTTCCATCAATTCTCGGAGTTTTGGTGGCAACAATGACTATGGGTTTGATTCTTCTGGTAATAACGATTAAGGTCGCTTTCTTTTCTTTCAAGAAGGGTTTTGATCCCGACATAGTTGTTTATCCAGTTATGTCTACAATTGCTTCAGTTTTTATTACGATTTGTTACATCGTGACCCTAAATTTGTTTTTTAATTTTAATAACATCGGCATAACAATTGTTGCCCTTCTTGGAATTGTTAATTTGGTTTTGGTTTTCTATCTTTTCTTAAAGAATTTGCATGAAGTAGAATTCATAAAAACTATTAGGGAAAGTTTGGCTGCGCTGATGATTGTGGCAGTTGTTGTTAGTCTTACTGGTACTCTTCTGAAGGGAGTTAGTCGTTTTGCGAATAGTCGCATAGAATTTTATACAATTTATCCGGCATTAATCGGGTTGATAAGTGACGTGGGCTCGGTGGTTGGATCAACTGCAACTACAAAACTTGCTTTAGGTATGATCGAGCCAAGGCTTTCATCAATCGGAAAACATGCCAAAAACATCGTAAGTGCTTGGGTGGCATCAGTTGTAATGTTTGTTGTTCTTGCGCTTGTATCTTTGTTGATTCACGGACTCTTCTCTCCCGTTGCCTTCTACAATCATATTCTTTTGCTTTTAGCTACTAACGTTGTTGCTGTTACTCTAATAGTGTTTATTTCTTTTGCGATAGCGATTATAACCTTTCAAAAAGGGCTGGATCCGGGTAATTTTGTGATTCCCATAGAAAATGCGTTTGCTGCCTAGCATAACTACCCTTGCCTTACTAGTTGCATTAACCCTGTTTAGTATCGGTTCGGTGATATAGCATGATTAAAATATTCCATAAGCAATACATACCCTCGGAGCGATTTTGACTTTATGCCTCGCTTCGAACGTATAGCCTACAAACCTATACCTGTCCGGGAACTTCTTGTAGAAATGAAGAATCTATCAGAATTGATGATAGACCTTGCTTATTCAGCAGCCTTGTTTAATGACAAAGAACTTGCCGAAGATGTATTGGCTCTGGAAAGTCATATCGACACATTAGGTTATCTGTTGGATATTGAAATCATGGTTGCTTCAAGAGGTGATCCAAGGGACGCTGAGGCATTGGTTGGCGTTTCAACGGTGGCTGCTGCTACAGATAAAATTTCTGATGCTGCCGCCGATATTGCAGCCATTGTTACACGTAACATAGGTGTGCATCCTATTGTTGGGTCAATTTTCGAGAAAGTTGAAGAGCGTCTCATGAAGGCGACCGTTAAAGAGGGGTCAATAATTATTGGAAAACAAATTGGTAAACTCGATTTGGCTGCAAGAATGGGAATTGATGTAATCGCAATCCGACGAAACAAAGATTGGATCATTAATCCCAAAGCCAAACGAAAAAATTCTCATAAACGATGTTCTCATAACTCGTGGAGCTCCTATTGGAACAAAAGAATTCAAAGACTTGGCAGAAGGAAGAATCAAACTATTGGAGGAAATGTATTGACAGAGCAAAAACAATTCGAGGAAATTGTAACTCGTCTTGCCGAGCTTAAAGATACCTCTGAATTAATGATGGATCTGGCTTATTCAGCACTTTTACTGAACAATAAAGAATTGGCCGAAGAAGTTGAGCGTCTGGAAGAGAGTATGGATAAAATGCACACAGACTTCGAACTTCTTGCTCTAACAAGCGACTTTAAGAAAGAAGAAGCTTCAGGATTTCTTGGACTAATTCGATTAGGAGTAGCAACTGAAAAAATTGCTGATGCAGCAGCTGAGATGGCTGAAGTAGTGCTACGAGGAATTGAACCTCATCCAGTTTTGAAACTTACAATTAAAGAAGCTGAAGAGACTGTGACACAAGCATGCGTTACGCAAGATTCACCGCTCCTAAATAAGAGCATGAAGGAAGCACGTAGTTCACGAGGAAACAGGAATGTGGCTTCTAGCAATAAAGAGAGCTAACAAAACTCTACGCCCTAAAGCTGACTCAAAATTTCAATTAGGAGATATCTTAATTGCGTCTGGGTATTCTGAAGGTGTTCAAGACCTCAAGAAACTCGCATCTCCTGAACAAACCTGCACACTAGAGTAGAGCCACTACAGATTTAAAATTCATCAATACTATAAATAAGCACCACCTATTTGTTCTCCCGAGGAGGCCTATTCATCTCCCAAACAAAAGAATTAACAAAAGATGCAAGAGGTTTTGTTTGTCCTAATGCATCCTGTCGTAAAATCTTTACCAGACCTATTGAGGCAACAAACGTTCAAGTCTCATCGGAGCCCTATAAGGCCTGTCCTTACTGCTTGACAAAAATAACAGGAGACCCCGAAGTCATTTCTAATATTCCACCAAAAGAAGAGACTCCTCCAGAGCCTGTAAATGAACTCCGCTGGTCAAAAAGAGGAAATTGCCTCATCTCCTGGATGCAAAAAACATTTTGGATTTCTAAGTGAGAGAGCTGCGAATGTTCCTATTCCTGATGAATGTCTTACATGCAGTGAAGTCGTCCAATGCATGCGTAAGAAAACAAAGAGACTAATTGAAGTCTGGCTTAACAAATCCCTCCCTAAGAAGGACCATCTTTTCTTGTGGTCTGAAAAACGAATTTTTTGTAGAGGTAAATAAGCTCACGATATTAGCTGTGCATTTTCTTTAGTGAGAATTGCACTTTAATAATTGTACAGAGTGGCATGGATATTTGACTTATTTGTTTTCAAAACCTGCAGATGCTGGTTTTGACTTCTTCATTTTATTAATCGGATTTATTTAACATTCAAAATTATTTTAGCTATTGTTGGACCAAATCATATTTATCTCAAAAGCAGAATTTTGATATAACTAAAAAAGAAAAACTGTAGAAATGAAAGTTAAGAAAAAAGAAATTTCTTATTAGTTCTTTTTCTTCTTTTCGGACACTGGAGTTGCACTTGCGGGTGCTGCTGGTTGCTCTGCGGCTGGTGTTTCTTCTTTCTTTTCTTCCATCTCGGTTGTGATTTCTTCAATTGGCTTTGGCGGGGGTGTTGTTGCCATTGTCCAACCAATCCATGCACCTATCATGAGAATCGCGACGAAGGCAATGAAAACTGGTATTAGTACGGCTAATAATCTTATGTTTGTGCCAGTGCTAGAGTCCACAGTCATTCCAAGAACACTGCTAATTTGTGCTGGGAAAAGAACCACGACAGCATAACCTATTGCGACGATAACACATACAGCAAGTATTGCTCCACCTATGGCTTGATCTTTACTCATTATGTTCACCTACTTTTATTGAACCATGTTTATAGTCCTTGTACTTTTAAAGTTTACCATGATACTCGATACAAGATGGGGTTAAGTGGTGCCCATTTCCCAGGTGGACAAGTATTTTTGCTGCTCTGGTGTTAACTTGTCAATGTTTATGCCCATCGATTTCAACTTTAGTTCAGCTACGCTTTCGTCTATTTCCTTCGGCACCGTGAAGACTTTTGGTTGCTTCTTTTCTTCTTTGACAAGACTTTCGGCACAGAGTGCTTGGTTTGCAAAGGACATATCCATTACTTCTGATGGGTGACCTTCAGCTGCTGCTAGGTTTACAAGTCTTCCTTCTGCCAGCAAGAATAGTTTTCTGCCATCTTTTAGTGTGTATTCTTCCATGTTGGGTCTCATTGTTCTCTTTGCTTTTGTTAGTGATTCCAGATCTGGAATGTTGATTTCTACGTTGAAGTGTCCGCTGTTGCACATTATGGCGCCGTCTTTCATTTTTTGCATATGTTCTTTGCGGATTACATTAATGTCACCAGTTGCGGTAACGAAAATGTCGCCTATTGCGGCTGCTTCTGTCATAGGCATAACTCTTAAGCCGTTCATCGCCGCCTCCAAAGCTCGGGTGGGCTGTATTTCGGTAACTATGACATTTGCTCCCATTCCTTGTGCTCTCATGGCTATTCCTCGGCTGCACCAACCGTACCCTCCTACTACGAAGTTTTTGCCTGCAATTAGTACGCTTGTAGCTCTAAGTATACCGTCCATTGTACTTTGTCCTGTGCCATATCGGTTATCGAAAAGGTATTTTGTGTAAGCATCGTTTACTGCAATAATTGCATATTTGAGGCTGCCATCATTTTCCATAGCTCTTAGTCGAACGACACCGGTTGTTGTTTCTTCAGTTCCGCCTTTTACTTTCTTTAATTGTGCTGGTCTTTTGCTGTGCAGTGTGCCGACAAGGTCAGCTCCGTCGTCAAGGGTTATTTCGGGCTCGAAATCCAAAACTTTGTCGATGCAATCATAATATTCCTTGGTGTTTTGTCCTCTCCAAGCGAAAACATGAACGCCTTGGTCAGCCAATGCTGCAGCCACATCATCTTGCGTGGACAATGGGTTAGACCCACAGAGGACAACTTTCGCTCCTCCATCAATTAAAGTTTCAACTAATACCGCTGTTTCTTTTGTAACATGGAGACATGCGGCAAGCGTAAGTCCCTTGAAAGGTTTTTCTTTTATGAATCTTTTTCTAATTTGAGAAAGTACTGGCATGTGCGCCGCGGCCCATTCAATTTGCAATTTGCCTTGAGGCGCTAATGATTTGTCTTTAACTTGAAATTGTTCCATTATTATTCCTCTTTTTAGGAAGAATGTGTTGACTGCCTATATAGAATTTGCTTCAAATTGAAAATCTATTAGAATTGACCCCAGACATCTTAACTTGTTGTGCCCAGCTATTCTGAGTCTGGAAAAGCTTAATTATTCCATGATTAACCGTAAATGTAAGGGGACAAAATTGAAGGAACCTTTTGCCCAATACGTCAAAAAGGAATTAGGGCCAAGGACATTACTAATTACCTGCGGCTTACCAGCAAGTTACAAGACCGAGACTTCGGAAGAGATTTCGAAGATCAAGGGGTATCCTATTCTTCGAAGCGATCTAATTCGACTTGAGGTCCTAAAGAATGAAGATGTGTTCGATGTCAAAGTGGCAGGGAACATGAACAAACGATTATCAGTTTACGATGAAGTTTTTAGACGAGCGGATGAGGCCGCAGGAAAAAGTAAGGGCGGTTTAATTCTAGATGCAACGTTTGTTACTCAAGAACTTAGAAGAAAGGCAGCTCAGATCGCGGCAAAACATAAGATGACTTTTGTTATACTTCAAACAAGTTGTCCTCAAGAAGTATCTTTAGCCAGAATAAAGCGTAGAACCAAAGAAAAGTACGAGTCTAACGCTCTAACTGAGGAAGCCTATTTAGCTAACAAGACAAAGTTCGAAACTGTCGATCTCGATGACCTAAAGACGAAAAATCCTTCTCTAAAGCTGGTTCATTTGACTGTTGACACTTGCCACGATGATTCCAAAGATTGGTACGTGATTGGGGCGGAAAAAAGATAGTAGATCTTTCAAAAAATGATAACTGATTTACATATTCACTCAACTTGTTCAGACGGAAAATTCACAATTGAAGAAATTCTATCGGAAGCCAAAGCAAGAAAAATTGGCTTTCTATCAATTACAGATCACGATTCTATTGGATTTCAATGCGAAGCTGTAAGTTTGGCAAGGACTGCAAAAATACGTTACATGTCCGGAGTCGAGCTAAATGTAACATTTTCGCATCCTCAGTATCGCGAGGGCAAGGCAGTTTCGCTTGATTTCTTAGGTTATCAATTTGACCCGAACAACGAGACTCTGAAAAGCAAACTACAAAATGTAGCAAAATATCGCGAAGAAAGAGCTGCAAAGATATTGGAAAACCTCAATTCCGAGTTTGCAAAGGAAGGTCTTGAAACCCTAACTAAGAACGACTTTAGAGAAATTGAAGCATCCGCTGATGGAGTGCTTGGCAGACCACATATAGCTGACTATCTCGTTAAGAAGAAAGTTGTCAAGACCCGACAGGAAGCTTTCGACAAATACCTTGTAAAATGTGATGTTCCTAAATATCCATTGTACCTCAAAGAGGCTTCGAAACTTATTAGAGACGCTGGAGGAAGAATAGTTTTAGCTCATCCTAACGATCCAAATGGGACCTCTCTGGTAGCGTTAACTAAGTCTTTGGATGAACAAACCAATATTGTTCGAGCTTCAATGCTCGACTTTATAGATGGAATTGAGTGTTGGCATTCAAGAAATGATTCTCAAACCACAAACCATTACGTCAAATTCACTAGAGAACTTGGCTTGATTCTCACCGGTGGAAGTGACTGTCATCAAAAACCAATACTAATGGGGACTGTCAACGTTCCGGGATTAGTTGCTAATCAATTTTAGTCTTGGTTAACCCTCAAAGTTTTGGGCGTAGAAGGCCGCTAATCTGAAGTACGCTTGAGCCTCAATTCTCGCCTTTTTCTTTTCTTCAGTTTCTACATTTGGATCGTGAAGTTTGAAACCTACAACTTTTCCGCGTACATAGGCCCTATAGCATTTGTAGAAGAAGAGAAGCTTTCGTAGTTCTTTGTCGCCAGAAGATTCAATGTATTTGTTTACGAGAACTTCGGAGAGATCACTTCTATTCTTAAAATCTAAGTCCATTGCTAAGAAGGCAATGTCTGCTGCTACATCTGAATACCTGAATCTTTCATTAAATTCGATTGCATCAAAAATATACACTCTGTCAGTAACAAAGATATTTCCCGAATGAATATCTCCGTGGCAATCTCTAACTTTTCCTTCGTTTATTCGTTTGTTAATTAAAGGCGAATTTTTACTCAAGAAGAGATTGATTTTGTTGCGGATTAATTCAAAGTCCTTTTTTGAAATAGTATCCTCTACAACATTTTTGGTCTGATCAAAATTTTCGTTCCAGTTTGTTTCGATTACTTTCAATGACCCAAATTTGCTTATTTCATCATTAGTATCTGCTTTTGAGTGAAATTCAGCAATAATTTTGGCAATGTTGGTAATTAATTTTTCATCAACCATGTTGTCTTCAAGGAGTTGTGTCATTATTCTTTCTTGAGGCATCCTTTTCATTTTCAATGCGTATTCGATGGTTTTTCCTTCGCCTCTTATTTTGATGCTTTCTGCTTGGTTGATGGGCACAACTTCGATGTACATGTCTCCGCATAATCTTTTATTGAGTTGCAGCTCTTTTTCGCAGTAATATTTTCTCTTTTCGAGGGTCTCGAAGTCAAGAAATCCGAAATTGACTGCTTTTTTAACTTTGTATACAAGGTTTTTTGTTAGAAAGACGTATGAAATGTGAGTTTGCACCAATTCAATTTGCCCTGGAGGCTCGTCATAAGCCGCTGGAGTCAAAAGGGCATCAGCAACTTGTTTCTGAACTTGCATCTTTTCTCATTCCTTCCTTTTCTCGAGGTGCCTTTCTGGTTGGAACATGGTTTCGGTGAGAAATATAGAGCTATCTATGAGATATTCGCGAAAAGAAATCGGATATATTGCGACGTTGGTATCAACTGTTAAATATTCTTTTGTAAATCAACAGTTGCCAGGAGGAAGAAAGGGACGGAATCTGGTGGAGTTGACGAATTGAAGCAACTTCTCAGAAATAATGGATATTCTGAAAGAGCAGCCACCGCGATTGCCCAGTGGTATTCACAGCAAGGAACCGCTTAAGCTATTTTCTTTATGTAGTTAAGAACAGCTTCGCCTTGTGCTTTTGAAATGCTATTATCTTTTGCGAGCGCTTCAACAACTTCAGAGATTTTAGCCAGAGCATGCACTTTGTAGCCAATTTTTTCGAGTTTTTCTTTACCGCCTTGTTCCCTGTTAACAACTACTAGAAGATGTTTCACGTTTGCTCCTAACTCTTGAAGTGGTTTTACTCCTTCTACTTTCGATAATCCTTCACTTATCACGTCGTCAAAAAATAACACGTTGTCTCCACTGTTGACGTCAGCTCCTGCAATTCTACCAGTTACTCCATACGCTTTTTCTTCTTTTCTAACGATAATGCACGGCAAATCAAGACCTACTGCAATGCTTGGAGCTATTAATGCCCCCTTGAGCTCGATGGATGCCAACTTGTTTATTCTTTCTGAGACCATAATTGTTTTGATTTTGTCTAAAGCTAATTGGGTGATTACTCGGAATTCTTCAGGTGCGGAGAGAAGTCGCGCCATGTCAATATAGTATGGACTTTGTGCTCCTGATTTGATTTTGAATGTGCCGAATTTTATGCATCCTGAACGATAAAGGGCCCCTGCAACTTTTTCTGCCATCGAACTCATTCTAAATCCCTGAAGTGATTGCTGTTCAGTTGAATTTAACCGTTTTCTGACTATACATAAGGTGGTTCCTGAGAGACTACTTCCCCCAACCGTTACAGTCAAAAGACTCGGAGGCAGAGTTTACTTTGGCTGATATGTTTACCCAACCTCAGAATGACTATTGTTTCGTTTCTGGAAAAAACTGGAAGCTGTCTCTTGCCGAAATAACCTCTTACATGGAATCAAGAGGTTGCCCTTTTGAAATCTCCGATTTCTCAAGATCTTACTTCACGATAAGGACCCGAGAGGAGCTAGATGTTTCTGCGATTGATGAGTTAGGCGGAACGCTGAAAATTGCAAGGGTTACTTCGCTATTTCCAACTGAATTGCTGATCCAAGCTTTCATGAAACAGAATAAACAAATAAAGCAACAACTTAAGCACGACCTTCCTTTGGAGACTTTGGCTAACAAAATTCCAGGGGCCGCTTCAGGAAAGTCTGTTTTTGGAGTTAGCGTTTACTGGGCAGATCCAATTTTTCGGCCAATTGGCAATGCTTGTCAGCGTTTCTTGGGTAGCACATTAAAAGATGAGCTTCGTCAACAAGATAAGAAAGCTCGCTTTATGGGTTTTCCGAGAGATAGGGATAATCCTCAGCTTACGCCAGTTGAGGTCCTGAAACAAGGCTTACTAGAAAATCATGCGGAAATTCTTTTGTGCATAGGCAAGGAAGAAACAGCGATTGGGACAACAGTCGCCGTGCATAATCCGTTTGAGTTTCAAAAGCGTGATTTAGAGAAGCCTGTGCAACGCAAAATTTTTGGCATTTCGCCTAGGGTAGCTAAAATTATGATAAATTTGTCTCATTGTGGCCCTGGAAAAGTGTTTCTCGATCCGTTTTGTGGAGTAGGGACTTTTTTGCAGGAGGCTCTTCTAATTAGAGCCAAAGTAATTGGTTTAGACATTAATCGCTGGTGTATTGATGCTGCTCGGAGAAATCTTGAATGGATTGCCAGAGAGTATTCGTTGGAAGATGCAGACTTCGGAGTAGTTCAGGGCGATGCGACGAAATTAACTAGTAAAATAAGGGAGGTTGTTGATAGCATCGCGACAGAGCCTGATTTGGGACCGGCGCTGCGGGAGGTCCCCACAGTTCCTTATGCAGAAAAAATTCTTGAAAAGCTTCAACCCTTGTTTGAGGGTTTCCTAAGTGAGTCGTATGAAGTTTTGGGGGAAGGCGGTTATTTGGTTGTTGTTACCCCTTTCATTAAGACGCGTTCCAGCAAACCAGTTACGATGAACATCCAAGAAAGCGCACAAGGTATTGGCTTCAAAATTGTGAAGCCTTTTGAGAAAACTGTTTTCGTTAAGACTGCGGCGGATTTTCCATTGAGGGACTTATGTTCATTTGTGGATGTCGATGAGAGGCATAAGATAGGTAGGGAAATCAATGTTTTCCAAAAAACAGGTTAAACTCTAATTGCTATTTGGATGGGACTGATTATTGCCCATCATATTTCATAACTTCGTTATTGACTACGAATAGTTCAATTTCTGCCTGTTCAAACATCTTTATGGTATCTTCGTCAGCATGATAGCGTTTTTCGCAGACTACTCTCTTTATGCCTGCGTTTATTATCATCATTGCGCAGGTTCTGCAGGGCGTCATTTTGCAGTAGAGCGTTGCATTTTCGAGTGGAATGCCGAATCGTGCGGCTTGGATAATCGCGTTTTGTTCTGCGTGAAGTGTACGCACGCAGTGTTGACTGATTTTGTCGTCGTAGCCGATAACTTTGCGCATGTCGTGTCCTTCTTCGTCGCAGTGTGGTAGACCAGCTGGGGCTCCAACGTATCCCGTTGTCATGATGCGTTTGTCTTTTACTATGACACAGCCGGCTCTGCCGCGGTCACATGTGGCGCGTTTTGAGACGGCTTCGCAGAGGTCTAAGAAATATCTGTCCCAATCAGGTCTCGCAACTATAGTCATCTTCTATCTGGTCCTTTTCTTTCTGGAATTAGGGAATATTCTAAGAAGGAAATTAATAAACTTGAAGAATAGCTGAATTAATCGAGTCGCTAAAAAAATTGCCTTAGCCGCGGAACTCTTTCAACTTATTGTCCTTCTTTTATGCTAAAGTGACAAATTCTTTGTTCTATGGTTAGGCGAAGTACAAACGGTTTAAATATCCCCTGAAAGTATCCCTAAAAAGGGATTGTCTAATGAAGGCAAAAAACTACGGTCCAGTCAAGGGACAAGCTTACACTCGAAAAGAATACGTTAAAGGCTTTCCGCCGCCAAAGATCGTCAAGTTCACCATGGGCGATACTAAGGGAACATGGGACTACGAAGCGCGCCTTATAGCCACACAACGAAAACAAATTCGCCACAGTGCTTTAGAAGCTACCCGAGTGGCCACGAACCGTGTCCTCATTGACAAGCTGATTAACGATTACCTGATGTTAGTTTTGCCTTATCCACATATTATCCTCAGGGAAAATAAAATGATCTTCGGTGCTCATGCAGACCGACTTCAGCAAGGCATGCGCAGATCATTTGGCAGAACAATTGGTACAGCAGCCAGAATAGAACCTGGTCAAACCCTTATCATAGTTAGAGTCAAAGCAGCCGCTGTTGAGACTGCGAAAGAATCGCTGAAACGAGGATTAGCAAAACTTCCCCTCACCTGCAAAATAGTCATCCAAAAACTCGAACCAAAAGTCGAAGCTGTTGATGATGATGCAGGCGAGGTGGCTGTCGAGTGAGCTCTGAAAAAAGAGAGCTTGTAAGTTGGTTTGAAAATCTCCGAGTGACGGATATTCCCTCTGTTGGCGGCAAAAACGCCAGCTTAGGAGAAATGATTAATGCAGGGTTGCCTGTTCCACCAGGCTTCGCTGTAACTGCTTTTTCTTATGAAAAGTTTCTTGAAGAGACAAAAGTCGCAGAGAAAATTTATGCTATTATTAACGAAGTAATTACAGACAAGAACGACCCTAAGCTTTACGACGTCGCCTCAAAGAAGATACGCGAACTCATTGAAAAAACCGCCGATGCCAAAAGAAATTGAAATTGCAGTAAAAGCAGCTTATAAAGAAATGAACAAACGTCTCAACCTGAAAGAGACTTTTGTAGCGGTTAGGTCAAGTGCAACTGCAGAAGATCTTCCAGATGCTTCTTTCGCGGGGCAACAGGAAACTTTCTTGAACATTCGTGGCGCTGACGACTTGCTAAACAAAGTTGTAAAATGTTGGTCAAGCCTTTTCACTCCAAGAGCAATTTTCTATCGCAACGAAAAAGGGTTCGCACATGAAAAAGTCTTCATAAGCGTTGGAGTTCAAAAAATGGTGAATTCCCGCGCCGCAGGTGTCATGTTCACAATCAATCCTATCACAGGCGACAATGAAGAAATCATGATTGAAGGAAACTTCGGATTGGGTGAAACAGTTGTTTCAGGCGTGGTTAACCCTGATAACTACTTGGTTGACAAAAAAACAGTAACAATCAAAGAAAGGCGAATTGCAAAAAAGACTGTTCAGTATCTTCGTGATCCAAAAACAGGAAGTACAATCCACCTTGATATTCCTGAAAATAAGCAAAAGGTGCCCTGCGTGAGTGACGAGGAAGTCTTTAAGCTCGCCGAACTCGCCAAGCGAATTGAACGGCACTATGGTAAAGCAATGGATATCGAGTGGGCAATTGATCAAGATCTACCTTTTCCGGAGAACATGTTCATTGTTCAAGCTCGTCCAGAAACAGTTTGGGGATCGAAACAAGTGGAAAACCGCGTAGCTGAATTGAAAAACCCTGAAGAACAGTTAAAGGTTGTTGTCAAAGGAATATCCGCCGGGAAAAGAGGTTACGGCATAGGCATAGCCAAAGTGGTTCTCAACCCGGATGAAGCCAACAGAGAAATGAAAAAAGGCGATATTCTGGTCACGGACATGACTAACCCTGATTTCGTTCCTTTCATGAAGATTGCAAGCGCCATTGTCACCGATAAAGGCGGAGTAACCTCTCATGCAGCTATCGTAAGCCGTGAACTTAACATTCCATGCGTTGTTGGAACCGAAAATGCTTCTCAAGTCATGAAAACAGGCCAGAAATATACTGTTGACTCTAGAAACGGCATCATATATGAAGGCGTTTTGGCACAGGCAGTTCAGCCTACAGAAACACTTGGGACTTCAACCGGAGCAAGTACCATGACTATGCAAGCAGTCGAATCAGCCCCAGTAACTGCTACAAAGATACTAATGAATCTGGCAATTCCTGAGAAAATAGAGGATTACAAGAACCTGCCGTTTCAAGGCATTGGCTTAATGCGAACCGAATTCATTTTCGCCAGCTACATAGGCGAGCACCCTTGCAGCTTTGTCGAAACTGGTCAAAGCCAAAAATTAGTGGATAAGTTGGCAGATGGTATATCAATCGTGGCAAGGGCAATTCAACCGCGTCCAGTGGTAGTTCGGTTTAGCGACTTCAAGACTAACGAGTACCGAGACCTGAAAGGCGGCGATAAATATGAAATTGTCGAAGAGAATCCGATGCTTGGTTGGAGAGGTTGCAGCCGCTACATAAGCAAATGGTACATCGAAGCCTTCAGACTTGAATGCCAAGCAATCAAGAAATGCCGCACAGAATGGGGTCTCAAGAACGTTTATGTCATGCTTCCAATGGTTCGAACATTGTGGGAAGCCAAAAAAGTTCTTGAAATCATGAAGGAAGAGGGCTTAGAACGCGGTAGAGACTTCAAAGTTTGGTTCATGGCCGAAACACCTTCAATCGCAATCATGGCAGATGAATTCAGCAAACTGGTTGACGGCTTCTCAATCGGCTCCAACGACATGACACAAGGCATTCTAATGATAGATCGCGATTCCGAACGACTTGGACAGATGGGGTATTTCGACGAGCGAGATCCCGCAGTGAAAAGGATAATTGCTCACCTCATTAGGGTTGCCCACGAAAACGGTTGTACCGTTAGCATTTGCGGCGAAGGTCCTTCAAACCTGCCCGACTTCGCGGAGTTCCTTGTGCGAATGGGTATTGATAGCATTTCCGTGAACAACGATGCTGTAATATCAACAAAGCAAAATGTTGCGGCAGTTGAACAAAAAATAATTCTTGAGCGCCTTGCTGAGCAAGCTGCCTTAGCAACGGGAAAGCCAATTAAGAAGCCAACTCCCGATTGGGAATGGACTCCATAATTAGCTATTCCTGATCGTTAAGACAGGCAAACCTTTTCTTTTCTTCTTTTGTTATGTTTCTTTGTCTATTAGTTGAAGGTTTGTCAGATGAAGGGTTTTGATTTTGAGGAAGAACGAATAAAGCAAGAGATTAGCGCGTCTTAATGCTAAGCGTGTCTTGTTACAGTTGCCTGAAGGGCTTAAGCCTGAAGCTCCTCGTTTGGCTAAAATTGTGGAGAAGGCAGGTGCTTTGCCCATCGTATCTGCAGATCCTTGCTATGGTGCTTGTGATTTGGCTACTTCTGAAGCAGAAAACTTGGGTGCAGACTTGATCTTGCATTTTGGGCACGCTAAACTTCTAAAACATGAAAAAGTTCCCACTCTATATTTGGAAACCAGAGCCACGTTGCCAGTTGATGCGGCAATTATCTCCGCTATTCCTTTGTTGACTGGATATAACAGGATTGGTTTGGCGACAACAGTTCAACACGTGCAGACTCTTGACCTTGTTAGAGAAATCCTTGTTCGAGCCGGCAAAACAATCGAAGTAGGCGATGCTAGAAGGCTACCCTATCCTGGGCAAGTTATTGGTTGCGACTTCAGCAATGTCAAGTCTGTAGCTTCAGATGTTGATGCGTTTCTTTTTATTGGGGGTGGAAAATTCCATGCGTTGGGTGTTGCCTTGGCTACCTCTAAGCCCACAATAATAGCTGATCCTTACGGAGGAATCTCCTATTCGCTTCAGGAGGAAATTGTCAAGATTCTGAAGCAACGATATGCCTGCATCGAAGAGGCAGAACATGCAAAGGTTTTTGGAATTCTCGTTAGTTTGAAGCCGGGACAGAAACATTTGGATGAAGCTTTGAAAATTAAGGAGAGTGTTGAGAAAATGGGGAAAACTGCGTACCTGTTTGCTGTTCGGGAAATTTTGCCCGATGTTCTTGTCGAATTTCCTAGCGTGGATGCTTATGTGAATACGGCTTGTCCGCGTATTTCGCTTGATGATGCTTCGAAGTTTAAGAAGCCTGTTTTGACAGTTCAAGAGTTTATGGTGGTTTCTGGCGAGTCTTCATGGGAGAACCTGCTCAAAAAAGGCTTATTCGAAAACTAGATTTAGAGCGGTTCCTCTCCAAGGTCAAGCCGAATCCTTCGCCTAATGTAGACCTTGAACAGTACACTTTGTCCGAATCTGCTGCTGCATCAGTTCTTTATCTGGCTGCTTACAGCTGCAGAGATATAGTGGGCAAGCGGGTCTTGGATTTGGGTTGTGGTTCAGGTAGACTCGCGTTGGGGGCGGCTTTTCTTGGAGCAGAATCCGTCGTCGGAGTAGATATTGACAAAGCCGTAGTAAAAGTCGCTTTTGAAAATAGTGTGCAAGTCAGATTTTAAGGAAAATGCGGATTGGGTTGCAGGTGATATCGATGCGGTTTCGGGTAAATTTGATACTGTTCTGCAGAATCCTCCTTTTGGGGTTCAGAAACGTGGGGCTGATCGACGATTTCTGGAGAAAGCTTTGCAGGTTGCAGACGTAGTGTACTCGCTTCATAATCATCCAGTCACTGACAAACGTCTAATCGGTAAACTAAAGGGAAGTGGGGGGCAGCTTTTGCAGGTTGAAGCATCAGCTTTCATTCAAAGGTTCGTGGAAGAGCGAGGAGGCTGGGTTGAAGGTGTTTATGCTTTGTCTTTGGCTATTCCAAAAATGTTTGATTTCCACACCAAAGCGCGGCATGATATCGTAGTTGACTTGTACGTTATTAGGCGAAGACCGTGATTTGTCTGGATATTTCCCTTTTCCGTCACGTCCTGTTGCCTTTTCGTTCATCAAAAGGTTTATTGCACAGCTTGGAATCTATGGAATGTACTCGTTCAGCGAACGTCTCATCTTAGATTATATCTCAGGTAAAGGGATTCATAATGGCTTTGAAATCAGAACAACGAAACGGTAGCTTGGTGTCGCCAGGGGAACGTTTGGGTGTAATTGAAGAGTTCATTCCTGACTCTGGCACGTATGTAAAAGACGGAGTAATTTACTCCAAGATTGTTGGTCGGGCACTAATGGACATGCTGAACCGAAAAGTCTCTGTTTATCCTCTTGTCGAAGGAGCGGTTGTTCCCAAACTTGGCATAACAGTAATCGGTCAAGTTGGTAATGCTCAGTCAGATAACGTTTTGGTTCGCATACTTCAAGTTGGCAGCAAGAAGAAAATGTCGGGTGTATTCGGCGGGATTCTTCACATTAGTGATGCATCGGATAGGTACATTGACTCAATGAATGACGTTTGCAAGCCTGGAGATTTAATTCGAGCTAAAGTCATAAGTGAGAAGAACCAGGTTTTCCATTTGACCACTAACGACAAGAATTTGGGTGTTATGTTCGGGTTCTGCTCAATATGCGGCAACTTACTTGAGCAAAGAAGACACGAAATGCACTGCACAAAGTGTGGCAACGTGGAAAGACGTAAAACCACATTTGATTATGGAAAAGAGGAAATCTAAATGAAAGTTAAGATACTCAAGCAAACATCTAATGAACTCAAAGTAGAAATTGAAGGTGCCGGACACGGCTTATGTAACCTGCTCCAAAAGAAACTTTTAGAGAACGAAAACATAGAGCAAGCCGGTTACGATGTGCCTCACCCGTTGGCTTCAAACCCAGTCATCTATGTGAGAATGAAGGGAAAAGCGAAGCCACAGGATGCATTATACAAAGCTGCTCAAGAGGCCAAAGAAACCAACAAAGCATTTGGCGATGCTTTAGAAGAAGTCTTAAAAGCATAATTTTTCTTTTCTTCTTAGCTCAACATATTCCGTTTAGTTTCTGATTTGTGGTCAACTATTTTTTCATGTGCTTTGCGAGCTCTTGGGGCAGATTTAGCTAAGCTTTTAACGAAGAAGGTTGCTAAGCCTTGATGGGATGATTTAACTCTGAGAAGTTTGAGGGTTATCAAACCTGAAATTCGCGTTTTGGGAATAGATGACGGTAAATTTACTTTTCGCTCCAAAGAGCAGGTTCCAATTGTTGGTGTTGTTTTCAGGGGAGGCTATTGGTTTGATGGTGTGATGAGTTCCCAAGTTACCGTTGACGGTTTCGACGCCAATGAAAATATCGGTAATATGATAGTTAAGTCGCCTCATTTTAGGCAACTGCGCGTTATAATGCTCAACGGAATAACTTTTGGGGGTTTCAACGTAGTTGACATAAAGGCGTTAAATGAATTGACTGCGCTGCCTGTTATTGTTGTGAGTGAAAGAAAACCTAACTTGGCTAAGATTCAATTGGCGCTTCGGCATTTGCCTCGGTGTGAGAACCGTTGGAGGGCTGTTTTGAATGCGGGAGAAATTTTTCCAGTGGTAACTCGAGGGGCGAAGCAACAAATATTTGTGGAGACGGCGGGGATCTCTAAAGATCTTGCGTTGGAGGTTTTGAAGTTGACTTCAACAAGAAGTAAAATTCCGGAGCCTTTGCGAGTGGCTCATCTAATTGCGTCTGGAATAAGCCTATATAGATCTTAGAGTGTAGATTATGCAAAAGTTAAAAAGACATGGCGCAAAGAGATAGCGCAAACGGAGTATTGACCCATGGAATTCTGTCCTAAATGTGGTTCACGTCTAGAGCCTAAAAAATCCAAGAGCGGCAAAGAGACTTCGTTAATTCTTGTTTGTCCTAAAGATGGCTACAAGAAAGATCCAGGCGAGAAGATTGACCCTGCAAAAGTGGGCAAGGTAATTCAGCATAGTCCTACACAGCTTGTGGCTGTTATAGGTAAAGAGGAGCAGAAACTGCGAACACTCCCAACGGTCAGGATAGAATGTCCTAAATGTGGCAATAATACGGCTTATGTTTGGCAGGTTCAGACCAGAGGCGCTGACGAATCTTCGACTCAGTTCTTGCGTTGTACTAAATGCAACTATACTTTCAGGGAATATAGCTAAAGCAACTTTTCCTTTTTTATGCGTATTCTATAAAAGAAAATTATGTGATTTGAAGTTGTTGAGTTTAGTTTTGCACTACCACAACTTCTCTTATTCGTTTCGAGATCCGCTTGTTTAATGAGGAGCAACATTATTTCTTCGCTTCTTTCTGGTCAATTGCAGTCTGAGGCTCAGGGTTTGCGTGAATTCAAGCAGTTGTTGGGTTCATCTCTTTCAACAACTTCTTCTGGTTTGCTGCCTGTTTTGTTGAAGAATACTTTTATTTATGTGGATCATGCATAAGTGCGTAAGTCTTTAAAGCAAAATAAGGTATCCTTAGTTTAGAGGTTGACGTTAATGTTTAAGCTAAAAGTGGCTGATGCGAAACTCTTGAGAGATATGGCAACTGCCATCTCAATACTTGTTGATGAAGCAACGTTTAAGATTGACCCCGACGGTTTGAAGCTGCGGGCGATGGATCCTTCCCGTGTTGCCATGATAGATTTCGAGTGGCCTAAAACCATCTTCCAAGAATACGAATCCACCGAACCCTCTAAGATGTGCATAAACATCAGTGAACTGCTTAAACTTCTCAAGCGTGCAGGTAAAGAGGAGTCTGTGGAGCTAAGCCTCGACGATAAGACGGGGCGGTTGCAGGTTAAGATTATGGGCAAATATTCTCGAAACTTCACAATGCCCACTCTTGAGGCTTCCGAGGAAGAGGTTCCGACCCCTAAGATAAGTTTCAACGTGAAAGCCAAAACCACAACTCAAGGTTTGAGCCAAGCAATTGAAGACGCTCAACTCGTCAGCGATCACGTGAAGATAGAAGCTGACTCCGAAAAGTTAACTTTGAATGCGACGGGCGACCTTATGGGTGCAACCATAACCTTACAAAAGGGAAACGATGCTCTTCTGGAATTAGAAGCGAAGGAACCTTCGAAGGCTACTTTCAGCTTAAGCTACTTGTCTGAAATAATCAAAGCAGCATCAGCCACAAGTGATATCGCCACCCTTGAGTTCTCAACCGACATGCCCGTTCGAATAGATTTCCAACAAACCAAAGAAGGAAAATTGACGTTCTTCTTAGCGCCTAGAATTGAAAGTGAATAGTTAAAAGAACAATATTCAGATTGATACAATAAGGTTCGGTTTGTTATTGAAAAATGGGAAGACATAAGAGAGTTTTCTTCCCTCTCTGCTACTTTGGGTATAATCATTTCAGTAACTCTAGCCGATATGGTGAAGTATCCTTTTCTGCCACAAGCAAGAAAACATATTTCTGAAACTGAGTTAGATTTTGAAACCCTGGCTGAGTGGACAGAAGTTAGAAATCGAGCAAAACAGAGAATCTCAGCTTCTTATTCACTTGAAAAAAACCTGTCGTTCGAAGCAAATAAGGATTTTGAGGTTGAAATTGCATCTTACCCTTTAGCAATAATGTATGCAACGGCAATTGAAGACCCAAAATTGACAAAGCGGTTTGCCCTTCTCGAAGCGCAACAAATTAATCTTTATCTCAAAGAGGAAAAAAGCAAAGAAGTAATTCTCGAAATTGCCCAAGCATTCGAATGGCAAGTAAAAACAGAAGGCAACAAGACCCTTCTGCATTTCGCCAAATTTCTTGAAAATACTGCCAGAGGAAGACTTCTGCACGACCCGAAATGGAAGCTTGTTAATAGGGCTGTGGAAAAAGGCTGGGTAAACATAACGCCGTTTGAATTGGCTCGACTTTTGCAGGAAGAAGTTAAGAAAAGGATTGAGAATAGCGCCAAAGAAAAGTTGCGTGATCTTCCAGAGAAAATTCAAATAGACGTTGATGAACTGAAGGCAGAGTTTCTGAAAATGAAGCCCCACTTTGAAGAAAATAACAAAGAAATAAAGGCGAAAGAATCCGAATATCCACCTTGTGTGACTGTTCTTTCGAAGAGAGCTGCGGAAGGCAAACATCTTTCACACACTGAACGATTTACGCTAGTAACATACCTGCTTCATCAGGGTGTAAGTGTTGACTCAATTGTCAACTTGTTTTCTAATGTCTCCGATTTCAAGGAAGCGAAAACCAGATACCAAGTTGAAAACTTGGCTGGGAAGACTGGTGGTAGAACCGAGGCATATGTTACCTATAATTGTGCTACTTTGCAAACTCATGGTGTTTGCTCAGGTACAAAGGATCCATTGTGCAGAACCATAAATAACCCATTAACATACCACCTGCGAAAACAAAAGCTAAACCCACGGAACAATTTCAAAGCTAATGCAGCTGCTTCAAATGAACAAGTAGTAGAAGAGTAACTCGCCGACACCTTGTGAGGAATCTTCAATAAGAAAGAAACAGTTTCACTCGAAATGCCCTATCTGCCGGGTTTTCCGCCTAAACAAATAAGTTCTTCGCGAAGTACTTCCTTTTCAGCGGGTTTTGTATAACCTTTAATATGTTAAGAAACCCACTATGGTCAAGTGACGATACTAATGTCCCATTTAGAGGGCAACTTTGAAGTCAACTCAAGAATCGGCATCATTCTGCCTACGTATTGCGAAGCCCAAAACATAGAGCGATTAGTTGCTGAAATTGAAGGTCTCCCTCTAAGCACTTCAATTTTGGTCATCGATGATTCCAGTCCAGATGGAACCTCAAATGCCATTAGAAAATTGCAGCAGAAATACCCAAACATTCTGCTTTTGGTTAGACCGCAAAAAAGCGGTTTAGGTTCGGCGATCACCGATGGGTTCAGAACTTATCTGGGACTCAAAAATGTTCCCGAATTTGTCGTCACAATGGATGCCGACTATTCTCACAACCCCAAGGATTTGCCTCGGTTAATCTCAAATATGAATGGGTGCGACTTAGCCGTAGGCAGCAGATACATCAAAGGGGGGGCAACAGAAGGCTGGCCCTCTTCAAGAAAAATCATTAGCAGAAGCGCGAATGTCATCGCCCGCGGAATCTTGGGCCTGAGGTTGCATGATTGCACGAGTGGTTTTCGTTGCTATTCCTCAGAATTCTTGAAGCAGACTATTGGTTTCTTGCACAGTCAAACTTATGATATCCAAATTGAGACCGTTAAGCAGGCGCATTCTCAAGGTTTTAGGATGCATGAGGTTCCGATTTTATTTGTTAATAGGAAGCGTGGGAAGTCTAAGCTTAACGTTTTAGAAATCGAAAATTATGTATCATACATTTTCAAGACGGTTATTCACCGATAAGAGTGCCTGAATAATAGAGCACAATGAATAACTGATTGAAAGAACAACAGAGCACAATTTTTTTTCGCACTGTTGTTCTTTCTGTTAATTTCTTGACATGTATTCACGTGGCTTTTTCTCGGTTTCTTTTACGGTTCAAGAAGTAGTAGTTGACCCTGTTTTTACTCTCCTCCCTACAACTACAACTTCTACTTATGGTCTTCATTCACAGCATGGACTTAGAAAGTTTCTTTCCGAAGGATAATTTTGAAGCCGTTTAGTTTTGGATCTTTCAGCTGCTGGGGTTGGTAACTTGGGTTTGGGTGAACCTTTAAGAATTATGCGGAATAAAGTAGGCAACATGCCCGCGCTCCTTGTTGAGCCAAGATTTTGGTTTCGGAGAACAACTCGATGAGTCGTTTGAGGGGCAAGTGGCTTCTTTTTGGTTCTTTGTTGCTTCTTGTTGTTAGCGTTGTTCTAGCTCTTGTGAGCTTCCTTCCTGTAACTGGCGTTGGAAGGAAGAGTTCGGTAATTATTGATGACTCATTTAATTTAACTCCGCTGGAAACATATCGACAGGGTTTGGGGGCTTTTCATGGCGACGAGAACATAACCCTTCTTGTAAGCCAGTCCGGAAATACTCCTGTTAATTTCACCCTTTTGACTTACACTGGGGCACGCTATTCCAACTATTCCAGTCCCGCAATCAACTACTTTTTTTCCGCGGGAGCCGACTACTACGAGGCAGTGTTTATGGCAAGTGCAACATCATCAGCTACTGTCCACTTTCAAGTGCTCGTCCAGAAACCCTTTGTCAATTTTCCATTTTCTTGGCTTAGCGACGCAGCTAAGGGGCTCTTCATCCTAAGCGTAGTTTCCTTGCTTCTCCTGCTTCTCAAGCCGCTCTTCAGGACTGTTTCGATTCAAAAAATGTCCAAGCCGACTTGGTCGAGTTTGGAACGCAAGAACCTTAGATACTTGCAGATTGCAGTCGTGATTTCTTTGGTGTTTTGGTTTATTCTTCTTGCTGTGAACACTAACCCTTTAGGAACTTTTGAGAACTGGTATACTGACGGAGCAAGACACCCTTATACGTCGGTTTTGTTTACTAAAGTTGGCTTCTCAGTTTTCAATACACCTTTGGGCAGCCTTTCGAACGCGGATAATTCACTTTACAAGTTTGTTACATGGAGTGAAATGCCCCATCTTTACCCCATAGGAAGTATCTTCCTTTTCCTCCCCTTTGGCATGTTACTTGAAGCAAGTATTGCGCAAATACTTGTCTTCAAGTTCGAAATAGCTCTTTTCCTCATCATTTCCCACTTATGCCTTTACATATTCCTCAAAAGTTTCTGGAAGAACGAGATAGCTCTCTCTCCGAAAGAAGTTTACCTTAAGCCATTCTGGAAGCAAGAGCTTGGTTTTCTGCTGAAGGCTTTGGGAACTTACCTTCTTTACATTATTTTGGTGGTTTACGCGGCAAACGGCCAGTTTGATTCAGTAGCGTTCCTCTTTACGTTGATTGGGATCGCGATGTTTCTTGGAGAGAGGTACGATTATTTCCTGCTTTTTGTTGCTATTTCTTCAACTTTTAAGTATCAAGCGGGGATTTTTCTCTTTCCTCTAATCATGATTAGTCTTGTTCGGCTTTATCAGCAATCGAAATCTTTTGGATTCCTTCGAAGCAAAGTTGTTCTGGCGTCAATTGCGTTCGTTGGGGTAGATTTGCTTACCGCTTATCTTAGTGCGCCATTTTTGATAAGTGCCAGACCCGAGCTCATTATGAATGGGGTGAACGCATTTAGTCCACATGCCCAAATATCATGGTCGCTACAGGTTTTCACGGTTTTGCTTACTCTAAGTGTAACTCTCTTTTGTTCCGCATATCTTCTGAACAAAAATAGGCTTATGTCCATGGCTATGCTGTTTTCGTTGTTGCCGGCTTTCACGATGCCTTATTTCCAACCGTGGTATTTGCCTTTCTTCTTTGTGTATCCGTTGATTCCTCAGTCAAAACGCTCGTTGGAAGTGACAATGTTGTGGCTGATTTTCATGTTGTTTGTGCTTTCGTTTGGAGGTCTATCTTATAACCCATTGGCGATTTTGGATAATGTTCGGAGAATTTTCAAGTTCTAGGCTTTTTTGTTGATGCTTTTGTATACGCAGTCAGTTTGTGTGTGCGCAATAGGAGGGCCGGTAGGTGTGAATATACGTTTTTATATACGATTGACGATTTTGTAACAAAATTTTTTGAAAGTTCAAGCTACTCGGCAGAGTCCGCTATCTTCTGGGGGCAGGAACGTTTGTTTTGTAGCTCAAAAGTTGGAAAGAAATGTTTGTCGTTAAAATATCCCATAATTTCCCAAAGAGCTTAATTGCCAAGGGATAAACTACAATCTACTGTAACGTTGCGATTGGAGGGACAAAAGCGTCTTCTAGGGATTGGGTTTTCGATAAATTCAGCTCTTTCTACAAGAATCCCTCCTACATGTTTCCCTCTCCGGTGTCGTTTGGTCAGAGAGAATACGCATTTTTGCTCTTCAAAGAGCGCGCAATGGTCCGGCACAAAAGTTTCGCTAGTCCAACTGCTCTTCGCGGTTTCATGAGGGACAGGATCCCATCTGATGTTTACCACTCCTGCGCATACTATGAGAATCCTGATGCAGAAATGGAGAAAAAGGGGTGGCAGGGAGCAGATCTAGTTTTCGACATTGACGCAGATCACATACCCACAAGCTGCAATAAGATTCACGACGAGTGGAAGTGCAGCAATGTCGAATGCGGTTTTTACGGCAAAGGAATTACTCCCGAGGAATGTCCGATTTGTGGGGGAATGAAATTTGAGACAAAGACTTGGGCCTGCGATTTGTGTATAGACTCAACTCGTGTAGAGACTCGTAAGCTCTTGGATATGTTAGTGAATGATTTTGGATTTGCTGAAGAAGAAATTCACACTTATTTTTCTGGGCACCGCGGATACCACATTCATGTGGAAAATGAGGCGATTCGAAGTCTCGATACAATGGCGCGCAAAGAAATTGTCGATTATGTTTGTGGAATAGGCTTGGACCTTTTTGACAAGAAGAAACGGGAGTCCTCAAATTCGAAACGAAAATCCTCTACACCTGTTTTTAGCCTCGGTGACTATGGTTGGAAACTGCGGCTAAAAAATGGTATTCGAAAGTTCGTGTCAGGATCCACTAAAGAGAATTTGACCGAAATAGGCATTTCCAAAAAAGGTTCTGAGATAATTTTCAAGAACAAAGAAGGAATTCTAAAACGGTGTCTTAATGAAAACAGGTGGGGGACCGTTAAGGGGATTGGTTTTGAAACTTGGATGCGCGTGGCTGAACACGTTAAGAATCAAGAAGCTGCTCAGATCGATACTGTAGTTACTAGCGATATTCATCGTCTTATCCGGGCGAATGGTACTTTGCATGGTAAAACTGGGTTGCTTAAGGTAGAGTTTCCTTTGAAGGATCTTGATTGTTTTGATCCTTTTGTGGGAGCAGTAGCTTTTAAAGAGGGCACGGCGAAAGTTCAGGTCTCAGAGGCTCCTGAGTTTAAGCTGAGTGGGAAATCGTTTGGTCCGTTCAAGAATCAAACGGTTGAGTTGCCGACCGCTGCGGCTGTCTTGCTTATACTCAAGAATAGAGCTGAGGTGTCAAAGTAGTAATGTATGATGAACTTTATGCTGCGTGGAGATTAGAAATCGAGAACGGCGAGTTGGGCAGCTTGCCTAGTGATTTCTACGCGCGCGCAACTGATTACTTGCGGCGAATTAATGAAGAAAACAAAATGATTGAAAAGAAGAGCCTCAAAACGACTCTTTTGGAACATGAGTTAAAAAATGCTCAGCGTATGGTGCATGAACTGATCTCAGGACGATACAAGAAGATGCTCAAAATGATTTTGGCAGGGCGAAAAGTGGCCGTCGAATCATTGGCGGCTGAGGAAGTTCAGCTCTACGGTGGGGTTTCGCCTTCAGCCGGAGCATATGCAAAGTTTGTTGAAGGTATTCTTCAGGGAAAAATCGTAAAGATAGACATTGAGGTTTCGCCCCAAACTCCCGAAGTTGTTCACACTCGTGTAACCTTGCGTTTCTTAAAACCTGTCCCATCGATTATTGGATCAGACATGAAAACGTATGGGCCTTTCCTCGTGGAGGATGTAGCGTCGGTTCCCGCGGAAAATGGGAAGATTCTTGTCAAGCAGGGTTTAGCGAAGGTAGTTGAGCTTCAGTAGATGTCGGTTTGGGTTTTTTGATTCTGTGCCATAAGTTTTGGCTCAGGAGAATTATTAGCGGGTAAGAGACTATCCATGCTACGGCGTAAAGTGGTCCGTAGTAGAAGTGGAAAAGGTCGACTTGTGAGCTTGTGGCGCCATACTGCATCCCTAGGTTGAAAATGCTAACAATACGCAGTGCGTTGATAACATAGGTGACAGCTACACCGAAGGCGAAGTAACCAATTTTTGCTCTCCAAGAAATGGGCATTCGTTTTAAGAACAGAAGAATTACCACAGTGAATATGAGGAAGCTTTCGATGCCGGCGCAAGGCCATGCGATAGAGAAAGTGGCAGAAGCATTTAGGTGGTGAGGGTCTGTCGAGGTCAAAAATGGCATGTTACCTTCCAGGCTACTTTGCCCGTAAGTTATGCTTGTTGAGTACCCCATGAGGTTCAATATGGCGGCTGCCAACGCAGTTGTTGTGGGTACAAATATCTGAAAAGGTGTGAATTGTCCGTAGGGGAAAACGTTGTCAATGGTATAAATCAACCCTACTATCACAAGGAAGAAGGCTGGAACCGAGAATGCTTTCAAGCCTTTGAAGCCAAAGGATAAGGACACTATTGCTCCAAACAAGACGGCGAAGACAAGATATTCTATTGAAAGCGGCATGGAACTTGCCCACTGTATGTGATTCTGGGTTGCCCAATTTACAATAGACCCGTTTAGACCCCAGTAATATGACGCCGCAACATACACTGTAGGTAAAATAAGTGAGACAACAAGTGCAATTGTTCGAGCTGAAAACAAGTTGCGTATTTTGGATTCTTGGAGGTCTTCCCAGCCCAAAATCAATTCTAATCCAACTAGCCATATGAAAAACAACTGGAAGGTTCTGCCTTTCCACATTAACTCAAAGGTTGCTGGTTCTAGAAGGTATAACCAAAGCAGGGGGACTGCGAATGCTGCCAGTGGAACAAGCTTCATTAGCAATTTTTGGCGTTCCTTAATGGCCCGCAGGATTTTGAGCATTGCAGTTTCAGACCTTGGTCAACAGTACGGTTAGCTCTGTTTTAAAAACAGTTTGCAAATAATAGCCGATTTCGTGAGATGCCTTTTTGATCAGAACTTCGATTTTAAAAAAACTGTTTTCTCAATTTGTTATTAATTCTTCATGGATTCAGAGTAATTGATAGCAACTTAATGTGTTCAAGTCATTGGATCAGCGACCGAATAGCACTTGATGGCGAAAAAGTATAAGAATGCGCGTTGTTTCTTTATGGAAAGCTGGTAGTGAATAACGTGAACGTTCCTAAAGAAGTCACAACATACTGTCCAAAATGTAAAGAGCATCGAGTTCATGCAGTCTCATTGTACAAGGCTGGAAAACGTAGAGCCATGGCTAAAGGCGAACGCCACCACGCAAGGGAAAAAGAAGGCTACGGTGGACAAAAATATCCTCTTCAGAAAGAGTTCGCCAAAACCACCAAGAAACAAACTTTGAGATTGAAGTGCAAGGTTTGTAATTACATGAGACACAAAGACGGAATACGTCTAAGAAAACTAGTTATAGGATAATTATTAGGAGGAAAATTAAGTGAGCGAATGGAATAAACTCATCCCAAAACCAAGCAGCAGTTTTCTGCGCATTAAATGTCCCAAATGTGGCAATGAACAGCTCATATTCAGCAACGCTGTTAACAAAGTCACCTGTAACGTCTGCAGCGCAGTGCTCGCTGAACCAACTGGCGGAAAAGCCAAGTTCAATGGCGATGTGCAAGCAGTCTTAGAGTAGGACGAATTAAGCAGATGGCTGAGAGAAAGCCTGAGTGGTAAAGCTTTTACGTAAGTTGCTGAAGAGCGTATTCGAATGAAAATGGTTAAGGTTCGTGGCACAATCGAGGTTCAATGCGCGAAGCCAAATGGCCTAAAATGCATCCAGGAATCATTTGCCTCCGCTAAGAAATCCGAGAAAACAAAAGATGCCAAAATAGACTTCTTTGTAAGAGATGCTCCCCAGTATGGGGTCGAAGTGGCTGCTGAAAACTGGAAGCGCGCCGAAGAGCTTCTTCAAAAAGTTAGTCAAACTGTAGTTACAAACGTAACTAAAGCGGGTGGAGAAGGTTCCTTTAGAAGGGAAAAATAGTGGTTTGGCTTCTACGCAAATGTGAAAAATGTGGTAATTACACCCTAAAGAAAGACGTTTGTCCAATTTGCGGTGGCAAAGTTCACATTCCGCATCCTGCCAAGTTTTCGCCTGACGATAAGTACCAAAAGTACCGAATTGCCATGAAGAAGCAGCAGGAGAAGGCGAACCAGTGAAGGACACCTATATTAAAGAACTCAAGGCAATCGAAGCAAAAAATCCAGTGCTCATCGAAGGGCTTCCTGGCTTGGGTCTTGTTGGCAAAATCGCAATACGGTACCTAATCAAGCAGTTGAAAGCTCAAAAATTTGCTTACCTTTACAGTCCACATTTTCCATACTTCGTTTTAGTTAACAAGAAAGGTAACGTTCGGCTTCTGCGGGGAGCATTTTACTATGTGAAGAACCCCGACGGACCAAATGACATAATCCTTTTCACCGGCGACAGCCAAAGCCAAACAATTGAAGGACAATACGAAATTGCCGACAAGATGCTATCTTTCAGCAAGAAACACAATGTTCAAGCAATCGTAACCATCGGTGGCTACCGCATGGAAACGGAAGGAAAACCCAAAGTAATAGTCGCAGGCACTACCCAGGAAATTCTAAACAAAGCCATAGCAGCAGGCGCAATGGTTAGTCCCTCAGGGAGCCCAATTGTCGGCACAGCAGGATTAATTTTGGGCTTAGCTAGGTTCAAGAAAATCGATGCCCTTTGTCTATTAGGTGAGACACGCGGTTATCTGCCTGATCCTCTGTCAGCAAGAAGCGTTTTGGATGTTATACGAACCATGTTCAACTTCAACATTAACCTGGAAGGGCTAGATGAAGAAGTAGGCAAAGCGGAAAAGATGGTTGTCCGCCTGCAAAAAATTGAAGAGAAACAGGGTCGAGCAAGCTGAAGAAACTCGAAAAGAAGAAGATAAAAAAACTACCTACATCTCTTAACGTGAAATTTCCTGCTCAAACTTTTGGGCTATTTCTTTTAGAAAAATCATTGCAAGCACTAATTAGTGGCGATTGAATTTTGCTATAGGAAAAGAAGAGTTTAGGTTTTCTTTAGACGTCCTTCTCCGGGTTCGTAAAGGGTTCCTTCTTTGAGCAGTTGACCAATCATGCGGTCGATTTCGGATCTGGAGAGTTTGTGTTTTTCTTCCAACATTGTTACTAGTGCGTCTTTTTCTACTGTGCCTGTTTCTCTCTCCATTTCAACAACTGCTGAGAGCACTATTTGGAGTTTGTCTCTGATGCTTTTGGGTCTGCCTGTCATGATTAGGTCTATGTCCATTTTGTACGATGACATGTCGATGCCGACTTCTTCCAAAGACCGTTTCATCAGGGTTATTGCTGCCTCTGCATCTTCTCCGGTTACTTCTTTTCTCAGTGCTGCGCGTGCTCTGGCTTCACTTACCCGGACTAGGGATTCAAGTTGTCGTGCTGTGATTGCGATTGGTGAGCCTTCGGATTCGCTTGCTGAACGCATTGCCAAGTAAAATTCGCGTAAGCGGCCTAACGCATCGTTGCCAAGTTCTGGTTGGATTGATTTGGAGTAACTTATGTATTTTCTGAGAAGGTCTGCTTCGATTGGTGCTTCCACAGGGCTTTTGCCTCTTTGGTGAATTTCCAAGATGTGCTGTGTCATTTTTGCGTCTGCTTCTCTGTTTGGCACGTCTCTTAGAACGAATATTATGTCGAATCTGGAAAGGATTGTAACTGGCAAACTGATGTTTTCTGCAACAGTTCGGTGAGGTTCATATCTGCCCAAGGCTGGGTTAGCTGCTGCAAGTACAGCTGTTCGAGCGTTTAGGGTTGCAACAATGCCTCCTTTCGCAACTGAAACAGTGTGTTGTTCCATGGCTTCGTGAATGGCGACTCGGTCTTCAGGGCGCATTTTGTCCATTTCGTCAATGCACGCAATTCCTTTGTCGGCTAATACGAGTGCACCGGCTTCAAGACTCATACTTCCTCCTTTTTCACGAATTACAGCTGCGGTTAATCCTGCGGCGGTTGTTCCTCGTCCTGACGTATACAAACCCCGAGGTGCGATTCTCGCGACGTATTGGAGAAGTTGAGATTTGGCGGTACCTGGATCTCCAATTAAGAGGGCGTTCATTTCTCCCCTTACGTTTACGTCCGGCAAGGTCTTTGATACCCCTCCGCAGAGTAGGTACAAAATAGCTTCCTTGATGTGTGAGTAACCGAAAATAGAGGGCGCAATGGAGCTAATTAGTTTCTTGTAAATGAGAGGGTCTTTTGACAGAGCGATGATTTTTTCTTCTTCTTCTGTCGTTCTAACAGATGTTTCGGGTTCTTTGCCCATAACTTCAATGCTATTGGCGTCTAATTGCAGGATGAAGGTGCGGAGCTTTCCTATACCTGGTCGTGAAGGCGCGAATGCGTGGACTATGCCCACAATGGATACGTGGTCTCCTGGTCTGGCTACGTCAACAACTTCGCTTCCAATTAGCTTTACAGCAAGCGTTCTTGGGAGTTGTCCTGGAGGCAAGTCCTCTGGTTTTTCTTGTAAACGTAGATCTTGTGAATCGATAAAAAGGGATTCGTCTTGAACGAATTCAAATGGACCGTCTTTTCCACAGTCTGGGCTCGTGCAGACGGTCGGTGCTTTTAGGAATTGTCCTGTTTGTTCTAGTCGGGTAACTGTGCCGCATCGTTTGCATTTGAAGGCAGCTTGCATAACCATGGGTCTGACAGGTGTGGCTCGAACCACTATGGCTTCAACCATTACGAGTTTACCCATTTGTTTGCTGCCCAGTTTGCGCAGCTGTTCTCTACCTAATAGTTGGGTTATGCGGACGACGATTTTCTCCATTTTTTCGGCATATTCTCTCTCTTCGATGCCAAGCTGAGCGTAGGCAGCGTTGTTTGCATGTTCGAGAAATGCATCTGGTTTATCGAGGAGGGTTTCAGCGAGTTTCTGGTCATATCCAAAAAGTTCTTCGAAATCTACTGCGAAGGATTCTTTTCCCTGAATGGCCATCTGGCTAATTCTTTGGCGGTACTTTTCTTTCTTGAAAAACTCAAGAAAACGCTCTTGAGGATCTATGGATTCTTCTCTGGCCATTTAACATCTCATCCTTCAGTTTCAAGCTCGAGGATTTTGGATTTCCATGCGCTAACGATTTTTCCTAACTGCATATACACCATTCGTTCTTCAATAGTGAGTTTCTGGAGAATTTGCTCGCCTTGGGTAGGACCTGATGATAAAGTGACTATTTTTTTTAACCTGGAGTTAACGATGTCTGAAGCGAGAGATTTTGCTTTTTCGTATTCTTGAATTTTTTGTGGTTGCTTGGCAATTTCGTTTCTTAATCGTTCAAGGTACGAACGAAGTTTTGGGTAGAAGTCTTCGGGGAGCTCGCTGATTTGCCCTGCAACTTGGACGCGTTCTTTCCATTGAACTTTATAGAGTTTGGTGGCGTCTAGCGCGTCTTCTTCGCGGAAATGTGCAATTCCGGCTTGGGCGAGCTCAACAGCTATCCAATAATATACGTCGTATTCGTTGCCTTCCTGAAATGGCCCAACGCTAAGTCCCCCCAGTTTCATTTCAGGGTAATTCCTATTCGCAATGACTTTCACGCGGGAATTATCGAAACGAAAATCCAAATTTTCCAGTTTCAGCGGCACACTTATCCCTCAAACCCATTAACCCTTTGTTTTGTGGGGTTCAACTGATACGAGAAAAAAGCATTTAACCTTTTAGATAAATAGCTCGTTTGAACTTAGTCTTTTTTTCCAAGCAGAAAATACGATTCCATATCTCACTTTAGCTCAAAGGGGTTACCCATAAGCATCAAAAAACGCAAATAAACCCGTCGAAATCTGAAAAATTGACAAACGGGAATGGCCTTTTTATGGCCAGAGTCCTAGGACTTTGATTCCGTTTGCAACCCGTCCTACACCTAGCATAAGGGCTGCTGTTCGCAGATCACTTTCTTCTTTTTGCGAAAGTGCATAAACGTCGTCAAATGCTTTGGTCATTTTAGTTTCGAGCTTTGTATTGACTTGTTCTAGTGTCCAGTGTTCTCGAGTGAGGTTTTGTACCCATTCGAAGTAGCTTACTGTTACGCCGCCGCTGTTGGCCAGGATGTCGGGGATTAAGCATATGCCTTTTTCTTGGAGGCATTTGTCAGCTTCAGGTGTGGTGGGTCCGTTGGCGGCTTCTGCTACCATTCGGGCTTTGATTTTGTCAGCGTTTTTGCAGGTTATTTGGTTTTCCATGGCCGCAGGAATGAGGATGTCGCATTTAGTTTCCAAGAGTTCTTCGTTGGTTATGTTCTTGCAGCCGGGATAATTCTGAACAGAACCAGTTTTCTCCTTGTGGGTCAAGACTTCAGCTGGAGTGATGCCTCTTGCGTTATAGATTCCGCCTGAAGAATCGCTTACCGCAACAACTTTGCATCCTGTCTCGATCGCTGTTTGGGCAGCGTGATATCCTACGTTGCCAAAACCCTGAATTGCTATTGTTGCATCTTTCAGCTTGAGGTCGTTTTTTTGTGCAGCTTCTTTTATGCAGTGAATTACTCCTCTCCCCGTGGCTTCAGTTCTTCCTTCGGATCCGCCGATTTCGATGGGTTTACCTGTTACGCATTCAGGAACGCTGTACCCTTTGAGTTGGCTGTACGTATCCATAATCCAGGCCATTGTTTGAGAATCAGTGTACATGTCTGGCGCCGGAATGTCCCGATGCGGACCGAGATATTCGACAATCAAACTTACGTAGCGCCTGGTGAGCCGTTCAAGTTCGTGTTTGCTCATTTTCTTAGAATCTACGCAGATACCACCTTTGGCTCCCCCGTATGGGATGTCGGCTATGGCACATTTCCATGTCATCAACATGGACAAAGCAGTGACTTCGTCAAGAGTTATGTCTGGGTAAAATCGTATTCCGCCTTTGAAAGGTCCACGCACATCCCAATGTTGAACCCTAACGCCGTTAAAAACTGCAATTGAGCCGTTGTCTAATCGGATGTCGATACTTACTGAGATCGAGCGTTTGGGTTGGCTGAGCATTTTGTGAATTCCAGAATTCAGTTGAAGTCTTTGAGCTGCAAGCTTGAGCTGAGCCAGAGCAACGGTTAGACCAGTATGTTCTTCTGCCATACGCAAACAACCAGAGTTTTAGGACTGTGCCGCGGCTTCTTTCAACAATCTCTTTGCTTCAGCTTCTTCGAAATTCTTCAATGTAACTACTATAATGTGCTTTGGATCGCCAATTGTTCCCTGTCCTTTCAAATGTGGCGAGCTTAAGCTTGCACTTTGGAAGAAAAGTAAATCTACATGTCCTTTTGTAAGCCTGATTCCTGCAAAGTCTTTTCCATTCATTGTGTAAGTTAATCTTCCTTGCCGAACAATCTCAATAGCCTTGGGCACGGCTTCCTTCACTAAGGCTCGGAGATTATCCGCGATCTTTTTCTCTTCGTCATCATCAACCTTGCTGAAAATCTCATCCACAGTCTTAGGTTTAGTTTTCACCATAAACAACTGCTCCAAAACAATTACTTTCTACGATGGAGACACTGTTGGAGCGTTTAATTAATTTTTCCTATAGCTCAAAAACCGGGATCCGTGATGTAAGCTTTGTTCGATCAATATAGTTTTCCAGTTTGTTCTATTCTTTGAGTGTTTTTCCTTCTTTTAGACAATTCGAACAAACACAATGAAAAGGTAAGTTTTTCGTTGAGCACATTTCAATGTACTTGCATTCTTGGCATGGAAAATCTTCGCCACAAATAAGGCAGCTCTGCGTGAAGCTTATATTTTCGTCTTTGAGGATTTCTGAAATAGTGTCAGTGAGTTTTTCGATGTTATTGTAGCTGCTTATGCTGTAAGTGCCATTCACTCGGTCGTATCCCAAACCGAGCCTCATGAGAAGAACGAATTTCTCTTTCTCGACACGAGGAAGTTTGAACGATTTCTTATTCAAAACAACCATTTCTCATCGTACTCCGCTAAAATTTGTTCATCTTCGCCAAGAAGTCAGCTTCTTCAGCTGTTAATTCAAGCCAGGCGATAACTTGAGAAGCCTTTTGATTTGCAATTAGAATCTTTAAGATTGGGACGAAGTCTTCTTTGGCGGTTTTCCGTGAAACGTGGCATCTTTGGCCAATCTTGCTACAAATTGCGTCCAGCATGTTCCGTTTACCTTTCGTCCAAAACAAAGTGATAACTCTTATGGGCGGCGAAATTAACGTGAAGGGTTTGTAGGATTCAGGCGAAACAGTTGCTGCTTTAGACAAGGAATTAAAAAAATATTTCAACAAGTGCCAATTTTCGGTACCGATCCTTCCTCTAAACATGTCTGCTTGGGAAACGAAATCATATGCTTGAGCAAGCTTCACAGGATCGGAATACCGTAGAGGCAGGTTATCGCCAACGGCCATCAGTAAATCATCGTAATCTACGCTTGAACGGCTCAACAACATTGACGCTTCTAAAAGGGACTTAGCTGAGAAATATCCTTTCAATGTCTCATCCATGCTTACGTCTTTGTTTCTTAGGCTCAGCGTCATTGTATCTTGAAGTGTCAGAATTTTGTTTGGTTCAGCTATACCTTGCAAGTCATTGATTGCTGAGCGTACATCGCCCCGGCTGTTTTGTGCTATTCTTTCAAGAGCTTCAAATTCAGCCTCAACGTGCTCTTTTTGGCATATTTTTCTAAGCGTGGCAATAATCAAAGGGATGCGTACTTGTTGAAATCTAACCAAAGTGCAGACTTTTTTGAGTGGTCGAAGCTTCTCCAAATCAGGATCGTTAGCAGCCATGATAACGGGGACTCGAGCGTTCTCGACTATTTTTATTATTGCTCCAACACCGCCGCGGTCTTCGTTACCTGCAATCCCGTCGACTTCGTCCAAGAAAAGAACACTGCCCTTTATGTCTGAAGAAAAAGTGTCAAGTGCTACAAAAGACGTAGCAGGTATGGCGACAGCGTTAATGGCTTTTTCTGATCGGGTGTCGCTGGCATTCATTTCGATGACTCTGAAGCCAAACTCGTTTGCGGCTGCGTTAACTATGGTAGTTTTGCCAACGCCTGGAGGACCATAAAGTAGCACTGCCTTTTTTGTCCGTCGTTTGTTCTTTAGCCAGTCTATGAAGGCAACTTTGGCTTCTTCGTTGCCTATGACGTCGCCTATCTTTTTGGGGCGATACTTTTCAACCCATAAGAGGTCCTCTTTCAACTGCTTTCCCCTGAAGCTTTACCGATCTTTGCGAATTGGGCAAGTAATGCGCTTAGCTGTATGTCGCTGTTGGCACCTTGCGTTAAACGGTAATCGTATTCACCGATAACGTTGGATAAGTCGGCTTTTTGTTCAGGTGTTAAAGAGGATATTTTGAAGAGTTCTCGCTGCATTTGACGTACAATTTCGGAGCCTGAAAATCCAAAAGATCCCATTAGTTCATACATAAGTTTTCTTGCTTCTATAAAATCGCCGTAAAGCGCTTTCCTAATCATGATTTGAACTTGCGCTGGGCTAGCTTCTCCAACAACTTTTGAAACCGTATTTCCATCAACTAATCCGTCTCTGTAGGCGGATGCAGCTTGCAAGGCATTGATCGCATGTCTAAGGTCTCCTTCTGCATAGTCCACGATTTTTTCAGCTGCTTCAGGCGTTAATGTTACTTTTTCTTTCTTTGCTATGCAGAACAGTTGATCCACCATTGCTTTGTGATCAAGCTTAGAAAAGCGGAATATTGCGCACCGGCTTTGTATGGGCTCAATTATTTTGCCTGATTGATTACATATGAGGATGAATCTGGATGTTCTCGAACTAGTCTCCATAATTCTTCTAAGCGCAGTTTGAGCTGCTCCAGTCATTTGATCGCATTCGTCGAGAATTATTAGCGCGAAGGGAACATTTCCGAATGCTGCTCTGCTGTAACGTGAAAAATCTTTAACTCTATCTCGAACGGTATCAATACCTCTTTCATCTGAAGCGTTTAGCTCTAAAGTGAATGTTCTCCAATTTTGACCGAATAATTCACGAGCTATGCAAAGAGCAACCGTGGTTTTGCCGGTTCCAGGAATGCCTGCTAGCATTAGATGTGGCATTGTTTTGGGGTTCTTCATGAACGCCTTTAAACTTTCAACAATGTCTTTAAGATCCACTACTTCGTCCAGATTCTTTGGACGATACTTTTCAACCCACATCAAAGCTCCTTCGTCAGCTGCCATAAATAACCCTCAAATAAAGCACAGTAAACGTGCTTTGTTGTCCTAATTTACTTTTCCACCTAAATGATAAAGAATAACTGAATTGTAAATCGTGAGAAACTAGCCGACTTTGCTTCCTTCGGTAACGTCCTTCTCAGGCTGCAACACGGAAACCACACCTTTTTCATCTTCAGCAGCCAAAATCATACACTGCGACTCAAAACCTGCCATCACACGCTTCTTTAAATTAAGCAAGAAAACACATTTCTTACCAACTAGATCTTCAGGCTTGTAATACTGCAATAATCCCGCAACCGCCTGCCTTTTTTCAGTGCCAAAATCCACCATGATCCGCATAAGTTTCTTCGAATTGGGAACTGGGATAACCTCAAGAACCTTGCCGACGCGAAAGTCAAGCTTAAGGAATTCGTCGAAAGTAATTTCCGGTGTCATTTCTTTCTGTTCTACTTTCTCAGCTTCCATGCCGTTCGCCACTGCCTTTTCACACTTATTGGGTATTAAGTTTTCTGTGACGACCGCTCTTGGCTTATTTTCTCAACGGTTCTTTCTACGCCCTTCCAGCCTTCGGTCGTCTTCGAATGAACTATTTCGAAAGCCTCCTTCGACGTCAAGTTAGGTATTCCTTCACCGCTCGTTTTCCGCATTAAGAATCCCGCAGCATTAAGCACTTGTCCGTTTAGCTGCGAATCGGTATTGTCTGCCAAATGAACCACTAAAGCCTCAACAGTTCTAGGATATGTGGGTCCGTGACTACCATAATGCGCTGTTACGATGTGAACGAGCTCTATAGGAAAGTCTCTTCGGACAAGTTCCGCCGTTGCCAAGGAAATGTGGTCCAAAAAATCAACTAAAGGCGAAGAAGTGAACCCGCCCTTTTCATCCATCTTGTACGTGACTGGTTTGTAAATGTCATGTAGCAAAACTCCTGCAGTCACGAGGTCCCTATCCACTTTGCCCCCGTAAATTTGCTCGGCTACATCACAAAGTGCAGAAGCGATTTTCTCCGTTGCCAAAACATGCTCTAGATAACCACCTTCGTAAGTGTGATGATGAGTTATTCCTCCGGGAGAAACATCAAAAGAAGGTCCAGAATACACTTTACCATCTAATCTGAATGTGGGATTCTCTAAGAAATCCATTACTTTCTTTCGAAGTGTTTCATTCTGAATTTTGTCAGCCAATTCTTGCAGTTTGGAATTCAACGTTGCCTTCACTTCTCACCTATTGTTGGGGAGTCTGTAATTTTGGCTTTCCGCTCCTGAGAGACAATTAAAAACGCTTCGCGGATTGGCTTGCGAATTCGATTTTGATAGGGAAAATCATTGTCCTTTTTGGGATTGGAAATTTTTCTCTTGTCGCGCTTCAAACTGGCGAAGATAATCTTCCAAAGATTTTCGACGAACTTCCTGAGTTATGTCGCCGCGGGTTGACTCAATTATTCTTCTTGCAACATCGTTTTTTCTTCTCAACCCTGGAACAAGCATGTATGCTTCGTCCAAAGCTTCTAGTTCGACGTAAATCTCATCCATAGTTTGAAGGCATTTCTCACCCTTGGCAACATCTCCTTCTCGCAAGCGCATCCAATGCCAATCGTCTGTATTCGCCGACCACATCTGCCAAGCCTAAAACATAGTCAACTGGCGGCACTTCAATTTCTGCTGGGCGTTAAGAATCGTGATTCCTCAATCAGAGTGATGAAGATGCATGCTTCCGAATATTCTTGCAGAGCGGCGCTAAACATGCCCCCATATGATATGGCTGGGTAGTCCTTTGTTGATTCTTTCAGTTTAGCGATGAGTTCTTTGGCATGTTCAAGATTCTTTTTTGCTTCGTCTATTCTCTTTTGGTGACTAAGAAGTATAGCTTGTTTTGATTGGCTAGTTATTTTCCGCATTATTTCATGGGATTCTTCCCAGACTTTCTCTTTCTGGGTAAGCTCATGCTTAACTTCTTTCAACAAAGTTTTTAGAGATGGCACAGTCTCAAATCCAAACCAATTTCGATTAGTATTAAAAATGGTGACGGAAACCTGTTATAGGTTTCCTTTTAGAGGCCTGCTTCTTCAGGTCCTACCCATTTCTCAACGTGGAGCTTGCTATCTCCAAGCTTGAAACTTACCTTAACAAAAACTGAGTCAGCTTCCTTGAACGGAAACATGCTGTCCTCGGCTAGATCTTTTGGCAAATAGACTAGATACTTTCCGTCTTTTCTTTTGAATAGACGTCCTCTCCCTTCATTAACCAGATAATTCACCACCTTTTGACTTAAATTGTAGGTTCAAGGTTAGGGTACCACAAATTGTCTATTTAAGGATTGAATTCACGTTTCAATCCCTAATCTTATTAATTTTAAACGAAAAGTCGAAAACGTGAATGATTTACTAGATGCTCTTTTTTCAGGGAGAAGTGAACCGAATGGGCTTTTCTAACTTGCTAAGCAAGACAACTCTACTGTCTGGTGATTCATCCAAGATCTTGTAACCTGTCTTCTCAGATAGGCGTAGTGCGAAGTCAAAAACCTCTTTGTGGCTTGGCATTTTGTCAAAACCTAAACGCAATCCCGAATAGCCGACATGCATGTAGGCCTTTGCCTCAATGTACGTTGGCTCAGCTTTCGCCACAAGCTTAGCGTATCCTTCAATGTCATCCATGTTATGGTCCTTAATCAATGTCGAACGGATGACTGTGGGGCAGCGAAAACTTGGCAGAATAGCCAAAGTCTCATTTAGTCGCTTCCAAGCATCCGGTATTTGGGGACGACAAACACGCTTGAAGACCTCTTCGTTGGGTGCACATACTGAAGTGTATAATTGCGTCGGTTCTTGGCCTAACTTCGAAAGTTTCTCAGGCAAAGTCCCATTGGAAACCAAAAAAGTAGTCAACCCCTTAGAATGAAGCGTGCGAAGCAGCTCTCCTAGAGGCTCATACATCAACGGTTCCCCCGTTAGACTGATGGCAACGTGCCTTGGGCGATAAGCTTCCCTTAGTTTCTGGGGGTCGGTTTTTGGATGATCTTTGTAACCCGTCAGGATTCTATCTTGGGCCTTAAGCATTCCCTGGGCAATCTTTTCAGGTTGTTCCCACTCGGGCAACTTCAGTTCGTTCCAAGTAATCTGCAAATCTCCGTTTTGAGCTCTCCAACAAAACAGGCACTGCTGGGTGCAGTAGAAAAGAGCTGGCGACATTTGGATGCATTGGTGTGAATTTATTCCGTAAAACTTCTGTTTGTAACATGATCTGCCATTGATTAATGATTCGTAGAACCACTTGCACCTCTTCACGGCTGAATGCGTTCCAACGCGATGGTATTTGTGCTTTCGCAATGCCTGAATAAGCGGAGCGGGAACAAGTTCCTCCAAGAGATTCACAGATCCACTGGATAAGTTTAGAACACTTAGCTAAGAACGCGTTATTAAACCGTCTCGCATCCAAGGCACTTTTTGATATTTGAGAAGACAAGCTATAACATTTCAATTGAACCTGTTCAAAAAAATTTAGAAGAACAAGAATAGGAACAAAATTTTGGGAAATTTACGTCTTGATGGTGAAACAAAATAAAAGGCAAAGTTTAAAATGTTCTCAGATAGTAAATGTTCAATCTCGAAGAGTAAACTTTACCGCATATAGGAGTCATCAGGTTTGAACCAAAAAGCCATTACAATTACCCTCTTAACTATAATGGGCGCTGCCCTTCTGTTCGCGTCGATTTCAAGCCCTCAAGTCCTAGGGCAAGGGCAATCGCCTTACGGCTTGCGAATATTCTACTTAACTGCTTCTGGGCGGTTTTGAACAATTACAAAACGCCACAGTAGGTCAACCCGTGAGCCTTCTCGCTTCCATGGTTACGTACAATGGCTCCTATCGTCTCTACTTCAATGATAAAGTCATAGAATCAGGGATCTCCCAAGGCTTCTTTATAGATGCCAACTTCAGCATGCCAGAGGTTTCCGCCGGAGACTACACTTTCACTCTAACAGATATAGCAATAAATCAAAACACAACGTTAGCTTTCCCCGTTTTAACTGCTTTTTCAGTAACCCCAACCACCATTCCAGTACCACCTTCTCAAATACAAGAGGGCAACAATGTAGTTCTGAACGTTACAGTGACTGGAGGAAGTCCCAATACCTCTTATGGGGCTGAAGTTCGCGTTGTATCTCCTAATTCCGTTCTAAACTTCACAAAAACTATTTCGTTCACAACGTCGTCTTTGGGAACTGCCCAATCATTAGTAACTTATCCCGATTCAAGCTTCTCGCCGTCAGGGGCCTCAACCCTATATGCAGGCTCATACACAGCCTATTTTAACCAAACTCAAGGTCTAGGTCAAAGCACATTTAACGTAGGCTTCACCGACCTGACCCAATATCACCGACAAGACACAGTCAAAATAAACGCTTTAGGCTATCAACCCAGCCAAGTAGTAACTGTTTCAGTATCATTCAACAACGCTCCAATTTCTTCACAACCTATAACTGCATCAAGCCAAGGAGCAATCGCAACAACCTATGTAATTCCAAATGAAGCTGCAATTGGAACTTACACAGTCACTTTAAGTCCTCAGACAACTCCTTCAAAATTGGTTGTCGACACACAAACCTTCACAATTTTGGGGTACCCAGTAAACATTAAAGCACTAAACTTGGCAGGAGAAATCGTTCCTCAAATATCAATCCAAGCGACTGACCAAGCGGCAAACCAAACATTTACCAATGTCACCGACGACGCAGGTTTGACCACAATTAACCTTGAAAAAGGATCGGTAAAATTAGCGGCGTATTGGAACCAAGTAAAAGTAGGCGAGATAACACTCACCGTAACTGGAACGAGCACTAACACAATTACATGCCAATTAACTGATCTTTCTATAAAAGTCCAAGATAAAAGAGGCGTTGTAATACCATTCGCCAACTTAAACGTAACATATCCATTCGTGACCAGCTCCGGGGCAACACAGACAGGTACAGCCAGCGGGCAAACAGATCTTACTGGCATCTACACTTTAAACTCCACCTTGCCAGGAATAACCTATTCAATAGTCGCTTCAAAATTCAGCACAGTATTCAATCAAACATCCAGCACAGCGCCAACACAGCCAACATCGCAAATTATAGTAATTTGCCCAGACGAACCTCTAAGCCTAACACTTGTTGACTACACCTCTAAACCACTTGCAAACACCCGAGTTACACTAATCGAACAAGCAAGCGGAATTTTCTACAGCGTAACCACTGACAGCAATGGAGCAGCACAATTACAAGTAACTTTTGGACAATACCGGCTAGATGCGTACACAGCCGATAACGTACTCCTCAACGAAACAGTAATCAACGTGTTGAGCAACACACAAACCCAAATCACATGCACACTATACAACCTGCAAGTGTCAGTAAAAGTAGTTGATTACTTCGGGGCTCCAATAAGCAACGTCTACATTCAACTTAGCAGACCAGGAATGACCACGCAATCAGCCACAACAAAAAGCGACGGAACAGCAACATTCAGCAGTGTTATAGGCGGGAATATGGAAATCACAGCGTATCCGACTGGAAACCAAAAAGCATTCATTGCAAAGAATCTGGAAATAACCTCACCAACTACAATCACGCTTTCAATGGCAAAATATGTCCTGTTTGGAGGATCATTAGTCGATACCAGCGTATTGGCCACCATAATCTTGGTTGTGCTTGTGATTCTTCTGCTCGTAATCCTCGAAGTCTACAGACGCACAGGTTTCAGGTTGCCTCGCAGAAGTGGAAATTAAGATCGCGAAAAGGAGACTTTCGCGAAAAACTTTATATTATATTCCAGAAATACACCTATCAATAAAGTTCACGTGACATGAATTCTATAAACTTAACAATTGAGGTGTACCTTATTGGCTCAAGCAAAAGCTTGTTCTCCAACATGCCCATCTTTTAAATGCGCAAAAAACTCCGCGTTCTATCGTCGCGATGGCGTACAATGTAGTTGGACAGAAGAAAAGTGCAATGTAGCAAATTGCCAGTACTCTATGTGCATGAAAAGACGTTTACTTCCCCACGCAATTTGTGGAGAAACAGTAAAGCGTCAAACCGTAGAAAGAGACTTCGAAGACGACATTGACGAACCCGTGAAACTCAAAGGAAAAGCGCTGCGCAAGTTTGGAGACAGAGATATCTACTAAGACTGCAGTAAAAACAATAAGAAAAAAAGTTAACCCGCGCTCCTAATTCGGAGACGCTTTTTTACCAATTTATTTTGCTTGAATGCGTTTAACGACTGGCGGTTTAACCTTTTTCAAAATTCGATACCCGCAAATGATGCACTTGGTTTCTCCGCCTCGCAGTTCAAGCTCTTCAGACGGAACCCGAGCACCGCAACGCATACACTCATAAACAATTCCGGATTTTTCCATAAAGCTTCCTCTTTCTACAAAGGAAACGTTTTTTGCTTTTAAACGTTTTCAGTCAATCCAAAATTAATGAAGGGCAAACTTTGCCGGAAAGACTCAGAGAAGCTCTAGCTCACATCAAAACACCCAATGGAGATCCAGGCGTCTACAACGCATTCGATATGATTGGCGATATAGCCATTGTTAAATTACCTTCAATCTCCAAAGAAGCCTGCCAAGCTCTCGGTCAATCAATATTGGCTCGGCAAAAAAACATCAAAACTGTGCTGGCTCAAATTTCACGCGTCTCAGGAGATCACAGACTTCGCAAACTGATCTGTATCGCAGGAGAAAACAAAACCACTACTGTTTACAAGGAATTCGGTTGTTCATTTTCAGTTGATTTGGAGACATGTTATTTCTCACCGAGACTAAAGCATGAAAGGAACCGAATAGCGAAACTAACGCAGAATTGTGAAACAGTTGTCAATATGTTCGCAGGGGTAGGCTGCTTCTCTATCTTGATTGCCGCTCAAGTGCCGACAGCGAAAGTATTTTCCATAGATATCAACCCTGACGCAGTTCAATTTATGACTGAAAACATCCGGATCAACAATGTTTATGGAAAAGTAATTCCCCTGTTGGGCGACTCAAAAACAATAATCCAAACCCAACTCTGCGGCTTAGCTGACCGGGTTCTGATGCCGCTTCCTGAAAAAGCCTTAGAATACTTGCCTTGCGCAATTTCTGCACTTAAAAAATCAGGCGGTTTGATACACTGCCACACCTTCGAGCATGCAAGCAAAACAGAAGATCCTATACAAAACGCAAAAACAAAAATTGAAAAGAGGATTGCTGAGTTAGAACTGGATTTTGAGATCTCCCTTTCGAGAGAAGTTCGCAGAACGGGTCCACACTGGCATCAGATAGTAACCGACATTCGAATCAAGGGTTGATAAGTTTTAATAATGCCGTATCCCGATAATCTTGCTTAAGTGAATGGCAATGAAAAGAAAACTAATGGATATCCTCGCATGCCCAATCGACAAGTTCTATCCCCTTGATCTCCACGTTTTCGAGGAAAAAGACGAAATCGTTGAAGGTCTAATTGTTTGTCCAAAATGCCACCGCTGGTATCCTATACGAGACGAAATTCCAGAAATGCTTCCTGACGAATTACGAAAAGAAGCAGAGGATTTGCCGTTTCTGAAAAAATGGAAAGAAAAAATTCCAAAAGAAATAGTGACTGAAGGCAAACCCTTCAAGTTGAAAGGCTAAACTTCTTTCTTTTAAGATTACTTCAGTTTTACAGCCGTATTCTTGGCTGAAGATTGAAGTGCCGCCATCGCGATTTGCAATGCTTTCAAGCCGTCAACACCAGTTACAAGAGGCTTCTTCTTTTCTGTAATACATTCGACGAAATGTTGTAGCTCCGCCTTTAGGGGTTCTTGGAATGGTAATCTTGGCTGGAGCGTTTCTTTCGCGTTTTCTATCCATAGTTCTTGGGTAATGTAGTCCAATCTCATGATGCCGTCGCTTCCAGTTACATTTAGAGTTCTTGTTTTGTAGGGTGTCAACCAGTTTGACTCTATGAAAGCGCTTTCTCCGCCTTCAAACGTTAGCATAATCTGAGCGTAATCCTCAAATTGCCTATGTTTCATGTTGCCTGTTTTCGCGTACACGCTTATGGGGTCTCGATTTGAAACGTACCGCATAATATCTATGTCATGAATTGCTGTATCTTTCACTACGCCTACATCACCTATTCTCTCTGGCCACTGAGAAACTCTCTTTGCAGTGGCAGATACGAGATCGCCGATTTTCTTGGACTCCACAGCTTCTCGAATGAGCCGCAATCCAGGAATGAATCTCATCAAGAACCCAACAGTTAATTGCAGTCCGTTTTCGTCGGCAGTTGCGAGAAGTTTTTCGGCTTGCTTTGTGTTAGTAGCCATTGGTTTTTCAACCAGAACGTGCTTTCCGGCGTGAAGCGCCTTTTGTGCTTCTTTGGCTAGCATTGTTGACCAAGTGCAGACGTTGACCGCCTCAATTTCCTTATTCTTTAGCATCCGTGAACTATCGGTGTAAGCTTTCACTCCGAACTGGTCAGCTATAGCTTTGGCTCGCTCAGCGTTTACGTCGCAGATTGCGATAAGATTTGTTGATTCCAGTTCTTTGTAGACTCTTGCGTGGTTTCTTCCCCAGAAACCTGTTCCTATTACAGCGACTCCGAGCTTTTTCATTTCTTCCAAACTCCTCTTCCAATTCCCCGGTAAATGAAACCCTCGTTCTCAGCTTTTGCAGGTTCAGTTAATCCCGTCAAATCAATCAGGGCAGCGGGTGACTTCATTATTGCTTTTAACTTCTTAAGGTTTAATCGCTTAAGCTGTTCTAGTTCCTTCAGAATAATGACGCAATCTGTGCCTTCAGCCGTCTCATTCAGAGTTTTTTTAATTGAGGATGATTCGTCTGAATTGTCATTTCCAGATCTGAAGGGGTCGTATCTGCTAATTTTTGCGCCTTTTGCTTCTAAGTGTTCGATAAGAGCAGCTGCTCCTGTTCCGATTTCAGCTGGTCCCAGAAGTGCAATCTTTGACCTTCTCAAGGTCTTTCCGCAAATATGTAGAGCATCCTGAGTCAAATTTAACGCGTGTTTAACCATTTCCTCGTTAATTTGCCTGGCAAGTAATGATAACCGGATTTTAGTGTTCAAGTTTTCGGCATTATCCAGAAGAAAATAAGCTTCCTTTCGATTGTCTTCTTCCCCAATCGTGGGCAACAATTGTCTGCAGGCTCCATCAAGAAGCCCCACGGTCTCAGCGTAATCGATTCTAGCATTCTCGCATAAAACCGCTAACTCGTTAGCCAAAGCAATACTAACGTCTTGGTTCACTGCAGAAAAAAGTGCTGCTACTTCGGCAGTTTTAGTGTCATTAATTCGTCGGACACCTTTTTTTGCTATAGTTTCAAAAATCAAAGAAGCCGCTGACAGACTATACTTGTCGTTAGCTGCGATCTTCAGCTCTTGTCCTACAAGTTCTGCAATCTCGTTAGAAGCGAGATTATTAATCGGGTTATAGGCTAAACCAATGTCTTCCCCAACTTTGAAACCTGAAGTATTCTCAAGAGTCTCCTTAATTAGACTCTGCACAATTCCAAATCCTGCCACCCCGGCATAGACGACGAGAGATCCTTTTCTTAAAGCTGCACCAATTTGCTTGCAAGTGTTCTCTACTTCCGAGTAGTCAGGTCCTTTTTTCGGATCAATTCTCGCGCTTACAGTTATAATTATTATGTTACTTTCTGTTGCTGCGGTTTTCAAGTCATTTGTTACAACTAATTTTTCAGTCCTAACCAAACTCTTGAGCTTGGATTCTGCCTCACGATCACCAAGTTGAAAACTTCCTCTTGATAGCCGCTTAACTACGCTTTGATCTGCGTCTGTGCAAATAACTTTGAAGCCTGCTGCCCCAAAGCTTAAACCGTAAAAAAGAGATCTTTGCCCACATCCGACAAGGCCAACAGTGTAAAGTACGCGTTTTTCGGGAATGTCGACGTCTTCTTTGCTCAAATGCAGGACTGGGGGCACGGTATTCGCCATTTCCACAAAGTAAGCAGTCTTTCTTAAATGGTTTCAAGTATCTTCTGGAGTTTGGAAGTGTATTCTTGAACCAGCTTAACTGCTCTTTTTTGGTTTTTTGCTTCGGCGTACATTCTGTAGGCAGGTTCAGTTCCGCTTGGTCTGACCAATATGGCGCTTTTGTCGTCGAACCAGATTTTTACTCCATCTAATGTGTTAATGTTCATGCCCTTTACTTGTTCCAACAGTTTTTCTAGCACTTTTGGTTTCTTTTCTTCTGGGCATTCAACCTTGCCTTTTTCTATGAAGTACTGAGGCTGTTCTTTGATTAGTTTCGAAAGCTTTTCTCCCGTCTTCGCCATTATGTTGAGAATTAGGGCTGTTGTCATGGCTCCGTCGCGGACTGCTTGGTGAGGACCATAAAAGACTCCTCCGTTCTCCTCTCCACCTAGTTTGGCTTTGACTTCTTTCATTTTCTGTGAAACGGTGACGCTTCCCACCTTAGTCCACACAATTTCGCCTTTGTAAGCGTCTGCGATGTCCTTTATGAGCGTTGAAGAGCTTACTGGAGTAACAATTTGTGAATTCGGGTTCTCAATAAGGAACTGCTTTGCAACAACTGCAAAGGTTTTGTCACCCATATGAATCTCCCCAGTCTCATCAACAAAAATTGACCGGTCTGCGTCCCCATCAAAAGCAACACCCAAATCAGCGCCTAAAGCTTTCACCATGTGTGAGAGATCTGCGAGATTTTCCGGTCGAGGCTCAGGCATCCTTCCAGGAAAAGTTCCGTCAATATTTGCATTAAGGCTAGTAATTTTGCAACCCAAATCCCTCATTAGAAAGGGCGCAGTTAACCCGCCAACGCTGTTCGCAGCGTCAACCACAACGTGAAAATGCTTTTCCGCAATTTTTCCGAGATCCACATGTTTCTTGATAGCTTCAATGTATTCGTCATTAATTCCAGAAAGCTGATGTTTGGCTCCTAACTTGTTCCATTCAGCAAATTGAATCTTGTCTTCAAAGTAAATGTTCTCTATTTCAGTCTCCTGCTCATGACTAATCTCTATTCCGTCACTCCAAATGACTTTAATGCCATTATATTCTGGAGGGTTATGAGAAGCAGTGATGATTACTCCACCATCCATATTGTGATTCTTCACCGCAAATTGCAATGCAGGTGTCGGAGCCATCCCTGTGAAGAATACATTGCATCCCGTTGAGGTGAGACCTGAAATTACAGCCCTTGAAAACATTTCTCCACTAGTGCGGGCATCATGTCCAACGAGCAAATTCTTTCGCCCAAAGAAAGTTCCAATTGCACAACCCGCTTTAATTGCCATGTCAGGAGTTAATTCAATATTAACAGTACCTCGAATGCCATTTGTTCCAAAAAGTTTCTTCTGACTCATTGTTCCTCAGTCTCCGCTCTCTAAGAGAAATTTGAGGGTTTCTAATATTCTTTCAGATTTCTTTGGCTGGGCAAACGGAAACTTTTTCGTGAAGCAAGGTTCCATCTTTGACTTTTGCATGGTCTGCAATAATACAACCGTCAGAAATTCTCGTTTTCTTACCTATTCGAGCTGCCTCACCGATTAGCGCTCCACAAATCACTGAATCATCATCAACCTTTGCATCAGCAAAAACCACAGAATTGCTTATCTGAACGTTTTTTCCAACCGTTACGTTCTTGCCCAAAACAGTGTACGGTCCAATTACCGAATTTTCCCCGATTGAAACGCCTTTTTCGAGAGCAACTGGATTCTTTAGTTCATACGTTCCATTCTTTCGGTTTTTGCAAATGATTGTGTCAAGCAAAATTTTGTTGGTCTCTAGGTATTCTTCTGGTTTGCCTATGTCAATCCACAAACCGCCAACTTGATGTCCGTAAAGCTTGTTTTCCTGAGCAAGTATTGGAAAAACTTCACGTTCCATAGACACTGCCCTTCCTGTTGGAATGTAATCAAAAACCTTTGGGCTCAAAACGTAGACGCCCGCGTTTATGAGCTTGGTAGGTTCTGTTCCCTTAGGTGGTTTTTCAATGAAACGCTTTATTCGGCCTTCGTTAGTAAGTTCGGCCACACCATATCTACTGGGATCTTCAGCCTCGTGTAGAGCGATTGTGGCTACTGCTTCTCCCTCTTTGTGACATTGGAGGATTTCCCGATAACTGATATCGGTAATTAAGTCTCCATTCAAAACTAAGAAAGGTTCGTCGTGGCCGATTAGTTTTTCAGCCTTTTTTACGGGTCCCGCTGTTCCTAGAGGCATTTTGGGCGGATCAAGTGAAAACTTTACAATTAATCCGTGTCTAGGAATTTTTTGTTGTTTAATGTGAAACTGGGTTAATTTGTTAACGGCCAGAATTACTTCGTCAACGCCGTTATCTGCGAGTTTCTCAAAGGTCCATTGAAGCAGGGGCTTGTTGACGATTGGGAAAAGTGCTTTTGGTCTAGTGCAGCTTAGCGGTCTTAGTCTTGTGCCGAATCCGCCTATTAGAATCAAAGCCTTCAGTTGTTTCACGACCAACGAATTGTGAGTTTACTATTCGCAGGTGTTTGGATATAAACAATATGAAAAGAGTGTCTATTCCCACTCAATTGTGGCGGGCGGTTTGTGAGTAATATCGTAGACGACTCGGGTGACTTCTGGAATCTCGTTGGTTATTCTAGTGGAGATTTTTTCAAGGACCGGGTATGGAATCTTGGCGAAGTTTGCAGTCATTGCTTCCCGACTCTCAGCTGCCCGAACCGCTACAACGTAGCCGTACGCGCGAGAATCACCTTTCACACCTGTTGCCTTGGTGTCTGTTAAAACGGCAAAATATTGCCACAGGTTCTCAGCTATGCAGCTTTTTTCGATTTCTTCGCGGACGACAGCGTCAGCTTTTTTTGCAACTCTAACTTTTTCCTCAGTCAATTCTCCAATAATTCTAACTGCCAAGCCCGGTCCAGGAAATGGTTGTCTATTTACGATTTCCTTTGGTAATCCTAGCATAGTTGCTACTTTACGCACTTCATCTTTGTACAAATCGCGTAAGGGTTCCACAATTTTCTTAAATTTAATTTTGGACGGTAGCCCTGCTACGTTATGATGTGATTTTATAACGTCAGAATTTTTTCTGAAACCCGATTCGATCCGGTCGGGGTAAATCGTTCCTTGGAGCAGATATTCTGCGCCTGATTTTTCAGCTTCTTCCTCAAACACTCTGATGAATTCTTCTCCGATGACCTTGCGTTTCTTCTCTGGATCAGATACGCCTTTGAGTTTGCCCATAAATCGTTCTTGGGATTTTGCCATAACGAAGTTTATGTCAAATTTCTCAAAGGTCTCTTTGATTGCTTCTGATTCGCCTTCCCTCATGAAACCGTGGTCAACGTAAACCGCGGTCAGCTTGTCGCCTAAAGCTTGAGCGGCGAGAGCTGTGGCGACACTGGAATCAATTCCTCCGCTTAGTCCTATAATTGCCGTGGAATTGCCAACGTCGGCTTTTATTTCATCGACCATTTTTCCGATTATGTCTTCTACTTTCCAGTTGGCTTCGCATTTGCATACTTCGAATATGAAGTTTCGAAGCATTGCGGCTCCATGTTGGGTGTGGATTACTTCAGGGTGCCACTGCAGTCCATAGATCGGTTTCTGCTTATGCCGATAGGCGGCTACTGGGCAACTTTCGGTGTGAGCTAGCGGCTCAAATTCAGGAGGGAGATTAAAGACTGTGTCACCGTGACTCATCCATACTGTTTCTTTCGCATTTAATCCGTTGAGTACCCCAACTGGTTTGTCAATGTTTACTTCTGCACTGCCATATTCCTTGCAGGTCGCTGGTTCAACTTTCCCTTTAACAATTTGAGCAATTAGCTGATGACCATAGCATAATCCTAAAACAGGGAGGTTCAAATCCAGAATTGCAGGGTCTATTCTGGGGGCGTTTGGTTCATAAACACTTGATGGCCCACCTGAAAGAACAATACCTTTGATATTGAATTTTTCTTGAAGTGCCTTAATTTCTGAGACTGTGATGTCGTGGGGAACTATTTCTGAAAAGACGCCGTGTTCTCTGATTCTTCTGCCGATGAGGTGGCAATATTGGCCTCCGAAGTCAAGAACTAGAATAGTGTCATATTTTGTTTGCATTTTGCCCCGGCTCACGGTATTAATTGGGGGTTTGGTCTAGTAATTTAACATTGCTTTCAAGTTCCTGTCAATCTTACGTGTTTTCAAATGTATAGCTTGGGTTCTTGTTTGAACCTGTGGCTGCAGAGAAACTAAACTTTTATAAACTTAACCGTTTGAATATTAAAAGAACGTCTCAAAAAACTTAAGGTTATTGGAAAAACGTGCAGGAGTAATATCAAATGGAGCTAAATGAAATTGACAACAAGATATTGAAAGCCCTCTTGGAGGACGCACGATTCTCAAGCAGACAAATCGCCAAGAATGTCGGCGTCTCAGTCGGCACAGTGCTTTCAAGAACCAAAAAAATGGAAGACGAAGGTCTAATCAAAGGATACTCCGTTCTTTTAGACCATGAGAAACTCGGATATGAACTAACCGTTGTAACCGAAATCACCGTTGCAAAAGGCAGGTTAGTTGAAACTGAGGCAGAAATTGCCAAAATTCCCAATGTTTGCAGTGTTTACGATGTCACTGGCTTAACTGATGCCGTAATTGTGGCTAAATTCAGAAGTAGAGAAGACTTAGGTGCCTTCACTAAGCGACTGTTAACTTTGCCTTATGTCGAAAGAACTAATACCCACGTAGTTTTGACCACAGTGAAAGAGAATTTCCGCCTCATCTAGACGGAAAAATCTTTCCTAAACACCATTTTTCTCTTTTCTGATGTTTTGTTCAGGCGTTGAAATTGTTATTCTGGTATTTGATGGTACAGCCGAGGTTATCCAGACATTCCCGCCGATGACTACGTTGTCGCCTATGACTGCTGTGGCTCCGAGTAATGTAGCCCCTGAGTAGATTATGACGTTGTTTCCAATAGTTGGGTGACGCTTTCTTCCTTTAATGATGCGCCCTTTCTCATCTTTTGGAAAGCTCAATGCGCCTAACGTCACACCTTGGTACATTTTGACGTTGTCACCAATTTCCGTAGTCTCCCCAATTACTACGCCCGTACCGTGATCAATGAAGAAGTTCTTGCCGATTCTAGCGCCAGGATGAATATCTATTCCTGTCAGTGAATGGATGTGTTCGCTCATTATCCTGGGGATCAATGGGACTCCGCGAAGGTAGAGTTCGTGGGCGATTCTGTAAGTGCTTATCGCCAAAATGCATGGGTAGCTGATTATGACTTCTTCTGCACTTACGGCTGCTGGGTCGCCGTCAAAAGCTGCCTCAACGTCGCCGCTTAGGAGCTCTCTTATTTCAGGAATCTTTTCAAGAACCTCTTTCACAACGATTTGAGCTCGTGAATGGCAAACGTCCTCGCCGCAAACCTTGATTTTACGGCAAATATGTTTGAGGCTTTTCTCCACTTCTATTGTAAGTCTTGAATGAACAGAAGTTAACGTGTTTCCAATTACATACTTCACGTTGGACTTAGTTATTTCCGACTTGCCTAAATATCCAGGGAAGAAAACGGTTAGCAAATCTTCTAGGACTTCAATTACGGCCTTCTTTGATGGTAAGTCTTTTCCTTCGAGGTGGTCCATTCCCCCGAATGTTTCATAATTCTTGATAACATCATCAACTAGTTTAGGTAAACCGAGTTCAACCCAGTTGCTTTCCACCTTCGCATCACAGGCCATGAGTTTGTTGATCATCTTATCTGGGTTCCAAGATTCATCATCTTCAGGCTTCACTTTGCTTGCTTCGATTTTTGGCTTTGAATGAGCTGACTTCGAACTCATGGTATTTACCTTCACATTTGTATTTGAAAGATGGGGAATATAAGAGAAGCGCACTCCCAAGGAAGAAACATTTGAACCACTATAGCTTCATGAAGTGGCGTAAAGTCTTTTAATATCCATCCTGATTCTATTATCTGCCTTATCTGCTTTAGCAGAAAATCTTAAGCGGAGGTCGCCCAGCATGGTCAAAGGCGTAGGACTGAGGCTCCTATCCCGCAGGGGTTCGTGTGTTCAAATCCCACCCTCCGCACCATTAACTAATTCTTTTAAAACAATTTTTTGCGTTCACTTTTTCTGAAATATGAGCGGTTGATGTTGCCTCAAGAAAAACCAATGCTATGATCTATAGAAACTTCTGGTATCTTGAGTTGGGTTAATTGGTTGGTGGTTCAAGTTATGCTGAAGCGAGGGCTTGCATGTTTTCTACTTTGCCCGTGTCTGCCCAAACTCCTGCAGCTATCCTGCTTACTCCACCTGGATACGTTTTGTCTAAGTATAGTGTGACGTACCAGTATGGGTATAGTACTAAGGTGCCTGTTTCTTTGATTTGAGATTGCAGCATGACGTTTACAGGGTTATCGACTACCTGGAAGTTGTTAACTTGGATTCCGCTGGCGTTCCATGAGAAGTTTTTCAAGGCGTTCTTGACTGCAAGTATCGCTTGGTCTTTGGAGATATTGACTTGTGTACTGCCCACTTTGTATAGGAACCAGTCGTCATTGAATTGGGTTACGATGTGGTTCTCGATTTTTATGCTTAGGCTCTTCCAGTCAAAGTCTGTTCCATTCTCAGTATAAACGAGTCTTGATCCTCCGTTGATTCCGAATTGGGAAATCTGCAGTTTCGTGTTTCCTAAAGTCTGGTCGTTCTCACTATTGGTGGCAGTTGCAAGTAGTCTGGAGGCTTCATCCAGGTAAGTGTCATTCATTACTGATTTGTATCTCTGGATTAGTGCTTTGGTTGTCTGTAGGGGGTCAATGGGTTGTATCTGGGTGTAGATAGGTGGGAAGTTTGGGGCGCCTTCTTGTTGAGTTAGTTGAAACATTGAAAAGTGACCATCCCTGAACCTCAGGGTCAACTCGAAGCTGCTTTGACTATTCGCTAAAGTATACTTGAAGACTTCTTCAACAACTCCCCCCAAGTCTGCCCTAACTTGTGCTGCGGGACCGTTGTTTTCGAGGGTGGCTTGATATTTTGATACGTCAATTTGGATGACCTCATTGATAATGTTCATGGCTTTGTCGCCGGATGGAGTCCACTGCAACAAACGGTCATTTTGGGCCTTAATGGCGTCATAATCAGCATTCAGCTTGTCGTAGTTGACTGAAAGTTGGTTAAAGGAGGAAAATTGGATGAAGGAAAAACTTGCCAAGAGCACCATTCCAATGACGAACGCGGCGTAGAGTGATTTCCACTTTATGGGTAGTGCCTTAAAATGGTCTGAGTTAGAGTTGGGCACTTCTTCTGCGCCCTTCATCATTGAGACGGCTGCGTTGCCAAAGCTTGATAGCTTATACTTGCCGTCTTTCTCTTTGATTACAAGTTCCCCAAGATTCTCAAGGTGATACGTGAGGTGGGAACTCGGTATCGCAAGTTCCTCTAGCATCTTGGAGAATGTCATTGTTCTTTCTGAGAGCATTCGAAGAATCTTGCGGCGCGCAGGATGTCTCAAGGAACTGAACATGAGTGAATATGTTTCTTCCTCTGAACCTGACACTCCCTCTCACCAACGGAACAGTGTAACCTTGATGCATTATAATTTATCTATCAAATTCGGATATTTCAAGTCAAGAAATACAGAGCCGCAAAAAAGTTAGTAGATATTTCTTGTGACAAGAAATCTTTACAAGAAGCATTTTATCCAAAAATCTTCACTGTGGTATACGTCCGAGGCTTCGCAATGAAGAGTTTTGCGAATAAACAAAAATACGAACTTGCAAAGAAACGCACTGTCCCAGTCGAACCTGAAATGAAATGCGTAACTTTCATGGTGTTTGAAGAAGCAGGCAAAACAATCCTTCAGCCACTCGTGACAAACAAAGAAACAAAACGAGTTCAGGAACTACTACAAAATAAAACCCTCGAAGTTTGGCTATCAAACGGCCAATCTGACATAGATCAATTCGACGTTGCTATCTTGAAATACAAGCAGCAGATGCAGCCCCAAAAAATGTGTAGCAAAAAGAAGAATTGCATATGTCTGAAGAACCACTTTGAGACAATTGTCTCCTGTGAGCAATGTCCTCTTAGTGTCGAGGGGGCCGAAAGCTAACTTGGATAAGAATATGGCAAAGGACACTAGCCCAGCTTCCCATCCTCTCTCTCCGGTTGTGGAAGCTGGGCTGTGTTTTGATTGTAGAATGGTTTTTGGTTGGTGAATCTATGACTAGTAAAGCTCCATTGTATATGGTAACTTGGCGATGCACCCGAAGATGCGTCGGTAAATGCCTGTATTGTAGCTATACACCACCCCTGAAACCTGAAGACGCTGAAGTTAACACTAAATTGGGCTACAAAATTGTTGATGAAGTCTACGATTTTGGTGCACCATGGTTTGGAATAAGCGGAGGAGAACCCCTTGTTCGGGAAGACATATTTGACGTCATCGAATATGCTAAGCGCACAGGCTTTGAAGTCAGCTTGATAACCAGTGGCTTTGCGTTTGACGAAAAACGTCTTAATCGTCTCATAAAAAACGAGGTCCATACTGCCGTCAGTATTGACGGTACTCGAGAATCCAACGATAAGATTAGGGGCCAAGGAAGCTACGACAAAGCGTTGTTTGCAATGAAGAAGCTGTCCGACAACGGGATACTGGATTGCATTGTCACTACTATGACGAAGTATAACATTAAAGACATGGAACACCCGGCGAAATTGGCGGCTGAATTTGGAGCCAGAATGGTAGTTTACCATAATCTCGTGCCAGTGGGTCGTGCCGGAACTAACATGCCTGATTTAGCACCCTCACCAGAAGAATACGAGACCGCTTTTAACCAGATTTATGATTTGCAAGTTGCCTACGCAGGAAAGGTCAAAGTCAACGTGTATGCTCCTTTCTACGCCAGAATTGTTCGCCAAAGAAACCCCGTTGATTTTTGGGACTGGTTCAAAAACGGATATCTTGGGAAAATGCAGCATTGGCGGAAACTACATGAGCGTTACCGAAAACGGAGACTACAGGGCATGTGGGTTCCATGAAGCACACCGAATAGGAAATATTAAAGACAAGAAACTAACGACGGCTTGGGCTGAATTACAACACTCAGAATTGCACCTAAAACTTAGAGATAAAAGCAATCTGAAAGGCAAGTGTGGGGTCTGCGAGTACCGTGAAATTTGTGGTGGATGCCGAACACGCGCTGAATATTACACTGGTGACTTATTCGAGTCGGATCCAGCTTGCGGTTACATTCCTAAAGTGATGCAGGGGCAATGAGGGGCGCTCAAGAAAAGCATTCTTTCTCTCCTATTTCTCTATAGTGGGTTCAAATCCCACCCCCCGCACCAAATTCCTTGTATAGCCTTAACTATTATCTAAGGGAACAATAGGGAGATTATCCCACGCAGGCAAAGCCAAACAGAAAAGCCTGCGGACTAGCAAAAAGTGATGCAACTTGGAACCAGTGATAATCGCAAATAACCTGTCAAAGAAATACAAAGGCATCAATGCAGTCGAAGATTTGAATCTGAGCGTCGCTGAAGGGGAAATTTTTGGTTTTCTAGGACCCAATGGAGCAGGAAAAACAACAACAATCAGGATTCTTACAACTTTGGCCAAAGCTACCTCGGGTTCAGTTTTGGTGTCAGGATTTGACGTGGAAAAGCAACCTGGCGAAGTCAAGAAAATTATAGGTGTAGTTCAGCAGCATTTGACACTTGGATCTTGACTTGAATCTAAAAGAAAACATGGAACTTCACGGTCGACTTCATCACATTCCAAGAGACGAACGAAACAGCCGAATCGTCGAGTTGCTTGATTATGTCGGCTTAGCTGATCAAAGTTCACGCATGATTAACGAGCTTTCTGGGGGAATGAAAAAAGCAGCAATGATTGCTCGAGCTTTAATGCATAAACCAAAGCTGCTTTTCCTGGACGAGCCAACTGTGGGACTTGACGTTCAGACTCGTCGTCGCATGTGGGACTTGATTAGGCGTCTTAACGGAAATGGAACAACTATTTTCCTCACAACTCATTACATCGAAGAGGCTGAGGCCTTGTGTCATCGTGTTGGCATTGTGAATCATGGGCAACTAATTGCCCTTGGCACGCCACAGGAGTTGCGGCAGAAAATCGGTCTTACAACAGTCGAGGTTTTGGAGGAGGGCGGTCTTACTGCTTACAAATATTTTAGTGATAAAGAATGCGCTAAGAAGTTTGCCGACGCTTTACCTTCAGACACGAAAAGGATAGTGATACGGGACTCTAACTTAGAAGATGTTTTTGTGGAACTGACTGGCACGAAGGTAGGAGACTGAAGAACGTTGAGTATGATCCAGGATATTTACTCGGTTCTTTGGGTTGACTTGCGGTTTCTAAGTCGGAACTGGCATAAGACCCTGGCAACTACACTCATTGCTCCAGTCCTTTACCTTCTGGCATTCGGTTACGGTCTTGGGCGAGGAATTAGCATCGAAGGTTATAGCTATCTTGATTTTGTTATTCCCGGAATTATTGCGCTAACAGCAATGACTACCGCCTTTAATGCCGCGGGAATGAAGCTCCATGTTGACCGTCTTTTTTTCATGTGCTTCGACGAGGCTTTGATGTCCCCGATCAGTTTGTTTTCCATTGTTGTTGGAAAAACTTTGATAGGTGTGCTTCGTGGGCTTATCAGCACGGCTGCCTTGCTTGTGGCTTGCTTTTTCTTTTCGCCTTTGCCAGCGATTAGTCCATTGTTCTGGTTGACTTTGGTTGTAACTTGTTTTGTCTTTTCTTTCTTGGGTGTATTAGTTGCTTTAGTAGCAAAGTCTCATCAGGATATGAGCGTGTTCATGAGTTTAGTAGTGCTGCCCATGTCCTTTTTGAGTGGAACATTTTTTTCACTTAATCAAGTTCCTGAAGCGCTAAGAGTTGTTCTTCTAATCTCGCCGCTTACTCACACGAGTTTATGTTTGCGAGCGGCGGCTTTGGGACAACCATTTCCGTGGCTTTCACTCGCAGTTCTCTTTGGGTTCGGCGGAGCTTTCCTCCTGGGTTGCCTAATAGTTTTGCGGAGAAAGAGCCTGTAAAATCAAAAGCCTAAGTAACGAGCGAAACAGATTAAGAGCCTGCTCCTTTTTTATTATTCGGGTATAGCGCTTGGTCGAACCCGAAAAATCAATCGAAGTAGAAACGTCAGAAGACAAAGAAGAAGATGAGGATTTCAAAGAAAAAGAAAAGAAAAACAAAGCTCGATTGAGAACTCGGGGACCTTATCGAAAAGCTCACGCTGACTGGTGACTCAAATTTCTCGACGCACTATTCGGTTTTCAATAAACGTTCCACAACATCAGTAAGGAAAAATGTGCTGAAGAATGTACATTAGCAATTCATTTAATTTTATATAGTAAGAGAGCGTTGTAGTTTCACGACAAGAAATTCCCCTGCAATACCTAAATCACAATACAGGAGAAAATCCAAGCATGTTGAAGAATGATAACCGCAAAATAATGCTTGACAAAATAATGAAGGAACACAAATACGAAGAAAGTTCCCTTCTAGAAATACTCCACAAAGCCCAAGAACTCTATGGGTTCCTTGACAAGATTCTTCTAACTTACATCGCAAAAGCTCTCTGCCTTCCAACCAGCCACGTTTATGGCGTTGCAACGTTCTACAGTTACTTCAAGATGAAGGCTCCGGGAGAGCATGTAGTCACAGGATGCCTTGGCACAGCATGCTACGTTAAGGAAGTCGACGAAATAATGGTCGCAATAGAGAAAGAGTTCAAGCTCAAACGAGGAGGATCCTCACCAGACGGGCGACTTTCCCTATTTATTACCCGCTGCATTGGAGCTTGCGCAATGGCACCAAACATAATTGTTGACGAAGAAGTTATCGGCAAAGCGACAAAAGATACGGTTCTTGAAAAGATACGCCTTGCACTCGCATCAGGAGGATTAAAACCATGAAATTAGACGATCTGCAGAAAGTAGCCGAACACGAAGTAGACTTCCAAAGAGCATACAAATACAGAATCAACGTCTGTTGCTCAAGCGGTTGCGTACCTTTCGGGGCACTAAAAGTTCTAAAAGCTTTTGATGAAGCAGTAAAAGAATTTGGCGTCCAAAAAGAATGCAAAGTCGCAAGAACCGGCTGTGTCGGCACCTGCTCCGTAGGTCCAGCAGTTGTTATCGAACCAGGAGACTACCTGTACCAGAGTGTTACACCAGAGAAAGTACGCGAAATTGTACGCGACCACATAGTTTTAGGTTTACCAGTAAAAAATCTTCTATATCGAAATGAAGCTTTCTTCAAGAAACAACACCGCTTGGTCTTGAGGAATGCTGGAAAGATTGACCCTTCAAGAATTGAAGACTACATCTCTCAAGGAGGATATTCAGCCCTCGGCAAATGTCTCGCAACTATGACTCCTCAAGGAGTAATATACGAGGTAAAGACAAGCGGTCTCCGCGGCAGAGGCGGCGCAGGTTTCTCAACAGGTCAAAAATGGACCCTTGTAGCAAGATCACACAACACTCCAAAATACATCGTTGCGAACTTGGACGAAGGAGATCCAGGTGTATTCGCTAACCGCACATTAGCTGAAGCCGATCCTCACGCTATACTCGAAGGCATGCTCATAGCAGCATATGCGGTAGGCGCGGAAAAAGGCTTCATCTACATTAGAGCCGAATATCCCCTAGCAATTCAAACTCTTCAAAAAGCAATCGCTCAAGCAAGATCAAATGGTCTCTTAGGCGAAAATGTGCTTGAAACAGGATTCAAGTTCGACTTAGAATTACGATTTGGGGCCGGTGCCTTCGTGGCTGGCGAAGAAACAGCCATACTCGCTTCAGTCGAGGGTCGCCGAGCTCAACCTCGTCCACGTCCTCCATATCCTGCAAATTCTGGATTATGGGGCAAACCAACGCTAATACAAAACGTCGAAACCCTCGCCAATATTCCAGTGATAATTCAAAACGGCGGTGCCTGGTTCTCAAAGATCGGAACAGCTGGATGCTCTGGAACTAAATGCTTCTCTTTGACGGGAAAAATAAACAATCCTGGCCTAATTGAAGTGCCAATGGGCATAACGTTAAGAGAAGTCGTTTACGACATAGGCGGTGGAATCCCTGACGGGCGACCTTTCAAAGCTGTCCTGGTTGGCGGTCCCTCCGGCGGGTGCTTGCCTGAAACTCTACTAGATCTGCCAATTGATTATGATTCTTTGACTAAGGCAGGGGCAATTATGGGTTCAGGAGGTATCGTCGTGATTGATGACCAATCATGTATGGTTGATACGGCTCGGTTCTTTACGGACTTTTGCGTTGAAGAATCCTGCGGAAAATGTGTTCCTTGCAGGGCGGGTCTTCCAAAAATTCGAGAAATTTACGACGGAATAATCAAGGGCGAAGGCAAACTTGAAGACATCGCTTCATTGGATAAGTCTAGCAGTTTCATAAAGGAAGCTAGTCTTTGTGGTCTTGGTCAAACAGCGCCCAATCCAGTTCTGACTACTCTTCGTTACTTCCGCAGCGAATACATGGAGCACATAGTCGACAAGAAATGTCGAGCGGGTAAGTGTTTTAGAGACTTGCCACCTGAGGAGGCTGAATAATCTTGAGCACCGGACCGATTAAACTTAAGATTGACGGCATTGATGTTGAAGTTCCCGAAGGAACAACAATTCTTGATGCAGCGAGGACCAATGGCATAACAATCCCAACACTCTGTCATTTGGAGGGCTTAACGCCTTACGGCGGATGCCGAATGTGCATGGTGGAAATACATGGTTCACCAAAGTTATTCCAAGCTTGCGTAACACCGGCAAACACAGGCATGGACATTGTAACGAACACCGACAAGCTCAAGGAATACCGAAAAATGGCGCTGCAACTGATTCTTGCCGAAAGAACTCACATCTGTTCCGTTTGCGTTGCCAACAATGCTTGTGAACTGCAAAAACTCGCAAATGAACTTGGCGTAGACCATGTTATGTTCGAACGTGAATGGACCCACGAAACCGTTGACTCAACACATAATTTCCTTGTGCTAGATCGCAACAGATGTATTCTTTGCACGCGTTGCGTACGTGCTTGCGACGAAATCGAAGGTGTGCATACATTGGACTTAATACACAGAGGCAAAGACACTCAAGTCATCGTTGATCTTGATGATAAGTGGGGAGAATCAAGTTCCTGCACTTCATGTAGAAAATGTGCTAAAGTTTGTCCAGTTGGCGCAATATACGTCGAAAGCGAACCTTTAGAGGATACCAAAGATAAGAATGTAGCAAAATTTGTTTTGTCCAGGAGGTCACATTAGATGGCTGACAAAAGTAAAGTGCGCGTTGCAACTATATGGCTTAGCGGCTGTTCTGGTTGTCACATGTCTTTCCTCGATCAAGATGAAGCTCTTATAGACATGGCTAATCAAATCCAGCTTGTTTACAGCCCAATCGTTGATGTGAAGGTTTTCCCCGAAAACGTAGACGTAACACTAGTTGAAGGGGCAGTAGCCAACGAAGATCAGCAAGAACTGCTCAAATTTGCAAGAGAACGAACGAAAATTCTGATCTCTATGGGTGACTGCGCTGTAACAGGAAACGTAACGGGGTTACGTAACGCATTCAATGACAACGTTGCAGCTGTTCTCAATCGCGCCTATATAGAAACTGCCGATTTTCAACCCCAAATTCCAACAGAAGTTCCCACACTTTTACAAAAAGCGCTTCCTCTTCACGAAGTGGTCAAAATAGACTTCTACATTCCAGGCTGCCCCCCTTCTGCAGGCCTCATAAACTACGTCATTTCCCAATTACTCCGTGGATTACCAGTTAGCATGGAAGGCAAATCCAAGTACGGATAAGCGAGGGACTAAAAATGAAAGAAATTGTAATAAACCCAATTACGCGAATTGAAGGACACGCCAAAGTAACGATCTTCTTAGACGACGAATCAAATGTAAAGGACGCCCGATTCCAAGTCACAGACTTCCGAGGATTCGAAAAATTCAGCGAAGGCAGACCATTCTATGAAATGCCCAGCATAACCTCAAGAGCATGCGGTATTTGCCCAGTAAGCCACCTCCTTGCCTCGGCAAAGGCATGCGACCAAATTGTCGCAGTAGACGTTCCCAACTCAGCTGTAATGCTTCGAAGACTAATGCACATGGGTCAGATGATTCAATCGCACGCACTGAACTTCTTCCACCTTTCAGCTCCTGACTTCCTCTTGGGTATGGACGCAAATCCAGAGGAACGAAACGTTTTTGGATTAATCGCCAAACAGCCAGACTTAGTAAGACAAGGAATCAGACTACGCAGATTTGGCCAAGAAATAATCGAAAACGTTGCAGGAAAAAAAATACACTCAAGCGAATGGATTCTTCCAGGCGGCGCTAAGTGGCCTTTAACACAAGAACGTGCAGCCTACTTAATGTCAAATTTACCTGAAGCTTTGACTACAACTCTAAAGACAATTGCAATGTTCAAGAATTGGCTACAAGGATGCACCGAAGAAGTAGAAACCTACGGGGACTTTCCATCCTACTACTTAGGTCTAATTACTGCCGACGGCGGACTGGAAATGTATGACGGCAACATCCGCATTATGGACAATGACGGCAACATAGTCAAAGACCAAATTAGCCCAAACAAATACGCCGACTACATAGGCGAAGCAGTTGAACCCTACTCATTCATGAAATTCCCCTACTACAAACCATTGGGATATCCAAACGGAATGTACCGAGTAGGTCCACTAGCAAGGCTAAACATAAGTTCTCATTGCGGAACACCTCTCGCCGATCAAGAACTAAAAGAATTCAAAAAGTTGGGCAAAAATGGGATCGTGCAAAGCACCTTCCACTACCACTACGCCCGATTAATTGAAGCACTATTTTGCATAGAGAAAACCAAAGAAATTCTTGAGAACCCCGAAACACTATCCGAACGCGTATGCAGCAAAGCCTTCGTAAATAACAAAGAAGGTATCGGCATCGCAGAAGCCCCAAGAGGAACACTCATTCACCACTATACCGTTGATCAACAAGGAATGATCACGAAAGTCAACATGATTATCGCCACTGAACATAACAACCTCGCATACAATAGAGCTGTTACTCAAGTTGCCAAAAAATACGTCAAAGCAGAAACACTAACAGAAGGAATGCTCAACAGAGTTGAATCCGTTATCCGCTCATTTGACCCCTGCCTAAGCTGCGCAACTCACGCTGTAGGCTCAATGCCTCTGGAAATACAACTTCTCAACAGCCAAGGCAAATTATTGGACCGCAAAATTAGGTAAATGAGAAAGATCGGTTATTTTCTCTTTTCTCAATTTCTTTTTACATTTTTTCTGGTGCATAAACTCCGATTATGCCCAGTGCATTGCTAAGTACCATTATAATCGACTCTGTTAATGCAATTCGTGCGGCTGCAAGTTCAGGGGATTCCGCTTTTATAACTGGCAATGCGTTGTAAAATGTGTTGAACTTGTCGGCTAAGGCGTTTGAATAGTCTGCCATCATGTTGGGTTTTAAGTACTCAGCGCATTCGATGAAGGTGTCTGGGAAAGTCGCAAGAGCAAGGATCAGGTCATGTTCGAGAGTTTCCCTCAAGCACTCGTAATCTGGTTTCTCAGGTTTCTTTGTTGCTTTTCTAATTATGCTGCAGGCTCTGGCGTGAGTGTATTGCACGTATGGCGCGCTGTTGGTTTCAAAATTTAGGACTCGGTCCCAAGTGAAAACTACTGGTTTTCCTGGGTCTACATCCACCAAGGCATACCGGACTGCACCTATTCCTACAAAGTTTGCGATTTTCCGTTTTTCTTCTTCGTTTAACTGTGGCGAACGTTTTGTGACTTCTTCATATGCCCTTTGGACTGCCTCGTCTAACACGTCGTCGAAAGTGATATAGTGGCCTCTTCGGCTGCTCATTTTGTAGCCGGGAAGCGTGACTAAGTTGTAGGCGAAATGTACCAGGTTTTCTGCTTGTTTGTAGCAATCTAATGCGTAAAGTGCGATTTTCAGCTGCAACTGGGCGAGAGATTGTTCCATTCCGATGACATTTATTACCCGTTCTGCCCGAGTAAATTTCCACAATGTGTAAGCTAAATCTCGAGTAGTGTACAGAGTTGTCCCGTCGGCTCTTCCGAGAGTTAACGGTGTGACTTCCTGCACTTCCCTCAAACCTAATTTGGTTCTCAGGTTCAGAGTCTTTATGACCTTGTCAGCGTCAAACTCTAGAACTCCACCTTCACTAAACACGAAACCTGAATCACGGAGTTGCGCAAGGACTTTAGAAACTTGACCACTCCAAACGAAGTCGCTCTCCCAATCCCATGAATCATAGAAAATCTCCACTCGAGCCTGCGTTTTCTGAAAACCGCTAAGACACAAGTCACTTACTTCGCGGATAAGCTTCTTGGCGTTGGATTCACCATCTTCGTACGCTCGGTTTAACCTGTTGATTTCTTCTTCCGGATTCTCATCTTGGCCAATTTTTTCCAAGAGTGATTTGAAGAGTTTGGGATATTTCTCTTCTAGTTCTGCTGCTATGGTCATCCATTCGTCGAGGTCTTTAGTAATTTTAGCGACATCCTCGTTTGGCTGCAAATTTTTGGCGATTTCAAATTGTCGTTTCAAACGTTTGAGCTCAACTAGGCACGCGGTAATTGTGTAGATTTTGCCGATAAAATGATCTACCTTCTCATCCGCTGCAGGTTTACCTATCTTCTCATAACCATAGGCAATCACGCTGCTCTGGCGTCCGACATCGTCGATATAGTAGTGTTTGGACACTTCATGTCCTCGGGATGTCAGAATTCTAGCTAAAGAATCACCTATTATTGGGTTTCTTGCTTGCCCAATATGAATGGGGTGAAGCGGGTTTACACTCGTGTGTTCTATTATGATTTTTTCCGGTTTGTCGGTTTTGACGAAACCGTATTTTTTGCCAAGTTCTTTTATCGATTCTAGAGTTAACTCTGAGAATTTAGCGAAGTCCGTATAGAAATTGATGTATCCGCCTGCTTGTTCAATTTTCGAAATTAATGTGAAACTTGACTTATCTGCGGCATTCGCCAATTGTGCCGCTAAATCAAATGGTTTCTTCTTCAGTTTTTTTGCAAGTTCAAAACTCACGGAAGATGCCAACTGTCCAAAGTTCGGGTTTGACGGTTTACTCATGGGTAAAGCATCAAACTTGAATTCTGGAACTATCTTTTTCAAGGCGGCAGCTAGTACTGTTTCGCATTCCTTTCGAAACTCTGCAAATGGATTATTGGAAGTCATCAAGTTCACATCTCTTCTGAAATCAATCTGAGCTTCTCTCAGATGCGATATTTTAAATTGAAAAGCCTGCTTATCTACATAGCTGATACAAAATGGCACCCAAAACGCCAATTATCTATTCTGAAAAATGCCTCGGATACGGCAGTTGGCACATCGAAGGCCCACAACGAATCAAGAAAGCCCATGAAATTCTTGTCGAGAAAGGTTATAGTTTTCTTGAACCTCAACCAGCATCTGAGGAAGACTTGTTTTGTGCTCATGATGTCGACTACATATGGAACCTCAAAAAGAGTCTAGTGGAGGACTCAGACACTCCGGCCTACCCCAACATATACGAGTACGCTCGACTGAGTGCAGGCGGCGCCTTACTTGCTTCTCAAGTCAACGGCTTTTCCCTCATGCGACCTCCAGGTCATCATGCTGGGAGAAACGGTGCTGCTTTGGGGGCTTCAACTAGGGGATTCTGTTACATAAACAACATCGCGGTTGCTGTGAAAGCTTCAAACAAATCAACGTTAATCTTGGACATTGATGGGCATCATGGAAATGGGACTCAAGAGATATTTCAAGACGATCCAAAAGTCTGGTATGTTTCCTTACATAGGCATCCGCATTACCCCGGAACCGGAGCCGTCACTCATGGGAATAGCGTTAATTTCACTTTGCAGGCTGATTGTGGCGAACAAGTATACCTTGAAACTTTAGACAAAGCTTTGGAAATAGCTCAAACAAATGCCTTTGAAACAATGGCGGTTTCGGTTGGACTTGACACCCATCTTGGAGATTTAGCTTCATTAGGCTTAACAAAGGGCAGCTATCGGGAAATAGGCCATAGAATTGCGGCTATGAAGAAACCGACTTTCTTCGTTTTAGAAGGAGGCTATTATGGTGAACAAAATGGCCTTGGCATTGACCAGCTTCTAACGGGGTTTGAAGAAAAACATTAAAACATTAGCTTATTTTGAGATTAAGATTTGTCTGTTTACAAAGTCTAAACTATTAATAAGAGGCAATAGCCCCTGGAATTCTTGTAATTTGGCTTCTCCGTGGTTCTATGGCTTTTTCTTGCTTTTGGCTTTCTTGCTGAGTGCTTCGAGTTTCTCGCCAACTTTTGTACTTCTTTTTTCGGCTTCTGCTAAGAGCGGCTTCCAATTCTTGCTTTTTACGGCGTTGGTGAGTTCATCGCATTGAGCTGGCATGCTTTCGATTGCGAGGTTAAATCGTTTTTCCGATTCTTCATCAGTTCCAACTAGTTCCAGTGCTTCCTCGGGGCAGAATTCCACACATTGAGGTGTGCCACCGCACAGATCGCAAGCTACGGCCAAACCTGATTCGGATTGAATTGTGATGCCGCCATGTTCGCATGCTTGGACGCACCAGTCGCATCCTTTACATTTCTTTTCGTTTATCATGATGACGCCGGTATTCTCAGCTTGGGATAGGGCTTTTTCAGGACAGGCTTTGACACATTTGGCGTCTTCGCAGGCTCTGCATGCTAATGCAAAGTTGAAGAGAGGTTTCATGCGGACAACACGGATTCTTGAAAGCAACGGGTTAGACTCGCCTTTCTCTTGACTGCAAGCATACTCGCAGATGCCACAGCCAGTGCATTTAGAAGGATCAACGGAGACGAATTTTCTTTGTGTGAATTTAGCTGGTGCCATTTCTGTATTCAGATCAGTTTGGGCTATCTAAATATTTCTGTAAAAACCATGGGCTTTAAACAGAGAATCAGTCAACGAGTTAGCTAACCAATACTTGAGTGAACTTCTCGTATTTACAGAAACCGACAAAGGGTTGGCGCTCGACAAGTATGTCTGCTGAATCTAAAGCCGTTTGAATTGCCTTTCCAATTAAGTTTTTTCGATGAAAGCTCGAACCTTTTGTCCAAAAATTTCAGGCTCTTCCACTGCCTCTCCATCCCAAAGTAGATACGGCGCAGCCCAAGCGTCGGTGAAACCCCATTGTTGGATTCCGGGTCGGCTGATAATTCGCAAATTCACATCGAAGTATTCCAGATGTTCATTTACTGGTCCCGACGCTATTACGATGTTGAATGTGGAATAGCTTCGCGATTGGTAGAAATTCAAAACCTTAGAAATCCCTTCGGCAAACCCAAGCCATTCTTTCTCGCCAAGTTCTAAAAGATTGGATTTTTCCCTCACGATTGCTTGAACTTCGTTTATTCCGCGTAGAGGCGCAAAAGGTGCAAACCACTCTGTGGATCCAGCGGTGAAGAGGTGCCGCTCCCCGCCCACTTCAGTTTCTAGCAGATCCCTCCAAAAACTGGTTCTGTTCGCTTCAAAATACGCTTTGCTTTTCTCCAACTCAAGGTTTACGAGGTAAAAGGGTCTGTCTCTAACGAGGATTTGCATATGAGGGTGAAAGATGCTTGACCCGGATGGCGTTAGGTAGTTGAAGGCAAAAGTTGGATATCTAACTGAGTCATCTACTTCGAGGAGTCTTTGAAGGTATCGAGTGGCGCCTTTGAAACCGTCAAGTAATATTTGCGGTGTAAATTCGTCCAGGTTCAAATGGTGTTTTCTTGAAAGAATTGCGAGAATACTTTGCTCAGCATGTCCGAGCAGGTTTGGAACGACAGTGGCTTCTCCACTAGAAGATTCTTCCGGAGGGAAGGAACTCTTTAGTGAACATAGGTGTCTTTGTTGGGATGCTTTCAGGGCAAAACGGACAGGTAACTTTAGTTTTTTCAACTAGGGCTTTAAGCAGTTCGTCGTCAGAAGTCATGAATTTGCTGACATAACCCAACATTCCTTTAATGATAGTGGTATTTCTGCCCGTCAGCGGGTCAGCACGGTACTCAAATGTTATGGTTTCTTCAGCAAAATTCTTCAATGGACTCAAAATTCTTGCTTGCTTAACAGTTTTCTGGAAATGGATCATTTGAGCACCGATTTCATGCTGTTCACTAAGGTTTAATGTCTTTCTGTGAAAACATCAATAAGAAAGAAAAACGATTTTGCCGTCCGTTTTATTCTACTGTGACTTTCTTTTCTTTCTGCTGCTTCTTTAGTGGGATTTCCATGCTGAGCATGCCGTTCTCAAACTTGGCTTTCGTGTTATCAGTGTCTGCCAAGTGGGCTAGAACGTAGCATCCAAGAAACTCGATATCTTCTCGGGGAGCACGGACACAAAAACTCTGATCAGAAACGGAAAGTTCGATATCTTGTTTTTTGACGCCAGGCAACTCCACTTCGACGTAGTAGAATTTCTTGTCGTGATCCATGTATGCGTTAGGCGTCATTGTTGGTTTTTCTTTCTTTGGTTTCTTTGTGGACATATTAGAATCAATCCTTCAAAAATTCTCCAAATAATACTATTGCAATGGTTTCCTTTTAAATCTCACCTTGACTTAATTCAAACCAGTTTCATACAACAAAATTAGACCTAAGTTCAATTCCGCTTGAAGAAAGGTGACGTTTATGTTTCAAATCTATTACAAATATTGAACTTGTCTCGGGTTTTTAGGAATAACAAATTTCAAATATAAGACATTTAATCACGTGTAACAAAAAGGGTGCACATTAATGAGTGACTCATATTTCAAGAAGAAGCTTGAACCAATCAGGGTCAAGCCCAAAAGCGTAAATCAGCTCTTAACGGAAATGGGCAAAACCGCTTACCAAGGAAGAAAACTTGGTGAAGCAGTCGACGTATGGGAAAACATGGTTAAGGAAAAAGACATAACCATCGCCATGGGATATGCGGGCTCAATGAGTACTGCTGGACAATGGACAATTGTAAACTGGCTAATAGAAAACCGTTTCATAGATGTCCTCGTCTCAACAGGTGCCAACGTAAGCGAAGATATCGTAGATGCAATGGGCTTCGGTTACTGGCAAGGTAGCCACATGGCCAACGATGAACAGCTCCTCAAAGACGACGTCAACAGGTACTACGACGTCTACGGAAAAGAAACCGATTATCGCAAAATGGAAGAACTCGTAACAGACTTCGTTATGACCATGAGAACCGACTACCCATACTCAAGCGCAGAATTCTTCTACCTTCTAGGCAAATTCCTAAGCAAAAAGAAAATCCCCGCCATCGCAGCTGTTGCCTACGAAAACGGCGTTCCAATATTCAGTCCTGCAATGGTTGACAGCGCATACGGAGAAACATTCCTAATGGCCAAAAACCAAGGCCACAGCGTAGTTCTCGACAGCGTAAAAGAATTCGACCAATTCATCACCATAGGCACCAAAACCAAAGAAGTCGGTGTAGTCTACATCGGCGGCGGAGTCCCCAAAGACCTAACTCAACTTATCGCAATTTCGGTTTCTCCCAAAACTAATGACCAAGGCGTCGAAGGAAGAGACGGACATCTTCGCAAAGGCTTACAAGAATACTACTACCCCCACAAATACGCGATCCAAATCACAACCGATTCACCTCAATGGGGTGGATTGAGCGGCTGCACACTCGAAGAAGCCATAAGCTGGGGCAAAATCAACAGCCAAGCCGGAACAAGAGCCGTCTGCTACTCTGACGCAACAATCGCGTTACCACTAATAACACACGCGCTATGCGAAAGAGTCAAGACAAAACGAAAAGGGCCAGATATGAGCTGGCTCTTCAAAGGCGTTGCTTAAGCGCCCTTTTTTTCTTATTTTATTTTTTGTTTAATCTCGAGAACAGCGAAGCGGCCATTATTGGCAAAATCACTGTAGCATCGCCTTCAACCATTATGTGTTTGGCTTTCTCGCTGATTTTACCCCACGAAACCGCTTCCCGAGGACGCGCACCGCTTAGGCTGCCATCCCATTCGTCTGCTGTGCTTATGTAAACGACGTAGTCTAAGCCGTCTTTGAATTGGTTCCACCAAATGGTGTGGTGCTTGCTGATTCCGCCGCCCACGATAAGGGCGCCACTTTTCTTTGCGTCAAAAACCATGTTGTTGAGGTCGCCTTCGTCTTTGAGCAGGTTGATCCTGAAGTCCTTGTGATCTTGACTGAAAAACCAGAGTTGGTAGCCAACTGAGCCGTCAGTTATGCCTGGCACAAAGACGGGTATGTTGTTCTTGGCTGCCCAGTAAAGAATTGAGGTTTCGTCGCAGCACCGCAAGCCTATTTCGCGGCACAGTTCGGTAGTTGAAAGTTCGCGCTTGCCTTCCTTGTACAGGTCTTCAAGCATAGGTATGATTTTCTTTTCGATAACTATGCCGTAGCTGTCGTTTGGAACGAGCACGTTTCCTAAACGGTTCACGCCTTCGTGGTGAAGCTGGGAATCGTTCATAATGAAGCTGCCTTTGTAATAGTCCTTCCAGCATCGCGCTACGTCGTGGTCAAGGGTTCCGCACGTTGTAATAATGACGTCGACGAGTTTGCGTTTAACCATCTCTTTAATTACGCCTCGCGTGCCTGTAGCCACGATGTCTGCGGTGAATGAGAAGAATTTCACACAGCCTTTTTCATTAATCATGGATTCCATGATGTTGACGCCTGTGGCCAGTTTGCCGGCTGTGAATCCCCATGCTTTCTCCATCTGGTTGACAAGTTCGTCAACGCTCATTTCTTTTGAATAATCGTAGTCTTTGACAGCTTCTTTCACCGTTTCCAGTTCTCCTGTCTTTATTGTGATGAAAATGGGTGGGTTGAAATAAATATGTGTCGAAAACTGAAAAAAGCGCGTTTTAGTATTCTTGTTATTCGGTTAAGTAGTTGATGATTCTGCCGTAGAGGTCTTTGTCTTTCTGGTCTTCGTAGCCGGCGTAGATGCTTGGGTTATCGTTTACTTCCACGACTACGAATTCTCCGTCGACCTCTTTGATGTCTACTCCGTAAAGTCCTTTGCCTACGACGCTGCATGCTTTTAGCGCGACTTCCCTGAGCCGTTGAGGAATCGTTTCCTTCTTCAAAGCAACCGTTCTTCCCCAAACGATTGTCGGTTTTCCTCGGAGTTTGGCGCCGTGCTTCCATCTGCCCTTTGGAATCATGTATTTGCATACGTATAGGACATCGTTGTTGAGTACTCCAACTCTCCAATCAAAAGCTGTCGGAGTGAATTTTTGTATTGCTAAAACGTCTGATTTCTTGAAGAAGCGTTTCGCGACGTCGCGGAAGCTTGTTTCGCAAGCAGCTTTCTCTACGTATTTGCTGAAGCTTGTGTAAGGTGCTTTGATTACGACGGGTTTTCCGAGTTCTTCAAAGATGTCGTTGATTTTCTTGTGGTGCAGTTCATCTTTGTTCAGAAATACTGTTGGAATCCTTGGAACATTATACTTTTCGAATAGTGCGTATTGATGAATTTTGTTTCCACAGATGGTTATTGATTCTGGGTCATCAATAACTTTTAGTCCGAGTTCCCAGGCGGTTTTCGAAACGACGTAAGCCGTGTTTAGCGGATCAGTTGTTGCTCTGATGAAAACTGCGTCGAATTTTGGGACGTCGGAGATGTCTTCTCGGAAGAGAAAATGGAATTCTTGACCCCTTTTTTCTGCAGCTCGTTTGAAATTTTGGAGTGCGGCTTCTTCTCTGGGGTCAGTAAAATTGTATTTTTCGACAAAACAGGCGATTTTAGACACCGAAGGGTTCACCTTGCTCTGAAATGAGCGAAACCTCTCTGGATATCATTTGCAAATCTTGCTCGGAAAGCTCCTCTTTGCTTACGGGTTGCAGCCCGCTAAGATAAGCTTTGCCATCTGCTTTCTGTACATGTAGTTTACAGACTGGGATTCCGAAAACTTCGTAGACTTTTTGGCTGATTTTCTGGACTTCAATCGTCTTGGTCGCATTTGCCGAAGAAGGATTTGAATGTGGAAATTTCGCCTTTGAGAGGTTGGACACATACGGCGAATTTATAATTCATTCCTAAACTCTTCATGGCACGATATAATGCACTTTTGTTAGTTGCAGTTTTGTAGCCGTCGTAAATGAATGGATTGACTGCGAAAACAATCACTGGAAAACCAAGCTCGGAAGTTATCTTTTTTACGGAGTCAGTTACCAAAAACGGCAATGTTGGAACTCCTGCTTCTGGCTGCTCTTAGAAGCAAAATTGGAATTCTGCTGGAATCAATAATATTTTCGCATGAGGGAATTACTGGGTTTCCTAAAACTTCTGCATGCAAAGAAACGTAGTAGCCCGTTTTCAGGTAGCGATAATCGTTGCTAATATTGAGCGTGGGTCCTTTGATTGAAGCATCTAGAAACGTTGCGGGTTTCATTACACTCGAATCTGTGGTTAGGTCGATATTGGAGACGACCAACACTAATGAGACACCAGGTAATCGAATCCTCGATATTGCCGCAGTCGTATTTAAGATTAACTATGTACCAAAAACAGCAATTTTGGAAGCTTCTGAAAATACCTCGATTCATGATAAATACAAAAAACTTACATAATTATATCGTGGATTGCAGCGAGATTTTTCCTCACAAGTAAGATGGCTTAGGCTCGAATTTTTTGAGCTGAATGAGTTTTTAATAGGAGATTTTGGCTGACGTTGGAATTTTTCCGAGGACTTTTGATGTTGCCTTCTCTACCTTTTCGCGGTTTTCTGCGTCGGTGTAAACTCGCAGTATGTTTATGAATCCTTTTAGGGTTTCGAAAATCTTTGAAATATCGCTTAGCCTGTACATTGTTTTCGCGTTTGATCCGCTTTTGCTGAAAACTGGGATTTCCATGTTTTCCATTAATGCACTATGGTGGTATGGCACTGAAGGAACCGTTGGTACATCAATGACCACCGATTCGGCTGTCACTCCGGCTTCGTGAGCGATTTCAGCCTGAACTTGAATTCTGTAGGAGTCTCGGCTAAAAATATTGGAAATCATTGTATCTTTATCGTAAAAAGTTCGCTCGTAAGCACATTTTAGCATTTTTCGCCTTTCCAAGTCTTCGATAATTCTTCTGGATTTATCGCATTTCTTAGCTGCAGACCAAACCGTGTAGTCATCCATCTCAAGATATTCTTCAGGGGTCTTGAATGAGGTTAAGCCAAGTTCGTCGTTTGCTTTCTCCATTGCAGTTGCAAGCATGATTTGGGCTGCTCTTCCTACGCGGTGGAAATAGATGCTTTTGAACGACTCAATCCGGGCGATGATGAATGACTCCAAGGCTGAAAGAGCTCCTAATTCAACTGCGAGATTTTCGCCAAGCACATCAAGTGCGTGGATTAGCCGAAATACGTCAATGAATCCGTATTCGGCGCCCGTGTGGTATGTGTCTCTTACAATGAAATCTTGCTTGTCAACGTCTACTGCGCTGCTGATAACTTGGTCCAAGAAGGCCCTGCCAGGTTTATGCAGCTTACCAACGGCTAATTTAGCAACTTCTTCCGGTCTGTAACCTAGCTTGGATAGTTTGTCTGCGACTTCACTTTTCTCTATGAGCCAAGAAGTTAGATCTTCGTGGGTTCGGTCTAAATCCCTGACCAGCAAATGTTCAAAAACGTGAGAAAATGGGCCATGTCCTACATCGTGCAATAGTGCTGCGATTCGGGCGATTTCTGCTTCTTCGTCACTTACAACTTTGCTGATGTTTGGGTTTTCTAATACTTTCCCTGCTAGGTACATGACTCCGATGCAATGTTCAAATCGTGTGTGATTTGCCCCTGGATAGACGTATTCTGAGCCTGCTAGCTGCCGGAGTCTTCTTAGTCGCTGCATGGGGTATGAGTCTATAACTGTTTTTTCTGCTTCTGTGATGTAGACGTATCCGTGAACGGGATCTTTGATTTCGCCCCAGTAGGCCTTTGGCATTTGTTTTTCACTCTGAGTTAGAATATTATTTATGCATCTCGCCATTAATCCTTACCCATTGTCGACTTAGTTTGGTTGGCTGAAAAATGGGGCGAAAAGGTTCTTTCATTGTTATCGAAGGGTTGGATGGCTCAGGAAAAACCACTCAGGCAAAAATCCTGGTGCGAAAGCTTAAGCAAAGTTGTGGAGCTACCTTCACTGCAGAGCCTAGCCAGGGGAAAACTGGCAAGTTTATTCGAAACAAAATATTGTATGGCAAAAAAAGGTCTCCAATAACTTTGGAGGCATTGCTTTTTGCAGCTGACCGAATTGAGCATATCCAAGATGAAGTGTTGCCCAAGTTAGAAGAGGGGCGATTAGTGATTTGTGACCGTTACATTTACAGCTCATTAGCTTACCAGGGAAGTGCTGGCCTTAACCTGGACTGGATTAAGACAATAAACCAGTATGCCTTGAAGCCTGATCTTTCGTTATTTATTGATGTTGACCCCGAAGTTGTGCTTAGCCGATTGAAACGCAAGAAAAGCATAATGGAGAATCTCAAAACTCAGCAGAATGTCCGCGAAATTTATCTCGAATTCGTTAAGAAAGGCGAACTCAAACTAATAGACGGGGACAAACCCAAAGCAGAGGTTGCAAAAGAAGTCGATGAAATAGTTTCGAAATTTTTGAAGTCGCGAGGCTAATCTTGCTCGATTTGTTTTAACGTTTTTTTTGCGGAATGCCCATTGAGTTTACGCGCAATGAAAGCTGCAATATCTTCAGGTGAGAGGTAACGTGGTCCTCGTTCATGGAAAATCTGTAGCTCAACTGTATTTTTATCCCCGAAACCGAAGCGGAGAATGTAGTAATCAAATTTTAGAGGCCTTTTCAGTCTTTGTTCAATAATTTTATAATAACGAACAAGACAGAACCAATCCAAAGTCTGCAACTGTTCGTCTGCCAGCGCGTTTTGCAGTTTTTGTGCTTCTTCTTGGTCCAAATAACAAAAATTGCTGCCATCGGCGATGCCGAATTCGAAAATTACTTGGCTATTAGGGATGGTTGGGTTCCCGACTTCTTCAAAAGTTAGTGTTTCCTTGTTAATTTTTTGAAATGTTTGGGCGATTTTTTGTTGTAGTTTTTTTCTGGAAAGGGGTGAGGTGAAGGTTTCTGTTCTGTGGATGTTAAGGGGAAAGTTGTCATAGATCCCGAGCATTTTTGTTTAGTTCTTCTTCATTCTTTTTACTTTTTCGAGACTGTTTAGCAATTCGCTTAAAGCATTTGTTAGTTTTCCTAGTTCTTCGATGTTGTCAGTTTTTTGGATTTTGTCTTGAAGTTCTTGGACTTTGGTCATCAGTGTTGCTTCAAGTGAATCGAATGCTACGTTTTTGGTGGCTTGGGTTGATTCTTCGCCTTCTTTGACAAGAACGACTTTTTTTTCGTCTTTGCCACACCATAAAGTGCCATCTTGTAACCTGAATAATGGGGATGAACAAACGGGGCAAGCTAAATCTGTGAGTGTTGCGCCTTGGCGGAGTAAGTCGGCCATTCTTTTTATGTGTGTATCGCCTGTTTTGCTTTGCATTTTAGGGACCCCAAAGTAAATACGTATCAAAGCTTATATAATTTGGTTACCGCGAATTTCAGTAGGTGCTACTTATGGTGCGAAAAAAGAAAACCGAAGAGTATGAAGAAAGAACAAGGCAAGCATTGATTGTGCTTGGAGAAGTTTCAGAAGACAGCACCACGCCGAGGAACATTAGGCGCGCTGCGAAAGATTCTATGACTGCTCTGCAGAGTGGAGAATATACGTCAGCAGTACGAGCTTCAAACGTCATTAGCATTTTGGACGAGATCTTGCAGGATCCTAACATGCCTGCTTATACGCGAGTTAAGCTTTGGAACATCATGAGCTTAATAGAAGCAATAAAAGACTAACCGAACGGCAGCAATTTTGGATGCGGTGGAAAACTTGAATGTTTTTCGCTATGACAAAGTGAAACTGGAAAAAGTTGAAACTGAAGGAGCCTCAAAGGTAAAAGTTCGCTGGCTTATCACAAAGGAAATGGGCGCCAAGAATTTTGCAATGAGGGTTTTCGAAATAGAACCAAACGGTTTTACTCCACTTCATACACATGCTTGGGAGCATGAAGTTTTCATTTTAAAAGGTGAAGGTCAACTTTTTGACGGGAAAAAAGTAACTTCATTCAAGGCAGAGGATGTCATTTTTATTCAAGCTGATGAGTGGCATCAATTCAAGAATACTGGCAAGCCAACTCTGGAATTCATTTGTCTAATACCAAACCCAAAAGAATAGCTCAATAACAACACTAACTTTGGAAAAAAGCTATCCCACTTAAATTATTTTTATTAACTCTGTTTTTGTTCAGCTTCGTGTTTTTGGGCAAGTGGTAACCTAAAGCCAGGGCTCCGCCAATTACTCCAAGTATAACACCCACAAAGTAGCCTCCACCCGCAAAAATGGTTAAAACAGAAAACACGATGACTGTAATTCCGCCTTCTCTCACTCTTCCAGAACGTATCAGAAACGCCCCTACTAGTACCATTATTCCTAGAATCAAGGTTACTATTCCCAGAACTTTGATATCTATTCCCCTTAGTGAATGTCTGCGAAGTTCACCCAAGCCAAGCTCTAATGCCCATTGAGTGCGAATAATGTGCAGTGCCCCTTGAATTGTTATGAGGGCGCCCGAAACTATCGACAAAATAAAACCAGTTTTGACATTACCCTGCACAAACATCACCAAATAAACACTATCAACATAGTATAATAATTGTTCTGATTCAAGTCAACTGATCTGATTTTCAGCGTCAATATCTTTTCGAAATAAGGAAAATCAAAATATAAAAGTCCAAACACCATGAGAATAGAAAGATCTCTGTACACTGTTGTTGACCTGAGAAATGACAAGCCGTTCCACTAACACCAAGTTCCTTTTCGTTGTCGCCGTTGCAGCATTGATTATTCTGAATCTCTATACCTTCGTTTTATCCTATCCCGAAAGCACAACACTAACTCCAGGAATAAATTCTTCAGGCAGCATCCTCTCGAAAGACTTCTCAGCATATTACATTGGCGCTTGGAGGTTATGGAACAATCCATCACAAATCTATACAGTTGGCGCCTTGAAAGGGGGGGAGCCAACAATTCTTCCACAACCTGAAGCCTACAAGTATTTGCCGTCTTTCCTTTTGCTCGCGTCTCCTTTGCTTGCTTTGGATTATCCACAGGCTCTTTTGGTTTTCAATATCTTCCAATTTGTGCTTCTTCCATTGATGGCTTATTTTCTTTATCGTCTTCTCGGCAAAAAAGGGCTGTTGTTAACTTTCGTTGTAACGGCTATTGCATTATTGCTACCGTTTCCAACGTCGAACTGGGGGTTTTCTGTAAGTTATTACTGGCAGTGGGGTGAAGGGCAAGCGAAAGTTATTGAGACCTTTCTTCTTTTGCTTTCTTTTTACTTTGGTTATCAAAAGAAACCTTACCTATCAGGGATTGCTTTGGCGTTTGGTTTCTTTGACGCGAGATTTGGTCTCCTGGCACTGCCACTTTTCTTTTTGTATAATTGGAAAAACCTCAAGGCATCGCTGGGCAGTTTCTTGGGTGCTTTGCTGCTAACTAATTCTATGCTTCTTTACCCAGGTGCTGGATTAAGTTTTCTAAACATGGTGTCAAATCAAGCTTTGACGACGCCCCTTTACTATTACTCTCTAATTCCCCTTCTTACTCTGCTTTCTCTAATCGCGGTAAACTTTAAAGAAATGATACTGACCTTCGATTTTCGCAAGAAACTTGCACGATACACAAAAAGTTGGAAAGTCTAAAAGCTTAGGGCTATATTTTTTGCCGTTTTCCTCTTTGTCCATTGATCTCTTTCTGGGTTTCGCTAAAAATATATCCTAGTGGTTGCATCTAATTCTGGGTTTCAGGGAGTTAATGCCCCTATGAAGTATGATGTTATAATTGTCGGTGCGGGTCCAGCAGGAATCTTCTCAGCTTTAGAGCTCACGGAAAAGAACAACCTCAACGTGCTTGTGCTCGACAGAGGTCCAGAGATTGACCAACGTAAATGTCCCTCTAGCCGAGGTTTAGAGTGTAAACACTGCGATCCTTGCTCGATTTTGTCGGGATGGGGCGGTGCTGGAGCATACAGCGACGGCAAACTTACTTTGTCTAATGAAGTAGGCGGCTGGCTTAACCAATATATTTCCGACAAAGAACTAACGGCACTCGTCAAGTATGTAGATGATATTTACCTGAAATTTGGCGCCAGTGAACAAGTTTTCGGTGCCGAGTCTGACGCTGTAGATGAAATTGAACGTCAAGCAGCCGCAGCAGGTTTGAGACTAATTAAGCAAGAAGTCCGTCACATGGGCACCGAAAAATGCGCTGACACACTGCGCATGATGCGAAAAGAACTAAAAGACAAAATAACGTTCATGCCCCGAACCGATGTTAAAGCACTAATTGTGGAAAATCAAACCATAAAAGGGATAGAAACTGAAAAAGGCGAAAAGTTCCTAAGTAAATATGTCATCCTCGCTCCAGGCAGAGGTGGCGCTGAATGGCTCCAAACCGAAGCCCAAATCCGCGGACTCAAAACCGTCCATAACCCTGTAGACGTGGGTGTACGCGTTGAAGTTTCTGCCACTGCCATGGAAAAACTCACCAAAGTGCTCTACGAGCCCAAGCTGATTTACTACTCCAAGCTTTTTGATGACATGGTTAGGACCTTCTGTGTTTCTCCCTATGGAGAAGTCACAACAGAATCATATGATGGCGTTTTGACCGTAAACGGCGGAAGTTATGCCGAAAGAAAGACTGACAACACAAACTTTGCAATCCTTGTGAGTACTTCTTTTACTGAACCTTTCAAAGAACCGATTGCTTACGGGAAATACATCGCCAGGCTTTCAAATCTGCTCAGCGGCGGAGTAATGGTTCAACGATTGGGAGATTTGGTTGCTGGTCGTCGTAGTACGCCAGAACGATTGGCTCGAAGCGTAGTCATACCTTCACTCAAAAATGCTACACCTGGAGATCTAAGCTTCGTGCTACCCTATCGATACCTCCAAGATATACGCGAAATGCTCCAAGCCCTTGACGTAATCGCACCAGGAGTACATTCTAGAGACACACTGCTATACGGAGTGGAAGTAAAGTTCTATTCCTCCCACTTACAATTAACTAATTCACTGGAAAGCAAGATGCAGAACATGTTTACAATTGGAGACGGAGCAGGTGTTACTCGTGGTCTTATCCAAGCTTCAGCTTCAGGCGTTATTGTGGCAAGGGAGATCCTGAAACGTGAACACTTGAAGGCCTAACAATGGATGTAGTAGCTCAAGGAATTAGATGCAGCCACTGTGGTGCTCCAGTTGAATTCAAACCTGGAGAAATCATTGCCACTTGTAAGTTTTGTGGCTTCACGACTGTAATCGAAACAGGGCAAGCTTTTACTTTTGAGCATTCACTAATTCTGAATAAATTCGACCAAACAAGCATTGATGAATCAATAAAGGATTGGATGAAAGGCGGGTTTTTGAAACCCGGCGATCTGGCTCGAAAATCAAAAATTAACGAAAAAAATCTGGTTTACTTGCCTTTTTGGGTTGTCTCAGCCCAAGCCAAAACAACATATAAAGGAATTTTTGAGCGCATTGCCCCCGCCATAGTAAAAGAGGGCTCAATTGACAAAGAATACGATTGGTTGGTCCTTGCAAGAGAAGCTTCAGGTTTTCCAACTCGCGAATACGAGGTTCCTCTTGAGGGTAAAATTCCGTATGACTTTCGAAAAATAGAAGCATTCGCCAAACTCTTGAACAGTGAAATCGACAAGGATGCTGCGTTGGAACTCACTCGGCAACAGATCGAGGCTAATCATCGCTTCTTGCTTCAACAAGACGTTGACAAGATTATAGAGATGAAAACAGAAATTACTCTAAAACAAATCGTTTATCTTCACGCGCCGATATGGTTTGTTAAGTACGAATACAAGGGTAATGCGTATCAGCTGCTGATCGACGGCGCCACTGGAACTGCCTTAAAAGGCGACATACCTTCATCAAGATTCTAACGCCAATTCACCTTAACAAACTTTAAAAGCAACCCTTTATTATCAACGAATATTAAAAAAGACGGAGATTAGAAAATGGGCGAGAAAAAGGATTTGTATTCAGACGTTAAAAGTCAAATGCGCCTCTCTGAGCGCATAGAAGCGTTCATTCCAGGTTTCCGAGGTTACAAAGAAAAAGAACTACGACGTGAAAGCGACAGACTGCTAAGAAATCAGCTATACCTTAAACTCTCCATTGCCAAAACTGATCTCAGAACTATTGCACAAAAGTTGGCTGATCGCCGGTATTTGGATGTTATGACGGACATGGATCGTCTCGTCGCAAAAATGGATCGTGTAGTTGAAAAAGTCAATCATGCATCTTACGGTTACACAGGATTCTTCGACGCAGTAAAAGTGAAAGAAGAAAACTTGGATCGAATGATGGATTTCGACAACAACCTAATCGACGAAATTACCGCCTTATCCACTGAAATAGACAAATTCAAAACTGAACTTACAAGCGGTGTAACAACGAACTTGAAAACCAGAATCCAGAATGTTGCCGACAAACTTGAAAGTTTGGAAGACACTTTTGATAAACGTGAAGAAGTAATCTTAGGAGTGAGCTAAAATGCCACAAGTAATTGAATGGACAAATCCCGGTTCAGACGACATAATTTACAGGTACCCCAACGAAGACATTACATGGGGTGCCCAGCTAATTGTAAAAGAATACGAAATGGCAGTATTCTTCAGAAGATGGCAAAGCCTATGACGTTTTCAATGCAGGCAGGCACACATTAACAACATTGAATCTGCCTTTGATTACAAGTTTGCTAACTCGACTAGTTGGATTCGGTGGCAACAAGCCGTTCAAAGCTTCCGTGATCTTCATCAGCACTAAGGTTTTCAATGGCAAATGGGGCACACGGGCACAAACAACGGAATTGGCTCCGCTGCAAGTGTTTGGGCAGTTCTTATTCAAAATCGAAAATGCTTCCCTCTTCGTTAACGAAGTCGTCGGTGGACAAAATGCGTTCACAACAGAAGATGTCAACAACTTCCTACGAGGCTTCCTAAACGAAAAAATAATCGGCGAACTCTCCCATTACGACCTGGTTGCAGTCTTCACTAGGCTCAGCGAAACATCCGTAATTGTCAAAAACTCGGTGTTAGACTACTTTAAACGCTTAGGTATTGAACTAACAGATCTACGTTTCGAAGGCATAGACACTACCCCCGAATACCGTGAAAGGCTATTCTGGCTCAAAACCGGAGGAACTCCCGCAGACACAGTTCTACGAATGGAAACGGTTAAAAGTGCAGCCCAGTCTTTAGGACAATCTGGCGGTGGCGGAGCAGGATTAGGCACAGGAATGGTGCTTATACCTCAAATTATGACGCCACAAGGTCAGGTGCAAGCGCCTACAGCCGCACTGGTCATTTGTCCTAAATGTGGAGCACGCGTCCCAGCCACATCGAAGTTCTGTCCTGAATGCGGAACATCTCTGACCCCTCCAGCAGCAGCCACAATAAACTGCCCCAAATGTGGTCACTCAATTCCAGCAGGCTCCAAATTCTGCCCTGAGTGCGGGGTAACAATCTCGTCGTAAATGGAGAACCATAAATGGCTGAAGCTAAACGACAACTGCTAACCATCGGGGTTGGCTTCATTGCGCTCGTGGTAGCCATTCTGCTTTATGCGGCGGGCGTCATCAGCTGGACACTTATAGCCCCAGTGTTTCTAGTGCTCTTCGGGTTATGGATAGTTGCTTTAGCGGCGATGCGTGGTGCGGAGGCAACGAAGTATGAACGCAGCTCTTTCAGCACCCTTAGTATGGGCTTACTGGTGATTGTCGTTGGTGGTGCTTGGTCCATTCTAGTACTCGGCTTAAGCTGGGTGTATGCTCTGACGTTAATATTGCTCGTCTTGGCAGCTCTGGCAATAGCCACCGCGTTAAGGCGAAAGTAAAATCTCTTTGAGGTTTTTTTCCTCTAAACATTTTTTTATTCCAGTGTGCAGTCACACTTGCAGAAGGCTATAGTTGTGAGTGAAGAGACTATCGGTCGCGGCACATGGTATGACATGATGGCTAAGAAAGTCATCGAAAGAGAACAGTCCCTAGACCGAGACATAAGTAGGATTCGTACCGAGATGGGGTTGGGAGCTTCAGGTTTTCCCCATATCGGCAGCCTAGGTGATGCGTCCCGTAGTTATGCCGTTACGTTAGCTCTCAAGAATCTGAACTGCAATTCAGAACTCGTTGCTTTCTGCGACGATAAAGATGGTCTGCGAAAAGTTCCAGCAGGGCTCTCAAAGGATATGGAAAAGTACCTTGGGTATTCTGTCTCAAGTATACCTGATCCGTTTGGGTGCCATGAAAGCTACGGTAAACATATGAGTTCGTTGCTGCTAGATGCCCTAGATAAGTGTGGCATTGAGTACAAGTATTATTCCGCAAAGGAAGTTTACGAAAAAGGCATTCTTCTAAACGAGATTCGAACAATACTTATCAACGCCAAAAAAGTAGGCGAAATCGTCAGAGAAGAAGTAGGTCAAGAAACCTATACTGAGGTTTTGCCCTTCTTTGCCGTTTGTGAGAAATGTGGTCACCTCTACACGACTAGAGCCTACAAGTTCGATCCCAAAACTGACAAGGTCTCATACAAATGTGAAGGTCTCGAAATTCGAGGCAAACTGATTGCAGGTTGCGGACACGAAGGCGAAGTGGATATAAAAAGCGGCGAAGGCAAACTCACTTGGAAAAGCGAATTTGCAGCCCGATGGAAGGCGTTGGACATAAGGTTTGAGGCCTATGGCAAAGACATCGCCGACTCAGTACGGATTAACGACCGAATTTGTCGTGAAGTGCTTTGCTTTGAACCCCCATCCCATGCCAAGTATGAGATGTTCCTCGATAAGGGCGGGAAGAAAATTTCCAAATCTGCAGGTAACGTTTTCACTCCTCAGGTATGGTTCCGATACGGCAGCCCACAGTCACTACTTCTGCTTATGCTCAAACGCTTCGTTGGAACCCGAACATTGGATGTTTCCGACATTCCCGCTTACATGAACGAGCTCGATTATTTAGAGGATGTTTACTTTGGAAAGAAGCAAGTAGGTGAAAGGGAACTTGTTAAGCTCAAGGGATTATTCGAGTACTGCTGGGTAATGAAACCACCGGTCAAACCAAACGTACATGTCCCCTACAATCTGATGGCGTTCCTTGTGAAGATGGCTCCCAAAGACTGCCTAGAACAGTTCATTACTGAAAAGTTGCAAAGCTACGGTTACTTGCAGAAAAATCAACAAATTGATGCTGCGCTGAAACAGCGAATCGAATATGCCTCTAACTGGATTCTTGACTTTGAAGAAATCAAAGAGACTTCCGTTAGGTTAACTGAACCCGAGAAGAAAGCTATCGCAAATCTCGTTAGCGTATTGGAAACCGCCCAGGAACCAGACATGATACAGAACGGTATCTTCAACTCGGCTAAAGACAACGGTTTGCAGCCACGTGACTTCTTCAAGACCCTCTACACTATTCTCATGGGCGCGTCCCAAGGACCAAAACTTGGACCTTATGTACTTGCTATGGGCAAACAAAACGTAATAGCAGCGCTACAGCGAATTCTTCGCAAAGTTGACTAGTGGTCAACTGTTTAATTTTTTTAGTGGAAAAAGACCTAAGGTATTAAGCATTTTTTTACTAATCCGTTTTTCTTCTGAAAAGAACTATGTTGAAATATTCACCTGAGTTTACTTCTCAGTTTTACTCACGGCGTTTTCAGCAAAACATTATAAATAAATTGGTTGCATATCTGTTGATGCTTAAAACAGGAGAGAGAATATATTGAAAATTCTAAACTTTAAGAATAGAACAACCGCGTCTTTGTTGTCTTTGGTTCTGCTGTTTGCAATTGCTGCTGCTACTTTCGTTGCTTTGCCTGCTGCTCAGGGTGCTGTAGTTACTTATAAGAACTACGTTTACGCTATGGCTAGCCCTGAAATTGTGGGGCAGGGACAAACGATGGTGATTACGGCATTTTCTTCAGAGGTGCCGCTCCAAGCTGCAACAGAAACTCAAGAACAACGCGGATGGGTTGATATGCGAATAGTTGTTACGCTACCCGATGGTACAGCTAAAACATTCACGATAGCAAGGTCTGATCCAATAGGTTCTGCATACGTCTACTACACACCTACACAAATTGGCACATATCGTTATCAAGCTTTCATTCCTGACCAATGGAAAAATACAAGTGCAGCTGCTTATCAAAGCGCTGGTACCCAGGGTCACTATTTAGCCACTGAAAGTGTTGTAAGCTCGTTCGTTGTACAAGCTGAACCATTGGCTACGTGGACTGATGCGCCTGTGCCAAACGACTATTGGACTCGACCGCTAAGTGGCTTAAATAGAAACGCGTATGTACTTGCAGGAAACTGGCTAGGCGGTGCTGCGAATCAGCCTATAGGAACTGCAGGCGGCGTGACTACTGGCTACAATCCTAGTACGGGTCCTGGAAGTCCTCATATATTGTGGACTAAGCCGTATTATGTGGGAGGCATTATGGATGACAACTTCGGAGATTTTGGTTTCCAAACCACTCACTATGAAGGTCTGACTTGGTCGGCGATAGTGATCGACGGTAAGATCCACTACACTCCTCGATATGATGCCCACAGCCAAAAGGGCTGGGCGATCGTAGATCTGTATTCCGGTGAGACGCTATTCCTCGACTATAATGCAACTATGCCGTCGTTTGCTCAGATATACAACTATGGCTCACCTAACCAACATGGAGGCTACGCATACATGTATAGACCCCAAACCGGTCTTGGCACCAGTAATGGCACAGTTTGGGAGATGCTTGATGCATATACTTTCAACCATATCACTTCAATTGCGAACGTAACTTCTGGCGGTACAGCTGTCTACGGCGAAGACGGAAGCATACTACGCTATAACTTGGTAAACTACGGAACTAGTACGTCCCCCGCATACAGTTTGACTGTCTGGAATAGTTCTGCAATACCCTCTATGCTTGCAGGAGTAAACCTTCCAGGCGCAGCGTATGCAACTAGCGCTTGGCAATGGAGACCTGAAGGAACTGCTGGCGGTGGTGGAGTAAACATGTATAGTCCACAACGTGACTACCTTCGGGTTCATAATGGAGCCACAGGCTTCTCTTTGAACGTATCAATACCAAGCCCATATGGTCCACGAAATTCAATTGTAAACCAAACAGGCTCTATCCAAGCAGTACGTGAGGGCGAATACGTGATCGTTGGAACTGCAGGATCGAACAATGAAAACGGTGTTGTTCCTGCATATTTCATGGCTTTCAGTTTAGTCCCTGGGAAAGAAGGCACAAAGCTTTGGGAAAGCACATTGACTCCGCCATTTGCATCAATAGTAGGCAACGTTTCTGTAACCTTAACTGGTGTGTATCCAGAAGCGGGCGTCATCGCTTATCATGCTACAAAACTGTTGACTCGATACGGCTTCGACATGAAGACTGGACAGTTGCTTTGGACAAGTAAACCTGAACCAGCTGCCAACTACTACGGCATGATCGCTACTGTCGACATAACCGGCAAATTGCTATTCTCACTACAGTATGGTGGAGTGTTGCAAGCTTATGACCTGCGAACAGGAAACGTAGTATGGAGTTACACTGCTGCAATGCCCGGCCAAGAATATAACTTCCCCAATTTCCCAAGCAGTATAGGCGCCATGTCTGGTGACGGCAAAATCTACATAGGCACGGGTACACACTCACCTGATCAACCCTTATACCGTGGTAATGGTCTGCAATGCATCAATTCATCAAACGGAGCTCTCCTTTGGAACTTCCCACTCTTCGGTGTCTCTATGACTGCAGGTAACGCTGGAAACAACTTTGTTCTCGCAGACGGACGACTCATAGCTCTTAACGCATATGACAACGAATTATACTGCTTCGGTAAGGGTCCAAGTGCTACTACAGTTTCTGCACCACAAATCGTTCCTTCACTGGGATCTAGCGTAACTATTACAGGCACAGTTACTGATCAAACAATCTCTGGCAGGCTTAACACCAATGACAAATTGGACTTTGCACTCAAAGGCACACCAGCAATATCTGACGCAGACATGAACGCATGGATGCAATACAAGTTTGAGAATCAGGGATTCCCAGCGAACGCGAAAGGTGTTCCAGTGAAACTTACGGCAATTGATCCGAACGGAAACTTACAAAACATAGGCACCGTTACAAGTGACAACGCCGGAAACTACGGGATATCTTGGGCACCTCCAGTTCCAGGCACATACAAGATCACAGCTACATTCGAAGGTTCAGCATCATATGGCAGCTCGTTCGCAACAACATACTTAGCAGTTGGTCCAGCGGCATCTCCAGCGGTAATTGTTACCTCAGCTCCAACCCAGTCAGCGGCACCCACTCAAACGCCGGTGCAGTCAACCTCGCCATCTCCAAGCGCCGTTGTTGTTCCACCAACTAGCGGAATGCCAGTAACCACTTACATTGCCATTGGCACAGCAGTCATCATCGTAGTAGCAGCCGCAGCAGCACTCATCCTACGAAGACGCAAGTAAGATATCAAAAACAACCCATCTTCTTTTTTTGTTTTTTTTGAATCTAGCAAATGAAAATAGAATAAGCGCGCGACAGTCAAAATCCACTCAACTAAAATTTTTGTTTGTTTCTTAGTTATTACTTACAAATTATCAGTTTAATGTTATTCAGAAATCATTCTGGCAATTAAAGTTTCGATTATGAGGCTCGCCACAACAATTCTTCTTTCAAATAGAATAGTTCAAAGATTGAAAAAATTTCAATACGTTGTGAAAACGGAATTATTCATTTTTAAGTAAAGAATAATTTTATGCCAAACTTGAGCCTGAACTTGCATATGATTCATTTTAATCGTAACTATATATCAGCTGTAAGTAACCCTTTACTTACAATATGTTAAGTACTATTTGTCGACAATATGTTTCTCACTGAAAATTTGGAGAGAGAAAATGTCTAAAAATTCAATTGAAAATAAAATTCGAAATCCGAGAAAACATGCTGTAATTGCAGTCGCTTTGATTATAATTTTAGGTTCTAGTGCATTCATGTTCAGCTTTTCAGTTGTTGGAGCACCTACGGTAATCACTTTGTCAGGGCCTTATTTCCTTCCCTTCATAGGCCTGAATTCGCCTACCCTAATAACTTGGACTCCGAGCCCTAACTTGCTAATGACTGATCCAGCTTACAAAGACAAAGCTTCCATTTGGCCTACAGGCACACTAACATACACTAGACCAGACGGCACAAAAGACGTCGTAAACGGACCCTTCAACGTCAAAGTTACCTCTGTGCAGGGCGAAGAATCAGAAATACAAGTTCAATACACGCCTAACATGATGGGAACCTGGACCATTAGCCTCTACTGGCCTGGAGACGCTACCTATGCATCCGTTAACAGAACAGCTACCTTTTCTGTAGGACAACACTACGACAAAAGAGACACATGGGCAATGTTATCCTTTAAGCCGTACCCTGCAATTGGAATCGGTCAAAACCTACTAATTAACGCGTGGGTCACACCTCCACCAGCCACCAACCACATGGTTTACAACAACTACCTCTTTACTATCACAAAACCCGATGGATCATCATTCAAGGTTGGGCCAATGAACTCCGAAGCCCCTGGAACCGTTTGGTTTGACTATCCAATGGACCAACTCGGCAACTGGACAGTCAAATTCGAATTCCCTGGAGACTTCCTAAGCCTACCCTGTAGCGTCACGCGATCAGTGACAGTTCAAAGAGACCCTATACCATCATACCCTGATACGCCCCTTCCAACCGAAGAATGGACCTTCCCAATAAACACCATAAACAGAGAATGGAGAAATATTGCAGGCCCATGGTACCAAAACGACTACAACGCTTCTCTAGGTGACTCCAACGTCTATAGCGAGGCACCTAAAACTGCACACATAATCTGGGAGCTTGCGCCTTCTCAAGGAATAGGCGGGTTCATCGGAATGCCCCATAGCATACAGACTGGAGGCGGAGAAGAAGTATACGGCGCCGGAGATGTAGGACTTTACAGCCCCTCTTCTATAAGTATCAATACCATCATGGCAGGACGAGGATATTACACTGCTAACAACAATATCTATTGCGTAGACATGCGCACAGGAGCGCAGTTGTGGAGCGTGCCTGGAAGCTTCAATGTTGGCGCGGAGAGAAGCGCTGATCCGGTATTATACCAGTTTGGTTCGCGCTTCGTGGTTTACGATGCAATATCAGGAGCAGTCCTTCTTAATGTGACAGGTATGTCAATGAATTTCTTTGTAGACCCCTACGTTTACGTTGCTTCTGGAAACTCGTTAATAAAGTGGGACACTTCGGGCACTTCAACAAACTTCACATCAAGAATACTTTGGAACGTAACCAACGTTTTGCCAAACACGTCAACATCGCACTCGCTGATTCAAAACAACCTCTGGATAGCTCGTCACTTCCAAACCGGCACCCCTGGAAACACTATAATTGTCGATTACCTAACAGCTGTTAACCTAGAAACAGGAGCTATGCAATATAACATTTCAACAATGAACCCATCGAACATAGATTCGTGGATATACAGGCAAGGTCCAGCGATTGGAGCTGGATTTGGCAAAGTTTTCTTCGCTGACATTGGATGGGAAAACCAGGGCAAAGGTTACATTGCCTACGACGCTGCAACGGGAGTTGAGGCTTGGCACAGTGAACCCGCGGACTATCCTTGGGGTAACTTCTGGGCTTACACACCTCAAGCCTGCGCCTACAACTTGGTTTTCGCACTTGGCTACTCAGGTGTATATGCATACAATGTGACCAACGGGAAAATAGTTTGGCATTACATACCTGTAGACACCTACAACGAACAACCTTACGCCTCAAACATTGCACCTAATGGTTCATCCTATGCTTCTTCTGCCTTTGGTTCTACCGGATCGCTTTCAGGCGGTGGTATCCTCTTTGCACCAAACACCGAGCACAGTCCAACATTCTACTACAGAAACCAGCAGCTGCATGCCATCAACGTAACCACAGGCCAGAAAGTCTGGACAATAAGCGGCGTTTATAACCCAAGTGCGCTCGCCTACGGTGTGCTAGTTGCCCCTGAAACTCCAAGCGGAATCACTTATGCTTTCAGCAAAGGTCCTACCCAAACCACTCTTGAAGTGTCATCAAAGGTCCTAGCGAAAGGTTCTCCAGTTCTCATTGAGGGAACCGTCACTGATCAATCTTCAGCGCAAAAGGGCACTCCCGCAATCGCAGATGCAAGCATGACACCATGGATGGAGTATCTACACATGCAACAACCAAAGCCGACAAACGCAACAGGCGTCAAAATACACGTAACAGCCATAGATCCAAACGGCAACTTCCAAGACATAGGCATTGTCACAAGCACTGTCAACGGCAATTACAAAGTAATGTGGACGCCTCCAGTTGAAGGAGCATACACAATCACAGCCAAATTCGAAGGGTCCGAAGCCTACTATGCGTCATCAGCGGAAACTTCAATGGGCGTAGGTCCAGCCCCAGCAACCGCAGCTATCGTCTCGCCATCAGTGCCACCGACAACCCCGCCAGCACCAACACCAGTCGTTTCACCCTCACCAACTACCGTAGTTCCACCTCCAACAAGCGACACAACAGCAACAACCTACATCGCCATCGCAGTAGCAGTCATAATCATAGTTGCAGCCGCAGCAGCACTAGCAGTTAGAAAACGCAAAAAACCATAAAACATTTTTTCCCTTTTTTTAGTCCTAAAATTAGCAAGCAAATAATGGAATGAGAGAAAATGGGGCTGAGTGGGCTCTGGTGGAATTTACCAACTTGCTCGTTGGGTTTTCATCTATCTCTCCTATAATACGGTCCAGAGCCCCAGCAAACCCTCAAATCTCCAAAAAATAATTTGACTTCTGTTTTAATCGCTTGTTTGCTTGCCGTTTTTAATTTGCTCCTGACTCTTCTTTGTATAGCAGCTTCGGTGATCGAGCACGTTTCCAATCAGTTCCCCGATGTTCTATTCAAGAAAGAAGAAGAAGTAGTGGAAAAAATGCGTGTTTCTTCTTCTTTCAAACTTAGGAGCAACACTGCGGGCTCCAAAAAATGGAATCTTTTTGAAGCTTCGCTTAACTGAAGAATTGATTGAAGAACAACAACACGTCATTTTTTCAGCCTGCTGTTGTTCTTCTAACTTTCACTATGCGAAAGAAGAAGAATAGTGCGAAATCAACACTTCTTCTTCTATCCAATTGTTTCTTTCTGAAAGAAGAAAAAAATCTGGTTTTTCCAGAAGACGACAGTTTTTTCTTCTTCTCGTTGAATACTTCTTATGTTGTTGATCTGGGAAGATTTGTTCGGGTTATTCTTGGAAAGAAGAAGACCCTGTTTTGGGCGCATTAACTACTTCTATGCTTGACCAAGATCGAATTTCAGATTGGTGGTTGTTGTTGAAGATGATTTTTTGTGACCAACATCATTCCTTATATTGACCCACTCAAAAGGTAACATTCTCACGTTTCTGCTTTGTTTAGAGAATTGAAGGCGTAAGCCTTTTCAGGAAGCTTAAGTAATAGAGTCGCCAGTTCTGTAGTTCAACGGAAACCACGTTGAGGGCTCGTCGTCTAGTACGGATTATGACACCGGCCTGCGGAGCCGGAGGTCCTGGGTTCAAATCCCAGCGGGCCCGTTCTATTTCTTTTCCAAGGGAAAAAGAGGATTTGCTTAATGTGTTAGGCTCATCCCAAAAGTTACAGAAATTTCAAGTCAAAACCAGAAAAAGACAAGGTGTATTCAGCACCCGGGGGTGACTCGTTTCTGGGGTAAATCCAGTTAATCTCTCTCCTTCCAAAGCTATCAAATGTCTCGGCTGAGCTGTGGAGGTATGGTTACATGGTTTGCCCTAAAGGCTGAAAACACAAACCTGAGGGCACATTTCCAAGATTAAAAAGTCAAAATCCAACTGCCAACCTACGCCCCATAGAAATAGAAGACTTCATCGAGCGTTGGGTCTTAGTGGGTCTTTCGCGAAGAATAGGCTTATCAAAGCTCCTGCAAATGCTAAAGCTCCAATGGTCAAGCCTAGCGCTTGGAAACCTTCCACTGGATTGATGAACATATTGAGCACTGCTCCTGCAACGGCAATACCGATAGCTGTACCTACCCCACTGAACGCTGAAGACAATGACATCGTTGCACCTCTGAACTGAGGAACTTGCTCAAGGGTCAAGTTAGCTGAAGCCGCAGCTACCATACCGATAAGCAATGAGGCTGTCCAGCGCAAAGCTAGAAAAATAGTTAGATCGCGCATGAAAAAGGATAACAGTACCAACAATCCTGCTGAAAACATAGCTATCACTGTAAGACGTTTTCTTCCGACCCGATTAACTATGTGACCCCCAATTATAGCCCCAGAAGAAATGATTGCAAGGCCAACAAGCGGACCGATTAATGAAGCCAAACCTGGCGACACTGAAAATACTTGCCTGAGAAAAGTTACCTCCAAAACTGCAGCTCCAAAAGCAAAGGCATTTCCAAAAAAGGCGACTATCAAACAGGCCACTGCTGATTTATTAGCAAGAACCATTTTCACACCACTAAAAGGATGTTCTTTCTTAGTAGTTAGTTGCGGTTTAGGTGGGTTAGGCGTAAAAGTTAGGATCACAAAAACGAAGCTAAAAAGAGACAATGGCAGCATGAACCAAACGAAAAGAGGGCGCCAGCCTCCTATACCTGTCATGAATCCCACAATTGGGGACCCAAATGCATTGGCCAATGTCCCAACCGCTGCTACCCAACTTATTGCTTTCGCTCTTTTGTCTAAAGGGTAAGAGTTTCCGATAAATGTGTGAGCCGTCACAACTATCATGACTGAGCCGATGCCGTTCAGTGGAACAATGAGTTGAGCGATTTGAAAACTCGGAGCTAAAAAAAGTCCTACATTGCAGAATGCTATGAACAGGATTCCTATCATTACGATTGATTTGTATTTGGATCTAGTGCCAAAACCGGCAAGGACCAGCGCAGTAGCAACTGATGAGACAGCGATTAAGGAATCAAGTTGTGCTACAGTTCCCGGAAGAACGCTGAATGTTTTAGCAATGTCCATAATTGTGATCGGAATCACAATGTCAATGACGGCGGCGGCGAAAACAGCGATAAGCAGCGCAACCACAAATATTGTTTTAGTAGAGGAAGACTCATTATTTGACGACTTTGCCTTCACGTTTCATTAGTTATTGTATCAATCTCTTAATACTGCTTTTCTTCAAAATTTGTTTCAAAAATGCTGCGCCACTTCAAAACTAGTTTTTCTCGGCTTGTCCGCAAAGCCTCTGTCAATTGCTCATTTTCTTTCAAAAGCATGTCGAGAACTTTTTCAAGCGACATGGCTGAATATTGAATCGAATACTCAGAGTTAACTCTAATCATTCCCTTAGCCAAAAGCCGTTCCAAGCTAGGGCACAACTTTTTCTTAGTTAGATTCAAAGCATCTGCTAAGTCTTTTTCTTCACATGGACCTTTTTTCGCGAGGTAAACGTAAACCTGAGCGTCGCTCTCTTTGAGACCTATGCTCGCAAGTGCACCGATTACACGTTCCAAGCTCATAATTACACTTCTTTTGTCGAGAGTACGGCAGATTGGCTCATTCACTTAAAGAGAGAAAAAAGGAGGAGGTGTTGTTGAGCAAACTGTCTTGGCAAACTACGTATGACTTATCCACGAATCTAAACCGATGTTCATTGTAGTTGTTTCGTCACCGACGGTTCCATAGTAGTTCCACGCTCTACAAACAAAACTAGCGTGTGCGGCATAACCCACAACGTCAAATGTGATCGACACGCCATTTGGCAAAATATGCACCAAATGGTTAGTCTGGACGCTACCATATCCGTTGAACAACAACAATCCTGGAGGCAACGTTACTGACGGCGAAACTATTGATGTAGTCCAATACGCGGAGACAATATTGCATATTCTAAATACCTGAAGCTGACATTGTTTTACCAACATTATTGTTACTGGTACACCTGGGAGCCCTTTAAACACAAAATCTTTGCTAAAGGCAGCTATTGAAGGACTGTCGGTTACAAGGGCAACTGTCGCCCAAACGGATCTGCCAAGTGGAACGATGTATTGCCATGTGGAGATTTCAAGATAATCTCCCACCTCTTGATCGCCTCCATCATAGTGAACAACAGTTATTTTAATTGGTGGTTGATGATTTGCGATGTCAATAATCACTGCTCCGCCTCCGTTGGCATGGTTGTGGTATTGCGCTGACGCGAGAGCCGGTGAGAAGCAAGCAGTCGAAATAATGAATGCCAGAGATAGGGTCAGAATACTTCCGAAAATTTGATTTTTTCTCATTCTTGTTGTTCTCCTTTTTTGAGCGGAAAATATTATTTAGTTTAAAAGTTATAATCTAGAGGCAGTCAGTAGAAAAACTACCAAATGCTTAAGCGGGTGGACCCCCAGGAAAGCAAAGTGAAACGAGAACAAGAACAATTTTCTAAGACGCTTATGGATTTTGGACTTACCCAGATAGACGCCGATATCTATATTTTTCTTGCAAAGAAAGGCACTCAAAAAGGACTAGAGATACGCAACGCACTAAAACTATCCAAAGAACAAATCTATTCCAGTTTAAGAAACATGAAGAGCAAAGGCATCATAAGCTCCACCATTGAACATCCCGCTCGGTTCAACGCTTTGCCCTTCGAAAAAGTTTTAGATCTATTCATAAAAACAAAAGTGGAAGAAACACATCGCCTTCAACAAACCAAAGATGAAATTCTCTCCAATTGGGAGAGCCTTAAAATTTCAGAAAACGACAATTCAGCAAAGTTCACAGTGATCCAAGGCAGAACCTTCATCTTTTCAAAAATCCAACAGATGATGGAAGAAACAGCTAGAGTTGTCCTTACCATAATTACAGTCCCTGCTTTGGCACAAGCCGATCAGCAAGGCATTTTTGATCTTAACGATAGTCTGCCCGTAAACTCATCGGTTAAGTTCCGATTCCTAACTGAGTTAACCCACCAAAACGCACCCATAATCAAAGCTTTACTAAGCGACCCACAAAATCCAAATCTCAACGTTGAAGGAAGGACCCCTGATCTAGGATTGCCCCTTTTTCCACAGATGATCTTAAGAGATGAAGAAGAAGCGTTACTTTTTGTTAACCCCAGAAAAGAAACATCAATAATTGAACAAGACGATGTTTGCTTATGGACGGACTGCAAAACTCTCGTAAAAGCGTTCACTGCGATCTTTGAGGAACTCTGGCGCAACTCAACAGACGTTCGAGAAAAAATACTCGAAATCGAAACAGGCAAACCCGCGCCAAAAACAATTATAATTGAAGATTCTGAAATTGCAAAAAGGAAGTACGACAAGATCCTGAAGGCAGCCAGAGAGGAAATCATAGTCATGACTTCCTCTAAAGGGCTCGTCGAATTATCAACAAACTTGTCGCAGCTCAAAGATTGGAGCGAAAACGAAGTTTCAGTGAAAGTGATGGCTCCAGTAGATGACGAAAACATAGAAGCCGCAAAAGATCTCTCACGTGTCTGCTTGGTTAAACATGTTCCACCAAACTATAAGCAAACCATAATCCTTGATGGAAAACACCTTTTCCAACTCAACACTTCAAGCCCCAGAGGCACTCAAATCGATTCAACATTTCGATTCGAAAATACACTCTACACCACAGATCCTAAATACATCCAAAAAACAAGAGCAATGTTGCTTGAAATATGGAAAAACTCTAATCCTCTATCTGATAATAATCTGAAATCTATATTTGGAACACCCGTTCGCAGTCAAAGCGCATATTTTCCTGGAGCAATTCGCAGGTCTGGCCCTGAAGGTACTTTTCAGCCTCTCCCCCCATCTGATGAATCAATTAAAGATACTTACGAGGTTATCAAAATTGTTGACGACGACCCATTGAATAAACTAACAGAACAAGACGTTTTAAACGAAATCATTAAAAAACAGAAATTTCAAGGAGTAAATCAAATTGACCCAATCAGAGTCTATTCTAGTCAAGCAATAGCAATCATAAACCCGCCAAATTTCTTAAAACTGCCCCCAATTCTTATCCGAATCCACCATATTGAAAAAAACTCCACTTCTGGAGGAGAAGATGCTATAATTATTAATCTATGGCTTGAGACGAAAAATGATCACGCGTATGTGCCAGTTGCAGTCTTCACAGACAGCTCCAAAGCGCAAGCAATTTGGAAAAAACAGTTCTCGGCAACACCTGCCGGTAGGAACGTTCAGTTGGCAAAAAAAGACGAGATAAAAGTTACGGTTCATGGCAACACAATGTTTGCCGGCTGGACAAAACCAATTCCGTTAATTCCTGAACAGAATATCCTCCCACCTGCATGTATTTTAGTGGAAGGATATGGAAACGTGAAAACCGAAGCGTATACCATTATTCAGCCTTCGGGCGGAAAGTTCAAAGCAAAACAAAACGGCTTCGATGCGTTCGTAACCTTTATGCATCCATCTTCAAAATACTCTGCACCTGGCACCGACGGATTCTTAGTGAGAGATTTTATAGGCGAAATCACACCGCAATTCGTCAAAGGATTCCATTCAGCCCTTCAAACCAAACTAATTGAAAAAAGAAAGCAATAAACATTTACTAAAAAAGGGAACATGAGAGATATCACCAACTGGGCCAAGCTTGAGGAAGAAAAAAGCAAACTGCTCCCTAAAAACTACGAAAAAGCCCAACTAAAAGACCCCCCCTAACCGTACCGTTTGGCTGCAGATAATTTTAGTACATTTTTCGCAAGCTTTCATCAACTCTTCTTGGTTCATTATTGAGAGAATAAAAGCAGAAAAAGACATCAATGTCAGGTAGTCTTTCTCTGAATTGGCGTAAGCTAATAATGATTTTATAAGCTCAGGATGGATACTATGATTATGCCTAAGCCATCAACTACTGCATTAAAAAAAGAGTTGCCACCAGAACAACGTGAAGAACTACTCAAAGCATTGAAAGCCCGTTTTGAGAAAAACATGAACCGCCATAAAGGTCTTGAATGGGCTAAAGTACAAGCAAAGCTGGAAGCCAATACTGAAAAACTGTGGTCACTCAATGAAATGGAAAGAACTGGCGGCGAACCGGATGTTGTTGGTCACGATGTAAAGATGGGCGAATACATTTTTTATGATTGTTCCGCTGAAAGTCCTAAAGGTCGCAGAAATATTTGTTACGACCGCGAAGGGCAGGAGGCGAGGGAAAAGCAAGGAGTGCATCCAGAAGGTAACGCTATTGATATGGCAGCTGCCATGGGCATTGAGCTTTTAACAGAAGAACAATATCGAGAGTTGCAGAAACTTGGAAATTTCGATACAAAAACCCAGAGCTGGCTGAAAACACCTTCTGATATCAGAAAACTCGGCGGCGCCATCTTTGCTGATCGCCGTTACAACAATGTCTTCGTTTATCATAATAGTGCACCCTCTTTCTATGCCGGGAGGGCGTTCCGCGGCTCGCTAAGGGTCTAAATTTGGACTTTAAAGTTTAGCGTTTCTTTAATCTCTATTTTCGTTCTTTGATGAATGTCTCTTGGCGGTTAATTCATTGAAGATACTTAACGTCGGGTACCGTTCGGTCAACTGCTACCTTCTAATCACGGAGAAAGCAAAGCTACTCGTGGACGTTGGTTGGCCTTGCGGAATGCGAGAACTCAAATGGAGCCTAGCCGCCCAGGGTTATTCCGTGAAGGATGTGACCCATATTCTCATCACACACTACCACATGGATCACGGCGCCATCGCCCAGGAAACGAAAGACAAAGGCGCCAAGCTAATCGTGATGGAAAGCCAGTCGGAATATCTGAACTCCCAAAAGAAGTTCATCAAACCGCCAATGGTTTTCCATGAAATCACTAATGAAGGCAACATTCAGCTATCATTCAAGGAAAGTCGAGTTTTTCTCTAAACTCTCGGAATAGATAGCGAGATCATCTCCACCACAGGTCATAGCCCCGACCATGTTACTCTCCTTCTAGATGAGGGCATTGCTTTCACCGGCGACCTCCCACCCGAAAGTGGCTCCCCAGAAGGCTCAGATGTCTTTAGAGATTGGCAACGGCTCCGCGCAATGAAAGTGACAAGAATCTACCCTGCCCATGGAGCATACGATTTGCCTCTTCCAGCTTCTAGTAAGCCACAACCATAGAGATCGTCGTACAAAGAATAAACGAGAGTAACGGGAAGAAACCCGAGAAGAAACTGGTGTCTTCCAGAGTTTCTTCTCCCACAACCCAAAAAACAACCCAAACCAAAAAACCAACCCCCAACAACGCCAAAACAAGAAGAAACAACCCACGCCCCACCAAAAACAAAAGTTTCTTTCCACCCAAAAAAACAAACACAGCCAAAAAAGAATGCAAACAATTTTTTAATGAGTTGTCCACATAAATGACGCGCTGGTCAACCATGGACAAGACCGACATATGCTTAATTATGCTCCTTTCTGAAAACTCCAGACTATCTTACGCCGAGTTAGCGGAGAAACTTAACTTGTCCGTAAACGCCATCCATAAACGAATCCAACTTCTAATTCAAAATGGAATAATCTGCAAATTCACCGCCAAAGTCAGCTTGTACGCCGCGAAAGCCACACTGGTTACCCTTTCCGGAGTTTCACAACTAGCCAGCTTCCACGATTTGCCTGATAAGCTCAAGGCTCAAGGATCCATTTATTGGCTGGCCATAGGCAGCGGGAAATTCCTTTACATTGGAACATACCTAAAAAGCCTAAACGAACTTGAACCCCTCGTCAATTACTTAAAGAAAGAAGCAGGTCTACTCGAACCGACGGTAGGCATAATGCCATCGATGTCTGTTGCTCTCAAACCAGGTCAAAAGCTGACTGAACCAGCAATTTGCGATTTAGACTACAAAATAATACACTCTCTAAAAGACAATTCACGAAAGCCAATATCAGACGTTGCAGACGAGTTGGGGATATCGGCAAAAACAGCTCGTCGAAGACTAGAACTCTTGGTCAAGAATTCTTTAGTTGATCTTTCAATCGAATGGTACCCCGACAAAGCAAACGACCTAATCACACTAATTGATATCCATTTGAAGCCTCAAGCTAACATAAGCGAAGGATACACGATTCTAAGAAAGTACGCGCCGAACACACTCTTCTACTTCTCATTCGTCAACATCCCAAACTTCCTCACATACGCCGTTTGGACCAATAGCATGCTCGAACTGCAAAACATCCGCGAAAAACTCGAAAAAGAAGAAAACGTATCATCGGTAACCCCAAATATACTGTTGATAGGGTACATTTTTGACACGTGGCGTGATCAATTAGCCGAAAGAGTATAGTCTCTTTCTTCAACCTCTCTTGGTAGAAAAAGGTCCTTTTCCAGGTAATTTGCGGCTTTTCATAAATCAATCCATTGACATGAAACTAAATTCTCCCGCGACAACCTGCATTCAGAAGCAAACTGGAAAGTGAACAAGTATGAATGAATCCGCCATAACAATTGAGCATCTTACCAAGCAATATCAAGATGTCAAAGCCCTTGACGATCTGAACCTGCAGGTCAAAAAAGGCGAACTATTTGGACTCTTGGGTCCAAACGGAGCAGGCAAAACCACCACCATAAGCATCCTATGCGGACTCCTAAAACCCACAAGCGGAGTAGCCACGGTCTGCGGATACGACATACAAAAAGACTCCACAAAAATCAAAGAACAAATCGGAGTCTGCATCCAAGAGACCGCCGTTTACCCCTTCTTGACTGGCAACGAAAATGTGGCTCTCTTCGGAAACCTGCATGCAATGGATAAAGAAACACTCAAGAAACGAAGCAACATGCTGCTCCAAAAAATGGGCCTCGCAGAAGACGCCAAACGAAAAGCTGAGAAATACAGCGGCGGCATGAAACGTCGCTTAAGCTTGACGCTTGCCCTCATTCACGACCCTCAAATCGCATTCTTAGACGAACCAACCGTAGCCATGGATCCGCAATCAAGGCACGCAGTATGGGACTTTGTTAAAGAACTCAAAGCACAAAACAAAACAATCATCCTAACAACCCATTATATGGAAGAAGCCGAGGAACTCTGCGATAGAGTAGGCATAATCGACCACGGAAAACTAATCGCCCTTGGCACGCCAAAAGAACTCATCTCCAAAAATAGCGTCAAAAACCTAGAAGAAGTGTTCATTGGACTAACTGGGCGAAAAATGAGGGAGGAACTGTAAATGAACTTCCAAAGAATATTCGCCCTGACCAAAAAGGACCTCAAAAGAACAATTCGAGAACCTGCAGTATTATTCATGATCTTCCTGTTCCCAATAATCTTCGTTGTCGCATTCGGATCATCCTTTGGAGGCTTCGGTAGCGGAACACCAGTTTACCACATCGGAGTCGTCAACTCAGACAAAACAACTGGCCAACAGTTCTCCGAACAATTCCTAAACGCCCTAACCAACACAAGCATACTAAACCTCCAAATCTATAGCGAAAACCAAACAGCCCAAAACGACCTATCCGAAGGCAAAATCCAAGCAATAATGATAATCCCCATGGACTTCAGCCAAAGCCTTGCATCATATGAAGTATCACCAAACAACCCCAACCAATGGACTAACACCACAGTTTCGCTGTACCTGGACAAAGGATCAATCACCGCAACACAAGCGGTGCCTGCAATTCTCCAGCAAGTTCTGACATCTATGACAACCTTAAACCAGCAAATCTCCCAAAGCCCACTACAATTAGCAACCGCTTCCTTGGTAGAGGTAAAAACAACATCAGCGCTTGACTTCATCGCTCCAGGCATGTTCACTTTCGCCTCAATATTCCTCATAATGATGGTCGGCCAATCATTCGCCCAAGACCGAGAAAACGGTATGATGAAACGTATCCGCATCACACCGACAACACCAACTGAATTCATGACTAGCCAAGTCATCTCATACATGGGAATCGCCCTAATCCAAGCAGCATTGGTCTTCGCCATGACCTACGCCTTAGGCTTCAAACCAAACGTCGGCATCCCAGTCTACGCATTCGCATTCGTACTCGTACTAATATTCTCGCTGTCAAACGTAGGCTTCGGACTAATCACCGCCACAATAGCAAAATCGCCAGGGGCAGCGACCGGAATCGCATTCCTCTTCGTAATCCCACAACTATTCCTGGGAACCTTCGTCGGCGCCCAACTCTCCTCAGGAGCCCAAATAGCAGGCAAATTCGTACCCAGCTACTACGTCACCGACGCCCTAACCTCACTATTCCTAAGAGGCGCCGCCATCAATAGCCCAACAATACTACTCGACCTCGCCCTTGTCTCGCTATCATGCGTAGCCATCCTTGCCATCGGAATCCTGCTGTACGCAAAGCGCTTCAAAATCTAAACAACCATAACTCCAACATTCATACTCGCAGGAACAAAGGTGAAGACGAAGTGAAAAAAACAGAACCGTTAAATCCCGAAAAGCTGCTCAAAGAAGCCAAAGCCGCAGAACATAAAGAAGCCTATCAGCTAATGGAGAAAAACGAGATATTTCGATTGGGCGTTGGAGCGAGAGCCAACACACTCGAAGAACCTCCCTTCTTTGTCGAAGTAAACATCAAGCTCTCAGAAGAATCAGGAGAAGTCGACCTGCTAAAGCTATCAAAAACACTAAAGTGCCTAGAGTCACTGCAGGAAAAAGGGTACTCATTGACTTATCAAGACGGCACCTGCATCTCGTGCGAAAAAGCAAGAGACATTCAAAACCTAACCGAAGAATGCACTGAAGTCCTGTCGCTTTTGAAAACAAGTTTCGGCAACAAAAAATAATCTTGCCCAAACCTAAACAGCAGAAACAAACCTGCTTTTCTCCTTCAAGCAAGCCGGAGTGTTGCAAAGAGTTTCTCAAGAACTGCTAATAGAAAGAAGTAGATAGGAAAAAATTATGGCTTATTCTCTGCTTGAGAGAATGACGATGTAGTCTGCTGTGTCTGCGCACATGTCGGCGGCGTGTTCAATGAACTCGATTAAGTCGTCGAAAATAACCATGGCTCCACAGTTAATCTGGTCGCCGTATTTCACAAACAGGCTTTTTGCCTTTAGATATTCCTGGTCAAGAGCGTGTTCGTTTTCTTCGACTTTTCTTGCTTCAGCGATTGCTTCGGTTGGATTAGACGAGATTTTCTCTATGCCACCTCGCAAAGCCTGAGCCGTATCTACAAGTTTGCCCGTCATGTAAACGGTTTTCTGCATTAACTCATCTGGAATTTTTGCATCTCCCAACATTTCCAGACATCTTGCTGCATCTTTGGTGTGATCCGCCAAGGTGTCTAGCCTCTTCACTAAGTGTAACAGGTCCTCTCGATAGTCTGCAACCAAAGCTGCACCTTTGCTCAGTTCCGTAAAAACATCGGTTCGCAATTTGTCTACCTCTTCTTCTGCTTTGTAGAGGTTAAGAACAAATTTTCTTGTGTCCGCCAGGTTTCCTTCAGAGAAACTCTTTGTGGCTTTATGAAGCAATGACACTGTGTCGAATGCTTTTGTTATTTGTTCGTGGGCTAACTCTAAGCCTTTGGTTCGGCGACGTTTTTCAAACCAGTCGTAGCTTCTTCGTTCCACGGTCACATCTCCTTTAGCAATACTTCACACAGTATCCATATAACCCTTCTTCTCAAAACGAAAACACCAAAACCCCCAAAAAAACAAAGCGAACATGCAAATTCTCACCAATCAGAAATGATATTTCGAACTTATTTGGCCTATCCAAATATAATATAGACCACAATTGAGACTATATAGCAACAATCAAAAGTTTTGTGTCCTAAGATCAGTCTTCAAGGACTATCTTTGCTAAGTTGACCTTGTCTTCTAATTTTTTCATCAAAGTATTCGCAACCTTGACTTTCATTCCCAACTTCTCAATCTTCGTCTTTTCCAAAGCATCAACGATATCAATTATGAAAGTATCCAAGAAGTCGGCGTAAAGTTCTGCCACAGAAAACGCAGAAACCTCCAGACCCAATCCACGCATCAACTTATCTGCTGGTCCCTTAACAGGCAAACCCGCTATAATTGGGCTGACACCAACTTTCCTTCCAGTAGCTCGCTTCAAAGCATCCCTGATCCCTTTCACCGACAAAATTGTCCCAATGCTGACAATCGGGTTGCTGGGACAAATAATCAACAAATCGGCGTTTATCAATTGCTTTCAAAACACCCGGTGCTGGTCTTGCTTTTTGAGCGCCAAAAAACTCAACTCCAAGAACATCATCTTTTGCTCCATGCTTAACCATGTATTCTTCAAAATGAATTGTACCCTGTTGGGTTTTGATTCTGGTTTCAAACTTCTCATTGGTCATGGGCAAAATTCTTGCCTTCACACCCAAATAAGAGCTGATCTGTGCCGTAATCTCAGCTAACGATCGTCCTTCTTTAAGTTGGCTTGTCCTGAAAATGTGCGTGGCAAGGTCTTTATCCCCTAAATTGAACCACTCATTATCGCTAAATCTCTTCAAAGAATCGAGGCAATGAAACGTGTCTCCTTTTATTCCCCATCCCTTTTCTTCGTCCACGATTCCAGCTAAAGAATAAGCTGCTATGTCAAGGTCAGGGGATATGTGTAAGCCGTGAAGTTCAATGTCATCTCCTGTGTTCCCAATAATAGTTAGCTCTTTTTGATCAACAATCTTTGAAAAACCAGTGAGCAGTTTTGCTGCGCCTACTCCTCCAGCTAGAGCGGTAATCATTTTTCCACCAAAATCTTCTGTACAGAAGAAATGTTCGCTCAGGCTATTTGAAGTTGATCGATACATGAAGGGTGCAACTTAATCTTGGGTTATTTGTTTTCTTTTTCTGACACCCAAGACTCTTTGGTTGAGCCCTCCTCATTGATTACTTGTTCTTTTTTGAAAACAGGCGCCTCATGCTTGTACCGCTCAACCGCTTCCCTCAAAACTGAGAAAACCTCGGGTCTATGAGAACCCGCAACCGAAACGTAAACAAGATCTTCGCCGACATTGAACTCACCCAACAAGTGATGAATTTGAACATCAACTATTCCTGTCTTCTTTTGTAAATCATCGCAGATTCCTTCAAGAACTTCGTTCGCCTTTTCCTCGTAGGCTTCAAGAGTGATTTTTTGGACTTTTTGACCTTCGTTATTTTCTCCACGGACGACCCCAATGAAGAGGCCAATGGCTCCGGTTTTTTCGTAATTTTCATTCTTCTTAATGTTGTCCAATAAGTTCTGTAAGTTAAAATCAGTTTTTTCATGGACGCCTGCGCGATGAGTCATTTCTGTCTCAACCTGTTAGAATGTTTAAGAAATCTATCACTAATAACGGATTCGCATCTAAAGAAATTGATCGATTCAACAAAATATTCGAGATTGATTTAAAGAAAATGTGTTAAAGGTTTGAAGAAAACCTTTTTGGGATTTAGGCTTCTGCTTCTTCTTCGACTTGTTCTGGTTCAGCTGCTGGCTCTTGAGCGGTTTTTTCGCCTGGCAATACTGCTGGCTGGCCAACAAGTTTGGATTTTCTGATGCCAACGTGTCTCAATGGTGCAACCAGTTTAGACTCGTTGTAAATGTCTGAGCCTATCTTGCCCAAAACCATTTCTTGCACAAACTGATCCAGTGTCAATGCGGCTGCCTTTTCTTTCACAATTCTATCCATGATTTTGCGGATAGTTTTTTCCTGTGAAGTCTTTATTCTTGACAACGTTAACGCGGAAATCGCAACTCTAAGTTTGAAGCCATCTTTTGTGGTTAGGTTGAACAAGCCATCAACTTTGGTGGTTCTTCTTCGCACTAAGCTTCTTAAGTAATCACGGCTGTATTCGTGACCTTTGAAGAGTGTTCGTGCTGTTTTGCCTTCGATGGCGTTAACCTGGAAGAACATTTTCAAATTCTGATGCGAAAAGTCGCCTGTTATATCATATAGAGTAATCTCGGCGATTCTTCCAATGACCTTTGAATCTTCTTCAGCTGGCACAGAGCCCAATTCAACGTTTCCGAAGTACGATGGTGCGACCAACATGTACCATGATTTGCTTCGCCATTTATCGCGAACGTGTTTAGTAGTTTTCGAAGACAAGTTAATCCTCCGAATGCGGCATTAACAAACTCAAGGCAATATTAAAAGCTTTAGCGCTTGACGGTTATCTTCTCGATATCACCCATGTACTTTCGCAGAACCTTTGGAATTAGAATAGAGCCATCTTCTTGTTGACAGTTCTCAAGGATAGCAACAATCGTTCTACCCGTAGCAATAGCTGTACTGTTTAGAGTATGCAAGACTCCTTTGGGTGCCGCACCTTCTTTTTCTCGGTAACGTATGCCTAACCGTCTAGCTTGGTAATCAGTGCAATTACTGCAACTAATGACTTCCCGATACGCACCTTGGGCTGGCATCCAAGCTTCAAAATCATACTTTTTCGCAGCTACAGTGCCTATATCACCAGTGCAAACGTTCACCATTCGATACGGAATTTCTAATTTCTGGAAAAGCTCTTCCGCATTTCTGGCAAGTTCCTCGTGCATCTGCCAAGAATCTTCAGGAGTACAGAAAATGAACTGCTCTATCTTGTTGAATTGATGTGTTCGGAAAATTCCGCGAGTATCTTTGCCATGTGCCCCTGCTTCTTTACGGAAACATGCACTCACACCAGCAAGCCTGAGCGGGAGGCTTTCCTGCGTGAAGACCTCACCCATGTACATGGCCGCCATGGGGTGTTCGGAAGTAGCGATTAGGTAAAGATCTTCATTTTCAACCTTGTAAAGAACATCTGCGAAGTCACCCATTGCAGTAACACCTTCGTAAGGTTCCCTCTTCATTAGATAAGGTGGTTCAATGAGGGTGTACCCTTTGTTTGCCTAGGGTTTCCATTGCAAAGTTCATCAATGCATAGTCGAGAAGAACTCCTAAACCCTTGAAGTAGAAGAATCTGGCTCCAGCAACTTTTCCTGCACGTTCAATATCGACTATGTCAAGATTTAATGCCAAGTCGATATGACTTTTCGGCGTGAAACTGAATTCTGCTATTTTGCCCCATTTTTTTACTTCTACATTGTCTGCATCGCTCGTGCCAAAGGGTACGGTTTCGTGCAGCAGGTTGGGTAGTGTCATTAAGTAATTTCGAGTTTTGCCTTCAATCTGCGATACTTCTTTTTCTAAAACTGTGATTTCTGCATCGATAGCTTTAGCTTTTTCAACTTGACTCTGAGCATCATTCTTTGCCTTCTTCAAGGTTGCGATTTCTTGGGTGCAAACTTTTCTGTCGTGTCTTAAATCGTTAAGTCGGGTTAGGTCTTCTCTCCATTTCTTGTCGGTATCGATGAGTTCTTGAAGCATGACGAGATTTGCTGGGTTTCCTCTTTTCTCCAAGTTAGCTTTGACTGTCTCGGGGCTTTCGCGTATGAGTTTAATGTCTAACATTTTGGTCACGAAGTCAAATCAATTCTGCAGTTAGTTAGTTATTTAACTTGCGATGAACCCTATATCAAAAGATCTAACTATTGCAAAACTTTTCATCTGACTATTAGCGCTAAGAGTTGACCTAGACTAAGTTAAGATTAAGCTTCGTCTCGCGAAAACATCAAAAAATGAAAGAAAGTTTGGTTGAAGATTTTTTGCTCTGTTAGGGTTTTACTTCTTTAGGGTTATTTCCATCGTGGAAACCATTCTGGACTTGGTCTCTCCCTCTCTTGGTGGCATCTCAGCGGTCCCTATAGCGATCTTTGTGACCTTGAGGTCTTTTACGAATCGGTTCCGGGCTATTTCAGCCACGTCGACTGCGGTGGTTATTGCTTGGCCTCGGGCTTTCAGTGTTATTTCTTTTGGGAGTCCTGAGGAGAGACTTGTTATGATTGCCAAAACATAGCTCATTGGTGGTTTGTTTCCGACGAAGATAACGTCTGCATTTTCTGTCATTTAGTTTTACTCCTTTTGTGTTTGTGTAACGTTGCCGGTGCTGTGCGTTTGTACGCGACAGAGCGTTACTGACTTTAGTATTTTATTTTCTTCCTTATATGTTCTATGGGAATGGAAGTTTTAGTAGAGAATCCACTATTCCCATCAATCTTTCTGATTCATCCTGCAGCAGAAATAAACTCACAATAGCACCCCTCAGGTCATCGCATCAACATATGTTTGCGCATTCGCAACACAAGTAGGTCCTGATACAGCAGTCCAATTTTAATAGAAGCATTTCCATAAAAGCAGAGAACATAGACATGCTCACCAGACTGAAGCAAAAAGTTCAGCAAATGCTTTCATCAGAGGCAAAAGCCGCCCACAAAATAGGATTAACGCCAAATATCGTAACAGCAATAGGTTTTGTGCTGGCTTTTTTTGCGGCAGTGTCTTATGCTTTAGCATCACAAAATCAGCCTTGGTGGCTACTTGTGGCAGTTGCTCTGCTAATGCTCTCGGGATTCTGCGATACATTGGACGGGATCTTAGCTCGAACCTATCAGCAAGCTAGTGCCTTCGGAGGCTTCCTTGACTCACTTCTTGACAGATTCGCAGACGCCTTTGTATTTGCCGGAATAATAATTAGCGGCGCAGGAATAATAGTCAACTCCACTTTCACTCTCATTATAGGTCTCTCAGCGTTAGCAAGCTCCTTTATGGTCAGCTACAGTCGTGCACGAGCAGAGGCCGCCGGAGTAAAAATGGAATCAATCGGCATCGCGGAGCGACCTGAACGGATCCTCATTCTTGCTGCAACAAGCATACTTGCCTTTTTCTGGCTCCCAGCATTAAATATCGGAGTCGTAATAATTGCGGTACTGGCAACCATAACGGTTCTCCAAAGAGGTTGGCATGTTTACAAATTCATGAATAAAGCGCCCAAAACCGTTAACTCAAACTAAGAGACAGCAAGTCCAGACCAAATAGCTCTTGATTTCTTAAAAGTAAAATGTCGTCTAAGTTAAACTAAAAATTTCTAAAATGTGAGAAAGAATGAAGCGCTAAACTTAGAATCTTCGTTTTGCTCGTGAGTGACGTTCGGCTTCGGCTCTGACGTTTACGATACCGCGATGTACAGCGCATGAAATACAGTAGTACTTTGTATCAACCCAGGACGCAATGTAAGTTCCTTTTGCCCGCAGCTCCTTTGCCAGTTGTGGTTCAACGAATGATACTCGGCGCGTGTTTCTCTTGGCTTTGTCTCTTGGCACCGATGCCCCGCAATTGGCGCATTGAACAAGTCCGCTTGTTCCTTTGTTTCCCTTTGATCTTCCTCGGCTTTTTCGTTTAGATGGCATTTTTTAAGAACCTCTTTTTGGTTCGCTAACCAAAATACTCAGTCTGCTACCTTATATATTTGCTCTTAACTCCGAGAACAATATTCCCTTGATGTTTGCAAACCCATGCTTATTCTTTTGGCGTTTTTCGAAACTTGATAAAAATTTGCTATTTTGGTCAATAACCGAATTATTCAAAGTGAACTTAAGGCTTTGTTAGTTTAGATAACTCTTAAATTCCCCCTTCTCCTTTCATGACTTGTACTCCCAAGACGCCTCAAAGACGCTTAAGATGTGACTAACAATGTCTGAAATTGGATTAAGAACAAAGATGCTAGTCAAGGACGTCATGAGCAGCCCAGTATTAACGACTGACGAAGAAGTTCCCACCAACAAAATTGCAAACCTAATGAACGAAAACAAATTGGGCTGTGTCATAGTTACAAACAAAGACGGAAAACCTCTTGGAATAATCACTGAACGAGACCTTGTTGTTAGGGTTTTGGCTAAAAATCTGCAGCCAGCAAGCGTAAAAGCAGTTGAAATAATGACTTCTCCATTGGCAACAATTGACCCAGAAGCAAACATAAGTGATGCCGCAAGAAGAATGAGCCGAATGGATGTACGAAGGCTAGGCGTTATCTACAGAGGCGATCTCATTGGCTTAGTCTCAAGCAAAGACATCCTGGGTGTTATGCCCGAACTTGTAGAGATAATTCAAGAGCGCACAAAAATTGAATCCGCCGAAGAAACAGCAGAAGCTGAAGAAACCCCACAGGCAGGTTACTGCGATCGATGCGAAATTTATTCTGAGACTCTCAAGAACAAAAATGGTCAAAACCTTTGCGAAGACTGCCTAATGGAAGAGGAAGAAGAAAAATAGCCAAAAGTTCCGTCTTTACCTCTAAAATTCCGAAAATGCATTCCTAACTTTTAAGGGCTAAATAAGCAAATAAACACCTTCACATCTTGTTATCTATCGCTAGATAAGGCGTGTTTAGATTTGATTATAGATTCCGTGTTAATCAACGCTAAAGCAATGATTAAGGGCGAAATTATCGAATGCTGTTTTGCCATTGAAGAAGGCAACATTCTAAAAATAGGCAAAGAGGCACACATGCCTCAGACAGACCAAAAAATCGATCTTCGGCACATGTTGGTTTTGCCCGGAGTTATTGATTCGCATGTTCATCTACGTGACGAAGAAAAATCCTACAAAGAAACATTCACGACTGGAACGGCCGCCGCAGCAGCTGGGGGAGTAACAACTGTTCTTGATATGCCAAACAACTCTCCAGTTACCATGAGCAAAGAGACGTTGCGAAATAGGATGCAAATTGCCCGCACACGAATTCTCACAAATGTTGGCTTCTACTCAGAACTTCCCACAGACATCGACGAAACAAAGGCAATCGTTTCTGAAGGCGCAATGGGATTCAAGCTTTTCATGTCTGAACAAGTCGGAGGACAAAACGTTGATGATGACGAATCTCTCCTCAAAATCTTCAAACAAGCAGGAGATTTAGACGTACCAATCGCCGTCCATGCAGAGGATCATAGGATACTTAAAGAACGGGTCGAAAAGTTCAAACTTGAACACAGGGATGACATTACCTCTTTTCTCAAAGCACACGACGAAAATGTGGAATTAGCAGCAGTAGAACGCCTTATTGAATTAGCTATTCAAACGGAAAAAACTCACTTTCATCTTTGTCACATCTCAACTCAAAAAGCATTGAATGCCGTTGATGAAGCAAAAATATCGCGCAAGAACTTAACGTGCGAAGTAACCCCACATCACCTGCTCCTTACGAAAGAATATTATAAACAACCTTTTGGAGTTCAAGCTTTAACACTACCTCCGCTTCGAACCAAAGAAAACTCAGATGCTCTGCTCACTGGAATCATTGACAACAAAATTGACACGATTGGTTCAGACCACGCTCCACATACTTTGCAAGAAAAGGATGCAAGAAGTGTTTGGGACATAAAAGCCGGAATACCCGGGCTTGAATCAACTCTCCCACTGATTTTAACAATGGTTCATAAAAACAAGTTAGCTCTTATTCGCGCAATGGAGATACTTTCTGAGAAACCCGCAGAAATCTTCAACATAAACGATCGAGGCCGCTTAGAACAAGGCAAAAAAGCCGACTTAGTGGTTGTCGATTTCAACCAGAAATACCGCTTGGACGCGTCCAAATTTAAATCCAAGTCAAAATTCTCTCCCTTTGACAAATGGGACGTACAAGGAAAGCCATTGAAAACCTTCGTCAACGGATTGCTTGTTATGGATGAAGGGGAAATCGTGGCGAAACAGGGAACCGGTTCAGTTCTTCGGAGAAAACAAACGTGAAATTTATCCTTGATGGGATGCTAGGGAAACTTGCAAGATGGCTTCGAATGATGGGGCACGACGCCAAATACTCAACTGATCTCAGTGATTTTGAACTGTTAGATATTGCCAAGAAAGAAAACCGGGTCCTACTGACAAGAGACCTAGCCCTCTACCAACATGCAATCGCAAAAAACACCGAAGCATATTATGTTGAAGGATTAACAGAGTCTGACCGTTTGGCCGAACTATCAGCTCGTTTCGGAATTTCATTGACAATAGATTTGACACAATCTCGTTGCCCCAAATGTAACAACCAACTCACATCTGCGATCAAAGAAGAAATTGCAGAAAAAGTCGAAAAGAACACTCTTCTTTATTACAACGAATTCTGGAAATGCTCAAACTGTGGTGCCGTCTATTGGCAAGGTGCACACTGGACAAAAATAAATGCAACATTAGAAGAAGCGAAAATTAAACAAAAGAAAAAAATTAGTTAGGCTACCAATAGCCACTTCAACGGAATATCTTGGAATGTTCCGTCGGGTAATGTTCTTCGAATAGTCATCGGCAAGATGCCTTCCGCCAATTCTTTGAGAGCTATTTCGATCGGACTGTTCAAACCAGTACCTCCGCTCGAAAGAGTTTCATCAAGTTCAAGAAGAATTGGAGCTCCCATAGAAATTTGAAGAGACCTTGCACCAACTATCCTAGCTTTTTCGAAACGTGTGATTTTCGGTGGGCCTACTGTAACTTTTTCTTGCACGGTTGTCATTAGAAGCCTCCCATTCCACCCATGCCGCCCATTCCTCCCATACCACCCATTCCGCCTCCACCTGGGGGCATTGGAGGTGCTTTCATTTTCTGAGCTGCAATTACGTCGTCAATTTTTAGGATCATCATAGCGGCTTCAGCTGCGGACTTGATGATTTGCTTCTTAACGGTTAGTGGTTCAAAGACGCCTGCTTTTGACATGTCTTGGACTTTACCTGAGAGGACTTCTACTCCAGCCCAGATTTCGCCTTTTTCATGTCGAGACCGCAACTCGGAAAGTATGTTTATAGGATCCAACCCCGCGTTTTCACTTAGTGTCGTGGCTATTACTTCTAAGGCTTCAGCGAAGGCTTTTACTGCAAGTTGTTCTCTGCCTGGCAAGGTTTCGGCGTATTGCTTTAGTGTTTTGGACATTTCCATTTCAGGTGCACTGCCGCCAGCTACGATTTTGGGTTCCTGAATTAAGTCTCTGACTACGCAAAGTGCGTCATGAATTGATCTTTCGGTTTCATTGTTCATGCGTGGTGATGACCCGCGTATGAGAATGGTTACTGCTTTGGGGTTTTTGCAACCTTCGATGAAGGTCATCTTGTCTTCGGCGATTTTGCGTTCTTCAACGAGTGCGGCTTCTCCAAGGTCTTTTGGAGTTAGTGAAACTAAGTTGCTGACTATGGTGGCGCCTGTTGCTTTTGCTATTTTTTCCATGTCTGATTTCTTTGCTCTGCGGATTGCTACTATGCCTTTTCTTGATAAAAAGTGCTGAACCATGTCGTCAATGCCTTTTTGGCAAATAACAACGTTTGCGCCAGCCTTTGCTATCTTTTCAACCATGTCTTTTAGCATGGATTCTTCTTGGTTGAGAAATGCTTCTACTTGGTCTGGGCTTTCGATATTGAGTTTTGCGTCGTATTCAGTTTTCTCAATTTCCAAAGACGTGTCCAGAAGTGCGATTTTAGCTTTCTCGATTCGTTTGGGCATGCCTGATTGAACAATTTCTTTATCGATTGCGATGCCGCTGATTAAGCTAGTCTCTTTAAGGGATTCGCCGGTTTTCTTTTCAACTCGGACGTCATCAACATCTGCTTTATAGGTGTCGCCATCTTTTTCTGCGACCGCAAGCATTGCTTTAACAACTATGTCAGCCAAGTATTCTTTGTGCTCGGCTACTAGTTTGCTTGCCATTGATGTGATAGCGGCTTTTTTGAGATAATCGTGCTTCTTGAGGTCAATAGGTATAGCTATTTTTTCAAGAGTCTCTAGAGCTTTTTCCTGAGATAACTTGTATCCTTCAATAATGACTATTGGGTGAACGTTCTTGTTGAGAAGTTCTTCTCCTTTTGAAAGGAGTTCACCCGCGATTATAACGGCAGAGGTCGTTCCATCGCCTGCCTCATTATCCTGGGCTTTTGCGACTTCAACTAACATCTTGGCAGCTGGATTCTGAACGTCCATCTCATCTAAGATGGTGCGTCCGTCACTAGTTATGGTTACATCGCCGAAATTGTCAGCAAGCATCTTATCCATGCCTTTTGGACCTAAGGCACTTCTAACGCTTTCTGCAACAACTTTTGCGGCGGTTATATTAGTGTGCTGGGCATCTTTACCGCGTGAACGGTTTGAACCTTCTTTCAATACGAGAACTGGCACACCGCCAGCTTGGTTACTAAATGACAATTCTTATAAACCACCTTAATGCGAACAACAACAAAACATCATTAAGATATAAGTTTTTCTAGAAGATGCTTTAACTAACCATGCCAAATTTTGTCAATATTACACTATTTGCCACTTTAATGTTTACTATTAGCTGAAAATTAATACGGGCCTAATAGACTGAAACTTTTGCAACGCCTTTAATCTTCAGTAGACGCGAGATTAACTCACCTGGAATTTTCTTCTCTACAATTAGAGTCAATTTTGGCTCGGGTGAAAGCTTCTGGATCATCAACAATCGCCTGTCTGATACTTAGACCGCCGTTTGTTAGAATCGTCGCTGAATTCGCAAGGATGCCATGAGCTTTTGCATCTATTGGGGTAATTTCTACTACGCCTAAGTCAAGGTGCTTGGCTATTTCCTTTAGAGAATGCCCAGCTGGTCTTATTTCTTCGAATATTAGTCTAAGTTCTCTATTTTCTTTAATTGCACATAAAGTTTCATTTACAGTTCTTCTGTCGACTGCGGCAACCCTGGCGATTCGGATTGGTGGAATTTCAATTTGGTTGAGATAGATTTTTTCGTCTTTAACGCTTAATCCGTTTTCCACAAGGACTCGCGCGACTTTGAGTCTTTCGCTGTAGCCTTCAAAGTGTTTTTTGATTGTGTTCCACATTATAGAGCTTCACTTATGTACAGTTATGTACAATAACGTATAAATATGTTCCCGTGATTTTGAATCCAACAACTAGGCATATTGTCAAATATCAAAGGTGTAAACGAATGGCAAAACCCATAAACAAAGACTACTATGTCACCTTACCAATTGATGAAACTCCAACATCTTGGTACAATATCCAAGCTGACCTTCCTGAACCCTTACCACCACCGTTAGATCCCGAATCGAAAAAACCAATAAACCCCGCAAAACTCATGCGCCTCTTTGCCAAAGAACTTGTAATGCAGGAAGTAAGTCAAGAACGGTACGTCAAAATCCCTGATGAAGTCTATGACGCATACATACGCCTCCCAAGACCATCACCACTATACCGAGCAAAAAGACTCGAAAAATTCTTGGGAACACCTGCCGAAATCTACTTTAAATGTGAACAATTCAGCCCAGCGGGAAGCCACAAAACAAACTCTGCTATCCCTCAGGCCTATTATAACAAAAAACAAGGCACAACCAGACTCGTAACCGAAACGGGCGCAGGCCAATGGGGAACATCATTGGCATATGCAGCAAAAATGTTCGATATGAAATGCCGCATATACATGGTTCGAGCAAGCTACAACCAAAAACCAGGCAGACGAATAATCGCTCAACTTTATGGCGCCGAAATGTTTGCTTCCCCCAGCAGCAACACAGAATATGGCAAGAAACTTCTCAAACAAGATCCCAATCACAACGGCTCACTAGGTGTAGCAATAAGCGAAGCCGTAGAAGATTGCCTAACCGATGACGGCGCAAGATATACTCTCGGCTCAGTTCTAAATCACGTCGCAATGCACCAAACAGTCATAGGCTTGGAAGCAAAAAAGCAGCTCGAACTAATAGACACCAAACCAGACCTTGTAATTGGATGCGTCGGTGGAGGATCAAACTATGCAGGTTTATCATTCCCATTCATGCAAGATAAGCTCAAAGGAAAATCAGACACCGAATTCATCGCATGCGAGTCAAAAGCCGTACCACACACAACCCGAGGAGTCTACACATACGACTACGGCGACACAGCAGCAACAGCGCCGATCGTGAAAATGCTGACTTTAGGTCACAACTACTCATGCCCACCAATCCACGCAGGCGGACTAAGATATCACGGCATGTCGCCGCTCATTTCATACCTCATCTGCAAAGGCTACATGAAATCCGTCGCTTATCACCAAAAGGAAATATTTGAAGCTGCCCAAACGCTCGCTCAAACTGAGGGATTCGTGATTGCACCAGAAACCGCGCACGCCTTGAAATGTACCATTGACAAAGCGTTGGAATGCAAGAAGACAGGCAAGAAGAAAGTCATCATCATGGGCTATAGCGGACATGGATTGCTAGACTTGTCAGCATATGAGCAGTTCTTTAGCGGCAAACTTGTGGATTACGAACCAGAGAAAATTAATGTTCCGCTTTTCGAACCATAAAGAATCTAGCCCCAATTCTTTTTTCCTTTTCTATTTTTTGTCAATTGTAGATAAATTGAAATAGCTTCTTTCAGCATTATCTCACATTCCTGAGGTTGACATCTGTGATTCCAATTAATCTCCCAAAAATTGGGGAAGAAGAAATTGAAGCAGTTGTAAAAGTGATGCGAACCGGCATGCTAACAAGTGGGTTGGGGGCAGGTCCAATGGTTACGCAGTTCGAAAAGAACTTTGCAAAATTTGCATGTTCTAAGCACGCGATCGCAGTTAACACAGGCACGGCCGCTCTACACGCAGCCGTTATTGCTGCTGGCGTCAAATTGGGCGATGAAGTGATTCTACCAAGTTTCACATTTGTGGCCACTGCTGAAGCCATTGTTTTGGCTGGTGGCATACCTGTTTTCACAGATATCGATCCTGACACTTACAATCTTTCTCCAAAAGCAATCGAGAAAAACATCACAAAGAAAACAAAGGCAATAATGCCGGTTGATCTTTACGGTTTATCAGCCGATATGGAACCCATTCGAGAAATAGCAGCCAAACATGGGTTGGCAATTGTCGAAGACGCTGCTCAATCTCACGGATTATCATACAAGGGAAAATCTCCTGGAGCATTTGCAGATTCAGCCTGCTGGAGTCTTTACGCCAGCAAAAACATGACTACCGGTGAAGGTGGGGTAGTTACAACAAACAACGATAAAACGGCCGAGGTAGTGAAAATGGTTCGAACGCATGGAGAGAAAGCCAAGTACGCATCAGAAATGCTCGGATGCAACTATCGCATGTCTGAAATGCAAGCCGCCATTGGTGTTGTCCAACTCGAGAAATTGCCTTCTTTCGTCGAAAAAAGGCGTTTTAATGCTCATAGACTAAATGAGATATTGTCCAAAGCGGAAAAACTTCGGTTACCTAAAGAACCTGTAGGAGGAAAACATAGTTGGTACCTATACACCGCAAGGCTTCAAGATGGGTCAGAAGCAGAGCGAAACAAAATAATGGAAGAGCTGCACACCAAAGGAATAGGCTCAGAAGCCTATTACGTTAACCCGGTTCATCAAATGCCATTTTATCACAACAATTTTGGAGCCCGTAAACTTCCAGAAACTGAAAAAGCTGCAAAACAAGTCTTCTCTTTGCCCATTCATCCAGGAGTATCCGAAGAACAAATCGAATTCATAGGCAAAACGTTGCTACAAATGCTTTAAATCTACTCTTTTTTTGGGTTAAGTGTAAGAGTTAAATACAAACTCGGGTATTGTTACGACCTGTCGTTCTCTCTAATAACTGAGACGATTTCTTGAAAAAGAAGGTCAAGATACTTTGAGCAACTCCGAAGACGTCTCTCGCATAAAGATAAAATTCTTAATCGAAGGCTTAGGTGAAGCCGAAGGCGAACTCGTCCGATTCATGGCTCCTCGATCGGTTGACACGATTGTCCGAAAACTACCCATGGAGGGTCGCGCAGCCCTCTACAAGGAAGAGGTCTACTTTGAGCTCCCCGTGAAAATGGGGGAAGAAAAAGCGAAGCCAACAATTGAAACTGGCACGATTGCTTTCTGGCCCATGGGCGGTGCATTGTGTATATTTTATGGACACTCACAACCTTACAGCCCAGTAAGCATCCTGGGAAAAATAACGAAGAACTTAGAAGTTTTCAAAGAAGTGAAAAGCGGAACTCGAATTCGTATCGAGGCTCTAAGCAGCTAAAGAGCTTTCGTGCCACATTTCAAGTAGCCGATCGCATTCCTCTTTCACTTTGGAATCACCTGTTTTTCTCTTGAGGGTTTCAAGAAACTCAATCCTCTTTTGGACTGTACGTTTTTCTGAGGCTCCCCCATAGTAGACTTCTCCCTCTAAGTACTCCTTCATATGATATGCTTTCTGCACAAGGAGACTGGCGAAGTCCACGACGTTTTCCACGGCGAACTTGTTTGCCCAAATCGCCACTTCAGTTTCACGAAGCTGGGTTATCCCATCTATCTCAGTAATTTGTCGAATATAGGTTCTGATAAATTCGTAAGAGTCCGCTGTTTTCGACAATTCAAGTGCTTCGTTGACTTTTTCAAGGAAGCTTGGTTCTCCAGAAACTACGATTTTATGTTTGTAGCCCGAATCAACCATTTGTTTAGCTTGTTTGTGTTCTTCTTCGGTGTAGACTCTTTCTGGAAATTCCAATAGAATTTATGCTCCTTGTTAGTTTGAAAAACAAAATTTGTGCTGCGCCGAAAAAATTTAAGCGCAGGGTTTGTAGATTTTGATTGTGTGGTTACCTGAAACCAGTTGAACTGCGCCGTTTTGTTCTAGCTGCAGTAAGAATGATTTGGCAGCACTTATGCGCACGTTGTATTTTGTGCTTATTGCATATGGCGTTAAAACGGGCATTTTCTTTATTTCGGCCACGATTTTGTCGTTTTTTGCGTCTGGAGGAATAATGTTAATGGTTGTTCGTTTCTTTTCTGGTGGCCCCGCTTTCTTTCCGTCTTTCTTCTCTTTCGCGGCTTTTGCTTCGTCTTCTTTGCCTTGCTGGCGTTCCATCTGTTTTAGGCCGAGCTTCTTTTTTCCACCCATGATTATCACTTGCGTTTCTGTTCTAGATTATCTGGCTTATTTCAACCTTATGTTTATTCTGCCATTCTTTGATTGGGATACCTAGTTTCTTCTCGACTTCTGTGCGGTGGATGCTGTTCATTGTGCAGAATGGAATTATTCGACCGTCTGGAACTGCGTAGTGAATCAAGCATCGTTGTACTCTCTCTAGGTCAAAGTTGTAAGGGTCCATGAAGTGCATGGAGGTCAATAGGAGGGACTTTCGTTGTAAGTCACCCAAGCTTTGGTAGCTTCCTTCAGTCAGAACTCGTAGAACGTATTTGCGCAAGAAACTGAATTTTACATGTCTTGCTGCGCTGAGAAGACGCAGTTTAGCCCGTTTCTTGTTACCTTTTGAGGCTTCATCGTAGACTTTTTTCATAGCGGCTGTGAATTTTTCTATGTTTGCAATTCTTGTGACAGGAGTGATTTTTCCATCTTCAATGAAGAGGTACGTTGCCATTCCGCAATGTGGATGTCCCGTGAATTCGATGTATCTTTTGTCTTTGAGGGCGCCTACAGCTTTTGCTATTGGGGCAACGGTTGGCACTGGATAAAAGTCTGAAGTTTTAATTTCGCCTTTTGTTTGCTCTTCCATCAGCCTCATGAAGTCTGGGATTGTGATGCGCATTTTCTCTCGTTCTTGTGGAGGTAATCTTCCGCAGAGCGAGACTGGTTGCACGTTTACGCATCTAATGACGTCGAAGTTCTTGATGGCGAAATTTACTATGTCGCCTAATTGCGAATCATTAACGCCTTTGACTAATGTTACCACTAGAACGACGCTGTTGAATCCTGCCTCTCGAAGGTTCTGGATGGCTTTCATCTTGGTGTCGTAGAGGTCTAATCCTCGAATGAACTTGTAAACGTCTGGTGTTAAGCCGTCAAATTGTAGATAGATTGTGCTGACACCGGCGGCCTTCAACTGTTTTGCATATTCCACATCTTTTGCGATTCGAACTCCGTTTGTGTTGATTTCAACGTGGCGAAAACCGAGTTCTTTGGCTTTTCGAATGAAGTCAAAAAGTTCGGCGCGGATTGTTGGTTCTCCGCCACTGAATTGGAGCGCTGTAGCAGGAACTGGTTTGTTTGCTCTGAGGTTTTCCAGCATACCTGTGATTTGTTCCGCGGTTGGTTCGTAAACGTACCCAGCAGCAGATGCATTAGCGAAACAGACAGGGCATTTGAGGTTGCACCTGTTTGTCACATCAATTATTGCTAGTGCAGTGTGTGATTTGTGTTCGGGGCATATACCGCAGTCATTTGGGCATCCCTTGCTTTTTTGTGTTCGGGGGTTCTCTATTCCCTCTCCGTCGAAGCGGAACTTTTCCGCTCGCATGTATTGATCATAATCTGACCAGTAAAGTTCTTGAAATGCACCATGTTCTGGGCATTCTTTCTTGATGAAGACTTTGCCGCCATCCTCGTAAATTTCAGCGTCTAACGCTTGGAGGCATTCGGGGCAGATGCTCTTAGTGCTCTTTATTGTTTTCATTTTTTGTCACTTGTTTTCTTACGTAAATGTTAGTGTTTTTAAAATTAGCAAATGTATTAAATAATAAGGTTTCCAAACGTTTACTACGGTTATTGAGGGGAAACGACTTTGTCTATTGACGAAAACACCCGAGAAACTCTTCATGAAATGGGTTTGAATGCTTACGAAGCTGACGCCTACCTCGCGTTGTTGGAGAGCGGCCAAATGACGGCAATGGAGATCAGCCGCGAAGCCAAGGTTCCCTATAGCAAAATCTACGAGGTCCTCAACTCGCTTAAAGAAAAAGGATGGATCAAAAGCAGTGAAACTCGCCCATTCAAGTATTATCCTGTTTCTCCTTTGGAAGCGTCCGCTTTCACCAAGCAACGGCTAGAAGACAAGTATCTGGGATGGGAGCAAACTGTTGCCGAAGCTTTGCAACCACTATATGAGAAACGTGAATTGGTAGAAAGACCCGATATTCTCATTTTGCATGGTCAGCAGGCTATTGTGACAAAGTTGAAAGAAGTTCTCAAGAAAGCCAACAAAGAAGTAATGATAGCTGCCCCAGTTTTTGCCAAACCTATACTTGCTTCAGCGGATCAGCTACTCGCTGGTCTCAAAAAAACTGTAGACGTTAAGCTTATGGCAGCTGGGAAAAGCGACGAATGGAAAGCACTCAAAAAAGTTGCTGGAACGAACGAGTTGCGTGTTCGAGATCACATGTTCGGTGGTGGTGTAATTGCTGATGGCAAAGAAGCGATGCTTTTCCTTGGTGAGGACAAACCAAGCCTCATTATTTGGAGTAATCATGTGGGTTTAGTGGGATTTGCTCGAGAATATTTCCAATTTCTATGGGATTCTTCAGCTACAGCTTAAAATTAATGCTTAACAAAAAAGGAAAGAGGGAAACTAATTGAATTTATTTTCCCATGATTTTTCGGGCTGCGATTTCGATGTCTTCTGATTTGATTGTTTTTCTTCCCGCGTGCATTGCAAAGTCTAGTGCTTCTTTGGCGATTTTAACGCCGATTTCTTCTAGAGCTTTTGCGAGTTCTTTTGCTGCTGCTTCGCTTACGCGATCTGCGCCTGCTTTTTTGCACAGCCTGTGCATGGGAGCTACTGCTAATTCCAAATCGGCCATAAAGACCCTCAGTAGCTTCTTTCTCTTTTTTAAGCTATATTTAACCTTTTTTGTTCTAAAGTTCTTTAAATTATAGCCCAACATCATTTCTGTTTTCTGCAAAGGGAAAAATATTAAAATTGTCTGTATTGGTATAATGCGGCTTAGGTCCTTACAATGAAGATAGTCGACGCCCATGTTCACCTTTCAGACAAAGAGTACAGCGGTCATACTGATGAGCTTGTTGAAGATGCTAAAAGTGCCGGTGCCCTAGCATTGGTTTCTAATGCCATGGACTACGAGACCTGCATTGGGGCGTTGAAGTTAAGAGACAGAAATCCTGAGCTAATCTATGTCGCTTTGGGCATTCATCCATGGAATGTAAGTGTCCTCAAAGAGGGCGAATTGGCGCAGACCCTGTCCTTAATTATGGAACAGCATCAACAGAAGAAAGTTGCGGCAATTGGCGAAATAGGTTTAGACTGTAAGTATGAATCCATTTGGGAAGAACAATTACTAGTTTTTGACAAGATGTTGCGATTAGCCGAAAAACTCGAATTGCCTGTAATCATTCACTCTCGCGGAACGACTGAGTTTATTGTTGATATGCTGCCTTCTTACAATCTAAAGAAAGTGTTACTTCATTGGTTCAGTCACCCGATGCCTGCTCTGCAAATTGCCATGGATCATGGCTACTTCATCACCGAGGGTCCCCCTGTAGTTTATTCAAATGGCATTAGAGAGGTTGTTTCCAACACCCCTTTGACCAACTTATTAACAGAAACCGATGGGCCAGTCCTATTCAGAAAGTCACCTTTTAATGGTCAAATGACCAAGCCCTCTTTCATCCTGGAAGTTGTAAAGGCAATTGCTGAGGTCAAAAAAGTGTCCCTTGAGGAAGCTTCAGATCAAATAGTGAAGAATTTTGAGAATTTCTTCAACATAAAACTGACTCAATAGAAGCTTTTGTTACCAACATTTTTCAGAATAAAGCATTTTCGGATGGGTAAACTTAAATTAAGCCTCGCTTCTATTGAGAACTGCTTTACGCTTCTAAGCGGCAAAGAAAACAAATTCACCAACAAAAGAGGAACAAGTATTTGGGAAAAGTAAAGACCGAACAAGTAAAACGCCTAGCTAAGGATCTAATCACGCGGTTTCCAACAAAATTTAACACTAACTTCGATGAAAACAAACACATGGTTAGCACTCTCACTATAGGTGCCACAACCAGAGTGCGCAACCAAGTCGCGGGTTACATTACGCGCACTTGTGCACTAAACGAAAGAGGCCTCCCACCAGACGACGAAGAAATCCTGGATGAGGCTGAAGAATAAGAATCCCTTTTATTGGAAAAGCCTTATGATGGATGAGTACAGGCGGGGTTGGGCTCACCGGTATCTGCGTGAAGCCAAAGCAGAATTAGACGCTGCTAAGAAAATGCCCTACATGGCTCCCAGCTTGCTCTTAGAAGCAATTCGAAAGGCCCGAAATGCCATTTATTATAGCTTAGGTGAACCAGCTTACATTGAAGTACTGGTTCGAGAAGAAGTTGGTAAACCTAAACCTGCCAATGATGTAATACTGCGTTTCTTGATTGAAATTGAGGAGACAGTTCAGCAACTAGCACAGATTGAAGAAATTAATGGAGACGCCATGATGAAGCAAGCGGACACTCTTGTTCAAGTTGCATCAGAGTTCGTTGAAACGTTAACCGAAGAAAAAGCTGAAAATTAGAGAGCCCATTTTAGGATCATACATTATTATATTATTATTTGCCACTTGAGACAGCAATAATTTTCGAAACGGCGACTCCTAATGATTCGAATAAAAAACAAGAATCAATTAATCGAAAACGCCGAGTCTCCAGTTCTGAAAAGAGCCAGAACAATCACTCTTAATTGCATAGAAGAAGCATTGAATGCCGCCGATCCCAAACCGCTTTTACATTCTAAGGTTGTCTTAGAGGGTTCTTGTCTCCAAGTGAATGGCGTTTCTTTCGATTTGAAGAGTTTTGGGAACGTTTATGTTGTCGGGGGCGGCAAAGCTGGCAGCGCAATGGCTGTAGCTTTGGAAGATATTCTGGGTCAATATCTAACCACTGGAATTGTCAACGTTCCTAAAGGTACCTGTAAAAAAACCAAGAAAATAAAACTAAATGAAGCTGGTCATCCCACTCCCGATCAAGCAGGCCTCGAAGGCACTCTGAGCATAATGGAAATCGCCGAGAAAGCTAAAGAAAATGATTTGGTAATTTGTTTGTTGTCAGGGGGTGGCTCCAGCCTCATGCCTCTCCCCAGAGGGAACATTACTCTAGATGACAAACAGGAACTCACAGAAGCTTTGCTGAAAAGCGGTGCTACGATAAATGAAATTAACATCGTACGCAAACATCTTTCCTATTTCAAAGGTGGTTGGCTCGCAAAGAAAGCTTACCCAGCGACGGTTCTTAACCTGGTTTTGTCAGATGTAACAGGCGACAAATTAGATTCTATTGCATCTGGACCCACCGTTCCTGACCCTTCAACTTTTGCTGACGCCCAAAACATCTTAAAATTGTACGGCTTGTTGAAGGATGATAATTCTCCGGTTTCCAAATTGTTGTCTGAAGGGGCAAAAGGTTTGATACCTGAGACACCAAAACCAGGCGATACCATTTTCAAAAAGGTCACCAACGTTGTAATTGGAAACAACAACATTGCAGCTACAGCTTCATGTGAGTGCTTGAAGGCTCAGGGATTAAACACCCTGTTGCTTTCTGACGCTTTAATTGGTGAAGCCAGAGATGTCGGACGAGCTTTCTCGCAATTTGCCCATAAAATTGCACTTTTTGGTCAGCCTCTTCCAAAGCCTATTGGCATCGTTGCAGGTGGCGAAACAACAGTTACTGTTAATGGCAAAGGTTTGGGTGGACGGAATCAGGAACTATCGTTATCCGCTGCTTTGAATCTTAAAGACGTTGAGGACTGCGTTGTAGGGTCCATCGGCACTGATGGCGTAGATGGACCTACCGACGCCGCAGGTGCAATTATTGATAGCTGCACATTAAAACGGGCTTTGTCAAAGGGACTTGACCCACAAGTTTTCTTGAAAGATAATGACTCATATGCTTTCTTTTCGCAGTTAGGCGACCTAATCTTTACTGGTCCAACAGGCACCAATGTTAACGATATATCCATCATCGTAGTTTTGTAATTTACGAGGCGGATACAAAAATGATCGTTATTTTGAAGTTTTTGGGCGCCTTGAGACATGCTTCAGGTAAAGAAACTCTAACTTTGAATTGCAAGAATGGTGCGTCAATTATGGATGTAGTCGATGAAATATCGCTTGGCGCGCCTGCTTTGCGTCGAAGTTTGGTTGATGAGCATCTTGATAAGCCAACTCCGAATGCATTGATACTGGTTAATGGTCGGGAAATTAGTGTTTTAGATAATTTGAGGACACGGATCAAAGATGGTGATGAAGTTGTTTTTGTTCCGGTAGTTCACGGAGGATGAGTAATTGCCTGCTACAATTGTCACTCTGACAACTGATTTTGGGTTAAAAGATCCATATGCGGCTGTCATGAAGGCAGCGATTTTAGGCATTAGCCCCGAAGTTGCCATTGTTGATATCACGCATGATGTGGAGAAGTTTAATGTTCGTGCCGGTGCGTTTGCTTTGGGTTCTGCTGCTCCATACTTTCCAGCGGGAACAGTTCACGTGGCAGTTGTAGATCCTGGCGTAGGAACGCAGAGGCGTCCCATAGCAATTGAGACTAAGAGGGGTTTCTTTGTTGGTCCGGACAATGGGTTGCTGATTTTGCCTGCCGAAGCGCAGAGTATCAAACATGTATACGAACTTGCTAGCCGACGGTTCATGTTATCGCATGTTTCCAGCACTTTTCATGGACGCGATATTTTTGCTCCTGCAGCAGCTTATTTAGCCAAAGGGATTGCGATTGAAGAGTTTGGTCCACAAATCACCAATATAGTTAGACCAGAATTTTCAAAAGTTTCGCGAAGCAAAAATCTCTTGATCGGTGAAGTATTGCATGTTGACGACTTTGGAAATATAATTACAAATATTTCTGCCAAGGATATTACTGAATTTGAAGAAGGCATGTTGCTCGTTGAATTGCCCAACCAGAAGGTTCAGGTTAAGGTTTCTCGAGCCTACGCTGATTCGAAGCCTCAAGAACCATTGGCAATTATCGGGAGTCATAATTATCTGGAAATAGCGCTCAATCAAGGAAATGCGGCGGCCAAATTTGGATCAAAAGCTGGAGACAAAATTACCTTATCAAACGTCTAAGTCGTTGGCTGTTGTCTTTAATCAACAACATAATCAAGAAAAGAGGGCTTTAACAGAATAGACAGCCAATGACTCGTTATCAGGCGTTGGCGCTAACAACTAGATTCTGGAAACCTGGCACGGATTATCTAAATCAGATTGCAATCGCCTCGGAAAAAAAGGTCGCAGATGGTGACTTTTTAGTTGTTTCCGAGAAGGCTCTTTCAACAGCTCAGAATAACATAGTTGATGAAAGCTCTATACGCCCGAGTTCGACTGCCCGTTTTCTTGCCAATATTTGGATGCCCTTCATATGGGGTTACTTTTTGGGCATAGCCTGTCATTTTGGCCAGCGGTTGTTGCTTCGAATTCGAGGATACCCTTCTGAATCTGGTAGTCAGCACAAGCAAGTTGCACTTCAATACGCTGGGTTTTTTCAAGCCCTCATGTTTGGGTCTGAAGGAGGGATTGATGGATCAAATCTCCCGTATTCTCTAGGTAAGTTTACCCTTGACCGCAGCTGACGAGACTGCTCAAGCAATACAAGCTGAAATACTTCGCAAATTACATACAAAAGTTATTGTTGTTATTGTGGACACGGATAAGACTTACAGTTTCTTGAACTTTCATTTTACGCCACGCCCCAAACCCATGAAGGGCATTCACTCTCAAGGAGGAATCGCTGCCTACATATTTGCAAAAACCTTCAAACTTAGAAGACGACCAACTCCTTTAGCAGTTTCTGGAGGTAACCTCTCTGTTGAAGAGGCTTTGACGATTTCCAACGTTGCGGACAGGGCAAGGGGTCCAGGTTCAGGAGCCACCGTATGGGACATGGCCGCAAGATTCAAAGTTGAGACAACAGGTGTAAGCTGGGACATGCTTTCCCGTGTAAAACATAAACCGATCGTGATTGTTAGAAAAGCCACGCAAAAATAGCTACTCTTTATGTTTTCGCAATCGTTAGATTCAATACTTGAGTCCTCATATCATAGCTTTTTGGAGAGTAACACATAAAAACTGCAGCTCAGTTTTAACCGACCGCTGGGAGAAACAATGGAAGAATCGATAAAGAAATTGGACGCGTTCTTTAATCCGCGCTCTGTAGCCGTCGTAGGCGCCACAAAAAAAGTAGACAAAGCAGGTCATGTAATCTTCAAGAACTTTGTAACTAACAAAGGTCGCGGAGTCTTCAAAGGCGAACTATACCCAGTTAATCCAAACGAGGATTCAATATTAGGTTTCAAATGTTACTCTTCATTAAAAGATATCCCGGCTGAAATTGAATTAATCGTTATTATCGTTCCTGCCAAGTTTGTTGCCTCCGTTATGGAGGAAGCCGTTGGGAAGAAAGTCAAAGCTGCCATTATAATCAGTGCAGGTTTTAAGGAAGTTGGAAATGTTGACCTTGAAAACCAAATTGTTGCAATTGCTAAAAAAGGCGACATTCGCGTTTTGGGTCCCAACTGCTTGGGTGTTTACTATTCAAAGACCGGTGTTGATTCGCTTTTCTTACCTGAAACAAAAGTGTTGACTACCGGTGAAGATGTCATTGCCACTCCTAGGCCCATGCCTGGTAATATTGCTATGATTACTCAGAGTGGAGCTTTTGGCGTTGCCGCTCTAGACTATCTTACAGGTCGTCAGATGGGCGTAAGCAAATTTGTAAGTTTTGGCAACAAATGTGATGTAACTGAATCCGAAATTCTAAGTTACCTTCTTCACGATAAGGAAACAAAAGTTATCCTTGCATACGTGGAAGATATAAAGTTCGGCAGGGAATTCGTCAAAATAGCAAAAAGAGTTACTTTGAAAAAACCTGTGGTTGTTATTAAGTCAGGAAAGAGCGAAGCAGGAGCAAGAGCCGCAGCCTCTCACACTGGAGCCATTGCTGGTTCAGACAAGGTTTATACTGCCGCATTTGAGCAAGCAGGTGTCATAAGAGCGAGAGATATGGAAGAATTTTTTGACAGCGGGAAAGCCCTTGCTATGCAGCCACCCGCGTTAGGTAGAAATATTGGCATACTTACCGATGCTGGCGGTCCTGGGGTAATGACAGTAGACGAGTTGGAAATCCAAGGTCTCACCGTTGAACCATTTTCCGAAGAAACCTCACGGAAATTTGAAAAACTAAAGACTGATGGAATTATCTTGAAGATTGCGGCAACCCACAACCCTGTTGACTTAACTGGTTCAGTAACTGATAACATGTTCGAAGTCTCAGTGGATCTCATGTTCCAAGACACTAAAATTGACGGAATAATCTTCCTTGGCTTACACCATATGCCTGGTCTAAGAGAGAAATACATTGATAGCGTTGCGAAAGTGGCAATGAAGTATTCAAAACCAATAGTTATGTGTGACATTGGCGAAACAGAAATGGCCCTTTACACAAGAGGCAGATTCGACAGACTAGGTGTTCCATCATATTCTTCACCAGAAGACGCTGCCAGGGCAATGAAGGCATTAGTATCATATGGCGAATACCTGCAAAGTAACAACGCCGCCGAAGAATACATTAAAGAATTTCTGCAAAAAAGAACCAAACAATGAGAGTATTAAAGAAAAACTGAAACGGAGACTTCGTCTCCATCTTTCAATTTTAATTTCTCTCGTAAGCTATAAGGTGAAATAATTTCTAAAACGTTTTCTGGGTAATACTTAATTTGAGGGATGACAACGGCAGCGTCGTTATTGTTAATCTGTGCTTTGTAAAGGAGTCCAATGCAATATCCTTCGGTTGGGTAAATTGAATCTGCTTGAGTTTTTTTAAGAAGTTTTCTTTTGATGGCATCTTTTTTGCTAAGTTTCAGATTCAAAGTGCCTAGGTAAGGTGTGAAACCTAACTTCTCTTCTATTTGTTTCCTTACCCAAGGAAGTGCGAGGTATTTTTTTCCGTTACCTTCTCCGCTGAAAACTTTGCCTTCAAAAATTAGGTGGTCCAAGGTGAAGGTCTATTTCTGTTCTTTGAGCCACTGTGCTACTTTGCTGAGTAGTGGGTTTGCGGATATGTCAATTACTGGGACTATCATCTTCTCTTTTGTTTCTATTGTTGGAAAGTATTTTGGCATAATTGCGTATCCGGTAAATGTCCAGTATACCTTGCCACTTTCTATGAGCATTCTGGCAACAGCTGCATTGGAGGGTGGGAGCGGAAAATATAGGAACACTACACCTTCGGCCCAGTACACGCCTGCTAGTTTTCCTCCCGCGATTACTGAGGTGAAACGTGCTAAGTCATCTGGCGATACGAAGCGGGTTTTTTCCATAATTACGATTTCCCTGAAGGGCTCATACTTAATTGTAACTTTGCTTTCGCCTGCACTCATAATCTCCAATCAACCTGCTAAAGCAGTTTAGTGTGAGGTCCCTTTTAACCTTGTCATGAGTCTAGAAAAAGTTATAGCGCAGACCAGCGTTAAGCCTTCCAACAGAAGGTTAATCATTTGCCCGAAATCCGCGTAGCACTCATAGGCGTGGGAAACAGCGCAAGCGCCCTCATCCAAGGAACCCAATATTATAAGAACGCAAAAGAAGGCACCACCGTACCAGGACTCATGCACGTAAACTACGGCGGGTACCACATAAGCGATATTAAATTCGTTGCAGCCTTCGAGGTCAACAAAAACAAAATAGGCAAAGACCTATCAGAAGCTATTTGGGAAAAGCCCAATGTATGCGAAAAATTCGCTGATGTTCCCAACTTAGGTGTAAGAGTTTCGCCAGCCCCAATTCTCGATGGCGTTGCCCCACACATGCGAGAAACCTTCAACGTCTATGACGACAGCAAAACCGACAAAGCAAGTGTCGTCGAGGTCCTCAAAGAAACCAAAACCCAAGTTCTTGTTAATTATTTGCCAGTTGGCAGTCACGATGCAGTACGCTGCTATGCTCAATGCGCAATCGATGCGGGGTGTGCTTTCGTAAACTGTATGCCTGAATTCATCGGTTCTGATCCTAAAGAAAGCGTGAAATTCGAGAAAGCTGGTTTGCCCGTTCTTGGAGACGACATAAAAAGCCAAGTTGGTGCCACCATCCTTCACCGAACTCTTGTTCGCCTTTGTTTGGATAGAGGCGTCATTGTTGACGAAACTTATCAACTCAACTTAGGTGGAGACACCGACTTCCAAAACATGACCGTGGAAAACCGTCTTAAGTCAAAACGCATTAGCAAGACTGAAGCAGTCACGAGTCTAGTTCCCTATTCCTTGCCTACTAGAATTGGGCCGTCTGATTATGTTCCCTTCTTGAAGAACAAGAAGATTTGTTACATATCTTTGAAAGGCAGAAAATTCGGTGATCGTCCGATTAACATAAGCGTTAAGCTTGAAGTGGAAGATTCGCCTAACAGCGCAGGAGTTGTAATTGATCTTATTCGTGCGGCAAAAATCGCGTTGGACCGTAAAATAGCCGGTGCCTTGTTGAGTATGCCCTCGTACGCGTTTAAACATCCACCTGTTCAAGTCCCTGATCCAGTGGCGCGAGAGTGGACAGAAGATTGGATCGCGGGCAAACGCGAACGTTGAGTACTTAATTCTTTTTCTCTTCTTTGTGAAGGCTTTTAAGCCTCGACATAATCCAGAATACTTCTAGTCTGAAGGTGCATACTACATGGTTAAAGTTGGAGCATACGAAGTGCCAGAAGGCCTTTACTACTCAAAAGATTTTGAATGGATCAAAATTGAAGGAGACAAAATTCGCATGGGCGTAACCGATTATGCGCAAAAATCCCTGCGAGAAATTGTCTATGCCGAACTGCCTAGCGTTGGGGGCGAAGTGAAGCAGGGCGAGCCGTATGGAACGGTTGAGTCCGTGAAAGCTGTCTCTGACCTTGTCGCAGCCGTTAGCGGAACCATAGAAGAAGTTAACGACGAAGTCCAATCGAAACCGGAGCTTCTTAATGAAGATCCATACCAAAAAGGTTGGTTGCTCGTCGTGAAACCTGCGAATTTGCAAGCAGAACTGGCTAACCTTATGGATTTTAACGCCTCGGTCGAGTGGCACAAGAACCAAGCGAAATAGGGGAACTTTGATGGCTAGACGTGTTATAGTAATTGGTGCTAACGCTGCCGGCGTGGAAGCTGCATCTGCCGCGAGGAAAAAAGACAGAACGGCAGAAATCACTTTGATTACTCAAGAAAAAAATGCAGGTTACAGCCGTTGCGGTTTACCCTTTGTAATTGGTGGGCATATACCTGAATTCAAAGATCTAATCGTTTATCCACCTGCGTACTTCCAAATGCTCAAGCTAACGCTGAAAAACGAAACCAAAGTTACCGCTCTCAACACAAAGGACAAGACAGTCACGTTCGTCGGTTTGTCAGGTGTACCTGAGACGATGCAGTATGACAGCCTCGTAATTGCCACCGGCGCAGACGCTTTTATGCCTCCAATTAAAGGCAAGGAAAAGCAAGGAATCCTTTCACTTCGAGGTTTAGAAGATGGCGAGAAGATTCGTGCGGCAGTTAAGGCTGGTGCAAAGTCCGCTGTCATCATGGGCGCAGGCTTAATCGGTTTAGAAGTTGGTGTCGGCTTAATGGAGCAGGGCTTGAAAGTGACAATCGTGGAAATGCTTCCACAGATTCTGCCGCAGTTGTTGGATGCAGATATGGCGAAAATGGTTCAAGAACACTTGCAAGAGAAGGGGATGAACATCCTCACCGGCAAAGGGGTTGAAGAATTCCTCGGTGGCGAAAAAGTTAGTGCTGTAATGGCTGGCGGAGAAAAAATCGAAGCTGACCTTTTCATTAGCGCTTTTGGTGTCCGTGCAAATACGAAGCTTGCAGTTGACGCTGGTATTCCGTTAGGCGAGACTAGAGCAATTAAGACCAACATGCGCATGGAGACGGACGTGAAAGATGTCTATGCTGTAGGCGACTGCGCAGAGTCTGCAAACATACTTACACACAAACCTATGTGCGCTCAATTGGGTACAATCGCAGTTCGTCAGGGCAAGGTTGCAGGTACAAATGCTGGTGGAGACTACTCTCAATTTACAGGCATCCTCGCATCTGCAGTAACAAGGCTATTCGAAATTGAAGCGGGCAATACAGGGTTAACAGAAACATCTGCCGCTAGAAACCGCATTGAAGTAGTCACTGGCGCAATAAGCAGCAAAACTAAAGCGGACTATTTCCCAGGTGCAAAGCCGATCAAGGTGAAGCTAGTCGTTGAAAAAGAGTCACAACGCATCGTTGGTGCCCAAGTAATCGGAGGCGAAGAAGTCACTCAACGCATAAACGCTTTGTCATTTGCCATTCAGAAAGGTATGACAGTGCGTGAACTTGCAAAAGCAGATACTGCATATGCGCCACCATTGTGCGAAACATGGGAACCAATGGTCCTAGCTGCCGAAATGGTTCTCATGAAACTGCGCTGAGCAGTTTTTTCTTTTTCCTTTTTTAGAAAAATAGAATTAAAGAAAAATTAGTTGTTATTTTTAGGTCATTTTTGAAATTCCTGGTTGTGTGAATGGCTCGGTCATTCCAACGAGAAGTTTGCCAAACGTGTTGATGTGGTCCTCTTCCTCTGCCAGAATTTTTTCGAGAAGCCTTCTGGTTGTGTAGTCTCCTTCGTCGTGAGCTAATTGAATGGCTTTCTTGTAGAGGGTTATTGCTTCTTCTTCGTTTTCTTCATCCTGTTTGAGCATTTCGATGAGGCTGCCGCCAACGTTAATTGCATCGGGTTTGATTGTTGCAACGCCGTCTAGATAGTCTAATCTTTCCGCAAGCGCTTCTGCGTGTTTCATTTCTGCGATAGCAGTTTTTCTGAATATGCCTTTGACTTGTTCGCCTTCCAATCCTGTCACTTGGATCGATTGCCACATGTATTGGATGCTGACTTGGAGTTCGCGGGCGATGCCTTTGTTTAAAAAGTCTAATAATTTCGGAGAAACCATTTAGATTCACCTTAAAACGTGTAATAAAATGAAGTTGAAATTACTATATAAACAATGATGCCCCTCCAAATTTATGCAAAACTTGTTTTCTACCCGCTTTCGAAGACGATATATGAACTTTCGGAAAAAAAGCCGTCATTAATTAGATTTTCTTCATATGAAAACTCATTCTCGTCGGAAAATTAATTAAGACAAAGGATCTGATAACCACGGACAAAAAGGTGAAATGTAAATGGCAATAAAAGTAGGAATTAACGGATTCGGAAGAATCGGAAGACTCCTTTATCGCGCAGCAATCGAAAAGAATGCAAACATAGACTTCGTAGCCATCAACGACCTTACAGATGCCAAAACTAACGCACACCTCCTCAAGTACGACTCAGTTCACGGACGCTTCAACGGCACAGTCACCGTGAGCGGCAATGATCTAGTTGTTAACGGAAAAACCCTCAAAGTCCTTGCACAGAAAGACCCAGCAACACTTCCATGGAAAGACCTTGGCGTTTACTTAGCTGTAGAATCCACTGGCTTTTTCACAAAGAAAGAAGATGCATCAAAGCACATAACGGCAGGCGCCAAAAAAGTCCTCATATCAGCTCCCGCAGACGGTCCAGATGCAACAATCGTCATGGGCGTAAACAGCGATACATATGATCCAATCAAGCACAATATACTCAGTAACGCATCATGTACTACCAATTGTCTTGCACCAGTCAGCAAAGTACTCGCCGACGAATTCGGACTGGAAAAAGCCTTCATGAGCACCACTCACAGTTACACCAATGACCAAAAAATCCAAGACATAGTTCACAAAGACCTCCGACGCGCACGCGCCGCAGCAGTCAACATTATCCCAACCAGCACAGGCGCTGCAAAAGCAATCGGCTTAGTCCTGCCAAGTTGCTCCGGCAAAATGAACGGCATGTCGCTACGCGTTCCAACAGCGGATGTATCTATCGTTGACTTAACCGCAATCCTCAGTAAAGACGTCACCAAAGACGAAATCAACGCAGCAATGAAGAAAGCGGCATCAGGAAAACTCAAAGGCATCTTAGAATACACAGAAGACGAAATCGTCAGCACCGACGTTCTGCACAGTACTTCATCTGCTGTGTTCGACTCAAAGTTAACCATGGTTATGGGTGAGAAAAGCAACTTCGTTAAAGTCTTTGCATGGTACGATAACGAATGGGGCTTTAGCAACCGCATGGTCGACTTTATTGAAATGGTCGGCAAGAAAGCTGGCATGTAAAAGGCCGAAGCTGAACCTTTAAAAACTCAATCAACTTTTTCTTTTTTTCAATCTAAAACCAAGTGGGAGATGTGAGTTCATGGCAAAGTACAAAACGTTAGATGACTTCCAAGTTAAGAACAAAGTTGTCCTTCTAAGAGTGGATTTTAACAGCGAAATTGACCCTGCAACAAAAAAGGTAACAAGCGACGTGCGAATAAAAGCACACGCTGAATCTACAATCAAAGAACTCGCCGAAAAAGGCGCAAAAACCGTTATTCTCGCACACCAAGGCCGGAAAGGCGATCCAGATTATACACCTCTCAAGCAACATGCCGAAATCCTCGGTAAGATCTTGAAATGCCCAGTTCAATACGTTGACGACCTCTACGGTGAAAAGGCTAAAACTGCAATCAAGAACCTTAAAGGAGGAGAAATCCTTGTCCTTGAAAATGTGAGGAGCTTCGATGGAGAGACAAAAAACGGCACTCCCGAGCAGCACTCAAAGACTGATCTTGTCCAGAACTTAGCACCTTTAGCAGACTTGTTTGTAAACGATGCTTTTGCCGCAGCTCACCGCGGACACGTATCTATGGTAGGATTCACGGCTGTGCTCCCCTCGGCAGCTGGAAGAATCATGGAACGCGAACTGAAATCACTCGCTAAAGCACTCGAGAAACCTGAGAAACCATGCGTTTACGTCATGGGCGGAGCCAAAGCAGACGACTCACTAGAAATCAGCAAGTACGTCTTAGGCAACGGCATAGCCGACTATGTACTAGTTGGAGGAGTAACCTCACAACTGTTCCTGGCAGCAAAAGGCGTTGACTTAGGCAAGAAAACAATGGACTTCCTCGCAAAGAAAGAATTAACCCAATTCATACCCGGAATCAAAGAACTAATGCAAAAGTATCCAAACAATATCATAGTCCCAGTTGACGTAGCCTTAGATAACAACGGCAAACGCAAAGAAATCTTGGTAAGCAAACTACCAACAGAACTAAGCATATTCGACATAGGCGCCAAAACAGTTGAAGAATTCGCCAAAATCATCGCCAAAGCCAAATCCATCGTCGTCAGTGGACCAATGGGCGTCTACGAAAACAAAGAATTCAACTACGGAACAAAAAAGGTGCTTGAAGCTATCGCAAACAGCAAAGCCTTTAGTCTCGCAGGAGGAGGCAACACAATCGCAGCCATTGAAGAATACGGTCTACAAAAGAAGATGGGTTACATTAGCACAGCCGGAGGAGCACTAATCGAGTTCCTTATGGGAAAGAAACTCCCAGGCGTAGTTGCACTAGAAAACGCTGTAGCGAAAAAGAAAATCTAAATCTACTCTTCTCTTTCTTTGTTTCTTGTTTGTTTTGTTGATGCTTTTGCATACAATTTTTATGCGCGTTGGGTGCATATTGGTTCAAATATCACCTTGTTAGGTGAGTTCTCCAAGCTTTGTACGTGGATTTGCTAACAAGTTATATTTTAAATCTGTTTTTTTGTTTGCGGTTTTTTTTGCGCTGAAAATGTCTTCCATCATTTGGTAGGAGAACTTTTCTAAATGTTTTTGCTGGGGCAACTCAGGTTTGGTCACATAAGAGTTAACACAACTTAACCTTGCAGCAACTTGTCTATGGCAAATTTGAAATAAACCTGTATTCAGATATGGTTGTGTAGAGGAGAACGTAGTGACGGATATTGTATTTGTGTTTGAGGTTCATCAACCTCATAGGCTTCGAAAGAACTTGTTTTGGGAGAACAAAGTTTTCAAACGAGCCAAGAAAGAAGAATTATTCGATTATTATTTTGATAATGAAGCTGACAAGGAAATTTTTGAACGTGCTGCAAAAAAATGCTATTTTCCGTCCAACCAGATACTCCTCAACGCCATTGACCAGCACAAGAAGAACAAGCGTCGCGTAAAAGTTTCCTTTAGCCTTTCTGGTGTTTTCCTTGAGCAATGCGAAATGTTTAATCCTGATCTTCTCGAAAGCTTCAAACAACTCGCAAAAACAGGTTGTGTCGAATTTCTTGATCAAACATATTATCACTCAATCGCCAGCCTTTATTCAGAAAAAGATGAATTTGTTGAACAGGTGAAACTTCATCGAGACAAAATCAAAGGTTTGTTAGGATACGAACCAACGGTGTTCGAAAACACCGAGTTATTATATAATAACACAATAGCAAAAATCGTTGAAAATCTGGGATACAAGGGCATTTTTACTGAGGGTATTGAGAAAATCTTGGGCGAGAAATCCCCAAACTATCTTTATACTCCCAAAGGTTGCAAGCAAATCCGGCTTTTTCTGCGCAACTACAAATTAACGGACGATATAGGCTTCCGCTTTAGCGCTCAGTGGTGGAGTGAATGGCCACTGACTGCGGATAAATACGCGCACTGGTTGGCCGATACAAAGGGAGATTGCATCAACATATTTCCTGATTATGAAACCTTCGGTGAACATCATTGGCCAGAAACAGGAATACACGATTTTCTCAAACATTTGCCCGATGAAATATTGAAGTGGCCTCATCTTAAAATGTCCACTCCCACCGAAGTGATTGAAAAACAAGGCTCCGCAGGCGAGGTTGATGTTCCTGAAACAGGGGGCACAGTCTCTTGGGCTGACCTTGAACGTGACAGCAGCGGTTGGTTAGGAAACGCGATGCAATGGGCATATTACACTAACTTGCAAAGGTTAAAACCATTCATTAAAGAGTCAGAAGATCCCGACTTTCTAAAGCTTTGGCGTTACTTCCAAACCAGTGATCACCTCTACTATATGTTCGCAAAAGGAGGAGGCCCAGGCGAAGTCCACAGTTATTTCAGTCCATTTGAATCGCCCGTAAACGCTTTCGTAGCAGCAGAGACGTCACTTTTTGATTTTGAAAATAGAGTTCGAACTGCAACTCTTACTGCAAATGAGCCATTCCTTTTTAACACAGGCTCAGGGAAAGAAAACTTTACTGGAACTTTGACCTGGAGCCTAAAAGGCTTCCTAAAAGCGCTTCTTATAGTTGACACAAAGGCTTTGGAGTTCCACAATAGACGAGGCGATTTCGCCAGTTGGGCAGGATACTCGTTGCAGGATCCAGTTCTCGAGGAAGAACTCACCAACATAAAAGCATCGAAAGCAAAAGGAGACATACTGCGAAAGAAACTGGTTGCTGTTGTCGAGAAAAGGTATAGCTCGCTTAGCGAAGAAGCCCGGACAGCAACTAGGCTATTCTAAACAAAAATCGTGTGCATGCGTTTATAAGGAAAACAAAGTGAGTATCTAAACAGCTGAAAGGGGCATTTGACATGAGAGAAGCGCTTCCATTCCCAGAAAACGTCCTACAGACCCTCCATAACCTCTGTGCAACAGCTGCGGACTTGGCAAAAAGAGGCGATGAGGTGGCACGTATCCTTCAAAAAGATCCGGGAGAAATAGAAAGGATCCTTGATGACTTTAAGAATAGAGGGTTCGCAGAAAGTTTCTATGATAACGAAGGAAAGAAGCGATATTATCTCACTGGAAGAGGAATAATCAAGGTCTGCTCACAATTCACGTAGTGACATTAAATGCGCGCTGTCCTTTTTTCTTGGGAGTATCCACCTAGGGTAGTCGGGAAACTTGCCGAATATGTCAGCAATTTGGCAGCGCAGCTCGTAAAAAATCACGTTGACACCCACGTGATCACTTATAGTGATTCTTCAACTGGTGCGTCTGAAGATACAAACGGTGTTAAAGTTTTTAGAGTGGCAAACCCCGTTCGCTCACACGTTAGTTTGATAACTTGGGACCTTACTCTAAACCAGGAGATAGAACGCGCGGCAGCCAACGTTTACTATCAGGGCGGCAAAAAAATCGATCTAATTGATGTTTTTGATTGGCACTTTATACCCGCTGCTGTAACGCTCAAAAACGCTCTAGGCATACCCTTCGTTTATTCCGTAGATAGCCTCGAAGATCACCGTTCACCAGGTGCTGATGCACCGATTAACATGGCTATTCGCGGCGTCGAATGGCTGGGATTCTACGAAGCCACGAAAGTAATTGCAAAATCAGAATGGATGGAAAACGAAGTTGCAAGAATATACAAAGTGCCTAAAGAAAAAATCAAGGTAATTGTTCAGAACGGCGATTCATCTGTTAGAGATATTTTAGGCGTTTACAAAGCAGTAGCAGGAGACGAAGGTAACTAATGAAGCGCCAACTTAACGTTATGATGTTTAGTTGGGAGTTTCCACCCCGAATTATTGGTGGCATATCGCCCCACGTTTATTTCCTTTCTAAGAGTCTTGCGAAGAACGGGGTCAAAGTCCATGTGGTTACCTGTGATTTTCCAGGTGCTCCCGCTCACGAGACAATTGACGGAGTAGAAGTCTATCGAATAGACTCGTACAAGAACCCATCTCCCGACTTTGCTACATGGGTTTACTTGATGAATCTAAACATGCAAAAGGAAGCAGCATCCATTGCAGCTAAATTGCCCGCTCCGATTGATGTTTTTCACGCCCACGATTGGCTAGTCGCAACCGCTGGGATAGGGTTAAAGCATGTCTTTCGAAGGCCGCTTTTGGTTACGATGCATTCGACGGAGATAGGTCGACGTGAGGGGCTTCACACAACTACCGAAAAAATGATTCATGAAACTGAAGCCTGGCTAACCTATGAGGCATGGCGCGTGATCTGTTGCAGCGATTACATGGTGCAGCACGTAAAGTGGGCGTATGGTTTACCTAATGACAAATTGGCAATGGTTCCCAACGGCGTAAATCCTCACGTTTACGATAATTTGGAGACGCAAGACTTGAGCGATTTCCGGAAAACCTATGCATTGCCCGAGGAAAAAATCGTGCTATATGTAGGCCGCTTAGTTTACGAAAAAGGTGTTCAGATTCTCATTAATGCAGTACCGAAAATTCTTGCGAAAACCAACGCAAAATTCGTAGTTGTCGGAAGCGGCTACATGCAAGAACAACTCTTAAACATAGTTAAAAGTATGGGGCTCGAACATAAAGTCCTATTCACAGGCTTCGTCGAAGAGGAAAACCTTTTGAAGCTACAAAAAGTCGCAGACGTATCCGTTGTGCCTTCTCTATTCGAACCCTTCGGAATTGTCGCCTTAGAAGCAATGGCGGCAAAGAGTCCAGTTGTAGTCTCCGATACTGGCGGTTTATCAGAAATTGTTGACCATGATGTAACAGGCGTAAAAGTTTACCCCAACAACACGGAGTCGCTTGCCTGGGGTATCTCAAAAATCCTCCAAGATGACAACTACAGCAAGCACCTTAGGGAAAACGCTTACAAGAAGATTCTGGAAAAATATGATTGGGACAAAATAGCCCAGCAGACACGGCGCATGTACGAGGCTGTTCTTGGCGAGTACTCAAAAAGTTTTTGGGCTTAATAGTTTAACTCGTTCTTTTATTTTCCTATTACTTTTACGTTTTCAACCTGGATCCACGGTGCTATTAGTTGGCCCATTTTTCGTTCGTTGTTAGCTACGGCGCTTACGTTCTTTATCAAGTCAAAGATGTTTCCTGCTAGCATGACCCCTCGAGTTGCGTAGTCGATTTTGCCTTTCTTGATTTTCCATGCAGGAGTTGCCACGACTGAGAATTCGCCGCTGACGGGGTTGCTGCTGTGAGCACCTTGCAGGTAGGAAATCATCAGGCCCTCGTCTATTTCGCTCATGAGATCTTCGGGAGATCTGTTGCCTGGGAGTATGTGGAAGTTTGTTGCTTCGATTCCTGGTGTTGACAAATATCCTGCTCTTGAAGCGTTTCCTGTGCTCTCTTTTCCTTGCTTTTTGGCAGTGTAGTTGTCGAAAAGGAAGTTTCGCAAGATACCTTTCTCTATTATTGCAGTTTTCTGATGTGGAATGCCTTCGCCGTCAAAAATTCCTGTGCGCAAGCCTCCAGGGAATAGTCCATCATCGTGTATTGTTATTGTTTCGGAGCCGACCTTCGTGTTTAGTTTGTCTTTGAAGGGTGACTGGTTGCGTTCTACGCTGTCTGCTTTCACTGCGCTAATAAGAGTATAATAAAGCAGTTCTTGCAACGCGAATTGGGTCATAATGATTTTGTAGTTTTTGGTTTCAACTCGTTTGGTTTTCAATGCAGAAAGTGATTGGCGTGCAGCTTCTTTCCCGACCCACTCTGGGTCAACATTGTAGTTTCTTTCTGCGCTAAACTCAAAGCAAACTGGGGTGACCGCATTTCCTTCCTTTGCTAGTGTCGCAACGCTGCATTCAACCATGGTTCCTTTGTCAAATGCTGAGATTCCGTTAGAGTTGGCAATTGCGTTGGAAACGTATCCAGCTCCAGCACCGCCTTCTATCGGGAAAACCCTCTTATCCGCTTCGGTGGCCGCATCCAGCATTCGGGAAGCTAAATTGACCAGGTCCTCTGAACGTAGATCTAAGATTTTTGGATCAAAAGTTTTCTCGGGTGAAATTGGGTAGGTCTTCTTTTGTGGTAGCTCTTTCCAGTCTTTGTCTGGTTTGCTTGCCCTCGCCGCTGCTAATGCCTTAACGATGACTTCTTCGATAATTTTGGGATTGTCAATGATATTGGTGTAAGCGAATCCTATCGCTTTGTTAACTTGAACTCTGATGCCTATTCCCACATCAATGATTCTGTCGGTTTTTGTAATTTGCCCTCGTTCGATACCCACGTTTGTGGCTTTGCCTTCGTAGGCAAATGCTTCGGCTTCTGCCGCGCCTATCTTTAAGGCTGCATCTACGGCGTTTTCTGCTAAACTTAAAATTGTTTCTTTGTTAAGCGCTGCCACCCACGGTCACCTCGCTAACTCTAATGTGTGGTCCCCCATCACCTATAAATGCGGTCTGCCCTTTTCCGCAACGACCTGAACCTAACTCAAAATCCTTGCCAACAGCTTCCACTTTTAGTAAGGTTTCCAGCGTGCTTCCGCTGATGGACGCATCTCGCACGGACTCGCCAAGTTCACCGTCAACTATTTCGTATGCCTCTTGGATGCCCACTTGGAATGTTCCATCCAAATTAGCTTGTCCGCCTCGGAAACTCTTAAAGAAATAGCCTTGCTTGATGCCTTCCAATAGCTCTTCAACTGATTGATCCCTGGGCGCCATGTAGGTGTTGCGCATGCGAATTATCGGTTCAACTCGAAAATCTTCAGCTCGCGCGTTTCCAGTTGGTTCCACATTAAACTTTTGGGCCGTTTCGCGGTTATGCAGCAAGCCTGTGACCACTCCATCCTTAATTAGAAGCGTTTTCATCGCGGGGCACCCTTCGTCATCATATTTGAAGGATCCGAATGCGCCATTTATTGTTCCGTCATCGTAGAACGTAACTAAATCTGATCCAATTTTCTTGCCCATATTATTTGCTAGTACCCCTCCCGCCAAGGCTAAGTCTGCTTCCGCCAAATGGCCAAAAGCTTCATGCACAAAAACTCCCACAACATTTGGGCCAAGCACTACTGGGAACATACCGCCTTTGGGGGTTTTAGCGCTTAGTTGGTTAATGGCGCGTTTGGCGAGTCTTTCTCCTATTGCTTCAGGCGTTTCTTTGTCGAATATTTCGTAGCCCGCTGTTGAACCCAATTCTTCTCTGCTAAATGTAAAAACACCGTTCTGCAAGGCAGACGCGGTAAGTTTTGACCAAACATAAAGTTTATCGTTTTCAATGAAGGTGTTTTCGCTGTTTGCAAAAAAAGATGTTCCAGTTAAGTCCATGTAGTCAACTGTGCAGCTTTTGATTCTCTTGTCTCTTTTCAGTGTGACTATGGTTGCATCCGTTGCCATTTTTATTTTTTCTTCGATGCTGATTTCAGCAGGATTTTTTTTGGGGTTGATTTGGACGTGATCTTCTATTGTTTTGGTTTTGGCGAGTTTAATTGGGTTTTTTAGCCTGTAGCTTGCGGCTTTGGCCATGGTGCAAGCGTCGGAGATAGCTTCAGTTAGAACTTTGGTGTCCAAGGAGCCAACTGTTGCAAATCCCCATGCGCCGTTCATGAGAACTCGAAGTGCGACGCCGCTTTCGATGCCCTGTTTTGCAGCTTCGACTCGTCCTTCTTTCATGGTGAAGGCGGTTTTGGAGAGGTTTTGGGCTCGGGCTTCGGCATATTCTGCTCCAAATTTCTCCGTGGCGACATTGGTTATTTTTGTTAGAAGGTCTTTCAAGATTTTATTGCCTCCGAGGGCAATTTCGTGATAGCACTAAACGGGTTAGTAAATAAAATAGTTGCGTTTTGGAAGTTGTGTTTCGTGGTTCAAAAATTATTTTTTTTTCAGAAACATATTTTCCGTTTTTAAAAAAATCGGTGGAAATGGAGCAAGTATTACCAGAAGTCTGCTAAACCTCTTTGCTGAACTCTTCGTGGTGGAGGCTTAATTCGTGAAGGCTCAATCTTTGGGGCCTCATCGCTGGAGTTGCTTTCAGTCTTAGCCGGCAAGACCAGTTTTCCGTAAATGCCATCGTACCCTGGCACAACTTTTACTTCGCCGTTTCTGACCTTCACTATCGCTTCCGCAATTCGTTGATCCACAACAGCTGATGAGATGGCTTCTTTGGAAGCATCTATTAGTACTTTGTATTCGTCTCCAAATTTTTCGATAAGGGGGTTGTAGATTTTCCATATAGCTTGGGTCGATGGCGAATCGACGTTCAAGACAGCTGCGATTATTTCGGAGAGTGGCATTAACCGGATAAACCCTGGTGAGTTCTCAGACTTAAAATCGATTGGTCTGTCGGCAAGCTCTTCAACTCGTTGCTCAACACCCTCAGTCAATTTTCTGCCGCAAACTGGGCAGATGTTGCGGAATTTACGCGCTTCTGCTGGCGAAAGAGAAACGTTGCAGTTGCGATGACCCGTCCAATGATACTTACCGTAAGCCGGGTCTGTCTCAATTGTAAATTTGAATCGTTTTGTATCTTTGGTTTGAATGGCTTCGGTTACCCCTTTGTAGGTGACTCGGTCGAATTCGAAGACGTTTGCTTCTCTTCCCATGCGCCAAGGCCAAAAACTGTGGCAGTCGCTATTCGAAACTAAAGTGAACTTGTCAAGTTTGCTCAGACGCCAATTCATCGGAGGGTCGCTTGAGAGACCAGTTTCAAGAGCGTGAATATGTTTGGTCATGTCTTGGTAGCAGTCTTCTATGCTGTCAAAGCCGCTGAAGGCGCCAAACACGCTAAACCAAGGTGTCCAGGCGTGTGCTGGGAAAATCATGTTTTCGTTGGAAATCTGCATGACTTCTTCCACTAGTTGTGGCGCAGTCATGTTTAGGATGGGTCTTCCGTCAGAGCTTAAGTTGCCGTACCTGCCGAGGGATTCGTTGATTTGTGCCACACTTTCCAAGTTGGGCGATAAGATGACGTGGTGAATTTTTCTTGATTGGTTTTCGTAATCGAAAATTGTGCAAACTTCAGTTGTTAGCATGAAATGTACATGTGATTCTGGGTTTCCTGATAGTTTGAAAAGATCTGAGTCAGTTTCTGGTGTGAGGAATTGCTGGATTTCTTTGAGCCATTGTGGATGTGTGAAATCGCCTGTCCCCAGGAGCTGGAGACCTTTGATTTTGGCGTAGCGAGCGATTTCTTTTATGGTCATTTGTTCGCTTGTGGCTCGGCTAAAACGGCTGTGAATGTGCAAGTCTGCGATTATTCTTATTCTAACGCATCCCCATCTTGATTGTTTAGTTTTGTTTGTTGTGTTGGTCGTAGTAGTTTGGTTGTACTTAAAAATCTATCAGATTTTGTGGTTGGCTGGGTTTGGTCTTAGAATTTTCTTTTTCTTAAAATTTAGTTGGTATTGAATTTAGAAAGAAAGGGAGAGTTAAGTTGCAGGCGACCTAGCAGGTTGATGTTTTTACTGAGCGAAAGAGTAGGCTGTTTCTGTGATAGATCCGCTTTCCCAGTTGCCTTGCCATGTTATTCTGTAGGGTATTCCTATGCTATCTGAGGTTGTTGAGTAATCGGCGATTATTTTGTATATTGGGTTTGCTACAACGGGGTATTGGATTGTGACTTTCCATCCGTTGCCTTGGTATTGGTAGGTTTCTGCGCCCAATAGTTTTGTTTCTTGCTTTCCACCTGTCCAGGAAATGTTTGCGGTGAATTGTGCGGTTTCGGGGTGTTGCTGATTGACATAGACCATCGCTGCGTCGCGAATATTTTCGTGGATTGTTAGCTTGGGCATGCTTGCTGGCGGCAGTTCTGGGTTATTTGTATTGGTTTGTTGGGCGTTTACGAGTGCCCAGGTTATTCCGCCAACGCTCGCGAATATGGTTATCATCACTGCAAGCGAAATTAGTTTTTTATGTGCCATTTTTTCACCGCTCAGTATTGTGTAAAAGTGGCTTTTAGCGCCATGCCTTGGAACAAAATGTTCCAAAAAGTTGAACGCGAGTGTTCTAACTCTTCGTACATTTTTTTTTTTGAAGAAATGATGGTGTGGTTTAGGGTTTACATGATAGTTTGTTGGTCCAGCTGATGAGGCTTTCGAGAAGCTGTTTTACGTGGTCACGGGTATCTTCGTTTGTCAGGGTTCCTTTTTCGTCGAATTGTTTGGCTGCCTGAACCACTATGACTTCGGGACGGTTAATGGGCTGCATGTTAAGGAAAACGAAGCATTGGCGAAGGTGGTATTGGGCGCGTGCTCCTCCAATTATCCCTGTTGAGGCGCTCATGATGGCTACTGGTTTTCCTTCAAGAGAATTGTCGCCGTATGGTCTGGAGGCCCAGTCAATCGCGTTTTTCAAAACTCCCGGAATGGAATAGTTGTACTCAGGCGTTGCAATCAACAACGCGTCTGATGCTCTCGTTTTCGACTTAAGATCTTTGACTATTTGAGGTGGCTGCTTCTCAAAATCTGCGTTGAAAGAGGGAATTTCGGCGAGGTCAAAAACCTCTATTTCTGCGTTTTCAGGTTTAAGCTCTATAGCCGCTTTCATTAGTGCCTTGTTGTAGGAACCTTTGCGTAAGCTTCCTACCAGACCTAAAATTTTTACTGTACTCAAATTCGCTCTCTCCCAATCTGTTGTTGAAAGACTCACAATGTTAGCAAGCGTTTCTTTGATAAAAAGACATCTTTGTAGCTCCTCATGTCATCGCAAATGAATGTCTAAAAATTATATGTTACCCAGCGTTTTAAAGCTGGGATTCTGGAGAAGGATCTAGAAAAGCGCGTATGGGAATTTGGAGCCTGTTGTGTGTAGTTGTCCTTTTATGGGTATTTGGTGTCCGCAGACTGGGCACCGCATATCTTTGGTTAGGTTCCATCTGGTAATTTCGTAGCTGTATCGTTTAATGACTGCCTCGTTGCAGCTTGGGCAGTAAGTGTTTTCAGCTGGATGTCCGGGTACATTGCCAAGATATGCATAGTTCAAGCCGGCTTCTTTGCATGTCATGTATGCTTTTTCGAGTGTTTCAATTGGAGTCGCGGGAGTCGTTGTCATTTTGTAGTCGGGGTGAAAACGGAGCAAGTGAAATGGAGTGTCTTTTCCTAGGTAGTTCTTAATCCATATTGCCATTTCTTTGATTTTGCCCATGTCGTCTCCGACTTTCGGGATAATGAGGTTAGTTAATTCGATGTGGACGCCGTGTAACTTGAGCTCTTTTAGCGCTTCATAGATTGGTGTAACATTGGGGACGGCGGAGACGCTTTTGTAGAATTCTGGATCTCCTGCTGCTTTAAAATCGACGGTTGCGGCATCCAAGAAAGGGGCAATCGTCTTCACCGCTTCTGGTGTCATGTATCCATTTGTAACGAAGGTGTTGAAGAAGCCTACTTGGTGTGCAAGCTCTGCGATATCGCGAGCGTACTCCATATAGATTGTAGGTTCTGTGTAAGTGTAGCTTATGCCTTGGCAGTTCTTTTCTCTGGCTGCTTTGACAACTTCAGGTGGTGGAAAGTTTTTTCCTCCAACTTCTTTTTCTTGACTTATCATCCAGTTGTCGCAGAATTGGCAGCGGAAGTTGCATCCTGCAGCTGCAACTGACATAACCAGGGCACCTGGGTTGAAGTGTGAAAGTGGTTTTTTGCTTATTGGGTCAACACAGGCAGAGACGGCTTTGCCATAGTTGAGTGTGAAGAGTGTTCCGCCTTCATTTTTTCTGACCAGACAGAAACCTGTTGCGCCATCGCTTATTAAACATCGACGAGCGCATAGGTTGCATTTCACCTTTTTGTCTGGTTGCCTATCATACAATATGGCTTGATGCATGGACATATGATCTGCTCCTAAAGCAGCGTTAATTGGAGACTGATAAGAAATAGAGGCGAGTTGGTATTAAAAAACTATTCAGATTGGCATTTGAATTCGTGGTGGAAGCAGGTTTCTGCTCCGGTGTGGCAAACTGGGCCCTTCTGCACTACAATGTACAAGTACGGCGTCATAGTCGCAATCTGCGATGACGTGTTTGATTTTCTGTGTATGTCCTGAGGTTTCTCCTTTTTTCCAAAGTTGCTGTCTTGATCTGCTCCAATAGTGTGCAAAGCCTGTGGTTAAGGTTAATTCTAGAGCTTCTTTGTTCGCGTAAGCTAGCATTAGCATTTCTTTAGAGTTGGCATCCTGAACAACCACTGGGATTAGTCCATCCATTTTTTTCCAATCGAGTTTTTGCATAAGGTTTTCTTCTGTCATGGTCTAATTGTCACCCCCATCTTTCGTAAATAGTCTTTAACGACCGCGACTGGGTACTTGTCGTAGTGGAAAACGGATGCAGCTAAAGCTGCGTCGGCTTTCCCCTTTGTAAAAGCTTCTAGAAAGTGCTCGGGTTTGCCTGCTCCGCCGCTTGCGATAACTGGTACATTGACTCGTTCTGAAATAGATCGAGTTAGATCTAAGTCAAAACCGTTTTCGGTGCCATCACAATCCATTGAAGTCAATAGGAATTCGCCTGCTCCCAATTTCATGGCTTTAACGGCCCATTGAATGGCGTCTATTCCCGTGGGTTTTCGTCCGCCATAGGTGTACACTTCAAACCAAACAGGGCCCTCGGCAGTATCAATAGTAATTTTGTCTTTTTGTTTTGTGCGGTTTCTCTTTGCATCAATTGCGACAACCACGCATTGTTGACCGAAGAGGTCTGCGAGGTTTGAAATCAAAGCTGGATTCTCAACTGCTGCGGTGTTGACTGATGTTTTGTCTGCGCCGCTGCACAAGACTAATCGTGCGTCGGATTCGTTTCGGATTCCGCCGCCAACTGTGAAAGGGTATGTTGATAGCTTTTGCAACCCCTTCAACAACGTCTCGTAGAGTATCTCTATTGTCTGATGATGCGGTTATGTCCAGAAAGACTAGTTCGTCCGCGCCTGCGTCTGAATACCTTTTTGCGAGTTCGACTGGATCGCCAGCTTTTTTGAGTTGGAGAAAGTTTATTCCTTTGACAACGCATCCGCCAGTGACGTCTAAGCATGGGATTATGCGTTTTGCTAATGGCGTTTTTCTTAATCTCCTTTGACTGTTCTTATTGCTTGTTTAAGTGTGAATCTGTTTTCGTACAGTGCTTTTCCAACAACTGCCCCTGAGGCTCCTATTTTTTTTAATTCTAATAGGTCGTTTAATCTGCCTATGCCTCCTGCGGCAATGATGCTTACGTGTGGGTACCTGCAAGCTTCTTTGAGGTTCTCTAAGTCTGGTCCTTGTAACATGCCATCTTTGGCTATTGAAGTTATGAGGAAGGTTTTAACTCCGAGCTTGGCGTATTTTTCTAAGGCTTTGGACATTGTGAAGGTGGTTTCGGTTTTCCAGCCGGCAACCATTACTTTGCCGTCTTTATTGTCTAATGCAACTATTATTGGGTCGGAGCCAAACTTGTCTTGGATGCGTTTTATTGCGGGGGGGTCGTTAAAAGCCAACGCGCCTAAGATGACATATCGTATTCCGTTGGTGAGCAGATTTTCAACTGTTTCCACCGAGCGAATTCCGCCGCCAACTTGAATTGGTAATCCTGTGGCCTTTGAAACTTCTGCAACTACCTTTAGGTTGTCGGGTTTGCCGAATGTTGCGTCTAAGTCGATAATATGTAAACGTTCTGCGCCTTGTTTCTTCCATTCTCGCGCGGTTTCTACGGGTGTTCCAATTGTATCGTAAATTTTAGCTGTTTTAGGGTCGCCTCGAGTGAGACGGACGACTTTACCGTTCATCAAATCAATTGCTGGTATAACTTGCACTTTACTCACCTTGATATGGCTTGGGCGAAATTCTTTAGGATTTTTAATCCAACGTCCCCTGATTTTTCTGGGTGAAATTGTGTGCCGTAAATGTTTTTGCTAGCTATTGCTGAAGTGAAAATTTGGGAGTATTCCGTTTTAGTGCAGATAATTTCTTCGTCAACTGGTACAGGGTACAATGAATGAACAAAGTAAACGAATGCACCATCGTGAACTCCGTCGAAAAGCTCGTTTTCTTTTACTTTTTGAATGGTGTTCCAACCCATGTGTGGTATCTTGACCTGTCCGGTTAATCTGATGTTTTTTCCTTTGAAGAAGGCTAAGCCTTGACCTGGGCCTTCCTCGCTACTTTCAAAATAAAGTTGAAGTCCAAGGCAAATACCCAAAATTGGTGTTCCAGAGTTGACTATGTTTACGAGTTGTTCTTTGATGGGTTCTAGGGCTTTGGCTGCAGCCGAAAAGTTGCCTACTCCTGGTAACGCTATAGCGTCAGCGTCTTTCAGTTCTTGAGTTGGTGATACAATTCTTGCTATTAGTCCAGTTTTTTCTAATGCGAATTTTAGGCTGAGCAAGTTTCCTACGCCGTAGTCTACGATAGCGACTTCTGGCATTAGATTACTCCCTTGGAGCTGGGAATGCCTTTTCTGCGGGGATCCATTGCTGTTGCTTGTTTTAATGAAAGTGCTAGGGCTTTGATGGCGGCTTCCGCTTTGTGGTGGTCGTTGCCGCCGTATTCCGTCCAAACGTGGATGTTCGCGGAGAGTGATGTGGCTAGGGTTTCAAAGAAGTGGGTAATGTCTTCTGTTGCCATATCTTCTACTTTTTTGCCTTTTAGTTTTAGGTTGATGACTGCGTATGGTCGTTTTACTAGGTCTACAGCTGCTGAGGCTATTGAGTCGTCCATGGGTACGGTTGCGTATCCGAAGCGGGTTATGCCTTCGCGGTTGCCTAGGGCTTTGTTGAGTGCTTCGCCTAGTCCTATGGCTAGGTCTTCGATGGAATGATGTTTGAGATCGCCTTTTACTTTGGCTGTGACGTCGATTAGGCTATGTGTAGCAAATGAGGTTAGTAGGTGGTCGAAGAAGGCGACTCCTGTGGATATGTCGATTTTTCCTTCGCCATCTAGGTTTACCTTGGCTGAGACTTCGGTTTCTTTGGTTTTCCTATAGACTTCGTCAATTCTCATTTTATTCACCCATGTATTTGGATAATGCTGTTAGTAGTTTTTGGTTCATTTCAGGCAAACCAACTGTCGTTCGCAGGCAATTTTCGTAATTGAGTAGTTTGCCAAGTTTCTTTATGACAAGACCCTGTTGCAATGCTCTTTCATAGGCTTCTGCGTATGGTTTTTCGGTGTTGAAAAGTACAAAGTTTGCCTTTGAATCGAAAGCTTCGATGCCTCTTATTTCATTTAGGCGGTTTATGAGTTTTCCCCGCTCGGCTTTTAGTGCTACAACAGACTCGCGCATCAAACTGATATTTTCCAGCATCTTTCTGCCCATTCTCAATGAAACAACGTTCACCGTGTAAGGTGCGGGCGTTTTGCCCATGGCTTTTGCCAGTGCTTGATTTGAGATAGCGTATCCGAGTCTGAGCCCGGCTAGGCTAAAGGCTTTGCTGAATGTACGAAGCACGATTAGGTTTTCGTATTTGTTAATGAGGGGCACAACTGAGTAGTCGGCATATTCTGCGTATGCCTCGTCGACTAGTACGATGCCGGGGAACTCTTCAATGAGGGTTTCAATTTCTCTTGGCTTGAGCTGGTTGGCTGTTGGGTTGTTTGGAGAGCAAAGATATAGCAACTTTGCTTCAGATGTAAACGCCTTGTGCATTGACTCCATGTCGATGGCAAATTTGTCCTTTAGTGGAACAGCGACGTAGTTTGCTTCTTGGTGTTGGATGCAGTACTTGAAAACGCTAAAAGTTGGCGTGAACGTCACTGCACTGTTTCCTTTTTCAAGGAAGATGCGGATGACTCGTTCCATGACTTCATCACTGCTGTTGCCTAAGGTGACGCATTGATTTGGAATTTGCAGGTAGTCGCTGATTTTTTCCTTCAGGTCAGTCTCTTCTTCTTGTGGGTATATTCGAAAATCGCATTCTTCTGCGACTTCTTTCAGTAGCGGGATGACTTTTTCTCTCGGAATGTAGAGATTTTCGTTGTAGTTTAGTTTCACGATATCTCTGACGTTTAGTCCGTATTTTGTTGCGATTTCTTCGTTGGTTTTTTCTGGTGTGTAGATTTCTGAACCTTGGAGTTTCTCAAGTTTCTTGTCTAGCCATTTTTTGCATTGTTGATTCATTTTTCGAACCTCGTTTCAACGGCTTTGTAGTGATTTGGGAGTCCTTCTGCCTCAGTTAGTACTTTAATTGTTGACTTTACTTTCTGCAGACCTGCTTTTGTGCTTTCAACAATGCTAACCCTTCGAGTGAAGTCTAATGCGCTTAAACCTGAGAAGGAGTAGCCAAATCCACCGGTCGGTAATACATGGTTGGTTCCACTGCCGTAATCACTTAAGGCAACAGGGCTGAACGAGCCAATGAGGATTAAGCCAGATGAGATCATTTTGTCTGCAATTTCTGTTGGATTTTGGGTCATTATCTCGAGGTGTTCTGCGGCAAAAGCATTCGCTAAGGGCACCATCTTTTCGGTGTTCTCACAAATTATTATGAAGCCTTGTTTTGAAAGAGCTGCATCAACAATTTCCTTTCTGTCTATCTTTGCAGTCATTTTTCTTAGGCAGTTTAGGACTTCGTTTGCCAACTTGTTTGAAGTTGTGATTAATCCTGAAACGCTGTCTGCACCATGTTCTGCTTGACTAATCATGTCTGCAGCTATCATTGTGGGGTTTGCGGTTTCATCAGCCAAAATTAGGACTTCACTTGGACCAGCAGGCATGTCGATAGCGACGTCTTGTGAGACCAAGACTTTTGCCTTGGTCACATATTTGCTGCCAGGACCAACAATTTTTCTAACTGGTTTTATTGTTTCGGTTCCATAAGCTAAGGCCGCTATGGCTTGGACGCCGCCGACCTTGTAGACTTCATTTACGCCGCATATGTCTGAAGCAACTAAAATCAAAGGGTTAATTGTTCCTTTTTCTGTAGGCGGCGAGCAAACGACTATCCGAGGGACTCCTGCAACTTTTGCTGGAGTTGCAGTCATAATTAGCGTGCTTGGATATGTTGCTTGCCCGCCTGGGACATAGCAACCTACACTTTCTAATGGGCGCAAAACCGTTTGTACCGTTATGTCTTCAAGAAAGCTTTTGGTAGGTTGCTGTTTTAGAGCCTGGGTTTCCAAAGTTTCTAACTTGCCTTTTATGAGTTTGAGTGCATTGACTTGTTCTTCAGTTACTAACCTGTAAGCTGCCTTGATTTCCTTTGGAGTTACTTGCAAGGTCTTTGCGGTTAGTTTGGTTTTATCAAATTTTTCCGTGAATTCAAATATTGCTGCGTCGCCTTTTTCTCGTACCGCATTTATTACGTCTTTTACGGTTTTCTCGAGAGAGGCACTTTCTTTTTCACTTGTTCTTACTTGTTTAAGCCAATCTGAAGGAAGGTCTGGTGTTTTCCAGACTTTTACTTCGAGGTTGTTTGGCATTTACCTTCTTTTCTCCGGGTTATTTCGTCCAAGGCTAAAACTTGCCTTGGCTCGTACACAACTAGACCTTGTGCTAGTCTACGGATTTTGGGCAGGATGCCTATTAAGCAATCTTTCTCGATGACGGTATTGACACTAACCCAGGTATCATCGGCTAGAGGGGATATCGTTGGGTTCTTCAGTGCTGGCAATTCGGTGAGTAGTTTTTGCAGGTTTTCTTTCTTAACGTTAACAAATATGTGGATTCGTTTGGATCCATCCACTACGCCTTTGAGAAGGGCAACTATGTCAAAGATTTTTTCTTGCTTTTCAGGGTCTTCCAAAGCTTTTTTGTTTGCTATGAGGACGGCTGAAGATTGCATAACGGTGTCTATGATCTTTAGGTTGTTTGCGTCAATTGTGGAGCCTGTTTCGGTTACGTCAATGATGCAGTCGCTGTCTTCTGGTGGCTTAGCTTCCGTTGCTCCAAAGGAGAGGAAAATCTTTGCTCGTGAATTGTCGCCTTTTTTCCACCACGGTGTCACGATCATTGGGTCAGTGTTTCCGAAGCGTTTCTTGTAGGCTGGAAAGTTTTTGAGATATTCCGATGCGATGTTCAAGTATTCTGTGCTTACGCGGAAGTTTTTGCCTTTGCTCCACACTTCTTCCATAAAGTCTCCTAATGTGTATTTTTCTTCGACACTCTTAGGGACAGCTACTACAAGCCTAATCTTGCCGTATTCTAGGTTCTGAAGGATTTCAACATCTGCGCGGTTTTCTCGGACCCAGTCTTGTCCCGTAATTCCTAGGTCTTGTAAACCCTCGTTGACAAAGACTGGGATCTCTTGGGGTCTTAGAACTTTCATCTCGATTTGGGGGTCGTTTATGGAAGGTCTGTATGTACGTTCGGTTCCTGAGATTTTATATCCTGAACGCGCAAAGAATTCGGAGGTTGCCTTGGCTAAAGAGCCCGCAGGTATTGCAAATTTCAATTTATCCATGTTTGTCACCTAAATTTTTTCATTAAAGGAACAATTAGTCAGTTCACTACATTTTTACTCGCTTTCACAAAATTTGACGCGATTACTAGGATTGCACAGTTTATAGAATAGGTTTTCGATGTTAGGCTTCTTCTGTTTGGACTGCATTTATTGAGTATGAATGCAATCGCCTTTGGTGAACGCAATCCCTCATCTTTCGTCACTAAACCGCTCCATAAGGAAGTCATTCTAATAAACGTATCTTAGGAGTGGATTCATGATTTAAGGTTTAACTCGGGCTTATTTTAGCGAGCTCGAGATAGATCCCTTCGAACTTCAAAAACTAATGGTGGAACTGTGTTTTTGAGATCCAATTCAACTTCCAATAATCCTTCAAGCAAACCTGCGAGTATTTCGGGCTCGCTAATAAAAGGTGTTTTTGCCAAGAGATATTTGTCTTTTGTGTAAAAGTCTCCAAACCCTTGAATTTTGAGTCTTTTGAAGACGCTTTCCCAGTTTTCGTGAGTTACAGCTGGTATTTCCAGGGTTGTCTCCATGCATACCTTCAGAGTTGCTCCCATTTTTCTGCCGATTTCGCGCCACTTTTCTTTGGGTGTCTGTTGGATCAAAATGTTTAGCAATTCAACGTTTACGAATGCGGTTCTGCTTATTCCACAATAGTATTCTCCTGGAAAGTGCCATTCGTGAATCATCATGCTCTGGTAGATGTCGAGCATCTTTGAGATTAATGGTTTTATTCCTGTTTCTTTTCCGTCGCGTATGAGCGAATCTATGTATTCGCGTTCTTCTTTGTCAAGAATGATTGTTGTCCTTTTCGCTGGTTCCCCGCTTTTCATTGGGGGTTCTCCGGGGTTTCTCTTCGGGCCGCTTTGCATACTCGTTATACTTAAGGGCATATATTATATGCTTTATTTACTACAAATCCATCTTCAAGTTCACTAATTTTCTCTACGAATTCGTTAGAAGGGTCAAACGTTGAACCAAACTGTTTGGGCTTTAAATTAAAGTTACTTTGGACCCGAATAAGCCTTAATAGTTTCAAAAAGTCAATAGAAATGCCGATGACGAGTCTTTAAAAGCTGATTTGGTGATGCACCCTGGGGTATCTGAGGCAAAAAAATATTTAAGAAATTATTTTCTTTTGAACCAGATATCGCATCATGAATAGACCAATTATGAACAGGACTATGCCCACGACTGCCGAAGCCGCTAAGTCTACTTTAATAATTACTGTGAGTCCGTAAATCACGTATGTGGGTCCAGCGAAAACTAAAAGCACGGCTACGATTGTCATTATTACTTTTCCGAACTTTGACTCCATGAAGCTGGTATTTCTGAGTGTCTGAATTTCTTCGTTTTCTGTCATGCAAACCCGTCTCTGCATTAGCTTACGGTTTACTGTGTTTCTGGTAACCCTTCTTTTATCTCTTTTCCTAATGCTTTCATCAAGAACTTGAATACAAGCAAACCTGTGTCCTTGTCTGCGCTATAGCCCGTGGTGGCTCCCAAAAGGCACACGCCTTCCAAGTTCTGCTCTTTGGCTAAAGCAAGGGTTAGTCCAGTTCCGCCGACTATTCTTCCCCGGCTGTAAATTACGCCACCTTTCTCCATGAATTCTGCTGCAAGTCTTGGTGAGGAGGCAGCTATGTACACTTGTGCTTTCTCTTCGGATAGAGGGACGCCTCCTATTGTTATGATAAATTTGCTGCCCAGTTTTTTTGCGAACTTTACTATTTCTCCGCAGCTTTCATAATGAGCTAGGACATCATCGAATGATGGTTGGGTTTCACCAGTCATTATAACGAAATTGCTATTGTCTATAACTGCTGAGTAGAAATCGTATGTTGGCAATTGGCATATTCCTTTTGAGCTTACGGCCACATAATCTGGGAAATTTGGAGAGTATAGTTGTGCAAAAAGTTTTGCGTTGCTGTATTTTATGAATAATTCTGCCGCGATTTTGCCAACGTTGCCAAAACCTGGGAGTCCTTGGATGAAAATTGGGTTTTCCAAAGCTGGAGTTGACATCTCTTGCAGGTATGGCTTATCCAAAGTGATTGGGGCTCCGAACGTACAAATTAAGACTCGACTCTAAAATGCTTTTGTAATTTAGAAAAAGAAACTATTAATAATTGGCAGAGAGGTAGTATCAAGAATCCTCTTAGGTACTGCCTAAGATATTGCAGCGGGGTGGGGTAGCCAGGATTAACCCGCTGGGCTCATAACCCAGAGATCAGTAGTTCAAATCTACTCCCCGCTACTACAGGTTTTGAATTATCCAAAGAAGTTCCTTTTGCGCAAATTCTGCTATTAAGAATAATTCTTTGTGACTTGATCTTGAAAAGGTTGGAAAATCGATTAAGATCTATTTCGACTGCTTTGGCTAATTAGCTAAGAATTGTTGAAAATAGGAAAAAGTTGTTGGATGTAGACTGCACTAACCGCGATTAACGGTTTATGCTTTGCCTTTCTCTTCTTTGCCGAAGTATTCTGTCCATTTAAGCTTTCGTGCGTCGCGTCCGAATAGCAGCGAGCTCTTCTTGCATTTGCCTGAGTCGAACCACAAAATGGTGCCGTCGTTTTTGACGTACATCATGCCAGTGCCAGCTGGGAATTCGGTGCCGCAAAATGAGCATTTTCTGTTTTTTGGCATGAGTTATCCCTTTTTTATCTGTTTATTTTCTTTGCTTCGCGTTCTGTTTCTCTGAGCATTAGAAGATCTTGGACTCTAACTGGACCTTTAACGTTTCGTGTTATGATGCGTCCTTTGTCTCTGCCTTCGAGTATGCGTACTCGTGCTTGTGTAATTTCGCCTGTAACGCCTGTTCTAGCTATGATTTGTATGACTTCTGCCGGTGTTAATGGTTCAGCTGCTCCCTTGTCTTCCTTGCTGCTCATTACTGAGAGCCTCTTTTCATTTGCTCAAGTCGTGTGATTATTTCTTTGATTAGACCTGTGGCTTCTCCTTCTTTGATTATGCATGCTGATGCTGATGGGACATCGATTCCTAGTGATTTGCCGATTTGTTCTTTGCTTGGTACGAAAACGTATGGAATTTTTCTTTCGTCGCAAAGTAGTGGTAAGTGTGCGATGACTTCTGGTGGTTCAACATCTTCGGCTATGACTACGAGCTTTGCTTGGGCTCGTTCAACGGCCTTTGTTGCTTCGTTTGTTCCCTTTCTTACTAGTCCGGTTTTTGAAGCTATTTGCAGGGCTTCATAGGCTGCATCTACAACTTCTTTTGGTGCTTCATATTTTACATAGAATGGTTTTGACATATTAGCCTCACCCTTTTAATTAAGGCAGAGTTTTATTTCAACTTCTTATTTAAGAAGCTTTCTGCTTAGGAATTATTGATTTCCCTTTCGGGTATCGTGTTTTGTAGAAAACTTTATAAGGCGAACTACGTTGACGATGTTGTTTTTCGAGGGGGGAAAGTGTGTTGCAAAGATTGGGGAAAGTAATCAGCGTAACGCCATCTCAAAGCATTGTTGTTAAGATTGAGAAACCTCTGAGGTTGGGGACCTCAGTTATTGACGAGAATCTGAAAGTTGTGGGACGCGTCTTTGACATAATTGGCCCAGTTTCTTCTCCGTATGCTGTAGTTAGAGCATCCATTAAAGATCCTGAAAAATTGTCGAATAAACAGCTTTACGTTTCACCCTCGAGAAGGTAACGGAGCTTAACACAAATGAGCGGAAATAACGGGTTGAATGAAAATGCTAATTCACAGTCAACTTCCCAGAAAGTAGAAGCAATTAAAGTTCAAGCCTGTCCCGAGTGTGGTAGCACCAGACTTATGCGCGATTACGAATGCGCTGAAATTGTTTGCATGGACTGTGGTTTCGTCGTTGCTGCCAAAATTGCCGACAGAGGACCTGAATGGAGAGCGTTTGATGATGAGCAACGTTCAAAACGGACTAGAGTCGGTGCTCCTCTAACCTACACAATTCACGATAAAGGTTTGTCAACAACCATCGATTGGCACGACCGAGATATCTATGGAAAGAGCCTATCGCCTGGCCAGAAAGCTCAAGTTTACCGTTTGCGAAAATGGCAGCGCCGTATTAGGGTCTCAGACGCCACTGAACGCAACTTAGCTTTTGCGCTTTCAGAAATCACAAAGATTTCCAATAATTTGAATCTGCCAAAGAACATCCTTGAAACCGCTTCAGTCATATATCGTAAAGCAGTAAAGGAACGGCTTATTCGAGGTAGATCAATTCAGGGCGTAACTTCCGCAGCACTCTACTTAGCCTGTAGGCAATGCGGATTACCAAGAACACTTGACGAAATAGCTCAAGCTTCCACAGTCAACAAAAAAGAAGTTGGTCGCAGTTACCGTTTTCTAATCAAAGAACTCAACTACTCAATTCCACCTCTCAAGCCAAGTCAGTACATAACTAAGTTCAGCAACCAATTAACGATGCAAGGAAAAGTTGAGGAAATCGCCCACAAAATTTTGGCATCCGCAAAGGAGCTTAAACTCACTTCTGGTCGTGGTCCCACAGGAATCGCGGCTGCTGCAAGCTACATTGCTTCTGTCTTAACTGGGGAAAGAAAGACACAACGAGAAATAGCGGAAATAGCGCAGGTAACTGAGGTTACCATTCGAAACAGGTACAAAGAACTCGTTGAAAGACTGATGTTCCAAATAAGTATCTAAACAATTTTTCTTTTCTTTATTGTTGTTGATCTGGAAGCTGCCCCTAATTCTTACGCTATCGATCATTGGTTTTGCTTAAAACAAGATGCAGTGTTAGTTGTTTGACCGGTCTCTAGCTGGGGTATTTTTGGTTGAGAAATAGGTTTGCTGCAAACATTTAAGAACAAATTGGTTGCATAAGTGAGTTGAAGGAAGAATTCATGCAATCGGCTACGGAATTGAAAGAAAAGATTCTGGCTTTGGAGAAAGAACGTTCTCAATTAACGGTTGAAGTGGGTCTTCTGCGGAAGGCGGCTGAGTCTCGGGCTGCGGCCTTGGAGGGAGAGGTAGGGCAAATGCGTGAAGCCGCACGGTCGTTGCGTGAATTAGTTGCAGAACCTTCTAAAGGAGTCTCCCAAACATCGCCGAATGTTCAATATTCGGCGGGTAAACGTTGAGAATATGTATTTCTAATGAGATATTCTTTTAAGCGCCTAAACTGACTTCTTTTGAATATGCCCTATAAGTTTACTTTTGACATTTCCAAGTCTCCGCATCACTTTTTCACTGAAATCGCTGTGGCTAGTTATCAACGAGGTGTTCACAAGGTTTTTCTGAACACTTTAAAGGACATTATCAAAAGGTTTAGAATTCAGGAAGCAACAGGGCTTAATCTTCAGGATTCTTTGGTTCTTATTCAGGATTTGATCGACATCCAGGCAGCTAACCTGATGAACAGAGGACAATTTTTAACCACTAAGAAACGGGCTGTTTTTCTCCCTCATTGCAGTCGAAAATTCATGGATGGTCGATGCAAGGCTGTCTTCGATACTAACATTCCTTCTTATGTTTGCGCGCATTGTTCACCAGACTGCGATGTTAACAAGGCAGACTCGATAGCCAAACAAAAGGGATACGACGTTTACGTTTTGCCCGGCGGTTCATGTGTGCCTAAAATTCTGAAGGCTCACAAATACGAGGGTATTGTGGGTGTGGCTTGTGGTGAAGAAGTGAAAATGTCTCTTGAGCTCTTGTCGAGCATGAATGTCACAGGTCAATCTGTGCCTTTGCTCAAGAACGGATGCTCCAATACGACTTTCAGTATTGACACTTTAACCAAAACGCTCTAAGACGGAGTTTTTTCTTTCCTGCTTTTTTACTTAAGTTTTGAAATTTTCAAACAAAAGTTTCCCTTAGCGAGATTTAGACTTCTCGCTATCTGAATTAAATAGGAAAACCCAGAAGAAAAAGACAGTTTACTTTACTAGTTCTCTCTTCTTCCAGCGCAGGTTTTTGCTGTGGCACTTTCTGCATTTTGTTGCTGTTGCTGCGTTTCTTCCTCCGCAGTCTCTGCAGATTTTCATGTGTAACCGTGCTTTCTGTGCAATCGCTTTCTTTACTGGATCTAATATCGGCATTTAGAGAGACCTTCTTATCGGGCTAAGATTCAGACGCTTCTCATAAAGATATACTTTTTGTCTCAAACTCGTTAAACATCGTTCCCGGGACTCTTTGCCCGCTTTATTTGGAACTAAAGCCTTTGAGCAGATCAATTTCCGTTTTTTCTTGGGGAGCAAATTCTTAAGCAACCTCCCAATTGTAAACGTTAATTCAAGGGTCAAATCCTTTGAGGAATGATTAGGTTTGGAACCGCTTACGAAACGTTCAATCCAGCTTCTCAAAACACTATATGACAAAGGAACGTCTACAAACACTTACACTCTTCGACTTAAACAGGACGAATTATCAAAACAGTTAGGCATAAGCAGACAGGCTCTGAACGTGCATCTTCGAAAACTTAAGGGCTCAGGATATATTCGCACAGGAAGAGGATTCATAGATGTTACCGAAAAAGGCCTAAATGCTTTGGGCGTGTCCACTACACCTGCGTTCATATTCATCAAAGTTTCCCCTACAAAAAGAATTGAAGTTTACGAGAAAATCAGAGACCTGGCAATTGCCCGTGCCTTCAGAATAGCTGGAGACGAAGACGCTTTAATCATGGTTGAAAGGGAAAATATGGATGAAACCCTCAAAAAACTCTACACCATCGACGGAATTAAGGATACGAGGTCCTACGTCACCATCGAAGTTATAAAGTAGCTCGCTTCCTCCCTAATTGGGAGAACTATTTTTTGAAACTCTATGAGTATGAAGCAAAAAGCATACTCGCAGGTTACGGAGTTCCAACCCCAAACGGCGAATTGGGCGAAACAACCCTCCAAGCACGCGAAGCAGCTAAAAGACTTGGAAACTCTGTTGTTGTCAAAGCTCAAGTGCTTGTTGCGGGAAGGGGAAAAGCGGGAGGAATACTCTTTGCCAATTCTCCTGGAGAAGCAGAAGAACAAGCTCAAAAGTTGTTTGGCGCTCAAATAAAGGGTGTAACCATCAACAAGGTTCTAATTGAGCAGAAAATCTCGATAAAAAAAGAACTTTATTTTGGTATAACTGTAGACCGGCTAAACCGATCTTTCGTTGCGGTTGCATGTGAGACAGGCGGAGTTGACATCGAGGAATTAGCTGAGAAAGAGCCACAAAAAATACTCAGGATGAAAATAAGTCCTCAGTTGGGGTTTCTCAGTTTTAATGCAGTAAAAATCGCTCAGTTCTTGGGTTACACGAGTGACCAATTGATGAAGCTGGCGAATATTTTTGAGAAGCTATATCAAGTAGGTGTAGAGCAAGACGCGGAACTTATTGAAAGCAATCCTCTTGTGGAAACGTTGAGTGGGGATTTTGTTTGTGCGGATGCGCGTCTCATAATTGATGATAACTCGCTTTTTAGACATCCAGAATTCAAGAAAAAACAGCTTGAAGAACCAAGGGATCTCACTTCTCAAGAGTTTGAAGCTTTGAAGAACGGTTTGGACTATGTGAAACTTGAGGGCAACATAGGCGTGGCAGGAAATGGTGCAGGTCTAGTTATGGCGACTTTAGATATGGTGAATTCTTACGGCGGGAAACCGGCCAACTTTTTAGACATGGGCGGCGGTGCTCCTCCAGAAAGAATTGAAGCGGCTTTGGCTGTGATTCTTTCGGATCCTGCAGTCAAGGTTTTGTTTGTCAACATTTTGGGTGGCATAACTCTTTGCGACGAAGTTGCTCGAGGAATTATTTTGGCAAGGAAGAGCCTTAACAATTCGAAGCCGTTGATTGTTAGATTGGTTGGAACTAACGAGGAAGAAGGAAAACGTATTCTTAGAGAAGCTTCCATTTCTGTTTTTGATAGCATGGAAGAGGCAGCCCAAAAAGCTGTAGAATTAGGAAGAAAGGGGCTCTAATCTTGGGGATTCTCATTGACTCAGACACGCGAGTGATTGTACAAGGTATTACCGGCGGGCAAGGAAGTTATCATACAAAACTCATGCTGGACTTTGGCACGCTCATAGTAGCGGGCACTAGTCCTGGCAAAGGCGGAGTAACCATCCACGGCGTTCCGGTTTACGATACCGTTGAAGAAGCCCAGGCAAAACAGGGGGCGAAATGCCTCGATAATTTTTGTGCCTGCGCCTTTCGCGGTGGATGCGGCATTGGAGGCTTTAGAAAGCGGAATTAAGCTTGTTGTCGTGATTACAGAGCACGTTCCAGTTAGGGATGCGGTAAATTTGATGAGTCACGCTCAAGCAGTGGGCGCAAAAATCATTGGCCCGAATACTCCTGGGGTGATTACTCCTGGGAAATGTAAGTTGGGGATTTTGCCTGGTCAAGTTTTTACGGCTGGAAATGTGGGTGTCGTTTCTCGAAGTGGCACTTTGACTTACGAGATTGCTTCAGCCTTAACACGTGCGGGTCTTGGGCAGTCGACTTGTTTGGGTGTGGGTGGTGATCCTGTGACTGGTTTGAATTTTGTTGATGCTTTAAAGTTGTTTAAGGATGATCCTGAGACTAAGGCTGTTGCTTTGATTGGTGAGATCGGTGGAAACGTTGAGGAGTACGCCGCAGAGTACATTGCTAAAGAGTATTATCCTAAGCCTGTTGTTGCGTTTGTGGCTGGACGTTCTGCTCCTGTGGGGAAACGGATGGGTCATGCCGGTGCAATTGTTATGGGCAAGGCTGGTACGGCTCAGACTAAGATTGAGGCTTTTGAAGATGCGGGAGTTCGGGTTGCTGAAAAGCCAAGTGATGTAGCCAAATTGTTGGCTGCTGCCATCTGAGTTGCGAATAATAAAGTTCCGTTTTCTTTAAACAAACATTCGGTTACGACCCGTGCGGGCGTGCAAAAGAGCAAAAATGGTGAGCCAGATTTGTCAATTAATGCACCGCAACATATTTATTCGCGGAGAAAAAAATTTAAGAAGCCCACGTCGCAAACCAGGAGTGTCAACGTTACTGTGTCGGAAAGCAACTCGGTGCTGATCGGAAAGAAGCCAGTGATGAACTACGTGCTTGCCTGCATTACTCTCTTTCATGGCGGAGCAAAAGAAGTAAGCGTTAAGGCACGGGGAAAAGCAATCTCTCATGCTATTGATGTCGTTGAAGTTGTTAGGCGCCGGTTCTTGCCTGATGTGAAAATCAAGAAGATTGGAATCGGAACTGATCAGCTTTCGCCTCAAGATGGTGGCGAAGGTTTGACTAACGTGAGCACAATTGAAATAATATTACAAAGAAAATAACACTTCCAAGCTGGAGCGCAATTGACCGCTCGCTCCTCCTTTGGTTAGCGGAAAAGGCGTCTCCAAATGAAAACCGAACTTTGCAGTTTCTGCCTAAAAAGTGGCATGCTTTGCCAAAAATGTTCAGCCAAAGTTAAGTCTGGCGAAATCAGTGACTTAGACCTTAAGATCGCTCGCCAGCTGTTGCTCTTGGAAGAAAAGTATCCTTCTCTGCAGAATGTCTGCTTTTTCAAAGCCGTTGATGCCAACAGGACTGTAGCTTTGATTGTTGGTCATGGTGATGTGCCCAAACTTTTGGGTTACGGCGGTAAAATAATCAAATCCTTAAGTGAAGAGACCGGTAAATCCGTTAGGATCTTAGAGAACGGCGTGGATGACCGCAAGTTCCTTGAAGACTTGTTTACTCCTCTAAACATTTTGACTATCAACACGATTTGGCTCCCTGACGGCACAACAGAAACCCGAGTAATCTTGCGCAGGAAACGCGGTGCACAGTTGCCATTCGATTTAGCAGCCATTAAGGAAATTGCCCAATCAGTTCGTAAAATGTCAATACGCGTTGAGTTTGCCGACTAAATACGTGAGGCTTAACTTTGTTGTTAGATTCTTTAGGTGACTGGGTTAGAACCTACTATTCTTCAAATATCACACCTGAAATGGATGGGCAGGATGTTACTCTTTTTGGCTGGGTCCAAGAGGTTCGTGACCTTGGCGGAATTCGTTTTCTGATTTTGCAAGATAGAGAGGGTACCCTTCAAGTAACCATTCCTAAGAAGCGTGTGCCTCCCGAAGTGGTTTCGAAGACTGATGGGCTTCAAAAAAGGTTCAGTATAGGTGTAAAGGGCACTGTAAAAAAGACTACCATGACTCCTCGCGGGATCGAAGTGGTTCCGAAGGAAATTAAAGTTTTCAGTACGGCTGCTGAGCAGTTGCCAATCGACATAACAGGTAAAACGCCGGCTAACATCGAAGTTCGTTTAGATGCAAGAGCGTTGGATTTGTGTTTGGAGCATAATGCTGCGGCGTTCAAGATTCAACATCAGGCTTTACGGGCTATTCGAGATTTTCTTTTCGAGAAGGGTTATTTGGAAGTTCACACGCCACGAATAATTGCTTCTGCAACTGAAGGTGGGGCGGAGCTGTTTCCAGTGGATTATTTTGGGCGGAAGGCGTTTCTTGCTCAGAGTCCACAATTGTACAAAGAGCAATTAACAATGAGCATGGAAAAGGTATTCGAAGTTGGGCCTTTTTTCCGAGCAGAATTGTCCCACACTAGACGGCACTTGAGCGAGTTCGTGTCCGTGGACGTTGAACAGGCATTTTCGAGCGCTGAAGATGTCATGCAACTTCTTGAACAGGTCATCCAACACACTTGCAAAGTAATCAAGGAAAAGTGCACAAAAGAACTAAGCGCATTGAAGTATCACGCGACTGTTCCTGAGCTTCCGTTTAAACGATTTACCTACGACGAAATCTTGAACACCCTCAAGGAATTGGGCGTGACCATTCCTTGGGGCGAAGACATTACAACTGAAGCTTTCAGAACTCTCGGCAAAGACCGTGGTTACTACTATTTTATAACTGATTGGCCAACACACGCAAAAGCATTCTACATTAAGCCACGAGCAGACAAACCCGAACTCTCCGAAGGGTTCGATTTGATGTGGCGCTGGATAGAACTCGTTTCTGGCGGCACAAGAATTTCCGATAAGGCAATGCTGATGGAGCGGATGAAGGAGAAAGGCTTGAACCCAGACTCTTTCAAATATCATCTGCAGGCTTTTGATTATGGGATGCCACCTCACGCTGGATGGGCAATTGGCTTAGAGCGACTCACTATGGTTCTGACGGGCAAGAAGAACATTCGTGAAGTTTCACTTTATCCAAGAGACCAAATGCGCCTAACGCCATAATCTTGCTTTTCGTTTAAAAATTTTCTTTTGAGGCTTGAACCTCTTTCGGATCATGCGGTTTTCAAAATTTCTCTTTGAGGATTTTGAAAATTATGGTTTGCGGATCCCGGGTTTTTAACTTGGCGCGGACTGAAAAGGTTACCTTTACTGGGGAGAGGGGAAATTTTTCCGCGTTACGTCATTACCTGACCCGCCAACCTGATGCAACATTTGATTGCTAAAGGACACGCAATATTACCTTAGGTCTAAAATTCTTATAACCATATGTGACTGTGACCTTGACGCTACAACTAATTACAACTAAGCAAATTTTTTTTTAGTAGAAAGGAGTTTCAGGTTCAGAAGTTTATTCAGGAATTATTTGGATTTTGTTAGAGTTTCTATTTCTGAGAAAGGAATGTTTAGACTAATCGGTTCGCCAAATGCTCTAATGATTTTGACTGGAAGAGAAAGAATAATATCCCATAGTATCGGCGATTCGAGAAGCAAGTCTTTGACGGCTTGCTTGGTCAAAATAACTCGGACGTGAGTTACTGTCCAGTTTTCCGTATCGATTTCGACTCCTTCAACTTCGCCCAGAACACGAGCGTCAGAAGTCATAATCTTTCTGCCCGTCAATGCTGCGGCGTTAACCAAAAACAAACCCTCGCCTTAAATGGAAATAGCTTTGAATAGAAAAACATTGCTGGAATTTTGATTGACCCAATTCCTCTATTTAGCTTCTAACAAACCCATTATATGTGATAGCTAAATTTCCTCTATCCATTGCTTAAATTTGGCAACAAAAATTAGAGAACCAACACCTGCACTTGATAAACCTGCTACTGCAAAAGAACTTCCCAGTTCACTTTTTCCCATACCGCAAGCAGTAACCAAAAGCCCAACTAACGCCAATATTGCCCCGAATACCCAAGTTTCCAAGGCCTTTACCACTTCGTAATTATTTTAACTTCTCTTAAATTTTTCGAATATTCCCCAGGACAGAGAGAAATGGACAACACAAATACACTTCAAAAAAGAACTGCTTCTGGGAGCTGCCTATCCCAAACTTGAGATTTTCGGTGGCGTCAAACGAGGCTTAAGTTCTAACCATTGTTGTGCTCCAAAACCAATGAAGAACCTTAGCCAAAGGGTTATGAGCCTGCTCAAGATCGTCGCAGTAGCGCTTATCGCGGCTGGAACACCCAACCCAACATACAAGGTAGTCATGGTTATTTCAGGGAGCCCCACCTCAAACGGTATGCCAACGGGTATGGACTTTACTGCGACAACAATGGCTCCAGTTATCAGTATAACGCTCCAGGAGACAGGAAATCTTAGTGACAAAAAGACCAAGTATGTAACGCTCATGCTAAAAAGCCAGTTCATCATAAGGAAAAACAACGAAATGCCAAGCGTCTTTGGGCTTTGCTTAAACTCCCTCATTCCACTGTGAAACATCTTAGCAGCGTCTATTGCATCTTGTCTTAGAGAGGTCAATTTCCATCGCCCTCGGGTAAGAAATTCACCCAACCGAATTACTCTATTAATCACACTGAGGGTCCAATTCTCTTTAAACGTAAGAAGAATCAGAAGAAAAAGAATAGCCGTGATGGCGAACGTAACAAACAAGACCAGGTTGAAAATAAAACCGTTTATCGCGGTTTCACCGAAAAGTAACCCTGCGCCCAAAATTAGAAACATTACATTAAGGCCCATTCCTAGGCAGCCTGTGCATGAAAAGAGACGCTACCACTTTTCCGCTGCACCCCTCTTGCTCTCTATTTACCAAATAAACTCTGCAAACTTCACCGCTTATGGATTCAGCAGGAATCACGATGTCAACAAAAATTCCATACCAAACAAACAGGTAAGACCTAATCACAGAAATCTTCACAGAAAGGAAATTGAGCAAGGTGCGCCACGAAATAGCGAACAAAAGCACTTCGACCAAGCTAAACAGGATGGCGGCAACGTAGAAGATTGGGTCTGCTCGTTGTGCGGTCGAGATTATTTCCGGAATGTCAACGTTGAAGAGGTAAATGTACAGGAAAAAAGCAGCTAAACCCACTAATGGAAATAGCACCGTCTTGCGCGTTATTTTAGGCTTTGACGAAACCATTTCCCCTCCATGTCGCTGTAAGTTTAGAAACGCCTCAAACTGATTATATGCTTTGTTTAAGTCCATTTTTCATTCAGCTTTGAGTCATCCACTACGTGGCTCCAATTGTTGTAACTATGAAAAGAGCATAAATGAATAGGAAGATTGCGCCTTCTCTCCAACCGATCCTTTCTCTTGACAAGAAATACCAGAAGAACAAATTGGTAATAATCGAGAATATTACTAGGTTTTGGAACACGTTCATGTTCATTGTTATTGGAGAACCAACAAGGAAAGGAACGAAAAGAGTGATCCCCAAAATGAGCGTTATGTTTACGAAACTGCTTCCGATTATGTCGCCAAATGCAAGTCCTGGGTGACCTCTAAGGAACGCTTTCAAATCTAACGTTAGTTCGGGTAAGCTTGTGCCGATTGCAACTATTGTTGCGCCTATCACTTGCTGGGAGATTCCTGCAGTTGTAGCTATGCTAACGGCAGAACCAACAAGGAAATATGCACTGATGACTACTCCGAGTGCGCCTGCAATAGTGAATAGGAGAAAGCGTTTCAGTTTACCTTTGTCTTCCAGCGTTACATCGCCGTTTTCAGATGGCATCCTGACTTTTGATAGGCTGTACATGTAGCCGACGAATATGAATATCAGAACGAGACCTACGATCCAAGTTGCTGCTGAAACGTAAATCAGTATCAATGGAATTATCGATGAAATGAAAAGGCCAAAGTGGATGTTGCTAAGTTCTGACTTCGCAAAATCAGGAATACAATTGATCCTACTAAAGCCGTTTGAAGAAGTGGATCCCTTATGTTTTCGGCGTGTTTTCAGGTGGAGGAGAATTGCGGCTAGACCTATGATAACGCTGATGTTAACTATGTTTGAGCCTAAAACGTTTCCGACTGAGAGCGGTGCGCCGCCAGATAATGCTGCTGTAAATGCCACGGTCAACTCGGGCAGTGAGGTGGAAAATGCTATGAGACTGAAGCCGACAGCGGTTTTCCCAAGTCGAGTTATAGCGGCGACTTTTACTGCGTTTTTTAAGGCAAGGTTGCTTGCCCAGTTCAGAACAAGGAAGGAAACGGCTATTATCAAAATGTTTACTATGAGCTCGGTTAGTGATGAATCTGCCATTTTCCCTTCTCCCCGGCTGTCTCCTTCTTAAGATAAGTTTCTCACCAATTCGCATGGGTTTTTGGATATAAATATTTCTATTTAACGATTATAATTCTTCTTTGCCACACCATACAATATACTGCCAATTTTAGAGCACAAATCTAAAAAACCATTGTAAAGACTTAGACGAAACGCTATTGAAGCATTCGTTTCATCGAAATTATCGCCGACTAACCTTCTATTTTATGAGTAAAGTCACTTGCTCAACGGCGGGTGAGCATATTTTTCTGATGCCTCTTTTGCCTTTTGCGTAAGTTATGTTTAGCAGTTTTAGTTCTTCTAGAATTTTTACTTGTTCGCTTATGTAGGCTTGGCTTAGCCCTAGTTTCTTGCCGATTGTTGAAACGTCTAAGGGATTCCTGCCAGAGCAGCTGTAGCATCTTCATGGTTGTGGCTGTTAATGCTTCTGCAACTTTGAGTGCTTGCTCACCGGAAACGACAATTTCCTTTTTCAGAGAATTGTTTTCTTCCTTTGTTATCATGGCATATTTTCCGGTTATACTAATTACTAATAGAGATACTAACCAATTTTACCTATATATTTTGTTTGTTGCCACTATGTTACTTTTGTTGGGAGCGTGTGTTGCACACCATAGGTAGCGAACGATTTAAATTGTCTATTGCCGTAGCAATTGCGTGGTCGTTTAAAATTGTCAAAAAAACCATCTAAAGCCGAAACTCTTGAGCAACACAAGAAAGCACTGCGAGAAAAAGAACTCAAAAAGAAGCAGAAAAAAGAAGGCGGACTTCCAGCGAGCTTATTCAAAACACAAAAAATAGTCGTCCCCCACTCTTCAACTTCCATTTAAACAACTCCTTTTTAGCTCCTCATGATCAAAGAAAACAATTGTGTGTGTGAATTTAAATAGTTAAAATGAAGTTTCTCCGATAAAGAGGGCAATTCTATGGCGTTAGACCTAGTGCTGAGGGGCATAGTAACCATTTGCATTTTGGTTGTCTCAGCTAAAGTCCTGGGTGAAATTTTCTCATGGCACAAAATTCCCTCGGTATTGGGTGAGTTACTCGCAGGAATTCTCCTTGGACCTTACGCTTTCGGCGCCCTCATAGCAATAAACGGCTCTCCATTAATTCAAATAAACGAAATTGTCAAAGCCTTCGGAGAAATCGGCGGCATACTCATCCTTTTTACAGCCGGTTTAGAGATGACCTTTAAAGATTTCAGAAAAGTCGGAAGCGCTAGCTTCGCCGTTGGAACTATCGGGGTTATTGTTCCACTCCTATTGGGTTATGGCATTTCATTTGCACTTGGGTTTAGCGTTGTGGCAAGTCTCGTAATTGGAGCAGCTCTTACGGCAACAAGTATCTCTATTACATCGCTGGTGCTGCGTGAGCTTAAGCAGATACGAAAGGTAGAGTCTAGAATGATGATTAGCGCTGCCGTTGTTGATGACGTGTTGGGGCTTGCAATTCTAGGTGTCATTGTCTCATTCATTTCGACATCCACCATAAGCCCGCTTAACGTGCTAGTTGTTATCTTAACCTCTCTTGCACTTTGGCTTGGCATAACAGTTTTTGCAGCAATTGTCCTGCCAAAAATAATTAATCTAACTTCAAGAGGAGACTCAGAAGAAACAGTAGAGGCAGCAGCTACAGCATCATGTTTTGGCGCTTCCGCATTAGCAGCCTACCTTGGGCTGTCACCTATCGTAGGTGCTTTTGCCGCTGGAATGGGAATAGCCAGCTCCAAAACAATTGAAAAGATACGCGACTACACCAAAAAACTAAGCGTCATCTTCTCGCCCGTGTTCTTTGCGTTGGCAGGCGCCGCTTTTGACATTCGAAGTTTCTTTACTACTGACAGCTTCTTCTACGTTTTCTTCATAATACTAATTGCTGTAGCCATCATAAGCAAAATGTTGGGGTGTGGTTTGCCAGCTGCTCTATTTTTGAAAGATCGCTCTAAAGGAGTTAGAGTAGGGTTGGGAATGATTTCCCGTGGTGAGGTAGGTCTCATTGTTGCGGGAGTTGCTATTTCAGCTGGCGCCATTACACAAAGCACTTACGCCGCGATTTTGGGAATGATAATGATAACAACCATTTTGGCGCCAATACTCTTAAGAAAAGCCTTCAATAATGAACCGCCTGAAGAAGCAATCTCACAAACAGAAACTGAAGACAAATGCGCTCCAGATTACATGCCAACATATCCACTTTGAACTTTAAATTCCAAAGTTCGCCCGCCAATTCTGAATGGATAAAGCACCTTTAGCTTAATAGTTGAAAATGAGATATAGTTCCAAGAAGGAATATCAGGATGAACTTCTTCGTGTGTGCCATTGAAATTGTCTGAAAAATTACTGATTTTGTTTCCAACCTAAAACCGCGCAACAGGCTAAATGTCTATTTTAGCGCAAAGGTTTTTAGTTTGCCAATTAAGCAAGACCTGCTGGAGAGTCAATAAGTTTGAATTCGGCGTTATCGCTGGATGCTCGCGTATTTCTGCATGATATTGAAAAGGCCGATATTCTCGTAGGAGTTCCATCCTATAATAATGTGCTCACAGCAAGTTACGTCCTCTCTCAGGTGGTCAAAGGATTAGACCTGTATTTTCCAAAATTGAAGTCTGTTATCTTCGTTTCGGACGGAAATTCAGTTGACGCCACATTGACATCGGTGAAGAGGGTTAACTTACCTTCAAGGGTAAAGCTGATTCCCGCTATATACCTTGGAGTGTCAGGCAAAGGAACAGCTGTAAGAGCCATCTTTGAGGCAGCAAGCTACCTAAAAGTCAAAAGTCTAGCCCTAGTAGACTCAGATCTGCGAAGCATAACACCAGATTGGATTAAGTTATTAATAACTCCCACAATGAGTGGGGCAGGTTTTGTGACTCCCCTTTACAACCGTTTCAAGTACGATGGAACTATAACTAACTTCTTGTGTTACCCGGTAACGGCCACCCTTTTCGGTAAAGCGATTAGACAGCCAATAGGCGGCGATTTTGGGCTTTCAATAGAATTGGTTGAAGATCTTTTGGAATCCACTATGTGGGAGATCCCAGATGTTTGCCGTTTTGGCATTGATATTTTTGAAACTTTAACGGCTTTGGCCAAAGGATATGAGGTGACGCAGGCTCTTTTGGGAGCGAAGAATCATGATGCTAAAGATCCCTCTAGTCAGCTAGCTTCCATGTTCAGGCAAGTAATGAATACGATGTTCACATGCATAGAACAGTACGAATCAGTTTGGAAGCAAATACGCGGTGTCTCCGAAACTCCCATGTTTGGTGAAGCTAAATATGAAGATGGTTCTGAGGCGATTGAAGTTTCTCTGCCCGCAACTATTGCTGCATTCAAAAGCAAACACCCGCAATACCTCGACATCTATAGATCAATTTTAGAACAAGATATTCAGAATAAGTTCATCGAACCAAAGGATCTAGAAAGATCCAAAGTTGATTTTCCCTCAGAAATTTGGGCTAAAACAGTTTACTCTTTTATCGCCGAATTCCATAAAACGCCAACATTTTACAGACAGATATTGATAGACGCCTTAAGGATACTTTGGATTGGAAGAGTGGCTGCGTTTCTTAAAGAAACTTGGGAAATAAGTCGCGAAGAGTGCGAAGAAAAAATAGTCGATGAAGCCAAAGTCTTCGAGATGCTAAAACCATACCTTATTGAAAAATATTAACTTCGGTTTTGCATTCCGGTGAAACTCGCTTTTGCGATAGCAGGTTTAACTAATATTGGACTTTGGGCCGCTCAATTTTTGGTTAGTTAAGAATTGGTGAAGTGCCTTAACAAATTAATTATCGGCAAGTGTTTGGTTCGTTGGTTTAAGTAGACAAAAGGTCGCGTATTTTCTTAACAACATCGATGCCCGAAACAACGCCAATCAACTTCTCTTCTTTATCCAATACAAATACATGGTCCTGTTGGGTTTCCATCATGAGTTGAGCAATTTGCTCCAGACTGGTCTCGCTCTCGATTAGTTTTGGCTTATTCATCACTGTCTTCTGAAAGACTAATTTCTTTTCGGCGGACATCAGAATCGAGAAATCAATGGCACTTTGTGTGAAACTCCACAAAGCCGAATAAAGTAAGTATAATGCAACCGCGATCGAGGCAGCTACAATACCGACGCCTCCAACTAGCAAATAGTATTGCAAGCCTTCGCTAAACTTGCTCATTATTCCGTTCAAGCAACGTTATTTGGGATATATATTTTCTGCTCAGTTTTATTTTGATTCCTAAGGCTAATGATTTGGCGTTCTAAAAGAACAATAAGAAAAATAATTGCGGAAGAAGTATTGCCGTTATTTTAGGGAAATTGCTTCTTCATGTCCCATTAATTTAAAGAAATGAATCTTCAGTTGGTCAGTTATCAGGAAACTCAGTGATGCATAGCCCCAGACGAATGCAGCTAATCCCCATCCAATTGGGTTCATGAATACGCCGTAGACCGCGAACAAGGTGCCTATAACTTGAGTTACCTCGGTAGTTAAAAAGAGAATCCTGGAAGGAAGTGGACGTTTCCAAAAGTGATGTACCCCAGTGCGTGCAAGATAAATCGTAAGGTGCCCTGCAACTGTCATTTTTAGGAAAATAAGTGTCTGCAGAGTGCTAAAGCTCAGGTGAAAAACGTTTAAGCCAATTATGAAAAGCAAAAAGCTTGAAATGACACCGGTTGCTCCAAGGAGAGAAGCCACAATAAGTACTCCTCGCATATTCCAGCGAACTGGTTTTTCCTGTACCCTCACATTATCATATGCAATCGTCATAATGGGCATGTCATTAAGCAATGCAAGAATAACTATCATGACTGCTGACAAGGGGTAAAAGTTGAAGATGAGAATTGAAAGCGACAGGAAAATTAAAACTCGAGTGGTCTCGGCGATTCGGTAGACAGCGTAATTAGTCATGCGTTCAAAAATTTTACGACTTTCTTTTATTGCGTCAATGATGACGGATAGCCCTGGTTTTGTTAACACAACGTCCGCTGCTGATTTAGCGGCATCAGTAGCACCATCAACGGCCACGCCTGCATCAGCTTTCTTTAATGCAGGAGCGTCGTTAACTCCGTCGCCAGTCATCCCGACTATGTGTCCCGCTTCTTGAAGTAACTGAACAATACGGTATTTATGCTCAGGAAAAACTTGGGCAAAACCATCCGCGTTTTCGATGATGCCTTTTGTTTCGCTATCGGGCTTGTCTACAAAAGAGGAAGCGGGTATAATGTTTGTGCCTAGATTAACTTCTTGAGAAATTTGTTTCGCTATTGCAATGTGGTCGCCAGTGACCATCTTGACGCTTATACCCATCTTTTGCGCCGTTTTAATTGTTTCAGCAGAATCTTCCCGGGGCGGGTCGTAAATGGCAAGAAGACCGACGAATTGCCACTCTCCCTTCTCGTTTCCTTTAATTACTCCAAGCGCCCGATGTCCTTTGCTTGCAAAGTTTGTTACAATTTCATTTACTTTATTTTCGATTTCTTTCTTATTTGAAACTAGAGACAGAACAACTTGAGGAGCTCCCTTGGATACCTTGAAGCGCCCACCGTCGCGGCTTTCAACTGTGGCCTCAGTTCTTTTCGAGACCGGGTCAAATGGCCTAAAATCGACAATGGTGTATCGACCAATAGTATCGGCAACTTCATGAATCGACTTAGCTTTGGCGATGACGGCATCATCTATGGGATCATGATTTTCTCCCCTTGATGCTAATGTTCCATACAAGAGAGCGTCATCAATTTCGAACTTGCCAAAGGCTTGTCCTTCCGCAATAGTGAGTTCATTTTTTGTAATCGTGCCGGTTTTGTCTGAGCATAGCACGTCAACTCCGGCCATCTCTTCAATTGAAACCAGCTTGCTTACTATGGCTTCTTTTTTGGCAAGGGCTATTGCCCCAACGGCCATAGTGACTGTCAAAACTGCAGGCAGCGCTACAGGTATGGCGGCAACCGTCAGAACCAGCGCAAACTGCAAAATTTCTAAGGGGTTAGCGTGTCTAGCGAGAGCTGCAATGACCACTGCAGAAACCATTATCGCTGCAAGAATAATCAAGTAGTTACCTATTCGTATAACTGCTTTTTGGAAGTGGCTTCCAGTTTTTGCTTCAGCCACTAGCTTGGCGGTTTTGCCAAAAAAGCTGCTTATCCCAGTTGCCACAACATATGCATCCATCTCCCCTTGCCGAACGATAGCTCCAGCGTAAGCCACATCAGAAATGTGCTTCTCGACAGGCAGGGATTCACCAGTCAACGCGGATTCGTCGGCGAGCAAGTAGTCTCCTTTCATAAGTTTAATGTCAGCAGGTACAATGTCGCCCAATCGTATTCGTACGACGTCGCCAGGGACGAGTTCTCTTGAGGGTATCTCACGCCAGGTGGAGTCTCTTAACACTCGGGCTTTCGGGGCAAGTCGCTTTTTCAACATTTCAATAGCGTTATCAGCTTTGCCCTCTTGCCAAAATCCGACTACAGCGTTCACTATTAACAAAGCGAAAATGATGACGAAATCCTCATAGTGTTGAATGATTATTGACAAGATTGCGGCCGCTTCGATCATCCAAGGAATAGGTCCCCAGAAGTAGCTCATGAACTTGCGAAAAGGGCTTACTTTTCTTTCAGGGACTTCATTAGGACCATATTTTTCAATTTTTCGGGCTACTTCTTCCGAAGACAACCCTATCTTAACGTATATTGAAAACGGAGTTTCTTCTTCAGATAATTTTTTGGGTTGTTCGGAATCCACACACAAAGCCTTCTATTCTGCTTACCGAACCGATATACAAATAACCGAGTATTCAAGCAACTTAGACGCCGCTGCTTTTTAATATTTCCAAACGATTGGAAAGACCTTAAGGTATTTTAAATGATTTCCCACTTGCAAAATATATCTATTCTTAGTCTATAATCGGCTAATACGGGACAAAAGCTGCACACGCAAACGGATTCAAGAAACGTGTTTTCGAGGGCTACCTAAGCTGGGAATCATTCAAGTAGCTTTTTGGCAAATCTTAAATCAGTTAGGCACCAATCGTCCATAGTTGAGGAGTTTCAAATTTGGATCCGGCTGTTCTGGCTTTTCTTGTTGCAGGGCTTATTATTGTCTTAGGTTTTTTGGGAGAAGAGTTCTTCAAGCGAACAAGCATTCCTGACCCCATTTTGTTACTTTTGTTTGGACTATTGCTAGGTCCACTGCTCAATGTTTTTTCTCGTGACCAGCTTACATCGATCACTCCATATTTTGCAGCTTTAGCCCTAATGGTGATACTTTTTGACGGAGGTCTTAACATGGATATTCGTCAAGCAATCAAAAACAGCCCAAGAGCATTAGTTCTTGGGGTCTCCGGTTTTTTACTAAACGTTCTGGTCACGACTTTGCTATGCAAATACTTACTTGGTTGGCGTCTAATGAACGGACTATTATTAGGCAGTATTTTGGGAGGAAGCAGCTCCATCATAGTCGTAGCTCTAACAAGGAAACTTGGAATAGGAGGAAAAACCGAAACCATTCTAAGTCTTGAATCAATTCTAACAGACGTTTTGTGCACAGTGGGCGCTTTCGTTGCCATCGACATTATTCTTTCGGGCCAAGTCAGCATTCAAGCGGCTTTAGGTTCAATTGCTTTAGCGTTCGGAGTAGGCATAATTGTTGGCTCACTTGTGGGAATCGCCTGGTTAAATATCTTAGATAGAGTAAAAGGAAAATCTAATACATACATGCTTACATTGGCTGTTTTGCTTCTCACTTTTGTGGTGGCAAGAAGCTTAGGTGGAACAGGCGCGATTTCAGCGTTATTCTTAGGACTAATTATTGGAAATGGTCCATCAATCGCAAAAGTACTAAAGCTCAAATGCGCACCTTGCGTCGATGAAAGTGTTCGAGGTTTTCATGGCCAAATAAGCTTCCTAATTCGATCGTTCTTTTTTGTTTTCACAGGCTTACTTTTCAGTTACTCATCGATTATTCCTGTTCTATTTGGTTTTTCCTTAGCTTTTGTTTATCTTGGGCTTAGATTTTTGGCTGTCAAAGTATCCTTCTTGAAGTCTGCAAAAGATTCGGAAGCTTTGATGACTGTAATGCTCCCTAGAGGATTAGCTGCGGCTGTTTTGGCTTCTTTGCCACTTACATCCGGTATTCCCAACTCTCAAGATTTTCCACAAATAGCCTTCATGGTAATTATTGTCACAATTGTTATCTGCACGATTGGAGTTGCCGTGCTTAAGAAACGTCCTCAGAAAACGTAATCGTCTGTGTTTATGCTCGCTTCATGATCTAATTGATAATGGGCATGCCTTGAATCGATAACCCTGAGTGGGTTGAGGCCATTCGAAGATAAGACTTAGAGAAGTGAATGAGTTATTGGGGTGTGGGATAGCGCCATATGGCTTCGAGTATGGTTTCAGTGAGTGTTCTTTTGGTAAGGTGTTTTGCGAAGTCAGAAACAACGATTATTCCGATCAGCTTGTGATGTTTCATGACGGGAAGTCTTCTTATTTTGTTGTTGACCATCCTTCGGGCTGCGACACTAAGTGGAGCTTCTGGACCGATAGTTATGAGAGGTTTTGTCATTATATCTGAAATTTTGGTGTCTAAGGGTTTTCTTTTGGCTATTACACGCCTCACAAAGTCTCTTTCGGTGACTATTCCCCGTGGTATTTCGCCGTCTAGAACAATTATGTCGCCGACTCCTTTTTGGGTCATAAGATCTGCGGCTTCAACGACTGTTTTGTTTTTGTCAATAGTTAGAGCGCCCATAGTCATAAAATCTCTTACTTTGGGCATTGTTATCAAGTTATTATAGTGACTGATTGGATAAATAATTTTGCAGAAATTGAAAGTCGCATATCTTTCAACGCAACTTTCATGCCCTCTAACATTTTGGTTTAGTGACACGACGCATCGAAGCAAGCATAATATCTTCAATGCTATTGATTTGCATGCGCAATTGGAAGGATTGTAATGACTGAAGGAACCATAGTCTTGAAAGTTGAGAATCCCCACTTTACAGTTAGGCTTTACGAGAATCTACTCAAAATAGACTTGAAGGGAAGTTTCAAGAGTGATATCGAGGAAGCACTTGAAAATAAGCCAGTTCTCAAAGAGACAATCGGCAAAATACTTGGCGTTTTTGTTCCATTGCACATTCGCATAAACGAAATAAATTCAGTTCAATTAGACGAGACCGGAAAAATCACTGTTAGCCTTCCTCATCACAGGGATATTGTGATTCCGTTTGAACGCAAAGAAGACGCTGAGAAACTCGTGGAGAAAATTAATGAATTGATTTCAAGAGACGAAACTGAAAGGCTAGAAGAAATTAAATCGAGGCGAAGAACTGAAAAGGAGAGAATCGAAGAAAGTGAAGTGAGGAGCAGAGCTCAAAGAAAACGGATACGCAAGCGCTCGCACGCGGAACGAAAGGTTTAAAGCGGTTATTTCAATGCGATTTGCTTTGTCAACGGCGGCTACTCAAACTTTTTTAACATTAGAATAGCTTACCTTGATGGGGAAGCACTTTGATCTTTGGACACAAAAATAAGCCCCAAATGGAGCTCCAAGTTGATTTAGGCGATTTGCAGAATGAAAAAGAAAACCTAACCAGCTTTCTGCAATTACACCTCAAAGTTTCCGTCTCTCAAATTGGGGAGAAGTTGGCGGTTGATTCAGAAAAAGTGTCTGTGCAGGAACTACAACATGTAGTGACCAAGTTTGTTTACCACCGAAACCTAAATGGAACTCACTGGGTCTCAATTGAAAGTTCAATCGTAAAGATCAACAGGTTTGAGGGCATCGACAGGAAAAAAGAGAAGCATGAGAAAGAACCGCCGCACCAGACCGCAGCACAAAGCTGGGGGCTTTAAAGACAACGTTAAAATATCCAATCTTTAAAGTTCTGACAGAAAAACAGACTCGAGATTCCAAACTCGACTTTTACATAATGACTTTTTTAGGTCTGGATTTCATTTCTTTGAATGAACCTACCACGTAAATAACCAAACCAATCACAATCGAAGTTACACCGAGATAAACAGTTAATTGGGAACTAAAGCCTACACCTTGCGCCAAGGCCAATACTCCCACCAATACCAAACCCATTCCGAGCAAACGAGTAACATTCATATCTTTTCCCTCAGTCCTAATGTTCTCTATTTTCTTGTCAATTGATATCGAGCAGATTCGGATTGGATTATGTGTCCGGATTTAAGTTGTTGAATGAAAACAATTGCTTCTTGTGGGTCAAGATGAGTCAATGAATAGAAGCTGTCGACACTGAAAAGATGCAAATTCAAAAGTTGGATTCCCCCAATTTCGAAATCTTTCATGAATTTCACATAACTTTTCGGTATCGCAATTCCGTAATTTGCCCAAGCGTTTTGCTCTTTCATTCTCTTCACGATTTTTCCAATTGCAAAGATAATGTTTTGATCTGTCGGTCGTGCGGTCTCCCCTATAGCTTCTATTAGGAATGTATCTTTGTCTCTTTTTGCTGATATGTCCATACTTACTCCGTATTTACCAGGAGTTGTCGAGACGTTGTATGCTTTGTTTTCAAAGTGTTCACTGACACTCATAACAACTTCCGCTCTTGAGATTGGCACCTAAATTATCACCCAAAACCTTGTTTTCTTTTGAATGAAGTTGAATTGAATTATCCTAAAATATGCGAAATTGTTCCCCAATAGTTACCTGACTAATCGTCGTAGCGAAGCAAGTAAAGAGGTTTATCGGCTTCTTTTGTTATGTATTGAGAGGCAACCTCCAAAGTAATCACCACATCCTTTTCCATTTTCACTTGCTTCTTGTCATTTTTTCGAACAGATGATTTGGACGACATTTCTCTCAAGGACCCTTTCTTACGGATAAATAAAATAGTATGTGACTGCGTCCATGCAATAACATCTTTTGAGGTTGAAGCAACTAGCAGAGTTCTTGCGATTAAAGACTCATTTACTTTGGGAGTAAGAGGACTTGGTCTGATTATGAAAAAACTATTAATCAGACGCCCACTCAGTGAGTGTGTAGAATTTTTAGCAAGGTATCTGAAAAGTAGTGCATTTTCAAGCGTGCCAACTTTCAACCGCTAATTCCGTAAAACAGCCCAACATTCCATTTTGAAGGTTAGTCTCGTTGGATGCGCTTTCCCGATAAGTTTTTTGCTTGTTTCTTAATTGGTTCCAATAGCTTAATTCACTTTGTTTAAAATATGTTGGTTGGTGAAAATCCGTTTGCCACCGAAGTGAAAAGCAAATGCCCAAGAAAGGGCTTTACAGTATTCTATCAACGATTGCTTTCGCGAAATTTAATGCCTGTGTGGTTGAGTAGCTTGTATAGCCGCACTTTTGCGAAGTCAGTTATTACAAAAAGTGACAGCGCATAAACCCAAACGAGAGCGGCCAGACCCCATCCCATTGCAGGAAGTAAAATTCCGTAAACCGTAATTATTGTAGCTACCAGTTGAGTGGCAATAATGGCGAGAAACAAAGGTTTTGCAGGTTTCACTGACCAAAAATGACCTTTAGTTCTCGCTACAAAAATGGTGAGATGTCCCGCAACGGAAAGTTTTAGGTAAATAAAAGACTGCAAAATAAGTGGGCTTAGTTTGAGTACGACCATTCCGATGTAGAGAATTCCGAAGGACGAAAACACTCCGATTACTCCAAGAAATGTCGCAATGCCCAGCAAAGTTCGCATGTCCCATTTTTCAGGCTTATCTGAATATTTCACATTGTCATAAGCAATAGTCATGATCGGCAGATCATTTAGAAGTGCCAACAAAACAAGCATCAAAGCAGTGACAGGATAAAACTGGAAAATGACAATTGATGCGGTCATGAAAAGCAGCACACGTATTGTTTCAGCGATACGGTATGTACAATAATTTGTCATCCGCTGGAAAATCTTGCGACTTTCCTTAATCGCATCGATAATAACTGAAAGCCCCGGCTTGGTCAAAACTATGTCTGCTGCTGACTTTGCCGCGTCTGTGGCGCCTTCTACTGCAATACCGGCATCAGCTTTCTTCAAAGCAGGCGCATCATTAACCCCATCGCCCGTCATTCCCACAATATGTCCTTTTTCCTGCAGAAGTTCAATAATGTGGTACTTGTGTTCAGGGAAAACTTCTGCAAACCCTTCTGCATCTTCAACTATGCGTTGAGCCTCAATGTCCGATTTATTCAAAAATGCAGCAGGTAAAACTATGCCGTTTCCAAGGTTTACCTGGCTTGAAATCTCTTTGGCAATAGCTATGTGGTCCCCAGTGACCATTTTTACGTCGACGCCCATTGATTGAGCGGTCTTTATTGTTTCAGCTGAATCTTCTCTCGGTGGGTCGAACAAAGCGATTAGACCAACGTATTGCCATCTGTTATCTTTAGTTCGAGCCACGCCCAGTGCGCGATAGCCTTTTTTGGCGAATTCATCGATATCTTCCGTCAATTTTTCGCTGATTGATTTTCTGTCTTCCACTAAAGCAAGAATCGCCTGGGGAGCTCCTTTGGTTACTTTAAACTGTTCTCCATTTTCTCCTTGAATTGTCGCTTCTGCTCTTTTGGCTACTGGATCGAAGGGCTTGAAATTGATTACCTTTGTTCGACTAATTCTATCTCCGATAGCTGCTGTGCTATTGGTTTTTTCACAGACTGCCTTGTCAATTGGATCTTGATCTTCTTCTCTAGAAGAAAGTGCGCTGAATAGCAGCACATCGTTTTCTGAGAATTCGGCATAAGCCTTGGTTCCACCCATAGTTAGCGCGTTTTTAGTTATGGTGCCCGTTTTGTCGGAACAAAGTACATCCATCGCTAGCCATTTCTTCTATTGCGACCAATTTGCTTACGATTGCTTCCTTTTTTGCGAGGGCGGTGGCACCTATTGCCATAGTTACGGATAAAACCGCGGGAAGAGCAGCCGGGATGCCTGCGACAGTTAAGATCAACGCAAATTGAATGATGTCTAAGATGTTTTGACCCCGAAAAATCGAAACTAGAAAGATTATAATCACAAGTGCGATTGCAAGAAAAATCAGGTAATCACCTATTTTGCCTATTGCCTTTTGGAAGTGACTTGGGGTTTGGGCTTGCTCTACGAGCTTTGCAGTTTTGCCAAAAAATGTTCTAGAAGCCGTGTTTACGACAATTGCATTCATTTCGCCTTGTTTGATTATTGAGCTTGCATATCCAATGTCGGAGAGATGTTTCTCTACTGGCAGTGATTCTCCGGTTAGTGCGGATTCGTCTGTTAAGAGGTAGTCTCCCTCAATTAGCTTTACGTCTGCAGGAATTATTTCGCCCAACCGAAGTCGAACAATGTCGCCTGGCACCAGATTCCCAGCGGGAAGCTCTTGCCATTTGTGGTCTCTCAGAACTCTCGCTTTTATTGCTAATCTTTGCT
>CAVTMS010000014.1:0-211412 GCA_963735905.1 Candidatus Bathyarchaeota archaeon | reverse complement strand
TGAATCAAGCCGCCGGCCACATGGAACACAGTAAACCCACCGATCCAGGCGATCAGCAACACCACAAACAATATCGTCCAGATGCTCATAAGAGTCCTCCTCCGTGGCGCGAATCGCACACGTGCGCTTGAGATGATCATTGAGAGAGGAGCAGTTGCTTCCGGTGGGACAGCGGCTCAGATCAAAAGAGCCACGGATTCTCATGGATTTTTACGGATCAGAACTCTGAAACATCCGTGTCAATCCGCGAAAATCCGTGGCGAGTCCGTCTTGCCGCCTACTTCGGTTGCGGGACGATGCGCAGATAGGGCTCGGGCGACTTCCAGCCCCCGCGGGATATTTCTGCTGCGCCTCTTCATTTGACACCGAGGGCAGGATGATGACTTCCTCGCCCTGCTTCCAGTTCACCGGCGTGGCTACTTTGTGCTTGGCGGTCAGTTGCATCGAATCGAGGACGCGCAGCACTTCGTCGAAGTTGCGTCCCGTGCTCATGGGATAGCTGAGCTGCAGCTTGATCTTCTTGTCCGGGCCCACCACGAACTGTGCGCACGGTGGCGTTGTCCGCGGCAGTGCGGCCTTCACAGCTCTCGCTGGCTTCGGCGGGAAGCATGCCATAGAGCTTGGCAATCTTGAGCTGAGGGTCGCCAATCATCGGATAATTCACTTTGTGGCCCTGGGTCTCTTCGATGTCCGCCGCCCACTTGCCGTGGCTGCTGACCGGGTCAACGCTGAGTCCGATGATCTTGGTATTGCGCTTGGCGAATTCCGGCTGCAGTCCGGCCATGTAACCGAGTTCCGTGGTGCACACCGGGGTAAAGTCTTTGGGATGCGAAAAAAGGATGGCCCAGCCGTCGCCGATCCACTCGTGAAAACGGATTGTGCCTTGCGTGGTTTCGGCGGTAAAGTCGGGCGCGACGTCGTTAATGCGCGGAACACTGGATGTAGTTTGAGTTGCTTGGGGGGTAATAGGTAACGCACTCATGGTTGTTCTCCTCAGTCGTAAATTTTGATCCCGGAAGGCCGGGATTCCGAATCTGCTCCCGCCGAGGCTTTCACAAACGGGCAAGAACCAGGCAAAAAAAGAAACCCACCCGATTGGGGCCGGGTGGGTGTCGTAAAATCCTGCGGCGCTACCCACACCCCGGCGTCGGCCTACAACAACACCGGACGACGGGTGTGAAGCGCTGTCGCATCAAGGCATAGAATACGCGGCGGCCGAAATTCAGTCAAACCGGGCCCCTGGTGTGGGAAAGGTGAGGTAGTGTGGGTCGGACAGGAGTGTCCGGCCCGCACTACAATAAAGCCGCCATGAATTCCCAGCTTCGTCGCTTTCCCTTCGTGCAACTCGACGTCTTTTCTTCCCGGCCCTTCGAGGGCAATTCCCTGGCGGTGTTCCCCGACGGGCGCGGGCTGAGCGACCAGCACATGCAGGCCCTGGCGCGGGAGATGAATCTTTCCGAGACTACTTTCGTCCTGCCTTGTGATCCGGACACCGAACGGGAACGGGGCGTAAGGGTCCGCATCTTCACCGTGCAGGAAGAGCTGCCCTTTGCCGGACACCCCACGCTGGGCACGGCTTTCGCCTTGCGCGGTTCGACGGGTGCTGGCGAGGTTGTCCTCGACCTGAACGCAGGCCGCGTGCCCGTCCGTTTCGAAGACAACCCGGGCCAGCCCGTCTTCGGCGAAATGACCCAGGTGGAGCCCAAGTTCGGGCTGATTCACGATCGCGAAACCGTAGTACGCGCGACCAGTCTGCGCGACGGCGACATCGATCCTTCATTGCCCATCCAGACCATTTCTACCGGCCTGCCGTTCACCATCGTTCCGCTGCGGGGGCTGGACGTGATCCGCCGGCTGCAGGTGGACCTGGTGGGCGCCCCTGAGCCAGTACCTGCGGCAGACCGAAGGCGGCCAGTTTTTCTACTTCGTGACTCGCGAGACCGTGGATCGCGCCGCCCGGCTGCATGCCCGCATGCTGTTCTACGGCGGCGAAGACCCAGCCACGGGCTCCGCCGCCGGCTGCGCCACGGCGTGGATGGTGGCGGCCGACGGCGTCGCCCAACCCGACGAACGTGTGCTCATCGAACAGGGAATCGAAATGCTTCGGCCGAGCCGGATTTTTGTGCGCGCTTCGCGCCTGGATAACAGAGTGGTTAACGTTCGCGTCGGAGGAAATGTTGTGGAAGTCCTGCGCGGAGAAGTTTCTTTCTGAAGCGCCGCTCCGCAATTGCCGCGAAAAAATATGCCCATGCACAAGCCCGGATGTTTTTCAATGGGGCGAATTTACCATTAGCATCGGCGGCACTTTACAGGCGGCCCCGCGCCAGTGTAGACTTTGCCATTGTATTCAGCTTGAGACGAGAGGACTATTTTGCCAATTGTGTAGTTCCATATTTTGCTGCCGTCATAAGCATTCAAGCAGTAGATGTTGTGGTCTTGAGAACCTATGTAGACCTTTCCTGCATAAACCGTAGGAGATGACGTGATTGCACCGTTTGTTTTGTAAGTCCAGAGAGGGAATGAGATGTTTGTTGTTGCTGACTGCCCCATACCCGGATTGTTGATGTTTCCGTGCCACATTGACCAATCGTTTGGTGTGCTGATGCAATATATGGAGCCGCCGGCTATGCCGTAAACGTTGCCATAAGCTACCGCTGGGAAGGGCATGTTGAGTGGAAGTGACCACAGGTTTTGCCCCGTAAACGCATCGAAGCATGTGAAGGTCGCAGGTACAGCTGATTGGTTGGTTGTTCCAGCACCGTCGCTTGTGGACACGAAGATTTTGCCATCAGCAGAGACAGGCGCTAAATAGCCGATTTGATAAGTTGCGGGTTGCTGCCAAAGCATTTCACCAGTTTGTTGGCTCCAGCATGCGAAGAAGCTGCCAGGGATGTTTTGGTCGTTGTGTTGATAGTATCTTCCGTAGGCTGAGGTTCCGCCGTAGGAAAAGAAAGCTCTTCCGCCAGCGTTGTAGCTCCAAAGTTCAGATCCGTTGAGCGCATCGTAAGCGGTTAGAACAGTGCTATCTGCGGCAGCGTAGACGATGCCATTAGTGCTTGATGTAGCCTGATAGACGCCCATTTGACCGCCATACCCATTTTTAGGAGAGCTCCAAAGCAAAGCGCCAGTAGTGCCGTTTAATGCATAAACTCGGTAAGCATCGCCTCCAACGAATAACGCGCCATTACCATAGCAAAGCAACTCATTTCCTCCATCAGTTGTAACGTATGTCCATGCTACTGGAGGCGCTTGTGAAGGATTTGATAAGTCGAAGGCGTAGATCACTGAAGTCATTCCGTTATACCCAATCATATAGTCCATCTTGGTGTCAGGAGCGTAAATGCCCGCCATATAATCAGGTCCTCCAGGAAGCAGACCACCGTTCGATCCACCTGGGTTCACGGTGCTATTTGGGCCTGTGTAGAGATTAGGTGTTTGCCAAACGAATGCTCCAGTTGCAATGTTGAAGCAGTCGATTTGGTGACCATCGTATACGATGAGATAATTGCTGTCAATTTGTGTAGGACCAATTCTGGCAACACCCTGAGTTGTGTTTATAGTTGCCTGCCAAACTTGCGCTCCAGTTTGAGCGTTAATTGCATAAAGGGTGTTTGAGCTTTCCGCGAAGACCAAGCCGTTAAAGACTGCGGTCATGCCTGAAATTCCTGAAATCGCTTTTGACCAGGCAATGTCAGGTGCGTTAGGTGCCGGTCCAGGCGAAAATCCGGTGTTTGCCGGATTTCCACGTGGAGATGGCCAAGTGTACTGGCTCAAGTCCCCATACGAACTCGGGTTACCAAATGTGGGTTGAGCGTTCACGGTTGCAATTTGAGCACTTGATACATTTGCAATTATCGCAAAAGTCATTACTAGAATCATTGCAGAAGCAAGAAGTGCCCTGTTCCCGTTTGCTCGAATTTTAGTTTTTCCATTAATGAAATCTTTTAACATTCGTTTCTCCTTCTAACCAGCCAGAAGAACGAGCGAACAAACTTTAAGGCTTTCGATCCATAACAACCAAAAAGAAGTACAAAATTTCAGCCTGAACTTTTGAGTTCACCATTTAAGATATTCGTAAAATCTCAACCAAAAACAAACAGAACTAAAAAAGCAGTTAGAGGGGATAATCGCAAGTTTTCTTCTTCTGATGCAGCGCGACTACTCAAGTCAAAATCTACAAAGCATACCTGCAGAAATCCGCCGCTAGGTAAAATATGGGATAGCACCGTTCCCAGTAAGAAGATCATAGCATAGGTAAAGTTGCCTGTTTAGGAAAACCTGAGGTCATAATGCCCAAGTCCAGAAAGGAATAAATCTTATTCGTATGTCATCAACAGTCTCTTCATTTTCGTAATCATAGGTTAGTATGGTGCCCTCACTTTGCTTCAATGCTTTAGCAGCTTCAACAAGAGCGGAAATCTCACGTTTCCGGGTCTCAGGCGAATAGACGTCATACGAAACTTGCAGTAACATTGGATTTCTTTCGTTGAACATGAAATCCACTTCTTTGCCGGATTTTAGTTTCACATAGTAAATTGACTCCGCAACTTTTCTTCGCCTCAATAATTCAATAAACACGGCATTTTCAAGAGCTCTTCCCTTATCTATCTCGCCGAAAAGTTTTGAAAGCCCAAGGTCAATCACGTAGGTTTTCTGTTGCCTAGCAAAGCGTTTTTTTGGGCTTTTATGATACTGTTCAAGAGTTGCCGCAAAAAAAACAGACTTCGCATGCTCAAGAAAGTTAAGAATGGTTTTTCGACTCACTTTTAAACCAACACTGCAAAAATAATTGTAAGTTTTAGTGGAACTAAAATAACGGGCGTAGTTGCTTGCTAATATCTTGAGGAAAACGCCCAAGTCTCCTGTTTCCCTAAGTTTGTATCGTTTGACTATGTCCCTGAAAAAAATCGCGTCAAAATACGAAGATAACAATTCCATTTTTCTGTTGGCATCATTTGACAATGCAACTTCTGGAAATGATCCGTACTCAAGAAATTCGTCAAGTGCTTTAAGCACAACAGCTTTCTTTGTTGTGTACTTCAAACTCTCTTTATCTTCAGTCATGCCCTTTGCCCTGGCAAATTCTCGAAACGAGAAAGGGTAAACTGTATACGAGAGGTTTCTGCCTGCGAGTGCAGTTGCTATTTCGATACTCAGCAATTCAGAAGATGAACCTGTGATAACTACTCGGTATTTGTGCATATCATAGATTTTTCTTATCCATTTATCCCAGTTTTCTACGTTTTGAATCTCATCCAAAAAAAGGTAGACAAGACCTGCCTCTGGAGTGAACGCCATGTTGTGTGCAATGAGAAGGTTATCTAAGTCTGTGGCTTTTGTAGCTATGAGTCGCTCGTTCTCAAAATTTACATAAATTATGTTACTTTTTTTTATGCCGCTACTCAACAGCTGTTCTATGCATTGGAACATTAAGCTAGTTTTTCCTGAGCGCCGCACACCTGCAATGGTGACGATTTTATCTGTGTCTAAGTCTATCTCGATTTCTCTTCTTACCGTTGAGGGTATATTGAGATTCTTCCACATTTCGACTACATATCGGAAGTCCTCTAAAGTCGGCATACGTTTAGTATAGTAAACGTATTATATAAATTTACGTTAGTATAATATACCAAAAGCAAATTTATCTTTTTATTCAAAACTCTTACTAACTTCTGTATACTTCTAAGATCAAAAAGGGAGGTATAGGGGGATTCAAGGATGTTGCTTTATTTTAAATCTTGTCGCTTCTACCATTTGCTGAAGTATTCATGTGTAGGACCGGTTCGCATTTCAACTTGGACTTCCAGAAACCATGAGGCTACTGAATTTCTATGTAAGATAACTAAGCTTAAGTATTACTCCAATTATTGGTATTACTTGTGATTTGAAGTGGTCGAAGTAGTCACGGTAACCAAGAAAGGGCAGGCAACTATCCCCAAAAGGTTAAGAAAAAAATACGGAATCAAAGATAAAGTAATGATAGAAGAGAATAAGGATGGGATTGTTTTGAAACCTCTCCCATCACCTGACGAAGATTTTGGGTCTCTAAAATCTCTTTTCAAAGGAAGAACCGCCAAAGAACTTTTGAAAGAAGCAAGAGAAGAAGAATTCAAAAAAGACATGGAGCACGCCAAACATGTTGGAACGTCTAACCTTTGATTCTGAAGCAATCTTGACATTCTACTTGGGCGAGAAAGGCGGAGAAATCGTAAGAGATTGCCTCCAAAAAGTTCAAAACGGAGAAGCTGAAGGCTACATAAACGTCCTAAACCTGACCGAAATTTACTACATCCTTCATCGATTAAACCCCCAAATAGCAGAAGAAAAACAAAGAAACCTGCGCCTCTACGGCTTAAAGGTCATACCAATAAAAGATGACAACTTATGGCGAGAAGCAGCCAAAACCAAAAGCAAACATTCACTATCACTTGCAGACGCCTTCGCCGTCGCAACAGCCAAAACACTTCAATCCACGCTAATAGTTGGCAGTGACCACGAACTTCACAATCTTGACATTGAGCTACTCAAAATTCGAAAATGAGCCCAAAAACAACACCCACAACCAGCAGACAGTTGGTTTTAATATAGAAGTTGCGGGGTCAAGAGATGTCAACAACTTCTCCCGGGTTGTTTTTCCAGTTGCTTTTCTGTTTAGGGTTTATTGCAAGCACAGAAGGAAGAAGCCGTTGACCCCCGTCGGAATCCACCCCAACAACAACTACAATGGAAAAAACCAAAAACTCAACTTGAAACGCAAACTGCACCAGTTTTTTCCAAAAATATTAAGTAGTACTTTGATGCTAAGTTGTACTTGAAGCAGCGGTTGGATTATGGAAGTATTGGTTACTCGCAAGGGTCAAGTAACAGTTCCTATAGAATTAAGACGCAAATACCAGATAGTGGAAGGCATGAAAATGACTGTTGAGGATTCTCCCTCAGGGATAGTTTTCAGAGTTATTCCAAAAATCGAAGACTTAGCAGGCGTTGACTGCGGAAAAATCACAATGGAAAAAGCCATTGAAATCATAGATAAAATGCGCTCCGAAGACCGATACTGACATGCAAGCCGTCATAGACACCCGATTCTTAATAACCCATTTTATAGCACCCGACGATGAAACAAAAAAGTGGACCAAAACAACCCTGGAAAACCTTCAAAAACAAACTAACCTCGGAATAATCCCAACCATAGTAATTCATGAATTCTACAAGTTTGAAATACAAACCCTCGGCTTAGACGTAGCCAACATCCGAGCTAACATCCTTTTGAAATCAAAACTAACCATCACCGATTTAGATCCAACAATAGCCCTGGAAGCTGCACGATTAAGATGCAAATACGCGGATTTGCCCACGGCAGATGCTATTATTGCTGCCACAGCCATCAACTCATCATCCGATTTTGTTCTCACTGACGATAAACACATCAAACAAATCAAAGAAACTAAAACCAAATGGATAATAGCAAGCATCGACGTCCAAGAAGCCAAACACGGATTACTGGTATTTTCCCCTAAATCCTCATCGTCTTATAAGCCCACACTAACATTGACCTGCGAAACAGGGACAAAAGGCAAAGAATACCTAAGGGCGTCGACAGCGTGGTCTCTCTGCTTAACATCTTCCCGATACTCCAGCAATTCGCTAATGAGATTCACACAACGTCTCGAAATGAACTGTCTTGGCTGACCATCCCCAGAAACACTAAAGCGGCTGCCCAACTCACGCAGCCCATCCTCACGCTTAAAACTGTAAGGTTTCGCATTCAAACCCGCACGGCAAAGCTTCAAAATAGACTGAGGAAAACGAGCATCACAATAGAACACGCCTTTTCCCCATTCAGCTTGCATCTCCAAGCAAGCATCCACTAACTCTTCATCAGTAGTCTCCGTCTTGTAGAATTCATCCACAACATAGCCCCGCCCATCAGGATCAAAAACATTCGCCACCACCGCGGAGGGATTGCTCCACCCAAAATCCACCCCAAACCGCACCTGATTAATCAAATCTCTACCAGGGAACTCCTGAACATGTTTGGTCGAATCAAAAGGAATCGATCCTGACCCAACCGTAGCAAAACGCCCATAAATGAAACGGTCAGCTAAACCTCCCGAATGAGTACGCACAATTTCAGCTGTAAACTCCTTAGGAAGCGTCGGATTTTCAAAAATACTCCACCTATAAACCTTCATACTAGGCGACGCCGACTCAGGATTCTCCGTAACATTATACAAAGCACTTCCAGGAGCATCCGTCGTAGTCGTCAACCACACAGCCGGATCAATCGCAACATTACACCGACCAGACTTGCGCAAACGCCGAATCACAGTTAACCAAGCAATATCAAAATGGCTCACAAGACGAGCCTCATCAATATGCGCATAGTCAATGTTTGGACCCTCAGCCTTCTCCGCATCATCAAGAGAAACAAACCACCACTGTGACCCATTAGCCCAATCAAGCCGCATATCACCTCGACTAAATTCCGCAACACAAGGATTCTTAGTAAACGGAAAAGAACAGCCCAGAAAATCCTTCGACTCCAACGTCGGAAAAAGAATACGCTTCATCATCGGATAACTAGGCTCAAAGATGTATCCGACGCTTCCAGGATACTTGAAGGCCCAACGAATATCCTCAGCTAAACCCGCTTTTGTCTTGCCTGAGCCTGTCCCGCAAAGGCACGCCCGCTGTCTGCGAATGCCCATACCAGCGTGGAAAAGAGCCTGCGCCGGATGCGCACAATATAGAAAAAAATCACGACCCTGCTGCACTTTCCGAGGCCTCCTCCTGATCCTTCGCATCCTTCTTAGCCTTTTCAGCCTTCTGTGCATTTTCGGCCTTCTGCGCCTCAGCAGCCCTGCGGAAAGCCTCCTTGATCTCAGGAAGCGCCTCAAACGGCATCGACGTCGGAAATGACTGAGCTACCTCAACAGGTTTAGATTCTAAAAGTCCAAGGATAGCTGCAAGCTTGATTTGCTCCTTGGTAATTTTCAAAGCAGAATTTATGGCGCCAATTTTCGCACACAAATTCTTCTCGCCAGCCTCATTTCGAGCTTCAACGGAATCTCGAAACAGCGTTTCCAGCCGAACTCGAAGCACCGACACAGCCTGCTTATCTTGATTAAATTCCCCAGCCCACTGAGAGATATTCGCGTAGTCCCGGTAAATCGCCGATTCACTACACCCAAACTCTTTGCTAACGGTCGACACGACAACGTTTAAGCTATTGCCGGCGGCAAGCAAACGCATCAACCGCAACCGACGCCTATACAACTTTACTTTCAACTGGTTAAATCACCAGTCTTAATTTCTTCCGCACAAACCAAATTTAAACCTTGACATATTGACTCGTGCCAAAAAACAACCGAAAAAGCAAAAATCTCACAATTCAGAACCCAAAACCAAACTTGGCAATGTGGCGAACATCTTCTCCACAACTTTTGGAGGGTAATTTCAAGCTCTTCGTAGAAGAATAAGGGATCACGTACGCTTCATATGAAACAGCAAGAAAAAAAAATGAATAATCGCACGACACACCATTTGACTTCATATATTGAGTTAGAAGTGATTCATGACAAAATCCCTAGAGGTTCTATGACTAGCCATGATTTCGACTATTTTTTTAGTAGCTTGGGTTAATTGCACATCAAACAGTCTCGTTATAACTAACGAAAGCCCAAACACAAATATGCCCAGGATAATTCCCGTAGTTGCGTTTATTGTGCCTACCGACCATATGAAAAGGAATGTAACGGCCGCACCTATCAGCCCCATGAGAGCAGATCTTATGATAAAATAAAGTCTATGCAGCCACGTAGAAAACAACAGAACCTTGATAACAGCTCGTTTCTCAATCTCACTTTCAGTTCCACTCCCGTGCTTTGTTGCTATCTGTTGGAGTACCCTTTTTGCGTAGTTAATATCGGCTAAATGCAATATCTTTTTTGCATAGTGAACATCCGTCAGGTCCGTTGATTTTGCCGTTTCAAGCTCTAACAAAATCCTTTGTGCTATTTCTTCTATTATGGAATCTATTCGATCTACTTTAGCCTCTTTAATCACCCTTACTCCACCCGAATACTCCATTAATTAACTACCAATTCGCTGAAAGCCCAGTCGCCATTATCAGACTGCTGCAGTTAGGAAAACGAGGTTTTCTCTGGACTTGATCGAAGGAATCAGGGTTGAAACGGCCCTAAATCCCACTTTTCTGGCTGCGTGGTGGTTTGCAGAGCATTTCACGCCCATTGTCTTGTTGTCTTGCGAAACCCAAACCACACGTGCGAACCTACTTTTGCATTCAGGACACCTTTTCGAGTCACCGACATTGACCATAGATTAAATCCCCTTCGCTACTTTCGTTGTAACAGAACATTCTGATCCATTATCTTTCTGAGCCGATGCTACGCTCTTAATGTGCATTTTGTCTTTACCTCTAGTGTTGCATTTGAAAAGAATCAGTGACTCAACGCGCTTAGTCCAGAGGACAAAAGAAACTCTTCAGATACAGGAAGAAGTCCTCACGCTTATAAAGCAAACAAAAAAGCACTTTGCAAGCCTGTTATTTTCATTCAGACTACATTATTGATGTTATTTAGTTGAAATTCATAAAACAGACACAGTCAGTCAACTATCTAAAATTCAATCAACCCCACAAGATGTCCAATAGACCTGTTCTTTTTCTAATTTCATGCGCCCAAGTTAATTCTCAATAAGGCCGAAACAACTCTCAGATAAGTTCCTAATAATATGAGCAGAACACAACAGTGATCAACAAAAACTCAACCTAATTTCTAAGATTATCCAGTTCTAAGTGCAACAGATAAAACCCTGCTAGGAGAGCGAGCACATGAATTAGGGCAAAATTATCCATAGATAAGACGATTGTCAACTTAATTTGTTAGTTTTATTCCAAAAATAATAGAACTTGAGAGCTCGGGCTAATAGGGAGCGTGAATAGTCAGGTGACTTTTGTCTTCCCTAAACCAAATGTTGCTGCTCTTAACAAAGTTCTTGACGCAATGAAGACAGTTCTCTTTGATTGAGCTCTTCTCAATGCTTATAACGTAGCCTTCAAAGTCATAATCGTCAGCACTGATTTTAGCCGTTGCCCCTAGACATTTGAAGCGACCGACTATTATGGTTCTGTACAAAGTCATTATTTCAACAAAGTTCAGGACTAGCACCGGCGAGAAGATAGAGTATTCGTATTTCTTAAATAATTGTGGTTTCACCCACACGACAACAAAACAATGGATAAACGCGCTTTGAAGACTCACCACAAAGAGCGTGCGTTACCTCTGCACCTTGGCAGCGAAAAAAAATTAGAGGACGTTAAAACGTGTTGAAATTTCTATGCTATAAATTTCGAAGCCCAAGCAGATAAAACCTGAAAACATTTCAGCATGGGTTCATATTTTTAGTTGGAGCTCTCTGCTCCCTCTCTTAGCTATTCTTTTTTAGCCTTTCCTTTTTATTGCAAAATAATAGCTTTAACGTTGTTGGAGGCTTGAAGAGCATGGCGGGGGCTCAATCGAAGAAATATGAGGTTTTTGTAGATGACAATTTTCATTTTCTGGACGAAAGTGAGCGATATAAGTTGGGAGAATTTGAAACATGCGAGGAAGCTGTTGCCGTCTGTAAGAAAATCGTTGATGAATTTCTTGAAAAAGGATACAAAAAAGGGATGAGCTTCAAGGAGCTGTATGAGGGATATACTGGGTTTGGAGAAGACCCATTTATCATTTCTAACGACAAAACCTGTTTCTTCTCAGCTTGGGATTATGCGAAAAAACGATGCGCAGAGCTTTGCATTGAATAAAAATTGTCCAGAAAACCCGCAAACCATAATTTTCTGATGACCACTTGCCCTTTTTCGCTCATCGTGGTAACTTGTGCCTCTTCAGTCATAATTACCAGTAAGAATAGTTTACTTTCATACAATTCATGGATTTTTCCAAAACAAAACCATCGATATCCCCGATAAAGCATCTGCAAAAAAACAAAACCCCAAATTCCAAAGCCAAAACCAAACACAGCACCAAAACCGCAGTCAATTAACAGTTATCTGATCAACATAGCGGCATTCACCCTTGACTATTTGACGAAAATTAATCACACCAGGACTAGCTAAAACCACAGGCAACGACGGACGAAAACTAAACCCACTCTTCCCCGCCATCGCCGCATCCGCATCAAATGTTACACGCAGCTTGTGACAAACACGCCTACTACGCTTAACAGAAGGCATTTTCTCAGCCAGCAACTCGCGGATTTTCAAAAACTGCTCCGACGGACTCAAACCCTCAAGCTGCCCAAGGACCTCCACACCAGCTTTCTTTGCCAACGAACGCATCTCACGCTTAAACGCCACCTCAACAAAAGCGCCAACCGTTTTCAGGTCACGCTGCACCGTCCGCGAGCTAACCCCAACTTGCAAAGCAATCTGCGCAACCGTCAAGCCCTGACCTGAAAGCTCCAAAACACGCAAACGCCGCAACTCCTCACGCTTAAGCTGTTCAAGGCTCTTGTAATAAACCCGAATCTTGCGGTACTCAGCCTCACGCTTAGAATTGCCACGCGTCTTTTTGGTTTCAAACACAGCCATTAGACAAACCCCCCAAACACATCAGCCCAAAAGCGCCAACGCAAAAACTCGCAAACAACCGCAAGCAAACGCACAAACACGTCAAAACACGTCAAAAACACGCTGAAAAGCGAAAAACCACGCAAACAAAAAACCCTCAAAACACCCCCAAAATGCCCAAAACGCACAAACCGCCCCAAAACACGGCAAAAACCACCCCAGACCCCCCGGCCCACCTCATAATTTGCCATCAAACTTCACAAAACACGCCATATTTCACCAAGAAAATATAAACTTTAACATATTGAAAAAACCACAAAACAAACTTTTTGTCACCCCAAATCCACTCAAAAAGCTTCTGATTAAAAAACGAGTAAACAAAAAAACAGAGACCGGATGTTAGAGGGGGTAGTCGCAGGTTTTCTTCTTCTGATACAAAGCAACAGCCCAAGTCACAACTGAAAGCGCAGCTGTCCCCAAAGTCAACTCAACCTGCATAATCGAATTCCAAGTTCCGAAAAAGCCCTTCCACATCGACCACCACCAAACAACACCACCCGCAGGCAAACCACCACCCCACAAAACAAAATACAAGATGTCCTCTAACCCGCCAAGTGCCAACGCATTAATCGTCACAAGCAAAGCCACAACAATTTTCTTGTCACAAGTCTGTTTCGGGCAACCAAACCAGTAAATATACGCCACCATAACGGAGAAAACAAAGAAAGTCAAATCATAGGCAAGCCAATACGAATTCGCCCAATCATACGAGAAAACCAACCCAAACTTGTAGAGGTTCGAATTAACAATGAAGTCTAACCGCGCCATGATTCCGAAGAAAAGCAAAATAAAAAACGCCAAAACAGCCGCTTTTCGAAACCTAACAAGAACGGCTCTGTAACGCAAAATCTAACCTTCGCAGAGGAGCCAATTCAAACAAGAGCCCACCATAGCAGACGCTGCAAATCAGCTATAAAGCAGTTATTAACCACGAATCAGTACTTCAAAAAACCAAATCTCCAAGTCCAAGCAATGCCATTGCAAAAGATTCAAGTTTACCCAGAGGTGGGCTAAGGCTTTGTTTGGTTTCTCTTTCCCAAATAGGCGTTACGAACCTTTTGCCAACTGCGACCCTTTTTTCCGCAGAAATAAAGCTATAGCAAGAACAATTACTAATGCTGCTACGATCACTACTCCGTAAACCACTTCCTTAGACACACCTTGATTACTTGTTGCAGGAGACGAACTAGCACTTTGGCTTGGGGAAGCAGATTCCGTGGGTAAAGGAGAAGTGCCCGTCGGCTTTGCCGTTGATGTAGATGTTCCAGTCGGGGTTGGAGAGGCGGAAGTCGTCGCTGGCGATGAAGTCAAAGTTGGGCTAGGAGTTTGGGTCACTGAAGGCGTGGTAGTCGGAAGCGCAGAAGATGACGGAGAAGGCGAAGACTGCACAGTTGTCGGCGCTGCTGTATTTGCAGATGTTAAAAACGGAACGAAAGTGACAGTTCCGAAAGAAGAATTCTGTTTAGCGTCGTAAATTGTTTGATTTATCGACGCGGTGTTCGTAGTTCCCCACCAGTTGTTTATAGCGTTTAAGGGATCGGGCATGCTTGAATTGATATTATAGTTTGCATTTGCGAAGATGTTGTTATATTGAATTGTTGCGGACATCGTTGACCCTGGTACTTCTAGCAACGAAATTCCGACGGAGTTGTTTGTTATTGTGTTGTTCTTTATGCTAACCAAAACTGGTCCTTGCTGCGCGAAAAGTGCTATGCCCACAGTGTTTCCCGTGATCAGGTTCCCCTGAACATTGGTTCCTTCATCTGAATGCATTTCAATGCCCGTTATATAGCCTGAAATCGTGTTGTTTGCAATAGGACCAATGCTGTTGAAAGTTGCTATCCCAAAATAAGCTCCCGCCCCGTTGAAGGTGTTGTTTGAAATGGTTGGCGAAGCCGGAACAGGATGAGGTTCCGCGTTCAAGGTTGAGTTGGTAACCCAAATAAAAGAATTGTTAAAATTGCTGCTGCCAATTTTTGGAGAAGAACTAATGTAAACGGAAGTTGACTGTAGATTAGCGTTTTCAATTATGCACCCGGTATTTGCCTGCTGATTCCAAGCCGTGCTGAAAGGCGTAAAAGTAATTGGGTAAATTAAGTTGCCTTTGCTGTCAACTCCGTTAGCTCCACCTTGAAACACAATAGGCTCAGCTATCGTGCCCTGAGCGCGAAGAGTACCATTCACCAAGAGATTATACTTCCCCAAAACCACGCTAGCCCCAGGCTGAATCGTTAAGATTGCCCCAACCGTGACGCTAACTGGACCAGCAAAAATGTAAGGACCACCAGTTTTAGTCCAAGTCAAATTTGAACTAATTATACCCGAAACTTCAGTTGAAACCTGCCCAGAACTGAAAGCCAGGCCATTAACAAAAACAAAGCCACAAGCGATACTTGCAATTAGCATTACCGTCAAAAGATTAGATCTCAAAATCTACACCTAATGATCTAGCCGAATTATCGCATAAAAACTTTTGCATCCAACATTCAACCACACCATAACCGCTCAGTTACGCTTCAATTGAACAAAAACGAAAACAGATACACCAAAAGCGATAAACGGCTCCTAAATCAACAAGTGTCAACCAATTAACCCAGATTCAACGTTAGGAAATAGCTATGAGCAAAGCTGCAGACATGGCAAAAGTATCAGCGAAAGGCGGTTTTCACCTCCTATGGGGAATAGTCATTTCAACACTAATCTCCTCAATAGGCACCATATTCATCGCCAGACTACTCGGCTCCGACCTCTACGGACTATACGGCGTAGTCTTAACAGCACCTAACCTGATCCTAATTTTCAGAGACTGGGGCGTAAACTCAGCCATGGTCAGATGCACAGCACAATACCGAGCAGAAAACAAAGCCGACGAAATCCGAAGCATCTTCATCTCCGGAATAATCTTCGAAATCGCCTTAGGCTTAACACTTTCAATCGTCGGATTCTTCCTCTCAAGCTTCTTAGCAACAAGCCTCTTCAACCGCCCAACCATAGCTCCCCTAATCCAAATTGCATCCTTCTCCATCCTCGCAGGAGGCCTAATCAACGCCGCCTCAGCCGCCTTCACCGGATCAGAAAGAATGGAAATCAACAGCATAATGCTGATCCTACACGCCATCGTCAAAACCTTCCTCATAATAGCACTCGTTGCCTTAGGACTAGGCACCACCGGAGCCGTAACAGGATTCACAGCAGGCGCCACACTAGGCGGCATCATCGGCTTATCCTTAATTTTCACATTATACAGAAAACTTCCAAAACCACCAACCAACAATCTACAGATAAAAGCATACATCACTTCAATGTTCAAATACGGGCTACCACTTTCCCTCTCAGGAATAATCGGCGGATTTCAAACCCAATTCTACGCTTTCCTGCTACCCATTTTCTACGCCAAAGACAACATAGCCATAGGAAACTACGGCGTAGCCGTAAACTTCGTTGTCCTCATCGGCTTCTTCGCAACACCCATCACAACAATACTGTTCCCAGCCTTTAGCAAACTAGACCCAAAAAAAGACAAAGAAACCCTCAAAAACGTCTTCCAATACTCAATCAAATATGCCTCAATTCTTGTAGTGCCCGTAGCTGCACTCATCATGTGCCTATCTGAACCCGCTGTCTCAACAATCTTCGGAGGAACATACAACTCAGCCCCACTCTTTCTTGCCCTCCTTGCCATCTCATACCTATACACTGCCCTTGGAAACCTCAGCATGGGCAACCTACTAAACGGCCAAGGACAAACCCAATACGTTCTAAAACTAACCCTCATAACAGCAGCCATAGGAATCCCCACGGGCTACGCACTTATCATGACCTTCGGAGTACTTGGACTCATAGCCACGTCGCTAACAGCTAGCATCCCCACCCTCATCATAGGTCTACGCTTCATGAACAAACAATACGGCGTCGCTGTAGACTGGAAATCCTCGACAAAAATCCTCTTATCATCCGCAATAACCGCAACCATAACCTACTTTGCTGTATCCGTCCTACCTTTCGCAAGCTGGATACGACTAATCATCGGAGTTGTCATCTTCTTAATAATTCTGATACCTGCCATGCTGACAACCAAAGCAGTCACCCACGCCGACATAGACAACCTGCGTAGCATGACAAGCAACCTCGGACCAGTAAGCACAATCGTGAACTTTATCCTCAAAATCCTAGAAAAACTCATAACTGCCCTAAGATTGTAACAAAAAGAAAAACCAACTTCCGCAGTCTACTTTAACCCTTAATTTTGCCGCAAAAGCCCTGGCGCAAATTCTTCATCAACAATTATTGCATAGGAAAATAAATTTTAACCTCAATAAAACAATTTTTTCTGTCTAAAGAGCAAAACCAGTCGTTTTCACGTAGAACAAATCACCTATCTCAATTAGCCAAAAAATATCATGAACACCACTGTAATCTTCTTTTTTCAGAATATGTGGAAAACCGGAATACGAATTATTATGTTAACCACAGAAGAAACAATTAAGTGAAGAGGATGGGTAACAAAAATGAAAATATCCACCTGTTCATTTTAGAAAAAATGCGCAAAGGCAACCTTACTTGAGATCAGAATCCAAAAACATCTTTTCCAACCCAGCTGAACAACCAATAAAAACATCTCCGAATTTCCTTCACGCAACAATCAAACATCACTCCAAACTGTCAAGATCCAATATCATTTCTCAAAGAACTAAACAATGAAGAAAAAATCCTACTAAACGAAAAAAACGAATTACACGAACCATCGAAATACTTAGCGCTAAGAATCACCGAAAAAATCGCAATAAGAAAACGCAGAATCGAAAATACCAAACCGAAATCATCGCGCTCAAGCAAAAATGCCAAACATCTCCAACTTGCTTAACCCAACTAAACAAAATAATCAATAAACCAATTAGATCAAAAATCGATTGCATACATAACCAAAAAGCAATCTGGCAAATTAACAAAAGAACAAACATCAACCACCTTTTATCGATGAAGCAATCATTTCCCATTTCGAATCTCGAATAGTCTCAAGAAGATAAGGGTGGAGCCCTCTGGGATTTTCTTAAATAATGCATAATCAGAATGTTCGTCATTAAGAGTAATTTTACCTTCTTTACAAGTGCACAGAAAAGCTATCGTTATATCATGGCGTTCAGGAAATACTCTAGAATAAACATTGATTAATTTAGAATTTTAACTTCCAAACCTGTTTCCTCCTTGACTTCCCGATAAAGTGTTTGCTCCAAGATTCGCTCTTATGGATTCTGCCTCCAGCAAACCACCACAGACCCCTTCGCAGGCTGATTACTCCGTTTCAGAAGCAACAACGACTCATTAACAACAATTACCGCATCCACTGAAACAATAGGAAGCAACTTCACAATCTGGTCAAAAGCGAAGAGGGAATGAAATCAGACTGATCGACATGCAAAGCCCATTCACCAAGCCTTCCTCAAACAAACTAATTCGACCAAATTTAAAGGTAAGCTCGCAGCTTCCAATTCAAGACCGAATAGAATAAGAAACAAATCAAACCCCAGAGAAGTTTGACCCCAAACGCATCAATGTCTCTTTAGCGAAAACGCCGTTCTAGCCCAGCTCACTAAATCTTTAACAATTTTACGGTGGTAGAACTTGGCGGCAATACAAACCCCGATGAGACAACCGCAAACCAAAATGTCCACTGAAAACCTGCCGAAAAAGCAACCTTAACCCTAACGTCCTGCATCAATGACGACGGCAAGGTCCCGTGACAGACCCAGAAATTGGAATACTCAGATCAAGATAACCATTCACAACCGAAACAGCCGCAACCACCCCAGCAAACTCAAATATGACTCCAAACAAAGGCGTCAAATAAGCAAAATCCAACAAATGCTTCGAATACGACTTCAACGGAACAACCGAATATGCCAGCATAGCGATGCCACAGGCTAAAAAGCTAAGCAAACCCGACAAATTCGCAGCCCAAATCAAAGGAACAGTCAACTGTCTTCCCAAGAAGACTAAAACCAGTAGCAACAGGAGACGTGTCAACAACCACAATATCCTGCCCTGCAGTCAAACGCCACCAAGGAACAAACAAAGAAGCCGCAACCAACGCCAGGGTCAAGATGCCCCCAACCAAGCTAAACCAATTTATCTTGTTCATGATCTCACCTAACTCAAAGGAACATTCGGAATCGTGATCTTTGAAGGCAAACTCAAACTGATTCCGGCAAGATCAACATTGAGATTTGAAAGATCAACACTAATTGATTTCGCACCGACGTGTGCAGCGGCGAAATGCGCCATTGCAGCATCTGTCCAAGTTGCAACAACAGTAACCGGAACAGTCTCACTTCGGCTCCAAAACCACGGGACTAGCCAAAACTGCTGACCCAATTCCGAAACCATGCTCGGTGCAAGACACATCAGCAGTCAACGAATCAAGACTTAGACTAAGTGCCCAACGGATTAGTAAAATCAAAAGAAAACCGTACAGTACGAGAAACTCGGATCAAACACAGTAGTTATGTTCGAAGCCTGCCAAGGGTTTATCACTCAAACCTCCAAGACTAACACTCACTGAACTACCATTCACCAAACTCGAATTAGAAAACGTAACAGTCACAGAGCTACCATTAACGGCGCTAACATTGTCAGAACCCAAATTCGACAAGCCACCTGAAGGACCAGAGTCAACTATACTCTTCAATTCCGCAGGAATGACTAAACCCGACAAATTATCCCGATAAACCAAGCACCACACCCAACAAAGGGCCTACAAAAAGAACCAAAGACAAAACACTCAGACTCAAACGAACCCAATTCAAATCCTTACGCCAACCTTCACACACAAACTCACGCACTCTCATAAAACTTATGACAACCAAAACTGAACGCACAAGAAATCATACAATTAACCTAAAAGTCAACTGTCGCAACAAAAACTAAATGTACACTTAAGGTGCACACTGCTTTAATACGCCCGAGTCTTCCATGAAACAAAAGAAGGAAGACCTTCAAATGTTAACAAAAAAATTTCTCGGAACAATTATCATTCTAATTGCATTAACCGCAATGGTTGCGCCTTTGGCCTCAGCACAAACGACCACCCTCACCAAGGCTGATTTTCAACAAACAAGCTTCCAAAAAACCGTAGACTACTACGACTACGCCAGAAGCCTACGCAACACTAAACGGCATAACAACCCCCTCAAACTTCGACAAATGGCACGCCAACATGAACATGGCGTACATAAACACAAGCGGGATACAACTTCTATACGCAGGACTCGACAACATAACCACCGACGGAACATCATACCTGCGCATCCCAGCACAATCAATTTTGATGCACTACAAAACAGGAACCGACAACCAAGACGTCATCACAGCCCAAACCTTCCTCATGCTCATGGCATTCAACGACACATCCACATCCAAATTCCCAAACTCACCCGACACAGGCGACAACCTCTACGCATCCTTTAGCTTAGGATTCGACCTCAGCTCCATCGGCGCAACAATGCCCGCCCAAAACAGCAAAACCGAAATAATCCCTCTCACAAGCACAAACAACAACCTACAATGGACATGGGGCATGAAATACACAAACCTAACAGCGCTATGGTGGAAAACATGGATAGACCCAAACCAACCGCATTTTGACAACAGCCTACCATTCGCAGTAACAACATACGACGAACTCACATTCAAATACACACTCACAATAGACCCAACAAACAACCAAGCAACCCTCACAGAAAACCACATAATAGGCAGAATGCGCGACCTACTCATAGGCCAAGGACTAATCTGGTTCCACCTAAACAGCACAGGCACATACGGACTGCTAGGCAGGCAACTAAGCGACCAAACAATCTACCAATTCCTAGACCAAAACCAAATCAAAATGAGCATAGTCAACTACCAAACAACCTTACTCGCAAACCACACAACATACAGCACAACCACAAACGGGCAAAACGTTTCTGACACAGAAACAACAGCAACCGACACCCAAATCAACACATACACAGACAACGGACAAAAAATATCCACAACCAACTTCGCAGCAAAACCCGCATACAACCTCTTCAACTACACAACAGACCAAACAGAAACAACCCCAGAAACCTTCAACGCAGTCATACGAACAGCAAACGCAACAGGATTCGCAAGAAACACAGCCCTATTCAAGCCCCAAATGGACCTCATGAAATTCCTACCCCTTGTCATCCTCCACATGCACCCCGCACTCTACGAAAAAGCCAAAGCCACCATCTCAGACATGGACAAAGCAGACTACTTCTACCTCACATCCTACCCAACCTACAGCGGATTCCGCATTGAACACGACCCAGTCACAACACTTTACCTATCATCGCAACAACCCGCACCAACAATATCTACAACTCCAACCGCAACACCATCAAACCCAAACAGCAACGGCACAGGACTAATCATTATTGCAATCGTCATAATAGCTATCATAGCAGCCGCAACACTAATCATAACCAAACGAAAACCCAAAACAACAAACTAAAATCCAATCTCCTTTCTTTCAATCCACAACCAAACCAAAGACACTCGAAAGACACACAGTGTCTTAGGCGTGTCTTTGAACAAAACCTAAAAGACAACCCAAACCAAAAAACCACCCCCACACTAAACCCCAAAAACCCCAAAGACACAAAGACACAAAGACACCCAACCAACCCAACGGTGTCTAACAACCCAAAAAAATACAAAAGAGCTACCTTTTAAAGCAAAACAAACCTTAACATGAACAAACAAACCACCAAGGCATCTCTATGAAAGCACTTGTACTTAGCGGAGGAAAAGGCACCCGACTCCGCCCATTAACATTCACATGTGCAAAACAACTCATTCCCGTAGCCAACAAACCCGTCCTCGGCTACGTATTAGATCAAATCAAAGAAACCCAAAACATAAACCAAATAGGCATAATAACGGCCCCGGAAACCGGAAACTACGTGGAAGAATACGTAGCCGACGGAAAACAATGGGGCTTCAACGTAACCTACATCCCCCAAGAACCCCTCGGACTTGCACACGCAGTAAAAACAGCCCACCCATTCCTAAAAGAAGACTCATTTGTCATGTGCCTAGGCGACAACGTCACCGGAGGGGGCATAAAAAACTTTGTCCAAAAATTCCAAAAAGAAAACCTCGACGCCCTTATCATACTCAAAGAAGTCGACGACCCCTCACGCTTCGGCATCGCCCAAATAGACAAAAACGGAAACATAACCAAACTCGTAGAAAAACCCAAAACACCGATGGGCAACCTAGCCATAATCGGAACATACCTCTTCTCAAACAAAGTCCACAAAGCCATAGAAAAAATAAAACCCTCCTGGAGAGGAGAACTTGAAATCACCGACGCCATCCAAGAAATGGTCAACCTAGGCTACAAAGTCAAAGCAGAAATCCTCAACTCCTGGTGGCTGGACACAGGCAAAAAAGACGACATCCTATCCGCCAACGCAAAAATCCTCGACGAATACATAAAACTCGATGTCAAGGGAACAATAGAAAACAGCACCATAGAAGGACGAGTAAACGTCGACAAAAACGCCAAAGTCACAAACAGCACAATCCGAGGACCCTGCATAATAGGCAAAAACACGACGATAGAAAATAGCTTCATAGGACCGTTCACCAGCGTAGGCAATAACTCCCAAATAACCAACAGCCACGTTGAGTATAGCGTAATTCTCGAGAACGTCACGGTTACAAACGTAGAACGCCTGGAAGAAAGCCTCATAGGCAAAAACGCAAAGGTTTCAAAAAACCGCAAAAATGGCACGATTAAACTCCACATAGGCGACTTCTCAGAAGTAGACGTTTAACAAAATCAAAACCAACAAGTGTTAAATAACATTCTCAACTAACAAACAATAACCCAAAAGAAGGAAAAACTCCGATGCTGCCCGGAATCATAATCAAACCCCTAAGACGAATGCCCGACGAACGAGGCTCTTTCACAGAAGTCTACCGAAAAGACTGGAAAGACCTCCTAGAAAACGACACACCCGCCCAAGCCAACCTTTCCCAAACCTTCCCAGGCATCATACGCGCCTGGCACAGACACCTAAGAGGGCAAGTAGACTACTTCATTGCCCTAAAAGGAACCATAAAAATAGGCGCCTTCGACGAAAAAACTCACGAACTAAACGAAATAATCTCATCAGGACAAAACCTACAAGTCGTCCGCATGCCCGGGCAATACTGGCACGGCTTCAAAGCATTAGGCGACGAACAAGTCACATTGCTTTACTTCACAACTAACCTTTATGATCCGCAAAAACCCGACGAAGAACGCCGATCATGGAACGACCCCACACTCATCCCCAAAATAATAAACGGCAAAAAAGACGACCCACGCATCGGCAAACCATGGGACTGGAATCAACCCCCACACAAGTGATAACCATGAAACTGCTCATAACAGGTGGACTAGGCTTCATAGGAAGCAACTTCTGCAGATACATACTAAACAAACACCCTGACTACGAAATCATAAACATAGACAAAGTAGGCATAGGCGCCAACCCCGCAAGTCTCCACGACATCGAAAACAACCCCAAATACCGATTCATACGCGGCGACATATGCAACCCACAACTCCTACACAAAACCATCAACCAAGTCGACGCCGTCATAAACATAGCCGCAGAAACACACGTCGATAGAAGCATCAGCGACCCATACACATTCCTCGAAAACAACACAATCGGAACTTATACCGTCATCGAAGCAATAAGAAAACACAACCCACACGCACGAATGATACAAGTATCAACAGACGAAGTCTACGGCACAGCAGAAGAAGGATCATTCACCGAGAACACACCCCTTAACCCATCAAACCCATACTCCGCCTCAAAAGCAGCAGCAGACATGTTCGTAACATCATACACCAAAACCTTCAAACTAAACGCAGCCATCACCAGATGCACAAACAACTTCGGTCCCTACCAACTCCCAGAAAAACTAATCCCCAAAACAATTATCCGCGCACTGAAAAATCTCCCAATCCCCATCTACGGAACAGGAACTAACATCCGAGACTGGATCAGCGTTTTTGATCACTGCTCAGCAGTGGAAACAGTTCTAGAAAAAGGAAAAGCCGGCGAAATCTACAACGTTTCAGCCGGAAACGAAATCACCAACATAGAAATCGTCAAAAAAATTCTCACACTGCTAAACAAACCAGAAAGCCTCATAACATACGTAGAAGATCGCCCAGGACATGACACAAGATACAGCTTAGACTCAACAAAACTCAGGACTCAACTAAACTGGCAACCCAAATATTCCTTCAAAGAAGCCCTCGAATCAACAGTTCAATGGTACGTAGAAAACGAAAAATGGTGGATACCATTCGCCACCGAAGACATCCTTCACGCCACTCCATGGAAAAAAAGTGAACACAAATGAAACTACTAATCACTGGCGCCAGCGGTTTATACGGATCAAAACTCGCTGAGCTCGCCACAGCCAAGGGCCACCAAGTCTACTCGATGCACAGCCAGCACAAAGCAACTTATGGCATTCCAATTCAAGTCGACATATCCGACAAAACCAAAGTCGAAACGGAAATAAAGAAAATAAACCCTGAAATAATCATTCATGCCGCTACAATGACAGACGTTGACAAATGCGAACTAAACCGGGAATTAGCGTGGAAAATTAACGTCGACGGAACTGACGCCGTCGCGCAAGCAGCCAAACAAAGCAACTCATTTTTCATCTACATATCAACAGACTACGTTTTCGACGGCTCAAAAGGCAAATACATCGAAACGGACTTGCCTAGCCCCCTTAGCTATTATGCATACACAAAACTCAAGGCAGAAGAACACGTGAAAACAACAGTCGACGAATATTGCATAGCCAGACCCAGTGTTATCTATGGCGCTCAACCCGCAGCAGGAAAAGTCAATTTTGCACTTTGGATACTGAACAAATTAAGAAATAAAGAACAAGCAAATGTTTTCATGGACCAATGGAACTCACCAACATTAAACACAAGCCTCGCAGAAATGACACTGGAAATTGCGGAACGAAAACTAAACGGAACTTACCATCTTTCGGGAGCAACGCGAATAAGCAGATATGATTTCGGGAAAGCCCTCGCAAAAACCTTCGAATTAGACCCATCGTTCCTAATCCCATCATCGATCAAAGATTTTATATCTCCCGCCAAAAGACCCAGAGACTCTTCGTTGAACAATGCAAAAGCTTTTCAAACCTTAAAGAACAAACCTCTTGCAATCGATCAGGCTTTAGAGAGACTAAAAAAAGAAATCTCGCAATAAATTCGACTAATTCGCATTCTCTATAAATTAAAACTTGAAGACATAGGCAAATTTCTTTCCAAAGAATCTAAACTCGAAGGAAAAATTCCAAAGTTAAGAAAAAGGAAAATTTAGCTTCCAAAGCAACTACTGGAAATGTTGCTTCATTTCTTCCAGCGACAAAATAGCAACGTCGCCGTCTTTCAAAGCTTTTTCGGCTTTTTCAACTTCTTTAGCCCTAAGAACCAGCGCAAATTTTTGGTCAAAATGCACCGCAGAGGAGTAAGCATATTCAATGTTCACTGCGTTGTCTCCCAAAATCTTCGTAATTTTAGAAATAGGATTTTTCTCCGTAATCAGAATGACTGTAACCTCAGTGTTTTTCTTCGATTTGGCAAGATTAAATTCTGCCTCTTCAAGCGCCTGCGAAGCCTTCACTGGATCAGCCGTAATCATGCGAATAACTCCATATTCACCCGCTTCTGCAATAGATAACGCATAAATTTTGATCTGCAGCTTATCCAACTGGCTCATAACCCCTGACAATGAACCCGGCTTATTGTCAAGAAAAACACTCACTTGCAGTAAAGGCATAGGGACACCAATTTCAAATAGATTCCAACAGTATTTATATTTTCACATATGATATAATCAAAGGTTCCCAAAATGGAGAATCACACTTGCTGCAATGCATAGAAATCTCAAAGACATTCGGCGGACTACAGGCACTAAAAAACGTAGACCTTAGAGTAAATGAAAAAGAAATTGCCGGATTAGTTGGACCCAACGGATCCGGAAAATCAACACTGCTTAATCTAATTAGCGGCGTCTATAAACCAGATAGTGGTAAAATTCTATTTAACGGCGAGATAATCTCAAAACTCACCCCATACAAAATATGCTCCAAAGGAGTCACAAAAACTTCTCAAACTGTTCAATCATTCCCAGAAATGACCACAATTCAAAATGTCCTACTTGGTGCGATGTTTGGGGGAAAAAGACAAAACAAGAAACAAGTCGCGGACGAGAGGGCAAAAGAGCTTCTTACTTTTGTAGGTTTACCCAAAGAAAAATTTTACATATCCGCCAAAAATCTAAATGTAATTGAACTCCGACGCGTTCAACTCGCAAGAGCCTTAGCAACAGAACCAAAAATGCTTCTTCTCGATGAGCTTCTCACGGGGCTAACGCCAAAAGAAAGTAACGAAGCAATTGAACTAATCAAATTGATCAACCAGCAAGGCGTAGCAATTCTTATGGTCGAACATGTGATGAAAGTAATTATGGGCTTATGCGACCACGTAACAGTTCTAAATCACGGCGAAAAAATCTGTGAAGGATCACCCGCTTCTGTTTGCAGCGACCAAGAGGTTGTAAAAATCTATCTCGGTAAAAAATTCTCAGTTGACGAGGAGGAATAGCAAGCGCTCGAACTTGAAAATGTGTCTTCAGCTTATGGCATGGTCCAAGTGCTTTGGAACATATCTTTCAACATTAAAGAAAAAGAAATTGTAAGCATAATTGGACCCAACGGCGCTGGAAAAACAGCCCTTGCAAAAACTATCATGGGCATTCTGACTCCAACAAATGGAATAATACGCTTCAAAGGCAACAACATCGAGAAACTGCCTCCTTACGAAATAGTTAAAAAAGGATTAGTTATGATTCCTGAAGGCCGAGAAGTCTTCCCAAGAATGACTGTTGAAGAAAACATCCTTCTGGGAGCATACACAATCAAAGACAAAGACACTGTAAAAGACACCAAAGAAAAAGTCTATCAAATCTTCCCGGTTCTCAAAAAGAAAGAAAAAGCCTTAGCCCAGACATTAAGCGGCGGAGAACAACAAATGTTAGTTATTTGCAGGAGCTTAATGTCAAATCCCCAACTTCTCATTCTAGACGAACCCTCACTAGGACTAGCGCCCATCATAGTGGAAAAAGTTTTGGACACCGTCAGCAAAATCAATGAAGACGGAGTAACCGTTCTTCTGGTGGAACAAAACATAAGAAGTTCACTGGAAATCGCCGATAGAGCCTACGTATTAGAAGAAGGCAAGATTATTATAGAAGGCGAAAGCAGAGAACTCCTCAACAACAACCACATAAAAGAAGTCTATTTAGGGCTCTAACCCGGGGGACACTAACTCTTGAGCGAGAAATACTGGAACAAACCCATAGAAACAATGCCCAGAAAACAAATAAGAGAACTTCAACTCAAAAAGCTCAAAGAACTAGTCAAACATTGCTACGACAACTCTGCCTTCTACAAAAGAAAACTCAAAGCGGCGGATATAGCCCCCGGGAGCATCAAGACTCTCGAAGATCTAACAAAAATTCCTTTTACAATAAAAACCGATCTCAGAGACAATTACCCCATGGGATTAGTTGCCGTAGATTCTGCCGACATAGTTGAAATTCATGCTTCAAGCGGAACCACCGGGAATCCCATAATTGGCGCATATACCAGAACCGACATGGAAGGCTGGCAAGAGCTCATGGCACGATCAATATATGCAGCAGGCGGCAGAAAAGAAGATGTCATACACATAGCCTACGGATACGGCCTTTTCACAGGCGGCTTGGGTTTTCACTATGGCGCTCAAAAAATTGGAACCGAAATAGTTCCAGCGAGCGGGGGCATGACACAAAGGCAAATAAAGCTAATGAAAGACTTAGGCGTGACCATCTTGTGCTGCACTCCAAGCTTTGCAGTTTATCTTTCAGAAACAATGGCTGCCGAAAACGTTAATCCAAAAAAGGACCTAAAGCTCAGGCTAGGAATGTTCGGAGCAGAACCTTGGTCTGAAAGAATACGTGAAAGAATTCAAGCCGCCCTTGGAATCGAAGCTTTTGACGTTTACGGATTAACAGAGTTGTGCGGACCGGGTGTCTCAGTTGAATGCCCTGAACATAAAGGACTTCACGTTTGGGAAGATCAATTCATAATCGAAACAATAAACCCCGAAACCGGTGAAGTTCTAGGCGAGGGGGAAGAAGGAGAACTTGTTTTTACACCTTTATTCAAAAGAGGTCTGCCTCTTCTAAGATACCGAACCCGAGACATCTCAATAGTAGAAACAGACTGGTGCCCATGTGGACGCACCCACTCCAGAATGATGCGCGTAAGCGGAAGATCCGACGACATGCTCATAATAAGAGGAGTAAACGTCTTCCCATCACAAATCGAATACGTTATCATGGGCCTACCCGAGCTCGCTACTCAATATCAAATAATAATAGACCGCCCAGACGCTCTCGACACTTTTGCAATAAAAGTTGAGCTCACCGAGGAAGCATCAAAAAACCATAGTTTGGACATAGGTTCACTCAAATGTAGAATTCAAGGTAAAATAGGCAATGTCACAGGTCTTAATCCAGACATCGAAATCGTGAAATATGGGCAACTTCCCCGCACTGAAGGAAAAGGAAAACACGTCTTTGATAATCGTGTGGGCAAAATCTAAAGGATTCAATGCTAATGGTTTCAAAAATCGCTATAAACAACCCAAACACCTACTTTCTATTAAATGGGGACGAAGCAGTCGCTCGCGGGGCAATAGAAGCCAACATTAAAGTTGCCGCTTCATACCCAGGTACTCCTGCAACAGAAATTCTGGAAACAATCGCCGAAGTAGCAAAACAATTTGACATTCATGCTGAGTGGAGCATAAACGAAATTGTTGCAATGGAAGTAGCCGTAGGGGCGTCAATGGCTGGAACTCGAGCAATTGTCTCGATGAAACATGTGGGACTTAACGTAGCCGCTGACGCAGCAATGACCTTAGCATATACTGGTGTTCTCGGAGGCTTGGTTATAGCTGTATGCGATGACCCCGCAATGCACAGCAGCCAAAACGAACAAGACACAAGATACTTTTCCGTTCACTCAAACATCCCTTTACTTGATGCAGCAAACCCGCAAGACGCCTACGAAATGACCCGAGACGCATTCGAAATAAGTGAAAAATTACAATTACCAATAATCGTTCGATTAACAACCCGAGTCGCCCATGGAAAAGCCAGAGTCAAAGTCAAAGAATTCCAAAAACTAAATCGAAAAGCCGAATTCGACAAAGAAGGAACAAAATGGGTTATGGTCCCCCAAAACGCCTTGCGCCAACACCGCATCCTAAAAAGTCGACTGGAACAAGCTGAACGACTCGCTAACCAATCCAATTACAACATATTAGAAGATAACAGCCGCGAAGTCGGGATAATCGGTAGCGGCATAGGATTTTACCACGCAAAATCTCTCCTAGACCAAAAAAAATTCTCTTGGCTTAAATTGGGTTTTGTTTACCCTTTCCCGCATAAATTAATCAGGGAATTCGCTTCAAAACTAAAAAGGGTAATTGTGATCGAAGAGCTAAGACCTTACGTTGAAGATAGTCTCCGAGGATTGAATATTGAAATACTGGGGAAAGAGCAGCTTGGATTGGAGGAAATTGGTGAATTTACTCCGGACTCAATGAGAAACGCCTTCGCCAAACTCGGTTACATCGAACCCGCTGAGAAACAACCCGACGTGAATTTGCCTCCACGTCCCCCCGGTTTATGTCCAGGTTGCCCTCACAGAGCATTCTATTACGCCCTAAACACAGTAAATCAATTCGTTAACTGTAACACATCAAAATGTGTTGGTTGTGACATTTGCGAATACACTTGTTCGTGGGAAAAAGAAAAAGTCTTCAATCCGAACAAGTCAAGAATTCGCTCGTTAAGGTTTAATCAGACTTCGAACGCCGCTATGGTATGTCGCGTCTGCACAGATGCTCCTTGCATTGGCGCCTGTCCAAAAAACGCTTTGAGCCTAAATAATGAATCTAGTGCTATCATTGTGGATGAAGAAAAATGCAATGGTTGCGGCTGGTGCATCGAAGCCTGCAAATTTGGTGCGGTAACTATCCATCCAAACAGCAAAAAAGCCCTAATCTGCGATAAATGCAATGGCGAACCTAAATGCGTCCAAACCTGCCCTGAATCTGCTTTAAGCCTATCTGGTAGAACAAACGACAAAATCGTTGCGGGCGACATTGGCTGTTATACCTTAGGCTTCTTGCCGCCCGTGAACACTGTTCAATCCTGCTTATGTATGGGTGCAGGAATTTCACAAGCCGCTGGGATGGTTCACGCTGGAGTAAAAAACAAATCATTCGCAGTAATAGGTGACTCCACATTCTTCCACGCTGGGATGCCCGGCATACTCAACATTGCCTACAACAAGGCAAACGTGTGTGTAATCATTCTAGACAACCGAACTGTGGCAATGACAGGGAACCAACCGACCCCAGGCTCTGGGAAAACAGCCATGGGCGACGATTCCAAAACCGTCAAAATAGATGTGATCGCAAAAAGCCTTGGAATTGAAAAGGTAACCGTTGTCGACCCTTATGACATAGAAAGCACAACCAAAGTTGTACGAGAACATATGGATTACAAAGGACCCAGCGTTATTATTTCTGAGCGTCCATGCCCCTTAAAAATTGAAAAAGGTCCAACACGAAAAGTTCAGGATTCGTGCAATGCTTGTGGGGTTTGCGTGAAGGCTTTTGGGTGCCCAGCTATATCCCTTGGTTCTGAACGGGCAATAATAGACGAGACTTTATGTTCAGGGTGCGGCGTTTGCGAGACTATTTGTCCTTTTGACGCTATAAAGAGGGAATCTAAATGACTTTGAACTTAATATTTACTGGTGTAGGCGGACAGGGCGTTGTAGTGTTAAGCGATATCTTTTGTGAAGCCGCCATGATTGACGGTTTCGACGTCGCCAAAGCTGAGATCCACGGGATGGCCCAAAGAGGAGGCTCAATAAGCGCACATGTTCGTATTGGAGACAAGGTTCTATCTCCCCTGATCGAACATGGCAAAAGTGACATAATAGTTGGGTTTGAGGTACTCGAAACAGCCAGGTCTTTACCAATGTTAAGACCGAATGGGACAGTGGTTGTAAACACCAAATTTATACCGCTCAACTTCTCTTTTCAAACTTCAGAAAAGCCTCTGAAAGCCGAAGACCTTTTTGCCTTGGTTGAAAAAAAAGCCCTAAACATTTTCAAAGTTGATGGCATCGGAATCGCAAAGAAGCTTGGCAATTTACTTGTTGTAAACACTGTAATTCTTGGTTCAGTTTCTGCTCTCGCCGAGGTTCATATTAAGCCAGAGTCTTTCAAGATTGCAATCGGAAATCGGTTGAAAGAGAAATACATAAAGTTGAACCTCGATGCTTTCCAACTTGGTCGCGATGCCGTGTTAATGAGTTAGTTTTATAAACCGTTTCTTTGATATACGCATGGAAAAACCTGAGGAATGAAATCGTAATGCAAAAGAAAATATTATCAGCAATATTAATTTTCATGATAATCTCTTCGGTTGGCTTAGCAGCCGCTCAATCTACGACTCCTTCGCCAAACGCAAGAGACATTAAAGTCGGTTTAGTTGCGCCCGTCGCAAAATCGCCTGTAGGAGCAGACATGTACCGCGCTGCTCAGCTAGCCGTCAAAGAGATTAACGACGCGGGCGGAGTACACGTTGCCGAATGGAATACAAACGTCAACTTTACGCTGGATTTAGCAGACACAATTGACGATGCCCCTGGAAACGCTGTATCCCCAGTAACACGCGCTGTAACCGTAGACAACGTTGACCTTCTAATAGGAGGCTATGGAAGCGCAGGAACGCTTGCAAACGAAGTTGTAGCCATCGAAAATAAAGTGCCTTTCATAATAACCGGTGCTTCTAACCAGCTCGTAACTAGAAGAGGTCCCCAAGGTAACTATGGCGGACTAAGTCCAACAGATCCACAAGCCATAACTGATGCCGAAGGAATGAGTTACATCTTCCATTATTGCACAACAACTTACCACTACAGCAAGACCGTAGTTGACTTCTTTGCCACCGTTATGAAGCCCATGGTTGCACCTGACCGAAATTTCAGTCTCGCAATTTTGTTCCGAGATGATGCCTTCGGAAATGGTGTTGAACAAGCTACTAAATTCTGGATACAAAACGAGAGTCTACCCATAACAATTGTCTCAGATCTGAAATACCCGACTTCAACAACTGACTTCCAAACACAATTAACGCAAACTAAAGGAGCAAACCCTGACGCCGTTTTCGTCGTTGACAACCCAGACAGGACACCAGTTGTAGTCAAGCAGGGTCTAAATGATGTCGGCTTAAAAACGGTATATATTGCAGTTGAAAACAATGAAGACCCGGTATTTTATGACTTAATGGGTCAAGGAGGCAGTGGTCAGTTACTCGAGTCAAAATTTGCTCCATTTGCTGGACCACCATACTACTTGCCCGAAATCGGGACCTATGTTGCAAAATACAACTCTACATACAATGCCATTCCAGGAATGATGGGTGCTGATACATACGATGCGTTCTTCATTGCAAAAGCAGCCATTGAAAGTGCAGGGACTTTGGACAAAGCAGCAGTTAGAACCGCAATTGAACAAATAAACATGGATGACATGCTAATAATGACTCAGAATGGCAAAATACAATTCAGCACAGGCGTCGATTACCATGAGATCCAGCCAATCACCTTCATCGAACAACTAGTCTATAACCCAACGACCGACAAGTGCACGTCACAAATAGTTTGGCCAACAGAAGTAACTGGAATAGGCACGATCAAACAAGCTGACTTCGTGTTGCCTGCAGGATACCCAATTGCCAGTCCGGCTGCCAGCCAAAGCTCAGCACCAACGACTACTCCTGATAACACAAACAACCAAGGCGACTCAACAATGATCTATATCATAGCCGCAGTTGCAGTCATAGCAATAGTTGCAGTCGTAGCAGTCGTTCTTGTTAAGAAACGGAAAAAGTAAGACAACAAGAAATTTTGCTTTTTCTTCTTTTTTTTCTCTTTAAACCTTTTTGCATTCATAAAAATACATTCTGCTCTAGTACTATATCAGACTCGATCAGGATAGCCAGCAAAGGAAAACTTGCACATTCCCTGATTCTCGGTATATTTTAAATAGTCAACTGAGAAAATATGAAGGATCAGCTGCTTGACGGGGAAACATCCGCTTGGATTTAACTACAATTATCTTGACGATAATCTGGGGCGTAGCAATCGGATGCATTTACATACTTTTAGCAACTGGGCTAAATCTGATTTTTGGCGTCATGAAACTAGTCAACTTCGCCCATGGCCAGCTTCTCATGATAGGCGCCTTCATAACCTTCACATTTACAGTTAACGCTGGCTTGAACGTCTACCTTGCCATTCTATTAGCAATGGCCGTAGTTGCTGTAATCGGAATCGTAGTTGAAAGGTTAACTTTTCGCAAGGTCTTAGGCACAGATAAGCTCAATGAGATTTTCATTAGCCTGGGATTAATTTACATTTTCGAAAACGCAGCCGCCCTGGCGTGGGGTGACAAATCCAGGCAAATTGTCAGCCCCCTAAACAGTTTAAGCTTAAACCTTGGCAAAATGTCCATATCCTACGACAGAATAAGTGCAATAATTATTACTGCTGTAATTCTTGTTGGACTATCGCTGCTTGTAAAGAAAACCAAAATCGGCTTAGCCATGCGAGCAACAAGCCAAAGAAGCGCGACAGCTAAACTTATGGGCATCAACATCAATAGGGTCTATTTGTTCACTTTTGCTTTGGGCTCTGCTTTGGCATGTGCAGCCGGAGCTTTGTACGGCACTATTCTTCCTTTTAGTTACCTCTCTGGAGAATTGCCGACGATCAAGGCATTTGCGATAATTATCCTCGGGGGTCTGGGCAGCATTCCAGGAGCCGTCATAGGCGGACTTCTTTATGGGATAGCCGAGCAAACAGCCACATTGTTCCTGGGCGGTATTTGGGCAGACGCCATAGCTTTTGCCTTACTCATCGTTGTACTCGTAATCAGGCCAACAGGCATCTTTGGGGAGAAAGGGGAATAATCATGAAGCTAACAAATAGAATTCGGCAATCTCCTTTCTACAAGAAGCTGCCAATTGCGATTGCAGCAATCGTAATAGCTGCGGTTATTCCGCTTTTCAATTCGGGCGTTTTCTTCATTTCAGTATTGACGACTATAATTGTTTTCGCAATTTATGCCTCAAGCTGGAATCTCCTGGCATATTCTGGACAAGGCTCGTTGGGGCATGCTGTCTTCCTAGGCATCGGCGGATTCGCTTCCGTTCTAATAGCACGCAATCTAAATGCGCCTCCTATGTTAACCCTATTTGCAGGTGGGGCTATTTCCGCTGGTATCGGATTCCTAATTGGCTTAACTTGTGTCAGGCTAAAGGCTTGGTTCCTTGCAATGGTAACATTTGGCTTCTCAGTAATTGCTGTAAGTTTATTCAGTCAATTCGACTCAATCATGCATGGAATCAACGGTCTTCGTACTCCGGTTCTTGTTTCAAGCGGCTTTGAATTCTACTATCTCGCATTAGTATTTGCTGTTGGATCCATAATAGCAATTTTTGTGATACTGAAATCCCGAATTGGATTGGCTTTCAAAGCCATCCGGGAAAACGAGCAGGAAGCAAGGATGACTGGAATAAATACGGCGAAGTACAAACTGGTAGCATTTGTGATTAGCACCTTCTTAGCAGGCTTAGCAGGTGGGCTCTATGTCTATAATCCCGCACTCCGATTTGTGGACAATTCTATTTTCCTTCCCGCAAACTCATTTACGCCTCTAATAATGAGTGTAATCGGCGGTTTAGGCACTTTGGAAGGTCCGATAATTGGGGCTGCAATTCTAGTTGCTATTCAGACTGTTTTGTCTTTGCCATCAATAACAGGCTTCCTGCAGAATTCACTTGGTTCTCTCTTTCCCAATGTCAGTAACGTAGGTTCTCCATTGACCCTGTTAGGAATAGGCGTATTCCTGGTTTTGATGGTAATATTTGTGCCAAAAGGAGTTGCCTCTGTAATCGGACGAATATACCATCGTTTGCGGTTAACTAAAGGGAGACCGTGAAATGAATGGAATTGACAGCTTCAGAGAATTATTGGGTATCCAAATTATCGAAGTTAAAGACTCCTACGCAAAGCTCTCCATGAAAGTAACTAAAGGGCTCACAAACTCTCTTGGCTTCACTCATGGAGGAGCAATTTTTTCGTTGGCAGATTGTGCATTTGCTGAAGCATCAAACTCTGGTAGCAACGTTGCTGTGGCCATACAAGTTAACATAAATTACCTGAGACCTTCGATGGAAGGAGATTTACTAACAGCCGAAGCAGTGAAAATTTCGGAGAGCAAGACATTAGGAATGTACACTATAACTGTTCGCAAAGAAGAAAAAATAGTGTCTGTTTTCCAGGGATTAGCTTACAAACAATAAGAAAAGGTCAGTTTCCTTTTTGACGTCGAGATTTACCGACCCTTTCTTTTTCTTCATCAGTTACTTCAACGTTTATATCAGAAGTTCTGTCGTTGGTTGCAACTTCAATAGGTGAGTTGCAATATGGGCATGTGTTCATCATCTTAGGTTTCCCATTAACGAAGTTTAAAGTTACCAAAGGCCTGGTGAAGGTTTTGCTACAATTCAGGCAAGTATTAGCGTTTGCACTCGTAGGTTTGTCGATGGCCTTTTCGTTAAGGGTGAAATCTTGTTGTTTTGTTTCCTGTAAACTCAAGCTTTTATGTTCCAAAAGAGTGTTGGTTTCTGAAACCTTGTTGACTTTTCCAAACAGACTTAGTCCTAGAGCAACCATGTTTAAAGCCAGAACTGCACCAAGACAAACATTAATCAATTGAGTGGTTGATTGGTATGGGTTATACCAGTTTGGATTAAATTGCAAGCTATAATTGTATAGGCTAACGTTTACCAAGGAGTCAATTCTTGAGTATAGAAGCAATACTGCTGCTGTGCTTATTATTGAAACTATTAGTATGATGCGGCTGATCCAAGGATTTGCCATTAATTGATTGAGACCCATATTAACTACCTGCACAGAGGATAATACGTTCTGAACAAAAAGCGTTATGAACTATAAGTACTTACCACTAATCTGCACGCGCGAAAATTGCTTCCCAATTGGAGTAATGAGCTTTAGAATGAACTTAACCGCAAAGCAAATAGCCAGAAAACGAGTACAAGTGCTGTTCGAAGAGGCAAATCGAACCAGCAAAAAAAAACCCCTGCTGGCACAAAGATATGTCTTCACTGCTAGAAAAATAGCGATGGCGGCAAGAATGCGCTTTCCGCTAAATTGCAGAAGAAGTATTTGCAAGAACTGCAACACCCTCCTCGTTCCAGGGGAAAGCAGCCGGACAAGAATAAGACAGTCGCGAGAACCTCATATCACCGTTACCTGCTTGAAGTGTGGTAACAAAACTAGGTTTGCCTTAAAATTAAAGAAAAAGGAGAAAACAAAAATTGAGCAAAATAACAACAAAGATGAAACGTCACGTTAGACATGAACTCAAAGAGGAAGGACCTACAATTTGGGTGGGTAAAGAAGGCCTAACTCCACAGTTGATGATTCAAGTCGAAAATCAGATACAACGAACTAAAATGGTGAAAATCAGAATCCTGAAGAGCGCTTTGGCTGCTGAAAATGCTAAAGTTATTGCAACCCGAACGGCCGAACAAGTTGGAGCTGCATTGGTAGAAGTTCGAGGGCATGTTTTCATTATCTATCGAAGGCGAATGAAACAACCTAACGCAGAGCCCCCAAAATCATAACCCAATGCGGAAAACATTTAAAACAAAATGTTAATTCCATTAACATAATATTTGGAAAGCTGTATTTAGTAAGACAGGTGAGGATTTAGACTCCGAACCGATATTTGTTGCTTTGGAAAAATAACCGCAGAAAAATTGGTGCTGAATTCTTTCCTAGAAACATTATATCACAATTATTTTTACCAGTGGAATATTTATATTAGGCTAGGTTGTTTTACTGGAAGGAATAGATAAAAGAGATCGAGAATCTTGACAACTCCTCATGATGTACCAGCTTCCCAATTCATCGAAAAACTAGCTAAGTTTATGAAAGAAAACGTTGAGGAAGTCCAGCCGCCTGCTTGGGCAGCAGTTGCCAAAACTGGAAGTCACGTTGAAAAACAACCACAAGACCCTGACTGGTGGTATACACGTACAGCGTCTGTGCTTCGAAAAGTATACATTCACGGACCAATCGGATTGGAGAAACTTAGATCCGACTATGGCGGGCGAAAAGGCTTTAGCGTCAGACCTAACCATGCTTCTAAAGCCGGTGGCAGTAACATTCGCAAAATCCTTCAACAATTGGAAGCGGCAGAGCTAATCCAGACTGTACGCCCACAAGGTAGACGTATGTCTCCAAAAGGTCGAAAATTGCTTCAAGAAGTAAGCCAAGACCTGCAAAAAGAAATGATAAAAACGGTTCCTGAGTTAAGGAAATATCAAGGCGAATAAGCGATGTCCGATGAAGAGCTTGATGCCATACGCAGAAAAAAGCTCTCGGCACTGCAACACCGCGCTTCTGATGACCAGAGGCAAGCCCAAGGCGAAAAGGAAGTCGATGCTCAGAAAGAAGCTTTACTCAAACAGATACTTTCGCCTGAGGCTAGGCAAAGACTCACAAATCTGAAACTAATTAAGTCCGATTTCACGGAACAATTAGAACTGCAACTGATACAATTGGCGCAAATGGGAAAAATCCCTATTCCACTATCTGATGTCCAATTGAAACAAATATTGGTTCAGCTTCAATCTCGGAAAAGAGAAATAAAAATAACAAGGATTTGAAAGCATATGGCGCGAATCAAACCAGCAGCCAAAAAACGAAGACTAGCAAAAGCCACTAAAGAGAAAGAATCCGTCCCTACTTGGGTAATTGCGAGGACAGACGGCAAAGTCAGGACTAATCCCAAACGCGGAAGAAACTGGCGAAGACGTAAAATAAAAGCCTAGGAGACCAACAACTATGATTGAGGAAGCAAAAAAAGAACTTGAAATGCCTGAAGAACCTGTAGCCGAAGGCATACAAGAGAAGCCAGCTGAAGAAAACGTTATGGAAAGTATGGAAAAAGAAGTCGAAGCTGAAGCCGCAAAAACTGAAGAAACAAAAGCTGAAGAAAAAACAAAGAAGAAGAAAGACGAAGAAGAAATAGTTGAGGAAAATACCTATACGATCCCCTTGGGCAAAGCATTGATCATGCCGCCACGCAAACGGGCCCCTAGAGCAATGCACATGATACGTGCCTACATAGTGAAGCACATGAAGATACCCAGTCGCGCCGAAGAAGAAGATGAAGAACCTCCGTCTCTTAGAATTACTAAAGAAGTTAACGAGCGAATTTGGGATAGAGGCATAGAGAAACCTCCACGGAAAATACGAGTTCGTGCTACAAAAGATAAAGAGGGCAACGTAACCGTACACTTGGCCGAAGGAGAATAATCTCCTTGGCAGTTTATTTAACTAGTATTGTTGGCAGCGCAAGCCTTGGCGTTTATTCTCTTGCAACAGAAAACTTTGTCATTATACCTAAAATGGTTCCTTTGGATAAAGCAGAAAAAACTGCTGAGTGGCTCAAAGTCAAGCTTATTCATACAACTATTGGCGGATCATTGCTAGTCGGTTCATTAGCCTGTGCAAACTCAAATGGCATAATTCTTTCGCCATTCGTCCGTCAAGAGGAACTAAACGCGATTACTTCAGAATTTAAAGGTAACTCCATTATTATGGAAAGCCGAAAAACAGCCTTTGGTAATTTAGTTTTAGCTAACGATAAAGGTGCCTTGGTTGATCCACGAATGAAAGAGTCAATTATGAAGCAAGTTTCAGATGCTTTAAGTGTAGAAGCCGTTCCAGGTACGATTGCAGGTCTTACTTACGTTGGTTCTTTGGCAGTTGCAACAAACAAAGGTGTTTTGGCTCACCCGCTTTTGACGGAAGAGGAGAAAAAAGTCTTGGAATCTGTCTTCAAAGTTCCAGTTGATGTTGGCACCGTAAACTGTGGTATACCCTATGTTGGCACTGGCTTAATCGCGAATTCACATTCGGCTGTTGCTGGTTCTATGACGACTGGACCCGAGATGTTTATAATTGGGAATGCACTGGATGTTGTGCAGGAAGTAGAATAAATGAAGATTTTCAAAGTAACGGGCAAGATTTACAAGCCGAACTTGACCACTGACTTCGTCAGAGAAATGCTGGCTGACAAACCCGAACACGCTGAAGAAAAAGTCTATGCCGAAATAGGTAGCAGACATCGCGTTAAAAGATGTCATATGAAAGTGACCAAGGTCGAAGAAGTTCCGCCCGAAGAAATAATGAACCCGATTCTTAAGAAAATGGTCATCGGGGCGTAAGCTTTTGTCAACGGCGAACAGAAACGAAGAAGAAGCTAGAAAACTGAGTATGCAGCTACGCTATTTTGAACAAACAGCCGAAACTCTACAACAAAGACTCAGCATGCTGAACGCCGCACTAAGTGACTTATCATACGCCAATATGACCTTAGAAGGTATTGAAAAAGAAAAAGAAAATGCGGAAATGCTCGTTCCAATTGGTGGAGGAAGCTACATCAATGTCAAACTCGCAAATTCAGAGAAAGTCATTGTAGGTATGGGCGCAGGAGTAAGCATAGAGAAAACTTTGCTCGAAGCCAAGTCCATTGTTAAAGAACGCATTGAAGAACTACAGAAAACCCAAATCTCAGCTCAACAACAATTAAGTCAAATTGCTGAACGCATAAATCAAGACCGAAATAGAATGGAGAGCCTCCTCTCAGGTTTAAGAGAAGGACCGCAATAAATCCATGTTTGACAAGCTCAAATCTGGGCTTAAAGGTTTAGTTACAAAAATAACTACTTCTGAACTTAAGCCCGAAAACTTGGGACCAGTTCTCGCCGATTTTAAGATGACTCTGGCAGAGAATGATGTTGCTTTTCCGGTAGCTGATAAAGTATGTGATGAACTGGGAAATCGGCTAACTGGAGTTCAGGTTAAACGACTCGAGGACCGAAAAAAGACGGTTGAAGAGAGCCTTCGACAAGTCTTGCTTGAAGTTATGCTCACCGACAAGAGAATCGATATTTTGGCTAAAGCAGAAGAGAAGCGTTGCAAGAAAGAACCTTTAGTATTACTTTTCGTTGGCATAAATGGAACAGGAAAAACTACTTCAATAGCTAAGGTTGCTGAATTCTTTAAGAGCAAAAAGTATAGCGTTGTTTTGGCTGGTAGCGATACGTATCGTGCAGGGAGCATAGAGCAATTAGAAGAACATGCGAAACGATTGAATCTGAAAATGATAAAACATCAGTATGGAGCAGACCCTGCTGCAGTAGCTTACGATGCCATTAGTCATGCTAAAGCACATGGCATAAGCGTCGTTCTCATCGATACTGCTGGAAGAATGCAAACTAACCAAAATTTGATGAGCGAATTAGCTAAAGTGAAACGCGTTGTGACGCCTGATCTAACCATCTTGACTGTGGATTCTCTTGCTGGAAACGATGCGGTTGCTCAAGCGGAAGAGTTCAATAAATGTGTTGGAATTGACGCGACGATTTTGACTAAAGTAGATGCCGATGTTAAAGGTGGAGCTGCTTTGAGTGTGACTTTCGTTACAAAGAAGCCGATTCTATTCATTGGTGTTGGGCAAGCTTACAAAGATCTGGAAGTATTTAATCCAGAAAAATTCGTTAATATGATACTTCGGTAAATTATTCTTTTTTAGGATTTTTTTGGATTTATTTTTTGTTTATTTTAGTAGTTTGAGTAGTATTGCTTTTGCGGAATAGAGTCGGTTTTCTGCTTGTTCGTAAATCAACGCTTTCGGGTTTTCTACTGCTTCAGGGCTTATTTCATATCCTCTGTGTATGGGCATGTCATGCATTATGAATGCGTGGCTTTCTTTTAGTAGATCTTTGTTGATTTGGTAGGGCATCATTTCTTTGAGTCGTATATCCTTGTCTTTTTCAAATTTGGGGTCCGTGAAAAATTCCATATCAATCCAGGTGTCGGTGTACACAAAATCTGCTTCCATTACTGCTTTCTTAACATCCAATGTGCTGTGCCAAAGACCTGTTTTTTTTGCAGTTTCGAGTAAATAGTCATCGCGTGATGGTTCATTGAAAATTGGCGCAACTGTTGTTAATTTCACTCCAGTTTTAGTGCAGGCTTCGATTAGAGAATTGCAGACATTATTGTGAATTCCTATGTAAACCAGGTTTGCACCTTTCAGAGAGCCAAATCTTTCCTTAATCGTGATCAAATCGGCAATAGCTTGGCTAGGATGATATTTTTCGTCACAACCGTTTATTATTGGAACCTGAGAAGCCTTCATCATCTTCTGTAAATCAACGTCGCATAATAGTCGTGCCATTATTCCGTGGACATTTCGTGAAAGATATTGCACTTCGTCTCCAATGTCTGCCATAGTAAAGTTGGAGGTCCTCCAATCAATGTTCAATGCATGACCCCCAAGTTCGGTCATTGCAACTTCAAATGATACCCTTGTTCGAGTGCTGGTTTTTTGAAAAATTAGGGCAAGCGACTTGTTCTCCAATTTGTCTTCATATTTTTCCGGGTTAAGCTTGGTTTCGATGCCTTCATCTACCAGTTCATTGAGCTCTTGCCCACTTAGCTCTTTGAAGTTCATTAAGTGCATTTGGTAAGCCTCTGGGTCTAGGGTGAACCTAGATTATGCAATTAAGCTTTACGGGAAACCTTTTTCTTATATTATTTTAACCTTCATTTGGGCGATCACAAATATGATTCTGCTTGTTTATTCAAATTTAGATATTGCAGGGGTGAACATAGCAAAATTTGTACTTCAACACTTTCCATTTGCCCAAAATGGTGAAGTTTTTCAAGAAAGTCCTGTATACCAAGCTGAAATTAACTCTAACGAAGTACTTCTTGTTGCTCTTAACCAAGAAGCCGTTGAATTCCAAAGTCTACCTGATTTTTTCCCAAATACTGAACTTGCTGTTTTCTTGTCTCGGCATAGTAGCAAAAGTGGGACTCCCACTCTTTCCGTTCACTCTCCGGGAAATCTTGACCAAGCGGAGTTGGGTGGATTGTCATGTCAACTGTCCATTGCTCCAGCTAAGGCAATGCAGATTACACTTGCTGCTTTAAGTCAGTTGAAAACTGAAAGATGTCTTGATTACGAAGTCTCCTACGAATGCACCCATCATGGTCCCTCAATACTTGTTCCAACGATGTTCGCTGAGTTAGGCAGTTCAGAAAAACAATGGTGCGATTTGGCTGCCGCGGAAGTCGTCGCACTCGCTGCCATGAGTTCTGTAACACATTTTTCCCTTCAAGATCAGGCTGCTTTTTCAAGCATTGGCATTGGAGGGACTCATTATAATCAGAAATTTACCTGTATGGCTTTGAAAGGTGAGGCAGTTTTCGGTCACATGATACCCAAGTACGCTATTCCTTCACTGGATTCTGAAATGATTTTGCAGTGCAAGGATAGAACTCTTGGGAAGGTTGAACTTGCGATTTTGGATTGGAAAGGCATTAAGGGGGAAGACAAAACAAGTCTTTTGGCAAACTTGCAGGAAGCTGGAATTCAATCAACGAAAGTTTGATCGTGTCCTTGAGGAAAATCTTGCTCATATTTAAGAAGAAAGCGAATCGGCGAAATCTTGATCTTCATAGTAACATTTATTATGCCTAATTGAAATCTTGTGTGTGCGGTTAATATGGGATTACGCGATTGGCTATCTCAAGCAGCGAGAACCTTAAAACTAGCCTCAAAGCCGGACGGAGAAGAGCTTAGGCTTTCCATAAAAATTACAGTGCTTGGTATGGGTGCTGTTGGCTTAATCGGCTTCGTTATTAAACTCGTTTACTTTGCCGCCACGGGTGGAGCCACCTAATCATTTGGGCAGAGGTAACGGTTTATGGAGAAAAAGAGGAACAGTTCCAGACTAAAATTTTCGCTGTAAAAACAACAACAGGGCAAGAAAGAAACGTAGCTAGGCTTTTGGCCGCAAAGATTGAGATGGAAAAAATTCCCATAAAGGCGATTCTTGTTCCTGATACGTTGAAAGGCTATGTTTTCATGGAAGCTGATGGTCCTCACCTCATTGAAGAAGCAATTGCAGGTGTAAGACACGTACGCAGTCGAATTCCTGGCTTGGTTAGCTTTAGCGAAATTGAGCGTTATATAGTACGCAAACCCGTCATTGAAGACTTGGGCGAAGATGATGTCGTAGAGATTACTGGTGGTCCATTCAAGGGTATGCGCGCCAAGATTACACGTATTGACAAGTCTAAAGGGGAAGTCACGTTAGAATTATTGGAGGCGACGTTTACTTTGCCTATCACAGTTCACTCAGATTACGTGAAACTAGTTGAAAAAGGAAGAAGAAGTGAAGAATAATGGTTGAAAATAAAAGTGTTGAATTGCTCGTAGCCGGCGGACAAGCGACCGCTGGACCTCCGTTAGGTCCCGCCCTCGGTCCATTAGGCGTAAACATCATGCAGATTGTCAACAAGATTAACGAACTCACGAAAGACTACGCTGGAATGAAGGTTCCTGTAAAGATCTCCGTGAATCCCGAAGACAAAAGCTTCGAGGTTACCGTTGGAGTTCCTACGAGTTCTGCACTAGTCGTTTCAGAGCTAAAAATCGAAAAAGGTTCAGGTACACCAAACTCTGCAAAAGTTGGCGACCTCAAAGTCGATCAAATCATTCGCATTGCAAAAATTAAGCGTCCTGAGCTTTTGGCAAAAACTTTGAAAGGTGCCGCTAAAGAAATCATGGGAACCTGTGTGAGCATAGGCGTTACTGTTGAAGGCAAAGATCCACGTGAAGTTCAGAAAGAAGTTGACGAAGGCAATTTCGACGACATGCTCAAAGAGTGACACATAAGCGAATATATTTATAATCCCAAACTAATCCAAATTGAACACGAGGCTTCAAAATGCCCTTAGACAAGAAAACCCTGTTAGATGCTGTTAAAGAGGCAAAAGAGAAATCTGGGCAGAAGAAATTCAACCAGACCGTAGATCTGATTCTGGACATCAAAGAAATCGACATGAAGGCTCCTGAAGGTAAAATCCAGGAAATTGTTGAGCTTCCACACGGCACAGCAAAACCGAACAAAATTTGCGTTGTTGCTTCTGGTGAAACAGCCCTAAAAGCCCGACGCGCAAACGCTGACAACGTAATTGAACGTGCTGACCTCGACGGTCTAGCGGGCAAGAAGAAAGATTTACGTAAAATCGCAAGTACCTATGACGTTTTCATAGCTGAAGCCTCAATGATGCAAATTGTAGGACGAACCTTGGGTCCTGTTTTGGGTCCAAGAGGTAAGATGCCTATACCGATTCCACCAAATGCTGACTTAGCTGCTTTAATTGAGAAGCACCGCAAAACTATCGTAGTTCGCATGCGCAATCAGCCTATCATTCAAACTACGATTGGAACACAAAATCAATCGGACGAGGAATTGGTTGATAATATTCAAGCAGTTCTCCGTGTATTGGAAGGCAAGCTGAAACGTGGACTCAAGAACATTGAAATGGTCTTCATCAAAACCTCAATGGGAACTCCAGTGAAAATTAAACCTTAACTTTGAGAGTGAAACTTAGATGCCGTCTCAACTAGTGTTAGAAGAAAAATCAGGTGAAGTTGAAGAGATCAAGAAGTGGCTTGTAGAGTATAAGTCCATCGGCGTCGCCAGCTTAAGAAAAGTTCGAGCGACCCAGCTTCAAGAGCTCAAGAAGAGCTTATACGGTCAAGTTGCAATGCGCGTGATGAAGAACACGCTGATGAAAATAGCAATCGAGAATCTTGACAACGAAGGCCTCAAGAAGCTTGAACCCTTTCTAGAAGGATCAAACGTTCTGCTGTTCACAAACCTTAATCCCTTCAAATTAGCACTCCTCCTCGAAAAAGGCAAAGTCAAAACCACCGCAAAATCAGGTGATATCGCTGCAATGGATGTCGTAGTTCCGCAAGGAAATACTGCACAACCTCCAGGGCCTATCATCAGCCAACTGAATGGTGTCGGTTTGCCAACAAGAATTGAGTCAGGAAGTGTATGGGTTTCTAAAGATACTCTCGTTGTTCGCAAAGGCGAAGAAATAAACGAACGATTAGCAAGTGTCCTTTCGAAACTCGGAATAAAAGCAGTTGAAGCGGGTCTCTCCATGACTGTCGTCTATGACGAGGGCCTAATGGTGATGGAGGGGCAGTTGCATATTGATGTTGACGCCACTCGAAAGAGTCTCCAGCAAAACCAAGCCGAGGCGTTTGCACTCGCACTGGGAATCGCTTATACAACGCCTGATACCATAAAATCGTTGCTACAAGTTGCACATCAGAAAGCAGTTTCGCTTTCGGTAGGTGCAGCTATTCCTACTAAAGATACAATTGCAGACTTGATTCGCAAAGCAAACGCTGAAATGAAGAGCTTGACCAGCGCTTCTGAAAAAGTAAAGCCAAAAGCTTAGCTTAAATCCTTAGAGTTTATTGCTCTAATAAATCCAATTCTTTTCAGTATTTTCAAAATATTCAGTGAAAATTACTCATCTATTTTTGCGATTAAGGAAGATTTTTTCTCAACTCTTTACGAGAAAGTTTTAATTTGGATATTACTCTATTGATTACGTTCTAGTTCTGAGTTGTTTAAGTATGAAATTTGAAACAGTCGTGAAAGAGATTATTCCGCGCACGCTGGACACAACCAGTTTTAGGTTTTCTCGACCGGCCGACTTTTCTTACAAGCCTGGGCAATATATGATGGTCACAATAAAATCGGATGAAAAAGAACTTGTGCATCCGTTTAGTCTATCAAGCAGCCCAACTGAACATGAATTTATTGAGTTCACAAAGAAATTAACAACCAGCGAATATTCAACCCGACTAAAATCTATTAAACCTTTAGACTGGGCAAGAATTGACGGTCCTTACGGCAAATTCACTTGCGAATGCGAATATGAAAAAATCCTGTTCCTTGCTGGCGGAATAGGCATAACTCCTTTTTTTAGTATAATCAAATACTGCACAGACAACAACCTCGGAACCAGCATTGTTCTTTTTTATGGCGCTCGCAACCAGAATGAAATTGCTTTCAAGAAAGAATTAGATGAAATGCAGGAAAAGAACCCGAACTTGCGGGTTATTTATGTTCTTAATGAGCCACTCGTTGGATGGAGTGGCAAGACTGGATTCGTTTCCGTTGATCTCGTGAAGCTGGAGGTACCTGACTTTAAGGACCGGGTTTTTTACGTTTGTGGGCCTCCTGCAATGGTTGCTGCAATGCAAAGGGCTGTTAAGGCGATGGATCTACCAGATGCTCAGCTGCGACTCGAATCATTGGTAGGGCACACTTAAAGCTAAGGGTAAAATCTCCGCGTTGTCCTAGGGAATGGAATAGCGTCGATGATGTTTTCCAAATCTAGCATCCAGACTAGTAAACGTTCTAATCCCATGCCAAAGCCTACGTGTGGAACGGTTCCGTAACGTCTTAGGTCAAGATACCATTCGTATTCTTCAGGTTTCAACCCTTGGTCTATCATGCGTTTAGTAAGCATATCTTTGTTTTCTTCACGTTGGCCACCTGTTGATATTTCCCCGATTCTAGGAACCATCATGTCAACGGATAGTGCTACTTCTGGACGGTCGGAATAAGTTTTGCAGTAAAATGCTTTGATGGCAGTTGGATAGTCATACACAAAGAAAGGTTTTTCGAAGTCTTCCGCTAGGACTTTTTCGTCTTCGTAACCTAAGTCATCTCCCCACTTTAACGCAGGGTTCTTTGTTCTGAGTCTTTCAATTGCTTCCGCATATGTTATTCTTGGGAACGGGGCTTTTACTTCAGAAAGTTTTTTTATGTCTGCTCCCAATTCTGTGAATTCTTTTTGGCAGGTTTCTGCAACGCGTTTGCATACATGTTCCATGAGACTTTCTTCAAAATGCATGAGATCATTCATGTCTGCAAACGGCCATTCCCCTTCAATATGCCAATATTCAGTTAAGTGTCTAATTGTCCGGCTTTTTTCGGCTCTGAAAGATGGGGCGATACAGTAAACTTGTTCTAAGCTGTAGATGAGGATTTCAAGGTAAAGTTGGCTGCTTTGTGTCAGATATAAGTCTTGATCAAAATATTTCAACCCAAAAAGTGTTGAGCCGCCTTCCACCGCGGCTGAGATAAACATTGGAGGCGAAACTTCTGTGTACCCGGTTTTCTTGAAATACTCTCGCGTGTATTCCAGGACACTGCAGCGAACTTTCATTACAAGGTTCATTTTGCGACTGCGGAGCCAAAGGTGCCGCATATCTCTGATGAACTCTTCGCTTTTGTCCTTTGATATGGGAAAAATTTCAGCTAATCCGATAATCGAAACAGCTTCGGCAGCAATTTCGAACCCGCCAGGGGCCCGGGTATCAGGCTTTGCTGTGCCCTCAAGCATAAGTGACGATTCAATAGTTAGTTTTCCAGCTTCAGCCCATGCTGCTGGATTGGCCTTCTTTACTGTGCATTGAATGAAACCCGTTGAATCTCTAATAACGAGGAAGATGAGATCTTTTCCCTGTCGTTTGCGGTAAACCCAGCCGCGAACGGAGACGTTTTTGTCTATGCAATGTCCGTCAAGGATTTCGTTGATTTTCACAAGAGCCATTTCTTATCAACCGTTTTCTCTTAATATTGTTTTCAAGGCTAAATTGCTATCTATTAAGTTTCCTAAAAACTTCACTATGCCCAATAATTTGATGTTAAAAAAGAGAAGAAAATCTTGGATTGAAATTTGATTGCATCTGATTTGTTACCAATCAGGCAAGACAGGAATTGGCGATACGATCGAAGTCATTGAGCTTTCTACTCCTGGGATTTTCTGAATTCTCCCGACGGCGCGTTCCAGCTGAATTTGATCCGTTGTCTTTACAGAGCATATAATGTCGTATGGTCCGAAAACTGAGTCGGCAGATAGTACTTCTGGCATGTTTAATAGATTTTCTCGTACATTTTCTAGGTTTTTTGGTTGAATGTTGAGGAACATGAACGCTGATGGTTGCTCGATCAAATTTGGACCTTCAGTTATTACGAAAAGGCTCAGGGTTTTTGCAATCAAGTCTTCTTCTGCGCCGATCATTCGTACTGGATTAAACCAATTTTCTACGAAGTCTTCTAGGCTTTCTAGTTCAGGGAATTGGATTAGTATGTCGACGGGACCAAACAGTAGGAAGACATTCTTCTGATCGATGTTTAAGCCTATCAGTAATTTCTTCAGAACCTGATCGTAGGCTCCGGTTTTGCATGTAAGTCCCATATATGCTTTCATTTAGTTGCCTCCTTGGTTTGGTTCACACATTGATGGGATAGGGGTTCTATTAATTGAGGTGCATTTTTTTTGTTTAGCAGGTATTCATTGATTGCTTTGGCTGCTTTTCTTCCTGAGCCCATTGCGCTGATTACTGTGGCTTCGCCTGTCATTATGTCTCCGCCGGTGTATACCCCTTCTAGGCTTGTTTTTCCTGTTTCAGGGTCGGCTATGATTGTGCCGTGTTTTGTGGTTAGAAGCCCTTTTGTAACGCTTTGAATTATTGGGTTAGGGGTCCTTCCAATTGCAACTATTACGGTGTCAACATCGATTGTTACTTCTGAACCTTTGACGGGCGTTGGTTTTCGTCTGCCTGTTTCGTCAGGTTCTCCAAGCTCCATTGATACTAGCTCAATTCCTTTTACCCTTCCTTGTTCATCTCCAATGAACTTTGTCGGAGCTGCCAAGAACCTGCATGTTATGCCTTCCTCCTCGGCGTTTAGCAGTTCTTCGTGTCTGGCTGGGATTTCCTCTTTTGATCTGCGGTAAATTATGCAAACATGTTCAGCGCCTAAACGCAAAGCACACCTGGCAGAATCCATAGCGACGTTGCCTGCGCCTATGACCGCCACGTTTTTGCCAACTCTTAACGGCGTGTCAAACTGTGGGAATCTGTAAGATTTCATCAAATTGACTCTGATCAGGAATTCGTTGGCAGAGTAAATTCCTCCCAGGTTTTCTCCGGGGATTCCTAAGAACTGTGGTAATCCTGCGCCTGATCCGATGAATACTGCGTCGAAGCCTCGATCGAACAGTTCTTCAATTGTGAACGTTCTGCCCATCAGAATGTCGGTGTGCAGTTCAACTCCTAGCTTCTTGATGTAGTCAACTTCTTCTTGCACAATTTTTTTGGGTAACCTAAATTCAGGTATTCCGTACACAAGTACACCACCTGCAACATGGAGGGCTTCAAAGATCGTCACTTTGTGTCCGAATTTTGCTAGTTCCGACGCTGCAGTCAATCCTGCGGGTCCTGCCCCGATTATGGCAACTCTCTGGCCTGTTGGACTACTTTTCTGAGGAGGCGCCGAAGGAGTTCTTTTGCTTTTTTCTCTATCTAAGTCAGCGACGAATCTTTCGAGTCTCCCAACAGAAATCGGGTCGCCCTTTTTGCCCATAACGCAGAATTTTTGGCATTGCTCTTCTTGAGGACAAACTCTTCCACATATGGCTGGTAGGCTATTCTTTTCCTTTATCTTTTTTATTGCTTCAGTGTATTTCTTTTCTTTAATCAGTTTGATAAATGCAGGAATTTCTACTCCCACTGGACAGCCTTTAGAGCATTGAGGATTAGGGCATGTTAAACATCTTTGAGCTTCTTTTACTGCTTGCTCTACTGTAAATCCTAATGCTACCTCACCAAAGCTTTGGATTCGATCTTTGGGGTCACGTTTGTCCATTTGAACTGCATGGAAACGTTCCTGATCAGGTTTTTTGTTTACTATTTGTGGTTGCGGCATGTACAGGTTCCTCCTTCATGTTTTTCGTGGAAATCTACGGCTAATTTTTCTTCTGGCGGGTAGATCTTTAGTCGTCTAACTAGCTCTTCAAAGTTAGTTTTGTGGGCATCAAATTCTGGGCCATCGGTGCAGGCAAACTTTGTCAGGCCACCTACAGATACTCTACAAGCGCCACACATTCCCATTCCGTCAACCATTATTGGGTTAAGACTTACTACCGTTTTGATGCCGTAAGGTCGAGTAACTTCTGACGTGGTTTTCATCATCATCGGTGGACCTATTGCGTAAATTATGTTGAACTTGTAGTTCTTGTCAATAAGCGATTTTAAGACATCGCTAACGAATCCCTTGTGACCTTTTGAACCATCGTCAGTGGAAATGAAAACCTTGTCCGATACACTTTGCATTTCGTCTTCAAGAATCAATAGTCCTTTATTTCTTGCACCGATTATTGTGATAACAGTGTTTCCAGCGTCTTTCAATGCCTTGGCTATCGGGTACGCTGCCGCCGTTCCGACTCCTCCACAAACTACCGCGGCCAGTCCATAGTTCCTTATTTCGCTTGGGTTTCCAAGAGGGCCTGCAACATTTAGAATTTCGTCTCCAACTTGAAGAGAACCTAATTTCTTTGTTGATAGTCCGACCTCCTGGAAAATTAGGTGGATAGTGCCTTCTGATTTGTTCCAAGAGACTAGAGTCAGCGGGATTCTTTCGCCTTCGTCATCCATTCTTAGAATCACAAATTGCCCCGCTTTGGCTTTGTCTGCGATTTCAGGGGCGTATATTGTGACTTCTTTTACTTGAGGCCCTAAATCGCGTTTATAAACGATTATGTGGGTGCTCGTGGATATTCCAATTGATCTTGTTTCAAGTTCGGGATTTTGCATATTTTTCACCACTCTTAACAATGTTATATGATATATAACTGTGTTATAGATGCCTATAAAGTTTACTTAACTATAAAATTGAATTTATCAATGTAAACAAAAAGCAATTGAAATCCATATATTAAGTGTCAATTTAGGCTTGCTTGACTTAAAACTTTTATTGTCGTTGAATGGAATTCGTTTTCATCATATTTCTTTAGTCTTGGGATCCGTGATTCTAAAAATTACAATTAGGAGCATGGGCAGGGAGAAGAATGCAAGTAAAACAAATGGCAACCAAGTTGCCACAAACGTATACAGAAAGCCAACTATGAGATAGACGAACGCTTGGGTTAAATAAAGAAAGAATTGAAGGAATCCTACAGCTTTTCCCCGCAAGTCTCGTGGAATATAGTCACCAAGTAATGCCTGAGAACTATTAACTCTCAACATGTTTCCCAATCCAAAGAGAAAGAAAGCAAACACAAGTACATAGAAATTAGCAACAACAAATAGCAACATTGCGGGGATATACAGAATATATCCTAAGACTAAAAACCTCTTTCTACCCACGCTATCCATCTTGAATCCTGCAAGCAATGCTGGGATGGCAATGCTAAGGTACATGAAAGCCATGACAATAGCGTACTGTGCGCCAGTAATCTTCAGAACATCTGTGGCGTAAATTACAAAGAATATTTGGCATCCCGCTACTAAGCCGTTGATACCTATAGTGGTGAGAAACAAATAGAATGCTGATTTGTGCACTTTGTTCCAGACTAGCCAGCTTTCGCGGATGACTTTAGGGTACTCGCGGAACGCAAGCAGAATTCTGGGGCGACTCGTTTCACCGTTGGGTGGTAGAGTCTCTTTTAGTTTTATTCGCAAAGTGGCTGCTGCAAGGTAAGCGACCAAAACAATGCCATAGGCTATGCGCATTCCAAGATCGGATTGGGGCGACACGTATTGTCCATTGACAAGAACCAAGGCGGCGGCTATTAGTGGAGCTGGCAAAGAAATTAGAGACAAAAGTACGGACTGGAAATTGAAGCCAGTGCCTCTTTTATCTGGTTCCAGCGAATCCAGCATTATTGCCATTAGCGCAGGCGTATATAGAAGGCAGAAATTTTGAATAACCATTCCTAAAATAATGAACTCCCATGAAGGCGCAAAAATAAAAAAGATGTAACCTAATGCTAGTCCAAAAGACATCGTCGCAATAAGCCATCGTCTTCCATTTTTGTCGGCAAGGTATCCACCAGGAAACTGCACGAATGCAATAGCTAACGAACCAACAAAAAACATGACTGCCAAAAGAAAAGGGGTTGCACCTAAACTAAGGTAATACAAGCTGGAGTAGGTATCTGGGATGGGTTGAGTAGAATACATCAGAATCCAGGTTATTATTAGAACTAGAAAGTTGCCTGAGAGTACGGCGTTTTTACCTCTGAGACGATCAGAAAGCCCCATTAATCTAAAATTATTCTAACCCATTATTTAAGGTGGAAAAAAGAAGATCCTGAATTACTTTTTTTGGGCGATAAATCTCGCTTCAAGCTAGGCGTTTTTATTGAGTTCAGATATTCGTATAACGCAAGAATTTTGACGCTTGATATTTCTAACAAAAAAAGAAAAAGTTGAAAGTTGGCTTTAGTTTAGGTCTATTTTGGCGATTAAGCCAAAGTTGTCAAGGCTGTTTAGTTGTATTCTGGTTTGACTGAATGTATATAGCGTGTTGCCTATGTAGAGTGAGCGCATGATGAATTGGTTGTAGTTTATCCACTGGTAAGAGCTCATCATCGCCAGAGAGGGATTTGCAAGCAAAGCTGCAGCGTTGTCCAATTGTGTTACGTTCCCTTTGAGTGAGATTCCATGTGTTAAGTCAACATTGAATACATATGCACCTTGCCACGCGAATTGCGGATATGAGGTAAAGGAAGAGTCAATTGGAGGCATTATTGGCGCAGTGCTCGGAGTTGAGATTCCTGTGGTTGCTGACGGTGTTGGGATGTTGTTGCTTGTCAAGTAAAGGTCAACTGGCAGCACCATTAAGTTGCGGGAAGCATCGAACAGCAGAGCTTTGGGGTCTCTGAGTGCTTCTGACGTTGTGCCTCTATCTCCAATGACGTATTTCGAAATCTCTTTGGGGTTTGACACATCACTTACGTCAAATAAAGACACTTTCAAGCCCAAGATTGCAGTGTAATACACGGCTCCAGGAGTGTGTACTTTGTCGGCGTCGATGCTTGCATTAACATCTTGGCCTATACCAATTAAATGAGTTGCATCGTAGGGCTGAAGGAAATCCGAATATCCAGGTATTGTGAGGTTTCCGAGAACTTTGGGGTTGGCGGGCTGGCTCAAGTCCACAACAAATAATGGGTCGACTTGCTGGAAAGTAACCAGGTAACAACGGTTGCCCATGAACCTAGCTGCGTGAAGGGTTTCGCCGCTGGCCAAGTTCTCAATTTTGCCAACAATCTTTAGATCGGAGTTGAGCACATACAAATTGTTTTGTTGGATGCTCGTCCAAGAGTTTGAGTTGTAATCGTAAGAAGTTGTTGCTATTCGGAAGTATCCATTGTTTTCATCCATCGAGTATTGACTGAGCACGCTACCTGTTACGTTGCCTTGGGCTGCAAAAGTCATTGAAGCGCCTGAGATGCGAATTCGGTAAATTGCTACCCCCTGCCACGTTGGTGCTCGGGCTATTGGCATAGGCATTATAGTTATGCCTGAGTTGGTTGAGGCTGAGTTGGGAGTAGGTGAAGTTGTTTTGAATTCTTGCCATTGCATTTGAGGGTAGGTGATGTAGATGTTGCTTTGAGACACGTATATTGTGCCGCTTCCGCCCATCATGATAGTCATGTTAGAGAGTTGCTGGTTGTTGCTCATGATGTCCAAGCCGACGATTGTTGTGTAGCTATAGTAAGTATCCGATGTGTTGGCATAGTAAATGTTGGTTGCTGCAACGTTGTAAGCGTCCTTTCCCGAGAAGATTGTAGGGAGTACTGCTGTGCCGTTGACGACATATGCACTTTCGCTTATTATTTCGTAAATATAATTGCCGATCATTCTGGAGTTGACATAGTTGCCGGTTATGGTGAAGTTTCTTGTTAAAAGCGGGTTAGCTTTGTTAGAGACATCATAAATTTTGACGAATGTTGTTCCAGCTTCATAATAAGGCATAATTGCTGAAGATGAATAAGCAGGCATTTTGTAGCCGTAATCATAGGGGATGTATTGACTTCCCATAATAGCCAATTTGCTGCCGTCTGTACTTAAGTAAACTCCTGATAAGTTAGTGTTGTTAAGCCAAATTTTTGACATGATTTTAGCATTTTGAGGGTTGGCATCTATAATGTAGACTGTTTGACTGTTATTTCCGATTACATATAGATATTTGCCGTCAGTCTTAACTGTGTCTGCTTCGTCTACGCCTGTAACTTGAATATTGGTCGTAGAGTAGTCTTTTGTGGCTGTGCTTTCCGCGCTGGGAACTGGGGCAGGGGCCTGAGCAGAAGTTGGCGCTTGTACTCCATTTCCTGTCGCGCGCACGTCACCGGAAGTTAACGCATAGTATCCACCGTTGGAATTAGTTGAGTTGAGGAAATCTTTGAGCTCTTCGTAAGATGAAAAAGTTTTCATCGGTGAAACTTCGTTTTGGGGGTTCGAAGTTATTGGAGAAGGATTAGGAGTGGTGTTTGGGAAATTTGTTGATGAAGGGTTGGAGGGGTTAGGTCCTTCTGTAGGGGTCACTTGTGGCTGGGGTTTGTTCGGCGAGATTCCAGGTGTAGTCCCGTAAGTGTAAATCATCGCCACAAGTATAACTGCCAAAAGTAAGCCGATTAAGCCGTAAGTTCTAGTTTTTTTCATGACTTCTTTCTGAACCATATTTCTTCACCTAATTACTACAAAGTGCAGTAGTTTATTTTATGCTAAGCTTGAGTACAGTCTGTTCCAGCTATTAGTACGGACGTAAAGACCACATGCGGTAAGCTTCATACCAGAACACAAAGCACACTACCGCACCAAACACGATTATGAACAAGTTTTCTTTGGCCAGCCAATCTAGTCCCCGCATGATTATCGTTAAGAAGGCAACGTAGAAGGTTGTTGAAAATACGGCGTAGAAGAAATACCTGGGAAACAAAAGTTTGCCCAACTTAACATAGTGTCGTAAGACCCCAATTTTTACTTGGTTGACCAAAAAATAGTGACCGCCAAGTTCCTGTTTTTCAACCAGCCCTAATTCGCGTAGCTGTTCAAGATGATGGTTAGCCACGCTTGGGCTGCTAAAGTGCAGGGCACGTTGAACTTCCCTTACACTTTGGGGAGCCCCGCTCTTGAGAAGGTACCAGTAAACTCTCCAAGCTTTTCCCCGGAGAGCATACTCAAGTTCGGTTTCTTGATCCGCGTTCAACAGGCTTTTGGCTCCTGACTATATAATCTGCAAGTTTGAAGGATATAAGACCAATTCTTGGAACAACTTTTTCTTCCATCAGGTTTGGGAATTATTTTAGCTACATGGTTAATTTGCTTCTCAAGTAACCCTTATGAAGCATACTGACAACATAAATTTGTCTCAGTGAACGGGTGCCATTGTCGTGAAGAAAATCGAGTTTATGCAAGACGGACTTCCAGAAATGGAGCAAATATTGAAGCGGGCCGAAGTGGGTCGCCTTGCGCTCTTTGATGGTTCAACCCCCTACATAATTCCGTTGAACTATGCTTACTTAAATCGCAAAATTGGTTTTCACTGTGACTGGAAAGGGAAAAAACTAGAAATCATTGCTAACAATCCTCGATGCTGCTTTGAGGTGGATGAATATACTGGGGAAGTTGGCTATCACTATGATTCACTATGCCACCTGGACTACGACAGTGTCATTGCATACGGAAATGCCCGTGTCGAAAAGAATGAAGATGCGATTTGGGAATTTTTCCAAGCTTTGCATGAGAAATACAAAGAGATTTATCGAAAGCCCGAATCAGAAGGGGGTAAAGTTTTCGATCGAAGACGAGTCGGGGAAGCTTGCTGTGTTATTATCGACATTGAGGAAATCACAGGGCGCCGGGAACGCACTTTGAATGGAAAACGTAGCAAGATAATGTGGCAAAATAGGGTCTGAAAGAATAACAAAAAGAAAAGGTTGGAATTTGGTAGGCTAAAAGAGAAAGGTTTGCTTAGGTTTTTGATTTTCCGCTTGCTGATCCCGTGGGCATTCCAGGGGGCAGGTCTGGGAAGTTCGCGTTCACTTTCTGTTCCGCAACCGTTGCTGCTTCTGCAAGGATCTTTGATGCATCTTCGTTTACGTTGTCGAAGTTTAGTGATGATCCACAACTGGCGCCAGCATCGAACATTAATCCGCTTAGCATGTTGCCGATTTCGCCCAGTTCATTTTCTGCTTCTGGTAAGACTCCGCACATTCCACCACTGACGCTGCGTAGTACTCCGATTGCTGGTCCTAGTGTTGATACGATGTCGCCGAATTCAGTCACTGTCTTTATTCGTAGGGAAACTTGGTCTAAGGCGAGTCTTGCGTTCATTGTTAGTTTTGCCATCTTGCGGACTTCAGCTAGCTCATTGGCGTACATGTTGGCGTGTGCCGTGTCGTGTTTTGCGTAGGCGTCGACTAGTTTGGCGAACAGGGCTTTGTCTTTTTGTGTGAATCTTTCGTTGGCTTGGTCGAGTTTGTTGATTTGCAGATCCAGTTTTCTGGTTGCAAAGTCTAGGCGGGGTTTTAGGGGTTGTTGGGGTTGAACCGTTCCACGTATTGCGTTTGTGAACGAAGTTCCTTCTTCTCTTTTGCTTTCCCATTTTTTGGCAAAGCGTTCAGACATGTTAACATCCTCTAGTTAGCCAATGGGCTCGTTACGTACTTATGGATTGTTAACATACTTGAAACATGTGGGGATATACGTGGGGTTTGTTGGACTTTTTCAAGTTCATGTAACAGCTAAACAAAGGCTGTTTTATGAGGAATTATAGACAGATACCTGCTGATTTCGCTCGATGTAACTTGGAGCTAAGCAACGTTCAACAGTGTTTCGTGTTAACGTACTGCCCCGAATATGTATGCTAGCAGACCAAAAATAAATAGCACAAGAACTACTTTCTTAATTTTCCTAGCTTTTTCTCGTGAATGGTCAATAATAAGAATTGCAGAGCAAGCTGCAAGACCAACATCTGTAACCAAAACGAACGGCAAAAACCAAAAAGATACCAGTCCTAAAATCCAAGTAATAGGCGTCAACGCTATCGCGGAAACGTAAAACAACACTGCAGCAGCTGCTGCGTTTTTTTCACCGAACCGCACTGCCAAGGTTTTAACTCTTTCAGCACTGTCACCTTTAATGTCCACAATCCCTTTAGTAATTTCCCTACCTGTATTTGACAAGAAAGCCATGAACGCAAAAAGAAATACATTCATTCCCAAAGAGCCGACTGCAGTGATGCTGCCATAAACAAAAGGTATTGCAACGCAAGCGCTGACCAAGAAGTTGCCCGGCAAGCCGCTCCGTTTGCCAACAGTAAGATAAATTCCAGTTATAACGAGAGACAAGGCTGCAACCAAAAAACACAATATACTGACCAAAGAGGCAAAAATAAAACCCGCTACCGACAAAACAGCTACAAAGATCAAGGCTTCCTTGGCTTTAACTATCCCACTCGGAATAGGGCGTAATGGCTCATTAATAGCGTCAATAGAGCGATCATAATAATCGTTTATCGCCATTGCTGCAGCGCACAATGTAAAGCCTGTCATAAAACCAAATACTATATGCAGCCAATTGAGACTTGAAATCTGTACCCCAGTTAATATGGCTCCTACAAATACGGCAAACCCCATCATAAAGCAATTGACCGGTCTCATTAGCCTAATTAAACCGCTGAGTTTGCCCATACCCTTCTAACCTTGTTTTGCAGTTCTTAAATCTTGAGCTGAGAGCTGTAAAATTGTGTTGAACGATTAACATTGGGTATGTCCTTACCAAAAAGGTATAAGAAGACGCAAGAAATAACGCACGGTGGTGGACTTTTTGATAAGAATCAAAAGAGTGTACGATTTTCCCACCGAAGAAGACGGTTTTCGCATCCTTGTCGACCGCCTTTGGCCCAGGGGGATGTCCAAGGGAAAAGCCAAACTTAATGTTTGGATGAAAGACATAGCTCCTAGCGAACAACTACGAACCTGGTTCAATCACGAGCCTAGTAAGTGGGTAGAATTCCAAAAGAAATACAAAACTGAACTTTCTGAGAAACAAGCCGCAATTAAACAAATTGAGCAGCTCGAAAAAGAAAAAGGAGTGATTACCCTTGTTTACTCGGCAAGAGATACCGAACATAATAACGCTGTGGCTTTGAAGTCAATCATTGAACATAAATAGCTATCAGAATTCTTTTTTCAATCTTTGAGCTTGATTCTGAAAAATTTGCGTGACCACGTTGCGCAAAAAAGGTTAATACCCCCAAAACCAAGGTACTATCAAACGGCTGCTGGTGAAATATTTTGAGCAACAATTACGCTCCGTTACTTGCAGATAATTACGCTCCGGAAAAGATACGAGTAATTATCCCAGTAGGTGGAAAGGCAACACGTCTGTTGCCCCTGACGGCGGAGACAAGCAAAGCCTGCCTTAGGTTATTGAATAGGCCATTGGTTGAGTTTTCATTATTGTCGCTTGCAAACCAGGGTATACGTCACTTCATATTTGGCGTAAAAGGTTACACAAACTATAGGGACTTGTATGATTATTTCGAGTCAGGCTACGGTTTCAGCGCAAGGTACAACATCAAACCACGCATTCACATAAAGTATCAACCCAACGTAGACGACTTGGGAAGTGCGGATTCAGCAAGAATTAACATGGATTACTATGAACTCAAGACACCCGTATTTGCCGTTCAAGGAGACAATATTTTTGATATTAATGTCAAAGACCTCATCCAGTTCCATCGAGACAAAGGCGCCATGATGACTATTGTGCTACGCGAAGTTGACAACGTGGAAGGCTTAGGAATTGCAGACATTGACAAGAGTGGCAGGATTCGGTGCTTCGTAGAAAAACCATTGCCCAAAGATGCTCCAAGCAACCTCGCAAATACTGGGTTGTATGTGGTTTCACCTGAGGTAAAGAAGATCTTCAAAGAAAAAAGCCTAAAAGAAATAGTTGATGCAAGGCACCGATTAGATTTCGGTTATGATTTCATCCCATACATGACTCAAACAGGCCGACCAGTGTATGGCTACAAGCTAAAAGGTAACTGGTTTGATGTTGGGACTCCAAAGAACTATTTGGAAGCTATGAAAAACCTGCTTCACGGCGGGTTCAGTATGTTGACTGATTTTGGAGGAAGAATCAGCCCTGAAAAACAAGTATGGGTTCAAGGTGAAAGCAGCGATGCCGAGAAGAGGCGTCAAGAAATAATTCAGAAAATCAAGCTGGGCAAAATAGAAATTGAAGGGGCTGTCCTAATTGGGCGACATTGCCAAATAGACGATGGAGTCAGAATTATTAACTCATGCATAGATAATTTTTCGCGAATAGGCAAAGGCTCAGTGGTCGAAAACTCAGCCATAATGGACCGAGCGACCATTGGTGAACATGCGGAAATTCTAGATAGCATTGTTGGTAGGCACACGACAATCTTTTCGAGCCAACGAAAGCCGTCAAAAATAAGTGGTGTTTCAGTCATTGCAGATGACGTTACAATCGAAGAAGGAAGTACTTTGGTTGGTTCAAAAATTTATCCTCACCAACATGCAAGGGGCGACTTTAAGAATCAAACTCTAATCACAAGTTAAGGCCTCAAGCCTTAAACCACTTGAATATTAAATATTTTATTTTCTCATTACTTAAGCCGGGCACCGCGATGATGAAACGTTTGCGTACTGTTGTTGCTAAACGCCCCGCTTTTACGATTTCTGTAGCTGAAATATCTGAGCTCGCGGTTTTTACTGAAACCATGTAGGGTGCGTGCTCGACGCCTGGACCATATTTGTAAACTGCAAAGTCGCATCCAAACTTTATTCCCGGTGTAACAATTAAACCGCTTTCCCTCAGGTCTTGGTAAACATTGTATTTTTCGTCAAACTCTTCGTAAAGTTGCTTTGCTTTCTGGCGCAGCTTCGCAATGCCGACTTTCCTTTTTTCTGTGCCTTCGTAAACACAAACAGTCCCCTTTTCCGTTAGGTATACTCCTTCCATCAAATCCAAAATCAAAGGGACGTTAAACTCTGGAATTTTTGGTTTAGCAATTCCAAGAGGCTTTCCATAGTAGCCACTTTTGTAGAGTTGGGATCCTTCCATCCCGTTCCAAACCACAAGGAAGTTCTCAAGTAATTCAACTTGGATTTTGTCAGGCTTTTCGGACATGGAGGTCGGTCCAACGCGGTTACATTATGAAGGAAAGCACTCTTGCAGCGTCAGCGGCGTCTTCAGCTTTGTCAGCAGAGTTCTCCAGAAGTTGGAGGACATCTCTCATTATGAATACGGCGGGAAGATCTAGTTTGCTGCTTAGAACTTTTAATGCAAGTGCTCGGTAATTGTCGTCAACTATTCGTTCGGCGATTTCCACATCTTTGGCTTTTTCTAGTGTTTTGGTGGATCCGTAGCTTAGTACCATCATTGTTTCTCTCAGCTTAAGGACCGTGTCAAGCACTGAATCTGCGAGGTTCTGCAGATCTTTTCGTATATCCGCTGGTACATTCCAATTGTGTTCCATTATTTCAAGAAGGTAATATGCGATGCCCTCTGAAAAATCTGCGATTTCGCTTGTTAAGTTCGTGAATCTGAGGAAGTCTTCTCTGCTTAAGAGAATAGCTCCAATCTCGGCTAATTCTTGGCTGACCATCTGTCTTGCCTTTATGACTTCTTCTTCGCCCTTCTTGATTTCGCTGAAGAGTTTTCTTGCTGAGTCTTTGTCTCCTTTTGCGAAGTGTTCAGCCATCTGAGGAATTTTTCGGGTGACCTCCAGCACCTTTCGTAGGTTGTCTTGACAAGCGTTCAAAGCCCGTCGTTTAACGCGTTCTTCTGTTTCTGCTGGAAGCACCAAATTAGCTCACGTCCATTAACATAACTAAATGTTATGATTTGAAGTGCGTGGAAGCATTAAAAAAGCTAACCCTTAGCTTTCTATTAATTTACCCAAGTCTTGGAAGTTAATTTTTCCCAAGAAATATTTATGCAAGAGTTCAGGCAATGTCGTGATTTCGCTTCGAACCTGTCGCCAAGTGTCTCGGTCTCGTATTGTTATAGTTTCGTCTTTCAAAGTATCGTAGTCGACGGTTATTCCTAATTGAATGCCTGCTTCGTCAGCCCGGGCATAACGTCTTCCTATTGAGCCAGCCTCATCAAACTCAGCGGTGAAGCCATCTTGAGTCAACTTCTTTTGCACTTCTCGTGCTTTTTCAGCTAGGCCATCTTTGCTCATCAGCGGGTAAATGCCGACCTGAATTGGTGCAATGCTTCTTGGGAAACTCATCAAGACTCGATCTTCTTTGAGACCGTATGCGTACTCTAAAGCAACATAGAAAAGTCGGTCAGACCCGAAACTAGGTTCAACGACGTGGGGAACGAAGCGCTTACCGCGTACTACCACTTTCTGAGGTACAATCTGCACATGTTCAGCCAATACTTTGTAGCTGTCAGCCATGTAAAAGCCGTCTTTTCTAAGTGCGGCAGAAACTATTTCTGGATCAGCCTTAGTCAGAAGCTCGCCAACTTTTCCTGCTTCTTTCTTGAACGCAGGACCCATTTTAGCCATAATAGGTTTCACTGTGAGTTGCTCGGTTTCCACTGGCTCGGCATATTCTTTGAAAACGCGCATATCTGAGCCGCTGGCATTCATGTGACAAGTCAAATCAAAGTCGGTGCGGTTAGCATGTCCTGAAACTTCTGTCCAGCCGTAGCGGTCCAAGTAGACTTCTTGGTCAAAACTTTGACTTGAATAATGGGCCTTTTCCCAAGGAAGTTTTTCAATGAACCTTTGCTTCTCCACAGGAACACCGATTTCGGTTAGCAGCTTCTTTGCCATCGCCATAAAGAACGCTTGCCATTCACTTCGGACAATTTTTTTATCCAAAGCTTCTCGGACAGTGAAGTTGGAGATGTCTTCGCAGTTTTTTTCTCTTTTCTCACATAGGACAATTGAAAGAACCTCGTTTTCGACGTCTTTTAGCAGGTGGCAACAGGGCTCTTCGGGGTCAAAGAAGAACTCTAAGTCGCAAATAGTGAATTCCCGAAGTCTAATTAGACCCTGTCGGGGAGAAATTTCGTTTCGCAAAGCGTGGCCAATCTGGATTACACCAAATGGAAGCTTCTCGCGTGCGGAAGAGTACAACCGATTAAACTCGACAAATATACCTTGGGCTGCTTCTGGCCTGCCATAGCCTGTTGCGCCAGAGTAAGGTCCGATGGTGGTGATGAACATTGTCAAGAATTGTTGGGGGGTGTTGAAGCCTCCGCCGCAATCCGGGCAGGTTATATTATTTTTCTCTATTGCCGCTTTGACTTCGTCAAGGGTCATTTTTTCAGCCTGTACTGACGAAATCTTGGCAAATTCTTCGAGCAGGTGATCAGCGCGGAAACGTTTTTTGCATTTAACGCATTCCACCATGGGTTCTTTAAAGTGGTCCACATGACCCGAAGCCTCGAAAACCTTGCCAGGCGTGATAACTGATGATTCCATCTCTAGGACGCCAGTTTGTTTCACGAACAACTCGCGAAGTTTGTTTTCGATATTCTGTTTTAGCCTAGTTCCTAACGGGCCATAGGCTACGAATCCGCCTGCACCTCCATAAATCTCATAACTGTTCCAGTAGAAACCGCGTCTTCTTGCTAACTCGTTAATAGCTGTGAATTTGTCACATTTGACGTTGTCGCTCAACTTTTTGCCGACCCTTTTTACTGCTTAAGGCTGCTTGGAAATTAAAGCTTACTAATAATTGAACTGCTTACTGATCATGAACCATCTATAAAGAGAACTGATTTGGGGGCTTTTTGCGTTGAAAAAAAGTTAATCTGTTTGCTTTTTCTGGAAAACGGCTCCGTTTTTCGCCTTTCAAAATAATCAGTTGGATAGAAGAAGATTTGATTTTTTTTCCATTCTTCTTCTTTTGCGCTGAAACTTGGCGAAAGAACAACAACAGTGAAGAAATTGGTGTTTGTTGTTCTTTCTACTTGACTCTCGAGCTTTTGAATATCTGGAAAATGGTTTCTTGTGGGGGACTGAAAGAAGAAGAAACGTGCATTTTTCACCAATTTCTTCTTCTTTTGGATGAGAGGAAGTAGAACAGATTCCCCTGCGGGTTTGTTCTAGTTCTTAATAATTGGCAGCTAAGATTGAGTGATTCTAATCCAATTTGAACGATGATTCTGGCGAAAGTATTTCACAAAAAAGATTAGATTCCCCGAAAAAGGGGCGATGTTGGGTTTTATGGCTATTTGTGTCGTTTGCTGAGAGCTATGCCCGCTGCTGCGATTACAATTACGATTGCTATGACTGCTGCAATTATGTAATATGTGTTATTGTTTCCTGCCGATGTTGAAGGGGAGGCTGAGGGAACTGCAGAAGTTATGGGTGAAGGTGAAATACTAGAGGTTGGCGTAGGAGTTGCTGCGGGTGTTGGCGAGCCAATTGCGTAGATGTTTTTGTCGTAGGAGGTTATGTAGACCATTCCGTTGGCGACTGCTGGAGATGAGTAGAGAGCTCCGTTTGTCTCAAAAGTCCATAGCAGTTTTCCAGTTGTTACATCCAAGGCTAGCGTCGCGTTAAACGCGTTAACATATACAACGTTGCCGGCAACTGCTGGCGCGCTATATATTCCCGTCGCAATCTCTATTCCAGGTGTTTGGGGTGCTGTTGGAGTCCCATTATATGACCATATTACTGCGCCATTAGTTGCATTATATGCATAGACATACCCATCGAATGAGCCTCCCGTGTAGACTATTCCGTTGAAAACTGTGGGGGACGCCTGAACGCATAAATCGTAGCCTGTGTCTGCTGTCCAAATTTTTGTGCCGGTCGCTATGTCCAAAGCGTACGTTTTGTTATCGTACGAGCCAATGTAGAGAACTCCGTTCGCAATTGCAGGAGAAGATTCGATATAGCTCCCTGTCGTGTAATTCCAAATTTTTGCACCCGTTTCTGCGTTCAAAGCATAGACATTTTTGTCATAGGAACCGAAGTAGACCACTCCGTTGACAGCCGTGGGGGTAGAGATTACGTCGCCGCCTGCTGGAAAGTTCCAAATGGCATTTCCATTAGTTGCATTTAAAGCGTATAATTTATCGTCGTTTGAGCCTACGTAAACTATTCCGTTGGCAACAGTAGGGCTGCATTGAACTTGGTTGCCTGTGGTATAATTCCAAATTAGAGATCCGTCTGTTGCGCTTAACGCATAGACGTTGTGGTCGTTTGAGCCTATGTAGACGATTCCGTTTGCGACTGCTGGAGATGGATTGACTCTGCCGCCGGTGGTAAAGTTCCACACTTTGGCACCAGTGATTGCGTTTATTGCATAGACCTGTTTGTCATACGATCCAGCATACAGAATGCCATTTACAACTGCAGGACTAGACCACATCTGTCCGTCTGTGGTGAAGTTCCACAGGGTTTGGTTTGTGGAAGGTCCGTTAGAATCCGCCAATCCAACGTGGAACATGGGCCATGATGAGGTGGACGATTGGGCATTTGCGTTAAGGCCGAGAACGGAAAATGTTGAGATGCATAGAATTGCTGCAAATATTAAAGCGAATTTTTTATTCATTTAAATTCTCCTTAAAACTCGTTGCTAATAACAAAGCTTCAACAGCAACATAAATAGTTTTTACTGTTTTCCTGATAAATTGAATGTTTGATATGAAAGATGTTCTATTACTGAACGGAACTTAAACTGGCAGTTGGCAGCGTAGCCTTTTATAGGCAATCGTGAATAAGAAATGCCCAAACAAGGTGGCTACGAATGCCAAAAACTAAAGTTGCATTGATCGGTGTGGGAAACTGCGCTTCAGCCTTAATCCAAGGATTGCAGTATTACGGCAAAAGTGAAAAGACACAATTGGTTGGACTACGCAATCCAGTTTTGGGGGGTTTGAGTCCTCAAGATATCCAAATTGTAGCTGCATTTGATATTGACGAAAGAAAAGTTGGCAAAGACCTTTCAGAAGCCATTTTTGCCAATCCCAATAATGCTCCCAAAGTTGCGGATGTCTCCAAAATGGACATACTTGTTCACAAAGGCCCTCAAATGGACGGCGTAGGCAAGTCAACAGATAGTGTTGTTAAGGTTAGCAAATCAGCTGATGTTGATGTCGCAAAAATATTGAAGCAGTCAGGCTCAGAAATTATGATTAATCTGCTTCCAAGTGGTGCAGCGAAAGCTTCTGAATATTATGCTGAGCAAGCTTTGGCGGCGAAATGTGCGTTCATTAATGCGACTCCAAATTTCATTGCTAGCGACATGAAATGGGCCAAGAAATTTTCCGATGCAGGCTTGCCTTTGATAGGTGACGACCTTGTTGACCAGGTTGGGTCTACTGCTTTACATAGAACTTTGTTGCAGCTTCTTTCAATGAATGGCGTAAAAATTACTGAAACATATCAGTTGGACGTAGGCGGGGGAACTGAATCTCTCGATACAATGGATAGGACTAGAGATGCAAAACGGGCAATCAAAACCGAGTCCGTGGCCTCGACGTTGCCCTACAAAACTGAAGTGGTTGCTGGGTCAACAGATTATGTAGACTTTCTGCAAAACAAACGTGACAGTTACTTCTGGATAAGCGGCACATACTTCTGCAATGCTCCCATGCAAATAGACCTCAAGTTCTCAACAATAGACGCCCCCAACGCTGGAAGTGTTCTCTTTGACGTGATTAGAGCGCTGAAATTGGCTTTAACCAAGAAGCAAAAAGGTGCAATAGAATCAATATGTGCCTACGGGTTCAAGCGTCCACCACAAATGATGACGCTTGAAGAAGCAGAAGAAGCGTTCAAGCGTTTCGTGAAGGAAAGCAGCTAAGCATTATTTAACGCTGCTTTTTCCAATTCAGAAATTATTTTAGCTTTAATGCCATTTTCTTCAATTTTTTCCTTCATTGCCGTTACAGTTTCTACTGGCGTTGGGTCCAAGTTTCGAAGGAGTGCTAAGTAGACACTTGCGAAGTCTCCTACCAGTATTGTGGATAGAATTTTTGCCAAGTTGCTTTTTCCTTGTGCCCAGATTTCGGATATTTTTGAAATCGATGGTTGCATAAGAGTCTTCGTGGTTTCAATTCGGCTACGAATTTCTGGGGTTTCTGCTTCGTCCCTAATTAGAATGACCGAGTAATATTTTGCGAATTGTTTTGCGTTTTCCCAGCCCATAGTTTCGTTGTGATTAAGCTCGCTGAAATATTCCCATTTTCCTGGCACTTTTGCGTTTTCATTGAATTGTTGCTTAAAACGCAAAGCCACTCCTCGATACATTTCAAATCCATAAATTACGGGCATCACATCACTGAGACTCAAAGCAAGTTTCTTGGCTGTATTGACCTCTATATTTTTGCTCGGGGAGTTTTCATTGCTCATTTTTTCTAATACTTTTATTGTCTCGGAAAACTCTTTCAAGTCTTTGGGAATAACGTCGATTTGTTCCATGCATTTTAGCAAAGGCATTAACATGTGTGGTAATGCAGCCCTCGGGGGCATTCCTGAGCGGACTTCGAGATAGGGTATGTTCAGCATCTTGGCTAATCTGATTAGATTTCCTCCTGAGCTCAGGCAGAATATCATGCACTTACGGTTTACGGCGTCAAGTAAACTGCTTAAAGTTTCTTCGGTATCTCCGGAATAACTTGCCAAAATTACGAGGGTCTTTTTGTTTGCGTACTTTGGTAGGTGATATTCTCTATTGATTTCGATTGGAACACTTGCAGCCCCCCGTGTGTAATCTTTTAAAAGTTCGCCTCCAATTGCGGAGCCACCCATACCCGAAATAATGATGTTTTCTGGACGAGGATAATCAAGCTTAAATTTCTCAGCGTTTTTGGCTGATTCCTTGTAATGCTTTGAGGCAGTTACGTGAAAAGAAAGCATGTCGCTCTTGTCGATTTTTTGGATCGCGCTAATATCGTCTAGAATTGACTTTGGCAAATTATTCTCCCAGTTATTGTTAATGTCTGCAGGTTTATATTTGATTTTTCACTTCTAACAATCAAAGCAAAGTTTGGAGCAAAATATTCTCCAATGCAATCAATAAAAAAAATGAAAAAGAGACATTTGGCAATTGCAATTCCTGCTTCAATGATTTCCGACACACCGCATCTGCGAGAAAAAACCGCGAAAATTGGGTATGTCGGTCGAGCGGCCGCGATCTTCCGAGTTAATGAAATAATAATTTACCCTGACAACCCAAAAGTTAACCAAAAGAATGATTTGTACCTAATTGAGCTCTTGTTAACTTATATGGAAACTCCGCAGTATTTGCGGAAAATGTTGTTTGAACTTGAACCCGAGTTGCAATTTGCCGGAATTCTACCTCCATTACGGACGCCTCATCATCCATTGACTGGGAGAATTCGCGACCTTAGGGTTGGAGATTACCGAGAAGGCCTAACTCTTTCTAGATCCAGTGAAGGTACCTTAGTTGAAATCGGTTCAGAACGTCCGGCTCTACTTCCCATTGATCAACTTGCACCCGATAAACGACTTACGGTGAGAATTTCAAAAACGAGCGATCGGGTTGAAGTTCAAATGGCAAACTTGAATGATGTTCCAGCCTATTGGGGTTATGAAGTATTCGCAGAGAAAGGCTCTTTGACAACTATTCTTGATTCTCATAGATTCGATTTGACAATTGCAACGTCTAAACTTGCGGATAGGTTTCAAGATGTTTCCAACTCTTTGATTGCAAGATGGAAAAATGCAGCTAATATAATTCTGTTGTTTGGTGCTCCAACAAGAGGTTTACATGAAATTGCCAAAGACGAAGGTATCCGGCTGAGGGAAAAAGTCGATTTCTTGTTGAATACCATTCCTAATCAGGGTACTGAAACGGTGAGAACTGAGGAAGCTCTCCTGGCAACTTTGGCTATTCTTAACGTGCAGTTTGATTTTTTGAAGTAAACTTTTTTTTTCCTTTCTTCCTTCATTTTTGTGTTCTTCAAGTTTATGCAAATTTCGGTAATGTCGATTGAACCTTTTCGCTATGTGCGATGACAACCTTTATGTCTGCGGAGAGAGTCTAAAATATTGATAATTGGAAATATCTTTTTTCAATTACCTTTCAGAAGTTAATCGAGGTGATATAATGTCACAAAGAACAATGTTTGAAGCAAAATGCACCGGTTGTGGAAAGACTTGCACTGTTCCATTCAAGCCTACAGCGGGCAAACCCGTTTATTGTCGAGAATGTTTCTCGAAGAACAATTCAAGGCCGCAAGAATCCTCCAACAGAATAAATGTTTTTGATGGAAAACAAGCATGGGCTAGGCGAAGAGATAATGGTCAAGCAAAGAAGGAAGAAGAACACGTTGGTGTCTTCAGTAAATTCACGCATGCACCTGAATAAGAAATATAGCTATATGTTCATGCATTTCCCATTTTATGTTGTAAATTGAGGTTTCTATATGAAGATTCTAAAAGGCTGGAGAAAAATAAGTCACGATCGCGGTTTCGTTAATGAAACTACAGGGCAGACAGTGGTTATTAGAAAGAAAGAATTCAGTGATGAATACTTGGTTTTTCTTTTTGTTGGGGCAAGTGGAACCAACAATGAAGGTGAAGAAATTTCTCCTGAATTTCCAACCGAATCAAAGGCTGAAGCTTTTGCAATTGATTGGATGAAAAAGCATGCTGAAGGATTAAAGTAATTTTTTTTAGTTTGAAGCCATAAATCGCTCATTATAGGCTAAATACGATTTCTATGGCGATTATCTTATGTTTATAATAACTTGTAAAATAATTAAGAAATAAATAAAATATGAAAAGTGTTTTAGCTGCTGAATAACTCAACAGTTGTTCCAATAGCTTGACCCGGAACTCCCTTCTTGAATTTTGCTTTGAGGATCCCGTTTTTGCCGTGTAATCCTGTAACTTGTCCCAGTAATTTTGCCGTTGTGTTTTTCCAAACTACTTTTTTTCCGATGAATTTACCGGCTTTTGAAGCTTGTTCTGTGCCAATAATCTGAATTAGTATTTCTTTTGATGATTGTTCGCGAGGACCTACTCTGTAATTGACAATTCTTGCGTAAACTGGTTGAGACATAAATTCCACGCTCTGTTAAGCGAGACTCTCACATTTAAAGGATACTTACTAAAAGATCGTCTTTTTTGAAAATGAGATAATGAGGCTGAGTTATGACTTCTTTGGCTTTTGTTTTTTAGTAGGTTTTCTATTTTGATGGAGAATCGTTCAAATTCCACTAAAAATCAGGGGTTAATATGGATAGGTTTAAAACCAAGTCTGCAGGTATTGGCTTGTGCAAAAGTTGTTTTGCACCGAATATAACAGGAAGTGAAAATGAGAATGTATCCAAAAGAGATGCACAAGGCAACCTGTGCTGACTGCGGAAAGGAATGTGAAGTTCCATTCAAGCCAGACGGTACTAGGCCAGTTTACTGCCGAGAGTGCTATTCAAAACGAAGACCACCACGACGCTATTAAGCTCTTAAGCTAACGTCTTTACTTCGTTCTAAACATCCTTTTTTCAATTTTATTTTTTCAGTTTCTTGTACTATATTTTGTTCTGATTTGGTTTTAAAGGGCTAAAGGGATAAATGCCCGTTTGGAGAGTTTGGTTTCATGAATTTCGACATACTGATGCCTGCAATACTTTTCGCTGTGACATCAGTGGCCATGTTCTTAGGGACGAGAGCTGAATCAAAACTAAAAACTACTGTGGAAGAGCGTGAATTCAAAACTCGGGATACAGCTTTATTGGTTTTGATGATTGCGGCAGCCGTTTCTATAGTCGTATTTATTCCGAGTATGGCAATTATGGCTCTTTTCCTTTTCTCTTATTCTTCTTTATTGTTCATGGTTTCCTACGCTTTTTCAGATATGGGCATCAAGAGATTGACCCTTTATTGTGGTATTTTCATTATTGTCGGTTTATTGGCTGGGATAGCTGGTTCTCTAGGAGTTGTACCTCAGGATTTAAGATTCTATGGAACTCTAGCGTTTGCAGCTCTATCATTCTGCAGTTTTGTGGTTCTATTGCTCGTAAAAAAAACTGCAGCAATACGGCCAAAATGGTACGTAGCGGCTCTGGCGCCAACTCTATTTCTTCTGCTTTTTGGTTTCTATGGTCAAACAAAAATAGGATTTGCTATTTCGTCGGTAATTAGTTTCAACCAATTTCCATATCTACTGGATATTTATGGAATAATTTTTGCAATACTTATTGTTCTGTACCTAAATACCCTCTTTAATTGGAAAACGGTGTTTATTTTCGCTGGTTTCCTTACAGGCATGGATATCGTTCTTGTTTGGATTACCGGGACGATGGTTCAAGCCGCTGAGCATATATCCGGTTTGGGTCTACCTGTGCTTGTTGCTTTTCCAACGCTCCCAGTAATTTCGACCAGCGCTGGAATTCTTATCATGCGATTGGGCCTGGGTGACTTTTTCTTTGCAGGCATACTTGCATCTCAGACTCTGAAACACTTTGGCAAAAAAACAGCTATTGCTTCACTTTTGACAATTTGCATCTCGTTTGGTTTATTTGAACTAATTTTATTAAACAAGTCCCTTTCCGATGCGCTTCCAGTTCCAGCCTTACCTGCGACGTTGCCAATTCTTTTGGGTTGGTTGCCTGCCGTTGCTGTGAAGATGGTTGTTGAAAGAACGCGAAAATCCAAGATTCCAGTTGATGAATCTTATAAGACAATGACTCAATAGGGCAACTGAAGTTTTGTTTTCTTGTTTTTTGAAAATTATGCTGTTTTCTATTTATTTGAAGGCGATAGATAAAAATTTTGTTTTTGAAAAGAAATTAAAAATAAAGAAATTTGGCGTTTTACCCGAATAGGGCGCCTAATCCTTCGAGAGCTGCTTCTTCCTTGGCTTTTTCTTCTTCTGCTTTCTTCTTCTTGTCTTCAGGTGCGGCTGCTGCTGGTTTTGCCTCTGCGCCTGCTGCGGCGACTGGAGCTGCTGCCATCATAGTTGGTGCGGCTTTGATTGCTTCATCAATGTTGACTTCGCTGAGTGATGCTACGAGTGCCTTAACTTGGACTGCATCAACTTTGAGTCCTGCTGCGGTGAGTACGGCGGTAACTGTTTCTTCGTTTATTTCTTTACCTGCCTTGTGAAGGAGCATTGCTGCGTATATATTTTCCATATCTTTTTCACCTCTCTATTCGGGTATTTTAACCTTTTCAGTTCGCATAGACCCGCTTTCATGACTATTTTCAAGCGTGCCTTTTGCTTAACTGTGAATTTGGATGTGCTATTGCCGTTAGGGAAAAGACCCAATGACTTAAGAACCTTTCGACGTTAACTTTCAAAATAGCAGGTCAACCTCATTTTCGTGTGTAAATAACTTTTCAAATATTTTTTCTGGAATCTTGCAGAATTTTCGAAAAATTTCAGAAACGTCTATAGGTGTTAATGCTAAAAGTTACCTGAAAACTGGAGTTGTAAGACGTGGCAAAGCCCTGGCATGCATTGACCCCTGAAGAGGCGATGCAGGAACTCAAAACAAGTAATAAAGGCTTAACAAGTGAAGAAGCTCAAACCCGAATTCTTACATACGGACCTAACGAACTTAAAAAGAAAAAGGGAAAGTCACCAATCTTGCTTTTCCTTGGCCAATTTACTGAAGTGCTTATGATTATTCTTCTGATCGCCACCGGATTATCCCTTGTTGTCGGGGAAACTGTTGATGCGCTAATTATTCTTGCAATCGTAATCGCAAGTGCGACTTTAGGTTTTACTCAGGAATATCGAAGCGAGAAAGCTGTTGAAGCTCTCAAACGAATGACGGCACCTACTGCAATTGTGTTAAGGGATGGTAAAGAAATCAAAGTTCCAGCCAGTCAGCTTGTGCCAGGTGATATTATCTTACTTTTTACGGGAGATAAAATTCCTGCGGACTCGAGAATTTTAGAAGGTTACAACCTCAAGGTTGACGAAGCAGCGTTGACTGGTGAATCTGCACCCGTAGATAAACATGCTCATGAGTTGATACAGGATGCTCCACTTAATGATAAAAACAATATGATCTTCACCGGAACAGTTGTCGTTTATGGACGAGCTAAAGCTCTTGTTACAACTACTGGGATGCAGACAGAATTTGGAAAAATCGCTCAAATGGTTCAAAGCACAACTCAGGAGGAAACACCGCTAGAAAAAAGAATGGCCGGTGTTGGAAAGTGGATAGGCATCTTTGCAGTTGTAATTTGCATAGGCGTTGGAACAGTCGGCGTAGTAGTCGAACAACGTCCAATTATAGATATGCTTCTTTGGGCTGTTAGCCTTGCAGTTGCCGCTGTTCCCGAGGCGCTGCCGGCAATAGTTACAGGGGCACTTGCCATCGGAATGTATCGTATGGCTAAAGTTAATACTATAGTAAAACGCTTGCCCGCCGTAGAAACTTTGGGTAGTACAAGTGTAATTTGCAGCGATAAAACTGGAACTATGACCAAAGGAGAAATGACAGTTCAAAGCGTTTTCGTCAATGGAGCCTCGTTCAAAGTAACAGGAGTAGGCTACAATCCAGAAGGGGAATTTCAACTTGAAGACAAAAAGGTAGTTCCCACCGAAGAATTGACTAAACTTCTGAAAATAGCTTCTTTATGTAATGATTCCACACTGGAGAAAGATACAAAGACTGAGAATTGGGTGATAAAAGGAGACCCTACTGAAGGTGCCCTCATTGTAGCGGCAGCCAAAGTGGATTTATGGAAACAGGATTTGGAACAAAATTCGCCAAGGATAGCCGAAATACCATTTAGTTCTGAACGAAAACGGATGACCACAATCCATTTGGAAGCCAACAAAAAAATCGCCTATATGAAAGGAGCACCCGAATTTGTTCTGCAAAAATGTTCACATATAGTACATAATGGCAAAACACAAAAACTTACATCGGAAAATATAGTCAGCCTCGAAAAAGTCACTGAAAACATGGCAAGTAAAGCTTTACGAAATTTGGGTTTTGCATATAAAGAATTGCCCGAAAAAGAAACAGAGTTCGGCGAAGGAATCGAAGAAGCATTTACTTTTGTCGGGATCATTGGAATGATTGACCCGCCACGAAAAGAAGTCAAGGATGCAATTGGGCTTTGTAAAAGCGCAGGAATCCGCGTGGTTATGATTACTGGAGACCACAAACTAACCGCGACAGCAGTCGCCAAAGAGCTCGACCTTCTTGGCCAGAACGATGATGACAAAGTATTGACTGGAGTAGAGCTTGAGGCAATGAGTGAAGAACAGCTCGCTGCAAAGGTTGAAGATGTTGTTATATATGCACGGGTTTCCCCAGAGCACAAAATGCGCATTGTAAAGGCTTGGAAAGCCAAAGATCAAGTTGTAGCAATGACTGGTGACGGTGTGAACGATGCACCTGCATTAAAAATGAGTGACATCGGAATTGCAATGGGCATAAGCGGAACTGAAGTAACCAAAGAAGCCGCGGACATGGTTTTAGCAGATGACAATTTCGCGAGCATAGTAAAGGCGGTCAAGGAAGGCAGAGAGATATATGGCAACATCAAGAAGTACCTCACATATCTCTTACAATGCAACATAATGGAAATTCTTGTTATGTTCATAGCTGTAGTCAGCGTTCCATTCTTAGCCAGACTTTTGTCTCCAGGATCGAATATTGACGCAATAAATAATGCGGCTATTGCGCTGACTGCGGTGCAACTTTTGTGGATGAATCTTGTTACCGATGGATTGCCTGCTATCGCTTTAGGTGTTGATCCGGGAGACCCAGACTTAATGAAGCAAAAACCCAGGAAACCTAAGGAAAGCATATTCTCTAAAGAAGTCAAGGTTTACCTAACTGTTATGCCTGTTCTAATGTCATCTATGCTTCTAATAGCCTTCTTTTCGCATAATCCTTGGGCAAGCGACTTCCAACTTTTGGAAGCTCGAACCCAATTGCTGACTGCAATGATAGTAATGGAGTTGGTTATCGCGATATCAGCGCGTTCACTAAAGTACCCCGTATTCAAAGTAGGCGTTTTCAAAAACAAATTCCTGTGGTATGCGATTCTATCGTCATTTGCACTACAACTATTCATTCTATACACACCGGGAGTTCAAGCAATATTTGACGTGCATTCACCGGAAATCATAGACTGGGCTATAGCCGCTTTGTTTGGCGCAATTGTCTTTAGCGTCCTTGAACTTGGTAAATACGTCGCGTGCAAAAGAAGAGGAGACATGTAAAAAACCAATAAAGATATATTGAAAAACGCTGAAGAAACGTCTAAACTGTTGAATCTTTAGTGACGTGGAAAGATGAGTGACAAATTGGCGAAATTAGCAAATCCTGCGCCCTTAGGGCTGTTAGGCTTTGGATTAACCACAGTATTGCTGAATCTGCATAATGCTGGATTGTTCCCATTAGACACGATGATTTTGGCGATGGGACTAGCTTATGGTGGTTTGGCGCAGGTTATTGTAGGCATAATGGAATTTAAAAAAGGAAACACTTTCGGCACAGTGGCGTTTACTTCTTATGGTTTGTTCTGGTGGAGTCTGGTGACTTTGTTTGTTCTGCCCAGGTTGACTTTCTTCAGTCCAGGAAATCCTGCGATTGTCGGACCGACGCATACGGCGCTTGCAGCTTACTTCTTCATGTGGGGAATATTCACATTTGTGATGTTCTTTGGGACACTTAACAAGAATCGTGCACTTCAATTCGTTTTTGGAAGCCTAGCAGTTCTGTTTTTCCTATTGGTTGCTAGAGAACTTACTTTGAACTCTACGATAGCGACAATAACTGGAATAGAAGGGATAATCTGTGGCGCAAGCGCGATTTATCTTGCGTTGGCAGAAGTTTTGAATGAATGTCACGAGAAAACTGTGCTGCCTATTTGCCCAGTTCAATAAGTCTTTTCCTTTTTCGTATTTTTTTTATTTTGAGAAATCTTCAACTTTTAGTAAAATTTTTTCGATAATGTTCAGATAATTTTTCATTCTGCTAAGGTAATTAAGCTCAGTTGATTGCTTTTTTAGGCTTGGAAATTCCAAACTTTCTAAGTTTATCGCAGCATTCTTTGGAATAAGTGACTCGGAAAAGCTTATATTCTGTAATTCTCAACGTCTTCCAGTTTAAAATTAGGGTGGAAAATGAATGTCCGAATCCAGTTTGCCCTTTAACGAGAAATTCTATCCAAATGCTGAAAAAATTTCCTCCGGAGAAAAGAGGAAACAAGAATGGGAGAAATCACTCAAAAACCCGCAAGAATTCTGGACTGAAAAAGCCAAAGCAATAGATTGGTTTAAACCGCCAACTAGAGTTTTGGACGATTCAGATGCTCCGTTCTACAAATGGTTCCCAGATGGAGAACTTAACATATCCTACAATGCCTTAGATCGACACATCAAAACTTCCAGAAAGAACAAACTTGCCTACATTTGGGAAGGCGAAATGGGCGAGGTTAAAACCTATACCTATTATCAGCTCTACCGGGAAGTAAACAAACTCGCAAAAGCCTTGCAAGATTTTGGGCTGAAGAAAGGAGATCGTGTCGCAGTATACTTGCCTGTAATTCCTGAATTGCCCATAACGCTTCTCGCAATTGCACGCCTAGGCGGAATCCATACGGTAATCTTCTCAGGATTTAGCGCTGAAGCACTTGCAGACAGAATCAACGATTGCGGGGCAAAAATTCTCGTAACCGCAGATGGATCTTTTAGACGTGGAAAGCCAGTTGCCATCAAAGAAAATGCAGATCGCGCTCTACAAACAACAACTAGCGTCGAGAAAGTAATAGTTGTCAAGAGAACAGGTCAACCCATAAAGATGCAAGACCAACGCGACGTATGGTATGAAGAATCTTTAGCAAAAGCTGGCGCAAGCGCATACGTAGAACCAGAAAGTCTGAAATCAACTGACCCCTTGTTCATCCTCTATACTTCTGGAACAACTGGAAAACCCAAAGGAGTACAGCATGGCACAGGTGGCTACTTAGTTTGGGCATACTGGACTCTGAAATGGGCATTTAATCCAACGGACGATGACATTTACTGGTGTGTCGCCGACATTGGTTGGATTACCGGGCACACATACAATGTTTATGCTCCCTTGAGTTTGGGGATAACGGCATTCTTGTTTGAAGGAACACCAGATTATCCAGCTCAAGACAGATGGTGGGACATGATAGAGCGCCATGGGGTAACAATACTTTACGGCACTCCAACTGCAGTACGTATGTTCATGAAGTTCGGCGAACAATGGCCAAATAAGCACAACCTCAGCAGCTTGCGTATTCTGGGCACTGTGGGTGAACCAATTAACCCTGAAGCTTGGAAATGGTACTACAAGGTCATTGGCAAAGAACGTCTTGCTATCATAGACACTTGGTGGCAGACGGAAACAGGCGGATTCATGATCGCACCACTCAGCGGACTAGAACTTACTCCATTAAAGCCGGGCTCCGCAACATTACCTCTTCCAGCCATTAACGCTGATATCTACGATGACAAGGGTCAACCAGTAGGATCGGGAGTCAAAGGTTTTCTTGTTGTCAAGTCTCCATGGCCTGGAATGCTTCAGACACTGTGGAAGGATCCAGATCGATTCAAACAGACTTACTTTGGCAGATGGCTCAACACTTACTATACAGGCGACTATGCAGTTCGCGATCCAGATGGCTACTTCTGGCTTTTGGGCAGAGCAGATGAAGTTTTAAAAGTAGCAGGCCACAGAATCGGCACGGTAGAGTTGGAAAGCGCACTAGTATCTCATCCAGCTGTTTCCGAAGCTGCCGTCATGGGCAAAGAAGACGCTGTCAAAGGCGAAGTACCAGTCGCCTTCGTAGTTTTGCGTAGCGGTTTCCAACCCAGCGAAGAGCTTAGAGCCGAACTTGTGAAACACATTCGCACCACCATCGGACCAATTGCCACTCCAGACGCAGTCGTCATAGTAAACAAACTGCCTAAAACTCGAAGCGGCAAAATCATGCGCAGAATTCTCAAAGCCGTTCTCGTTGGTGCCCCAATCGGTGACGTTTCAACACTTGAAGACGACGCTTCAGTTGAAGACATCAAGAACACCTACGAAGAAATGCGAAAACAACTAAGCAAGTAACCCTTGCTTTTTCCTTTTATTTTCTTATGCAATTTATTTTTCTGCAATCTGACTAAGCAACACTTCTCTTATTCGCTAGTTTTCAAGAATAGTTTGTTTTTGGGACGCCAATTTTTTTGAGAAAGTGAGGATTTTCGACTTTTACTATTATTTTTTTGGTTTAATTCGAGCTAAGGAAAAATCTTGGATTCAATTTAGAAATTGTTTGAAGTAAGGCTATGCTTCGGTGTATAAACTTATAAAAGAAGGCGGAGCGATTTGCATAGTCTTTAAACGTCACTTAAGATAGATGAAACATGAAAGAGGAATTTGACATTTGAATGGCAAGCCGCTTGTCTCAATAATTAGCGCGGGACTCTCAAAATTCGGCAAACATGACGGTCTTTACGCGCGTGAACTCTTCAGCTATGCTGCCAAAGAAGCCTTCGACCGTTGTCCCAAACTAGATCCTAAGAGAGACGTGAAGGCTATGTTCATTGGTCACATGGGCGAATCATATGAGCATCAAGGACACACTGGCTCTGCTGCAGCGGATTGGTCAGGGCTTTTGGGGATTCCTGCAACTAGAACCGAAGCAGCTTGCGCTTCTTCAGGCGCCGCATTACGTACGGGAATTTATGCTGTTCTTTCAGGGTTAGCTGATGTCGTTATTGTCGGCGGCGTCGAGAAGATGACTCATCGAAACACATCTGAAGTGACGGAGTACCTAGCGATGGCTTCAGATTACCCTTTTGAACAATTCCACGGCATAACCTTCCCAGGTTTATTTGCTTTAATGGCTACCGCCCATATGAATGCTTACGGAACAACTCAGGAGCAAATGGGGAAAGTTGCCGTCAAGAACCACCATCACGCAACTCTAAACCCCAAAGCGCATTTGCAAAAAGAAATAACTATTGACTCGGTTTTGTCCTCTAAAGTGGTTGCTTGGCCTCTAAAAATGTATGATTGTTCCCTCATCACTGACGGCGCCAGCTGCGTGATTCTAACCAAACCCGAACTCGCCCAAAAATACACGGATCAACCCGTTCATATAATCGGCTCAGGTCAAGCTAGCGACACCATCGGATTATACGAACGCAAAAGTCTAACCAGTTTGCTTTCTGCGAAAATCGCTTCCAAAACAGCATTCGATATGGCGGCCCTCAAAGCCGACGACATCGACGTTGCAGAAGTTCATGACTGCTTTACTTTTGTGGAGTTGATGTCTTATGAAGATCTTGGATTTTGTCCAGTGGGAAAAAGTGGTGAATTGATTGAAAGCGGAGAAACTTGTTTGGGTGGACGCATGCCTGTAAACACTAGTGGAGGGCTCAAAGCAAAGGGTCATCCTGTTGGGGCAACCGGCACGGCTCAGGCTTACGAAATTTACCTGCAATTAACTGGGCAGGCTGACAAACGCCAAGTCAAAAACGCAAAAATCGGTTTAACTCACAATGTAGGCGGTGCAGGAGCTACTGCTGCCGTTCATATTTACAGGAGCGCCAATTTGGAATGAGCACGCAGCCACCCTCAACCATTGATCAGTTCTACAAGTTTTTGACTCAAGAAAAACTTATGGCAAGCAAATGTGACAAATGTGGAAAAATTCACTTGCCTCCAAGACCTATCTGCGATAACTGCTACGGCCAAGAATTCACGTGGGTAGAAATTTCTGGAAAAGGAACATTATTGACCTATACGATCATTCATGTAGCGCCCCCACAATTCCAAGCAATGGCACCGTATACAGTTGGCATCGTTCAATTGGAGAATAATTTGAAACTTCCTGGCATGATTTCAGGAGTTCAAGAAAATTCACTGAAAATAGGAATGCGCCTAGTTATTGACTTCAGAGCTTGCAACGTGGGGCAAGCATGGCCAAAGTGGCCGAGATACTGCTTCAAAACCTCCCCGATCAATCCATAAGTAATCACCAATTTTTCCACCGGAAAAAATGAGATTGAGCTTTGGAGGAAAAGCAATAAAGTAAAATTGCATGTAATTGCAAAACTTTTGGTATAGAAATCTGATAAGGATTCTAAGTTCATAAGCTATTTTAGAATAAATATCGATAGAAAATTCTTGGTGTTCGAAATGGTGAAAGTGTCTGCAAAAATCGGCGATATCACTGGCGATTTGGTCATGGACTCTTTGACGAATGAAAATCAATTTGAGGAAAAAACCAACCCTACAAATGTTTTGCAGAAACTCAGAATTGAAGAAGCGGCATTAATTGAAGAGAAACAAAACTGGTTAACATTGCGTGAAAGCCTTCAAGTTAAAGTCAGAAGACGAAATAGAAATGAGAAAGAGTAATGCTGAAAAATTGAAAGCCGAGATAGCTGATCTAAAAATTTCGTGCGAAGAAATGACCACTGTTCTTAACGAAGGCCTGCTTGAAAAGCAGATTGACTAGAATAAAATTGGTTTTGTTGGTTAGCCATCTTATTCTATTCTTCCAATATTCTAAATCTTAACTAGGTTTAAGTTATAATTGTCATCTTCCATCAACGGAATACCTGGTTTACAATTATCCACATTTGTTTTCGTCTAGTCTAAGTGCGCTAATGAGGGCTACAAAGATGCAAAGCGTTGCGATGCCAAAAATGATTTGATAAGAAAGGAGCACGTTGTTGAGCTGACGTGTCGAATCCAGCGTGAAACCCATAAAGTACTGAAAGAATCCGCCGCCTACGAAATTGAATATGTTTAGACCCGCAATGGCTAAGCCGCTAATTTCTATTGGGCATAAGTTGACTGGAATTGTTAGGAATATGTCGGCTACACCAAAAGAAAATCCCAAAAAGAAAAATAAAGCTACAATTGCCGTACTGTTTAGTGCTCCTCCAAAGAATGTCATGATAACCCAAAAAACTAGGCTTAACAAAATGCCCGCGATAAGAACAGGTTTTCTTTTCTTAATTCGGTCAGAAATGAAGCCCGCTATTGGAAAGGCAATAACAAATCCTATGCCGATGAACATGAAAAAGATGCTGGCTGTGGCTTTGCTCATGCTATATACATTCATAAGGAAAGGTCCGACCCATAGGCCTTGGAAGCTTACAAAAAAGCCGTAAACGAAAAATGGAACTGGAGCCAGCTTCAAAAGTTCTCTGTTGCCGAAAACCGTTCTAAGATCTGTAATAATGTTTCTCTTTTTTGAGGTGAATTTTTCTGGTTCTTTGTCGGTAACGAACCAGACTATCCCAACAAATGAAATCATGACGAAGAGGATGAGTAAGAATGCTTCTCGCCAGCCCAAGGCTAAGCTTAGAAGAGCAAGCGGCGAAGCTGCTACGATCCCCCCTATATTCCCTAGAGATGTTAAAATCCCTGTTAAAGTGGCATATCTTTTGCGGGGATAGTCTGTGGCAAGAGCCTTAAGGGCACAAATATAGAAACCGCCTACACCAAATCCAATTAATGCTCTTGCAAGCGAAAGAACCACAATCGTGGGGCTAAACGAAAACAAAAGATTTCCCAAGCAAGCTACCAAACCGAAAGTAGTAAGAGTCTTTCTTACTCCGAATTTGTCAGCCATTAATCCAGCTGGAATTAGTGCGACTGCATAAGAATAGAAGTACATTCCAGACATCAGTCCGAGAATTGATGCATTGGTGTTGAAGTCTAGTTGCAAGTCAGCGGAAATGGTTGCAATTCCGACTCTGTGGAAAATGGAGCAAAAATATAGAACCGTTAGCGAAATAAAGACTATAAGCCCACGATTAGTCTTGCTTGCAAACATCATTTTGGGTTATTTCACTCCTCTTTTTCACGATTATCTCTCAAATGTTGGTGAGACTTCATAATTATATCAGAGCTTAGAAATATTGCGCCTATTCTTGGGCCCATCAATCCATTGTTTCGAATTCTTTTCTTACTTTTGAATGAACTAATACCCGCTAAAGTTTATATCCACGCAAAAATAAAGGTAAAGTAAGGTTTTGTTTTATGAACATGAAAGCACTTATTCTCGGAATCATATTTTTAGCGGCAGCCCTAATCGTTCCGGCTTTTGCATTGTACGAACAAGCAACAACAACCATGAAAGGTATTGCACAAATTCCCGAACTCGCAACAGACCCAACTGGACTGAATCGCTACCTCAACGAGCAAGCAGTCCAACAAGAAACATTATTAGCAATTGTTCTTGTCGTTGAAGTAGCGTTAGTGGCTGGTTTTGCTGTATCATTCTGGTATGCAATAAAGTGCACGAATAAGGATCAATGCAGAAACTTTGCTGCGCCTTAATCAAGTTAAATTGCCTTTAGAAGTTTTATGCTGTTTCTTTTTTTGTTTTGGTTTTCTTAAAAAGTTAAGGAAAAAAATAAGTTGAGAAGAAAAGTGGATATTTTCGGGTTTATCCCACTATGAAGCCGATGATTACGCCTATTATGAAACCTATGCCTAATGGAAGCATCCCGAACAGCAATATAGCCTCTTGAATAGCTAGTGGTCCGTACTGGTCAGCTAGGTTCTTTAGTACAGTGAAGCTTAAGCCGAAGAAGCCAAAGTACGCTACTACGACTACGATGATGGCAGCGATTATTGCAAATTTTAGAAACTTTTTCACTAAGTAACCCACTATTAAGCCGATTACAAGGGGAATTGCCATAATGACTAGAGTTGGCACTCCACCTAGATTTCCAGTAATTTTGCCCAGCAAGTCGCTCATTAAGTCTAATGGTAAAATCATTTTTTAAAATTCACCTCGCAATAAGGTTGAGGTAAAATACTTAAACTATTGTTATGAAGGCGCTGGTACTTATGTTTTATCATAATTGAATTTTGCTGGGAAGATTAACAAAAGGCAAAAAAGACTCTAAATAAGTTTAGGATAGGCTAAGGCGTGTTGCATGTCAGAAAAGGAAATCACTTGGGATCTTTCAGTTCTATTTCCCAGTATAACTAATTCATCAGTTGATATTTCAATTAATGAAGTAACGTCGCAGGTTGAATCCTTCGAAAGCAAATATCGAGGAAAAATTGCCCAACTTTCGGGAGACGATTTAGTTCAGTGTTTTCGTGAGCTTGAAATGTTTGAGGCGAACCTTTCTGACATATCTCTATTCGCGAGTTTGGCTTTTTCCGCCGATATGACCCCTCCTGAAACTCAAGCGCTTTATGACAAAGTGAATAAATTCGAATCGAAGATTGGGAAGCAGTTGGCGTTCTTTTCGCTTGAGTTAGGAAGTCTTGTCAAAGAAAAGCCCGATATTAGTAACAATTCAGTTTTGTCTGGTTACAAACACATGTTGGAACGTGTTAAGCGACGCGTTGAGCATCAACTCTCGGAAGTGGAAGAACAGCTGATTATCGAGAAGGACTTGTTTGGTGTTAATGCTTGGGAGGAGCTTCAAAGTAAATGGCTCAACACGCGTAACTTTGAAGTTTCAGTTTTGGGTGAGAAAAAATTGCTTTCGTACGGTGAAGCAAACGGTCTTTTGCCTCACCCTGACCGTGCTACACGTGAATCAGCAAACAAATCCATTTACGGTCTCCTTGGTCGTGACGGTGAGATTTTCGCTTCCGCGTTACGAAGCATTTGCAATGACTGGGTCAATGTTTCTAAACGACGAAAATATTCATCGCCGATGGATGCAAGTCTCATTAACAACGATATTCAACAGAAAATAATTGAAAATTTGATGCTCGCAATAGAAAACAATGCTTCCGTCTATCGCCGATATCTTAAGTTGAAAGCTCAACTCATGAACTTGCCAGTTCTTGGTAACCACGACATTGTTGCACCCTTGCCAAGCACTCCAGTTCTTAAGTTTACTTTTGAAGAGGCACAAGATTTGGTTATACGTTCTTACAGTCGTTTTGACGACCATTATGCAGATGCCGTTCGAGAAATGTTCGAGAAGTGCCGTATCGATGCTTCGCCAAGGTTCGGAAAGCGTAATGGTGCTTTCTGCGCAAGTTGGTACAATGGCAAATCCGCGTTCATTCTTGATAACTTCAACGGTTCGCTAAACGATGTTTATACCTTGGCACATGAGCTAGGACATGCAACACACGACTACTACGCTTCACGAAATCAAACGCTTTTGAACATGAATATTCCGTCGATCGTGGCTGAAACAGCTTCGATTTTTGGGGAATTATTGCTTACCGATCTTTTGTTGGAAGAAGCAAAATCGGACATGGAGCGTAAAGCAGTATTGTGCTTAGTTATTGATGAAGCTGGGATGACAGCATTTCAAGTTTCAGCCCGTGTTTGGTTTGAGCAAGCGTTGTACCGAAGCATAGAGCAGGGTGAATTCTTGGATTACAAAACCATCTGTCAGCGTTGGACTTCATCGAGAGATCGAATTTTCGGCGATGCAGTTAATTGGTTTCCTGAGATGACGGCGGAGTGGACTATGAAGCCTCATTATTTCATGGCGAATTATCGGTTCTACAATTATCCGTATGTTTACGCTCAAATGTTCGTCTATACTCTATATGAGAAGTACCTCGAGGAAGGGAAGGTTTTCGTGCCCAAGCTGAAAGAGGCGTTGTCTGCAGGTAGTAGTGTTTCTCCTTTAGAGATCGGCAAGATCATCGGTGTAGACGTGACAAGGCCCGATTTTTGGAGCTCTGGATTAAAGGTTTTTGAACGCTTTATTGAGGATCTTGAGAAAATCCTTGAATAGAAAATAAGTGGGCAGTGCGGTATTTTTTTGGGTGGAAAGACACTGATGCCTTTTTTTCTACTAGCGATGCTTGTAGGTTGGTTGCGTTTTGGGGGTTCAAAAAGTTGTTTGCTGGTGTTTTTTAATGTTCTTAATTTAGTGTTTGTCTTGGTAAAATTTGAGCTGTTTGTCACAAAATGATGTATCTTTTTGGGGGGTGGGTGGGGGTTTGCTTGTTGAAAGTTTGGTTTTTGGGGTGTTTTGTGGGTTTTGGGTTGTTTTTGGGGTTTTTGGTGTGACAGAATTGTTGTGTCTAGTTGGTTTTTTGTATCGTTTAGGAGCTTTTTTGGCGTGTGGAGTGTGTGTTGGGGTGTGTTTTGGTTGTTTGTGTTTATTGTTTTGGGTTTGTTTTTGAGGTGGGGGAGAAGACACTCCGGAAGACATCGGTTTCTTCTTCAGTATCTTCTTAGCGTTTACCTGGTTCGAACTTTTTCTTACGGGTAATTGGAAATATCTCGATATTAACCATGTAGATATGGCGGCAAATGATTAATAAGAAAGAAACCGGAAAGGTTGTAGTCTGAATGCAGCGGTAACCAAGCCAGGTCAAAGGTGAAGGACTCAAGATCAAATTTGGCCTGAATTGGCCTCTAGATGGGAAATCCTTTCCCGCAGGGGTTCGCAGGTTCGAATCCTGCCCGCTGCACCATCAAAAATTAGCAGTTTCTAAAAGATTACTTTTCTTCTGAAAGGCTATTTTCTTGAGCTCTTGTTTAGACCTTTAGAAACTTGCCTTTCTACACTAAATGGATCTGCACAGGTTGCCTAATGCGTTTTATGCTGATTTGGTTTGGAAATAGTTTGTTTAAATTCTCTTCCAGCATACTTTTAGCACGGTGCAAACTCGGTTTGGTTGATGGAGCTGGAAAAAAGCCATTTCATTTGAATAGTTTGTTGAAGCGGTTCAAAGATTTCTTGTTTATGAAATGGAGATTGGCTTTTCTAGCTTTTGTTTTGGTTTACGCTTTTTTGCTTGTTTGGAATCTGGGCTATTCCGCAATACGTTGGGATGAGGTTATTCATTATTTTGGTGGGTTGCAGTTGCTTCGGGGGAACTTCTTGGAATACCTGACGACTAACACGTTTTACCCGCCTATGTTTAATTTGGGAACTGCGGTTTATTTTGGAATTGGCGGAATAAGTTTGTTCACTGGCAGACTTGTGGCCGTAACATTTTCGTTACTTTCGCTTTTTGTCTTGTTCGAATTAACAAATCGGATGTTTGGCGGCAAAGTCGCTTTGCTTTCCGCGGTGTTTTTTGGGGTTATGCCTGGGGTTTTTTGGGTCTCGCGAATGGCTTATATCGAAACGATGTTGGAATTCTTTTTCTTAGGTTCGATGTTGTGCTTTTTCTTTTGGCTGCAAACAAATCGAAACAGATTCTTGGTTTTAGCTGGTTTTGCCTTGGCGCTTGGGTTCTTGGCTAAGTACCAAGCTCTTGTGGCAGGAATAGTGATGTTATTTAGCATTGCAATTTCAGGAAGAGCTTTCATCAGATGGAGGCTGTCTAGATTTCTGATACTAATTTTAGTAGTCGCAGCAGTAGCTTGGGGTTTGGCTGGTTATTGCTTATCAGATCTTTGCTCCCGGGATGTGGAGTCGTTGGATCTATGCATTTCAAATAGGCGACCCGCAAAGGGCGCTGTATAGCGTTAGATTCCCTGTGCCGGTTTTCTACTTGGTAGAGATGACGTGGCCCTATTTTGATCTCCATCCAATTTCAATCTTTATGTATGCTCTGGGTTTGGTTGGAATAGGCATGTTTGCCTGGAGAAGAAAAGCTGAAGATAAGCTACTTCTCGTATGGTTCTTAGTAATTTATCTCATTTTCACATCCATCGGCAACAGACAATGGCGATATGTAATGCCCCTTTTTCCAGTCTTGGCAATTTCAGCTTCTACCTTGGTCTCATTTTCGTACGATAGAGGCAAGCGCGTTTGGCAAAAGTCAACGAACAAATTGAGCACGAAGCAAATCGCCAAAGTAGCTGCTGGCGTCTTAATAGCTTTCACGGCTTCAGCTGTTTTCGTGAGCTGCGGCGATGCCTACCAACTGGTATCTTTGTATCAAGTTCACATTCCGATAGAAGATGCTGCTAAGTACGTTGTTGATAAAATACAAACTAATGAGTCAATAATTGTTATTGGGGGGTCTGAGCTTTTCAACAATAACGTTGTGGGCTTCCACTTGCAAGTTAATCAAAAGCAAAATCGCGTGTTGCAATACCCCGAACTTCCTGTTGATACCTTTATGCCTGACTTCAAGATCGGGGAGCTAATCAATACCTGTCAAAAAAATAATGTCAAGTACGCTTTATTGTACGAGTTTGGATTTGGTCACTATTTTAACTCAAGTTTAACTTCTCGTGATTTTACCAATTTGATTTACAGCTCAGGTAATTTTGTTCAAGAAACAGAAATAGGGACCAGTCCAAATAGAATTTTCATTATCTGTTTTGAGAAATAATTAAAAGAAAAGGAAAGTTGAAAGCGAGCTCCAGTTATTTCAACTGGTCAAAAAAATCGGTTGTTATTGAGACGAAATTAGGGTCGCGTTAAATACGGGCCACTCGAACATGTTTTTCGTTACGTTTAGCGTTTTAGCATCAACATTGTATAATGCGTAGCTCCATCCGTCGTAGTGGGTTTCTTCTTGTCCGCTCCAATACCATAACTGGTATACCTGGGCTATATTGGGCGATTTCATGACGTGATCGCAAAAGTACTTCAAAGTCTCTACGTCCCAAGCTGGGAACTCGTTGACGTGAATTGGCTTGTTAAACATATTGGAATAGTATTCGCACATTTTGATCGTGGTCTTTACTCTTTCAAAAGATAAGTCTGCTTGTCCTATCCCATACTGAGGAGGCCCATTATTAGCCCACAAATTTATGCCGATATAATCCGAGTAATCTTTCCAGAAGGGGACACAATCAGCTTCAATTGATGCGTTCTGGGGGAATTTCCACCAATCTGCCCAGAAGGTATATGGCATTAGAAATTCTGTGCTAAATGGGATCTTGCTCATGTTTTTCCATGTTAAGTATTCTCGTTTCATGATCGTTTGAGCCATATCTTTTGTCTGAAAGTGATTGTAGGGTTCGTTGAAGCCAACCATTAGGTCAACATTTGAGTAATTGTTCGCGACTTCGGTTAGGTTTCTATACCAGTTTGTATACCATTCTTGGCTGAGGGTTTCTGTATTATTGTAAATCCAGAATGGGTCTCTATAATTTCCATATTTATCGTTAAATGCATAGTCACATTGAAGGGTGATTTTGTAATTGGAAAGTTCAGGTAACCACTTCGAAAGGCGTGTTTTCGCGTCTAGTATGGCTCCCGTGCTGTTGTCGCCAACCCAGATGCATAATTGAACTCCTTTGACCACTTTTAATTCATCAAGCATAGACTTGATTACTTTTGGACTTATGAGATCATTAAGATGAGCAACTACGAAAACGTCGTAAGAGTCATTTTCGGTGCCGGCTAAAGCCAAGTGTTGAGTAATCTCTGGTAATCCGACCGTTGAAATTGACAGAAACAACAGAATTGCAACCAGTGTAACGAGTACTGCTCTTTTCATTATCCTCACTTCGCATAGTGAGTCCCAAAATAATATGCCTTTTGTAAGGCAATAATTAGAATTTTTTGCTGACCTCTGGGCGCAAGATATTTGGTTTATTCTGACTTCTGATACGATTATTTTATATGGACTAAACCGTAACAATACAACCAGAAATGGCATATTTACAGGAGAAGCAAGTATGGTAACTCTAAGAGCTTTAGCCCCCTCATTAACACGAATTACCGTTGCTGGCGCTGTTGGCGCAGCACTCCATATCGGTCAAGGAAACTGTGACTTAATTGATGATCAAGCGGTTGAATTCAGTCGTGCCGTTCTTCATCAGACCGATGTTGAAGGGGAAGTCATTTGCTGTGAAGGCCCCAAAGATAATGCTCCTTCATTTGCATACCGCGAAAAAGTCGGTACCGGTAGAGGTCCCAAAGTAGAATTTGTCATCGACCCCGTTGATGGAACAACCGCGGCGAGCAAAGGCCGAAAAGACGCAATATCTGCCCTTGCATGTGCTCCAGCCGGATGTTTCCAGGTGTTGCCTGACGATGGCTATTACTTCAAAATTGCTACGAGTAATCATAGCTTAAACAGAATCAGCCCTGACATGAGCATTGAGGAAATTGTTAAAACTGTTGCTAAAGCCAAAAGTTTGCCTCTTGCGAATTTTACAGTAATTATGTTGGAACGCGAGAGACACAACGACATACTTGCCCAATTGCGAAAACTCGGAGTGCGTATTATTCTAATTCCTGATGGAGATATTGCAGCTGCCGTTGTAAGTTGTGTCCCAAACAGCGGAGTAGACCTCCTTATTGGTGCAGGCGCAGGACCAGAAGCTACCATTGCAGCAACAGCCGTGAAATGCCTAGGTGGAACAATGCTCGTCAAAGTTTGGAAAGATAAGAAAGATGATTCTAAGCGCTTAGAACGCTTAACGAAAGTTGGTGTTGATGTCGAAAAGACATACAATCAAGATGAGTTAGCAAAGGGAAAGGAACTCGTATTTGCGGCGTCCGGTGTGACCAAAGGTGAACTGTTAGACGGTGTGCGTATTATTCCAGACGGAGCAGTCGTGCATAGCATTTGTATGCGTATGCCCAGTGGAACAGTTGAGAAATCTGAAACAACTTTGCGTTTTAAGGGGCACCCGATTTATCAGCAGTTCATATCGACCTAACCTGAACTGATACATCTTCTTTTATTCATTTTTTACACTAGCTTAATATCAGTTCAATCATTTTTCTAAGTAGAAAATGTATGACTTCTGAGGAAACAAGCTGCAAGGAGGAACCAGAAGCAGCCATAGAAGAGCATGAAGATAAGCGAGTTATGATTGCCTTTGCTATCGTTTTAGGCGTAACGATACTCTTTGCTGGTTTGCTGGATTTGCTTGTCAAAGGCGTTTCTCTTGGTTTCGTAATTCCTGTTCTGAACGAGAATGCCACTGTATCGTTAATCGTTTACCGTATTGTTGTAATCGCTATAGCGTTTTACATTGGATATGTTGGCATAAAGGAGCTTGTTGTCGAAAAAAGGTTCAGTGTAGAGTTTCTTATGGCAGTTGCGGCGTTAGGTGCGGTTTATCTTGGTTATCTCTTTGAAGCTGCAACCGTGTTGCTGCTTTATTCTATAGCTGAGTACTTTGAAGGTTACATTCAAGAGCGTGCACGAAAAACAGTTGAGAAACTCAGTAAGTTCTTGCCTGACAAAGCTAGAATTATAGTTGATGGCGAAGAGAAGACCGTCGACGTTGAAGAAGTAACTGTCGGAACGATCGTTCTAGTTAAGCCAGGTGAGAGGATTCCCCTGGACGGCAATGTTGTTGAAGGTTTGTCGAAAGTCGACCAAGCGTTGGTTACAGGGGAGTCAGTTCCAGTGTTGAAGACAATTAATGACTGCGTGTACGCTGGAACAATGAATACAAGCGGAGTCTTGAAAATCACTGTAACAAAAAAGATTGGCGAAACACTTGTTTCAAAAATCGTGAAGTTGGTCACGGAATCGGGGAAACGAAAAGCTTCAATCGAGAAATTAGTTGACCGTTTTGCAAAAATATATGTACCCATCGTAATTATTCTCGCCGTTTTTACGGCGGTTGTTTTGCCTAGGGTTTTAGGCGGAACTTATCAGACTTGGTTGTATCGTTCTTTGATTCTCTTAGTAGTTTCTTGCCCAAGTGCGTTTATCATTTCGGTACCTGCAACGGTTTTTATTGCAATTACCATAGCCGCCAAAAGAGGCGTCATTATCAAAGGTGGTGTTTACATTGAGAAACTTTACAGAGTTAAGACTGTGGTTTTCGACAAAACTGGCACCCTTACGATGGGTAGACCAGCAGTGCATGAAATACGTTCTGTAGAACGTCCTCAAGAGGAAGCATTAGCCTATGCGGCGGCTTTGGATCAATTTAGTAATCATCCTGTAGCCAAAGCTATAGTTCGAATAGCGGCGGAACGAGGAATTGATATCTCCAAACTTAAAGTTACTGATGTTAATGAGATTCCTGGCAAGGGTATAGTTGGCTACGTGAACGATGTTTTCGTCGCCATAGGAAATCCGGAATTGATGAAGGAATTTGGCTGCAATTGCAAGGAGGCTTTCGTCCTCGGAGAAAATGATACTCACACTTCAGTTTGCATTTCTGTTGCCAAAGAAGGCTTAGCTTCGGTTTGCGTAGTAGACGAAATCCGTGAAGACGCCGTTAAAGCAGTAAAATCGCTGAAAGAGGCAGGAATCAAAACTGCAATGCTAACTGGAGACCGAGCCGAAATTGCTAAAGAAATCTCGAATGATTTGAAGATTGATGAAGTACATGCAGAGCTCTTTCCGGAAGATAAACTGAGGCTAGTAGAAGAGATGAAAAGAAAAGGAAACGGTTTGGTCGCGATGGTTGGAGATGGAATTAATGATGCTCCAGCTTTGGCCGCCTCCGACGTCGGCATCGCCATGGGAGCGGGCGGTGTTGATGTAGCTCTAGAATCGGCAGATATCGTTTTGGTAAAAGATGAATTAGCCCAGATTCCTTATCTCGTTAAGTTAAGCGAGAAAACAATGACTATTGCAAAACAGAACATTGCTGCCTCTTTAATAATTAAGATCTTGTTGGGTGCATTAGGGTTGATGGGGCTCATCCCGTTGTGGTTTACAGTTGCATCAGGTGATGATGGCGTGACTATGTTGTTGTTACTTAACACTTTGCGGCTTGAACGTGTGAAATAGCAAATGCGATTTATTTAGAAATGTCTAAGATTATAGGGTAAATTTCTTTGGAAACATATTCGACGTATTTGTTTTTCTCTGCTGTGTTGAATATGGTGATAGAAGCGTTTCTTGTGATGCCACTACATAACCCGTTTCTTTTGATTTTGCGACCACGTACCACAAATCTCCGTGTTTTGTGTAATCTTCAAAAAGCGAGGTGTTCATGAGGTCTGGTCCATAAAGCGAGAGTTTGTTAACATTAGGTATGTCAACATTGTCGAAAAAAGTGATTTTTGTGTCTTCACGGTTTCTATGATGAAATTCGGTAAGAATTTTGGGTGGAATACTTACTTGGAGGATTCCGCCTATTCTTCCGAAGAGGATTTCGCTGAGTTTGTTAGCTATGAAGTTGGCTATTCGTTTCTTTTCCACAACGGTTAGGAATGTATTTTTTTCGACTTGAGCAAAACTGAATGCTGCTTCGACTGTTTGCGGTACTGGGGCACTGATTCCTCTGTGGAAAACATGAGTCACATTGTCACTGGCAAAAGTCCCGTTCAGCATGTTGCGTTTGGTTTCAAGTCCTAAAACCTCGGTTACAAGCTTAAATTTGTAGTTTCCTTCCTCAAAATTTTCTTCAACGTGGTAACCGTTCAGTTTAGTGGCTATGTTAGAAATTGATATTGATTCAGAGACTCTGAAAATTTTTCCGGCGACAACCATAGTGGTCACGTCTGTTATTTTGTTTATTTTTGCAACCTTAAGAAACTTTGCTTAGTCAAGTGTTTACTTTTCTTCGAAAATCGATTGAGCAAAGCGGCTGTTAGACAATGCCTGAATCAAATTGTTGCTGGTCTGTTGATTTTTTATTTCAACTATATGGTTTTGCTAGTGTGCTAGTGCCAAGAAGTGGGCTACTCCTCCCAAAATGTATTGAACGGCAATCGCGGCAATTAGCAAAGCCATAACGCGAGCTATTACAAGGGACCCGGTTTTGCCTAAAACTTTGTAAATTCTGTTCATGAACTTGAGAATTGCCCAAGTAATTATCATGACAATTAGAACGGATAGAGCGGTTACGTATACGTCGTAGGCTTGAAGATTGAAAATGGTCGTAGTTATAGCTCCTGGTCCCACTAGAAGTGGAATTGCTATGGGAACAGCACCTATGCTTTCTGGTGACTCAACTGTCTCAGGTTTTGTTCCAGAAATAAGAACCCTTATGGCGATTATTAGAAGAAGTATTCCTCCTGCCACTTCAAAGCTGTAAATCGAAATTCCGAATATGTTGAATATTTCTAAACCCGTGAATGCAAAGACTAATAGGAGAACAAACCCAACGAGGAAGGCAGTTTTGAAAACTTTTCTTTTTTGGTTTTCGGTCATTCCTTCTGTTAAGCTTATGAAAATGGGAATGTCCCCTAATGGATCTACAATTATAAAAAGGACCAAAATGGCTTTAGCCAAGTTGAATGCAAAATCCAATGGCGTCATGAAATGCCTCGTTAGCTTTTACTCTATAAGAGAAAAGATAAAAGCGTTAGTGAATATTTCCATTTCGATCATTTTTTTTAAATTTTGGTTGCTGTCAGTACACAGTCACATAACCTTAAAAACCGTTCACATGATTACACTAACGTTGTATCACGTTTTGGGAGGTGTATTTGAATGTCTGAGAAACACATTGACATGACAGAAAGATTACAGAAAATAGGCCAAACAGTCAACGAATATAAAGACGCCATTATGAATCATTTTAAGGACATGGATGTTGAAGTAAAGGACTGGCACTTTGCAGTTGGAAAACTAGAAAAGGAATATACTGTCGAGGTCAACGTTAAGCTAGGTATCAAGCCGAAAAAGGCTTAGCGGCAAGGGTTGAGAAAGGCTGTCTTCAATAAGCAAGTACGTTACAACTCGAAGATCTTTTTTCTTCATGATTTTCGGATTAATTGTTTTTTTTCTTTATTTGTATTTTTTCGTAGGCCTCAAACAGATTTTCCTTGTAGTTCAAAGCTTCAACCTCACACGGTCTGCCATTTTTTACTCTCTTGCAATCGGAACAATGCTTCTTGTTACATTCTTCTGGGTTCTTGCGTGGCGTACAATATTAAAGACTATGTCGGTTAAAATCAGTCTCAAAAATGCTTACATGTATTATTGGGCGGGTTATTTTGTTGACTTGGTTGTCCCCTGTCAAGCCGTATGTGGAGAACTCACTCGACTTTACCTCGTTCAAAAAGAAACCAAAGATAACTATGGTGTTGTAGGCGCTGCAGGGATAACCAATCGAATAGTTGCCTACAGTGTTGTAACTGTGGGGTTAACGGTGGGCTTATTTTTTGTACTAACAAGTCGTAACGTTCCGGACTTTGCTGAAGATCTGATGATTTTAGCGTGGCTAGGTGCTTTGGTCTTCCTGTGTGGTATGTTGTACTTAGCGTTAAGTGAAAACGCTGCAGAGAAAATTGCCTCACTTCTGGTTAAGGTTCTAAAAGCATTGCGCTTGAAAAAGTACAGTTCAGGTCAAGTTCCACCTCAAACAATGGAATCGCTGAAAAGTTTCCATTCAGGCTTCAGATTTTTCCGTGAAAACCCAAGATGCTTCGTAAAGCCATATTTTCTTCATTCGATTGCTTATGTGCTTAGTATAACCGTTTATGTTCTCGCTTTTTACGCATTAGGCTTCAATTCTTCAATAGCCTTCATAGTGGTGGTGTATTTTCTTACGGGTGCTATTCAGGACGCGTCGGCAGCTTTCTCAGTGGGTAGTCTCGAAATCTTGCTTACTAACATCTTCATATTCTACGGGTTTTCAGCTGCTCTAAGTGGAGTTTCAGCGGCAGTGCTTCGTAGCCTAACATTCTGGTTCCCACTTTTGGTGGGCTACGTCGTAGTCCAGGTTGTGGGAGCCAAAAAATTGCTGGCTCCTCAAAACAAAATAGAAAACCTCGAACAAACCAAGTTAACTATAAATTCACTTGCTGCCTAAGCGCTGCAGCATTGATGTTTGAAGTCTTTGGTATGCGACATATGCACTTGGTTATGTTGACACCAAAACAGATAAAAAGTCGCGGAGTATCCATGCAGGTGTAAAACTCCGGTGAAATGAACGCATGCCAGCCGAAATCTTTAACGTGGAAAAATTCATTGAAATGAGCGCAAACGCCAAATTCTGCGCTGTAAAACGCCTCAAGAGTTCAGTAAAGCTGAAGCTTCGCACTCCAAGTAAACTATACACGTTGAAAGTTGAGCCTGGAAAAGCTGAAGAAACAATTAAGAAACTCAAGTGCGAAATCCAAGAAATCTAATTGTTTTTCAAATAGCCTTATTTAAGGCAAAACAATATTTTTTAGATTATTAACAGCATTTTGAGACAGCGGTCCAGTAGGATTAGTTTTCTCACAGTTCCTGCAATTTGGGCTAGATTTGGGAAAACTCCACAAACCATAAAAACTCGACTCCATGACTAATACTTTTAACGTGTGATGGGACATGAACACAAAAACCGTGGCGTTGATGCCTATTTTAGCTTTGCTTGTTTTCGCGCCTTTTGTCGGGGGCGTTTTCGCTCAAGCAGCGGGCTTACCGGGAGTTGCTGTGGGCAACACTTTCACGTACAGTAACACAATTTTCTGGAACTCCACGGTGCCAACAGATATTGCTCCTTTTAATTTGCTTGTTCAAAATCAGTCAACATTACAAATAACAGTAGATCAAGTTTCCGGCTCAACAGTTCTACTTCAAAAAGTCTGGACCTACAAAAACGGAACCCAAAACACAAGTACCGAACCGGATGAAGTAAACGGTGGCATAACTGGCACAGTACTAGCCTATGCAGCTAACTTGACAGCCGGAGGATATCTTTTTCCAGGAGCAACAAACCCAGCATTCGTAATAAATGACACTACATTCCGCACTTATGCAGGGAACAGTTTCAGAGACACGAACCACATAATAGTAAACAACACATCCATCGAAGGTGAAGCCTACAGCTTCATGAACTTATACTTCGATCGGCAAACTGGAATGCTGGTAGAATATTACCTCACAACGGTCTATACTGATTTACCAAACCAGTCAGTAACTCAGCATTTACTCTTGACGGAGTCTAACGTTTGGGCGGTTTCAGATAATACTTCGCCATCTGCTTCCTCGTCGCCGACATCCTCCACTTCTTCTCCAGCTGCAAGCCAATCGCCTTCGCCATCAGGAAACTTACCTTCCAACACTACGGGAAACTTTCCAACGGGTTTAGTAATTACCATCGTAGTAGTTGCAGTTGTCATAATTGTCGCAGGCTTCTTATTACTAAGAAAAGGTAAACCTAAGCAGGAACCCGCAGCTTCGACGCCTTCAGATGAGAGTTCGTATTCAATTTAGCAACCAAGAAATACTCTCCTTTTTCAGGGTATTTTTTTCATATAATAATTTCTTGGAAATTGACATTCCAAAGAATTTTATCTCCAAAATAAGTTTGAGAAATGAATGGTGCGGTTGCCGGGATTTGAACCCGGGTCATCAACGTGGCAGGCTGAAGTCCTAAACCAGGCTAGACTACAACCGCATAGATATGACTTCAGTTGGACTACGTACCTCTGGAGATTACTAACAACATTATTTAAGTTTTCTGAAAAGACCGACCGCCTCCTTATCCATCGTATAGGCAGATTTTAAGTGCTGGTTGCTTTCCCAATAATTTGTTTTTCATTCAAAAATGATGTCTTTGGATTAACCTGTGGATAACTCGTTTTGCATTAAAGGATATATTCAGATATTGTTTGTTCCAATTTCAGAGACGCAATCATCTTGACAACTATTTAGAAGAACAAAAACAAGTTGCAGAAAAAGCGTGTTTTTGTTCTTCTAAGCCTGAATTGCCGATAGAAGTTACTTGTTTATTGTTTATCTCATTTTTTTTGATGGGCTGAGGATATTATTGTTAGAGAATCTTTACAAACACCTTTTATCGATAATATGCGATTATTTTGTCGGATGCTTGGCTATGAAGAAGACTTTCTCGGGTGTGACTATAATAATAGTTACACTTGCGCTTTCTCTTCTTATAACCCAGTTCTTTAGCGCGCCTCTCTTTTCTGAGGCAAGCGCCCGTTCCAGCAACGACGACTGGACGATGTTTCGCCACGACTCAAATCGTAGCGGTTATGCATCAAGTGATAGTTCAGCTAATTCCGCTAAACTTTTGTGGGCTTTCTCAACGATGCAAGCGGTATGGTCTTCCCCCTCGGTAGTTGACGGTCGCGTTTTTGTAGGTTGCAAGGATCGCAACATTTACTGTCTCAACTCCTCAAACGGAGAGCTAATCTGGTACTACTCAACTGGTGGTGAAGTGAACTCTTCTCCAGCTGTGGATGGAGGGCACGTTTACATAGGTTCAGATGATGGTTACCTTTACTGTCTAGACTTTGACACAGGAATCCTTTCTTGGAAAGTGGAAATTGGGGGTTCGGTGAGGTCTTGTCCTGCAGTTTTGAACGATTTCGTGTACTTAGGTTCGGGAAATCATGATTTTTTCTGTCTTAACGCTTCAGACGGAACTACAATATGGAGTTATCCAACTTCCTACAAGGTGTATTCGTCGCCTGCCGTTTCGAACGGTATCGTGTACTTTGCTTGCTACGATTTCTATGTATACGCTATAAATTCGACTACAGGCAGCGAAATCTGGCGCCAACATACTGGAAGCGATATTGACTCGCCAAGCATATCCAATGGTTGTGTCTTCACTGGCTCATCAATCGGAAACGTATGTTGCTTGAATGCTTCCACGGGCGACAAGATTTGGGAATACCAAACGGAAGATACAGTTGCCTCTTCACCGGCCATCGCATACGAATGTGTTTACGTAGGCTCAGAAAACAATAACGTTTATTGTCTAAACGCCTCAAACGGCGAGAAAATATGGGCGACACCGACAGGGTATTGGGTTTGGTCCTCGCCAGCAATCGCAAACGGCAACGTTTACGTGGGTTCTGAAGACTACAACATTTACTGCCTTAACGCCTCGACCGGAGCAAAGAAATGGAGTTACACAACGGGAAACAACGTGGATTCTTCTCCTGCAATTGTTAACGGTACCCTTTACGTTGGTTCGCACGACTATCATGTCTACGCTCTCGACACAAGTGATTCTCCGGTTGCTCCTTCGACCTCAAAATCAAACGACTCGTTGCAGTGGACTACAATATTGTTTGATGCAATAGCATGCGCGGTCGGGGTTGTGATTGTTGTTGCAATAATATTGTTTGTTCGCTCGAGTCGACAAACTAAACGAACTGTAGAAGGACGAAATATTTCTGGCAAAAGTCTATCTTGGTTTTCAGTCCATGGTGATGCAATTTGCCTTTTAGGAATTCTAGCTTTTTCGTCGGTATTCTTTGTTAATCTAAGCCGCGGATATCTTTGGGCTGCTGATGAGCAAACCTATTCTCAAATGGCATTCCATATGGTCAAAAATAGTGACTACTTGACTCCTTGGGCTTTTGGTGATTACGCAATATGGGCAGGTAAGCCGCCGCTCCCGATGTGGCTTATGTCCATTGCTTATCAGATCTTTGGCGCTACCAACTTTGCTACAAGGCTTTGGAGTGCTGTGTTCGGAACCCTCTCTTTAGTAATTATCTTCTATTTGGGAAAGAAACTTTACAATCCATCAGTTGGGATCTTATCGGCGATAGTTTTGGGTACATTTATCACCTTCTACTCGTTTGCAACCCATGCCATGACTGATGGTCCTCTTGTTTTCTTCATTTTCAGCTAGCATGTACTTTTTTATTTTAAGCGAGAAACCAAAAAACACCAACTTGTATGCAGCTTTGAGCGGCCTATTCTTTGGGTTCGCGTTTATGACTAAACAGATAGAGGCTTTGCTGATTCCGTTAATAATCATAACATATCTCGTAGCCACCAAAAGAAGTCTTAGATTTATTTTGGCTAAACGTTTTGCTCTTTTTTTGGGCCTTGCATTTTTGATTTTCACGCCTTGGTTAATCTACATGAACTCTCGTTTTGGATCTGATTTCTGGCAATGCTATTTTGTTTATAGTACCTATATTCGCACTGTAAGTCCGATTGAAGGGCACTCGGGAGGTTACCTCTTCTATTTCAGCTATTTGGTTAATAATGAAAATCTGTTGTGGATAATTTTGTTACCTTTTAGTGCGGGGCTATGTGCTTTCAATTCAGTTATCAAGCGTGCAAAAGAAGATACCCTAATACTCCTCTGGATGTTGATTGTGCTCGTGATTTTTACTTTCGCACAAACAAAACTTTATTGGTACATCTTGCCTGCCCTTCCGGCTTTCGCAATTGCTATCGGCAGTTTTCTTTATCAATTATCAAAGAAAATACACTTCCAAAGGTCAAATTCACCTAAAGCCCAAAAGAAGAATGTTTAAGATTGTAAGTTCTTTTTGAGCTCCACCGACGAGGTAAGAAAAACATTTGTTCATTCTACTTTTAGATCATCAATCTTGAGTTCTTTCATAAAATCAAAGTTTAACGAGTTTTTTGAGTCTAAGCGAAAAAGGTGGCTACCGCAATTGCAGTCTGAGCATCCGAAACCGTTTATTGGATCGCCCCTCTTGGCAATCTCATTCGCCAGAACGCACTCTTCTGCCTTTCCTCCTCTTTTGAAAAACACTTTCAGGATTCTTGCAAAGCCGCTATCTAAAAAGTAGTCAATATGCCAAAACAGCTTCTTCTCTTTTCGCATGTGCCTTGCCACGCGCTTCTCCAAATTGTTCTGCGCCGACCCAACGTAGACGTATGTGCCTCTTTTGAAAGAAGTCTTGCCAAGTGCCCCAACATCTATGCTTAGATCAATGTCTAAAAATAGAAGAAGCGCGTAGATGCCTTTCACATTTTCATCTAATTCTATGGATAAGTATGTGCGTCAACATCTACTTGCTTGCTGAGTTTCTTGATTTTTATTTCAACATTTTGAGGGTCTGCGTCTGTTCCTTTGAGCGTTCTTGAAAAACCTAGCATGACATTGGCTATGGTTTCCTGCATCATATGGTTTAGAGGCAACTGCTTTCCGTCAACCCACAATTCAGCATCAAAATTTTTCTTAACTATTCTGTGACCTTCAAACAAAACAATTCATACTCCTGCTTTCTCTTCTAGTCAATTTAATTGATAAAGATTATCCAAAAGGAATGTTTCAAGAAAATAAAAGAGGATATTTTATTCGATTGATATCAAATTGTTTGGAGCTAAGGAAAAATTCGTTTTAGCGCTTCTTCAAGTTCTTCGAAATTCTTCACTATCAAATCCGAGTGTGCCACAATCCACGGGCTCAAGCAAATCATTTTGGAGACAACTATTATTTTCTTGCCATTTCGTTTCGCATAGAAAAGTTCCATGCAAGCTCCGGCTGAAAGCTTGGGTAAGTAGACAACCATCACATCACATCTATCGGCGTCATCTAAGTCGCGTTGAATGAAACCTTGAGTAGGCACTTTGTTCCACCAACAAGGCTCTTCTCTGTTGTAAATTATTTTTTCCCTGAGCCAAGGATCAATTGCTTCGAAACCCAGACGTAAACAGATTTTGCTTACAATTTCGCGATAACCTTGCTCGTCTTCCATGCCTTGAATAGGCCCCGAAATGAAAACGGTTTTCTTCATAAATGCTCAGCTTCAGAGTGAAGTAATAACGTTAATTTTTTTCTTTGGGCGTTCCAATCAGTTCAAGCATTTTCTCAACGTTGTTTGTTGGCGGTAAACACGTCTGATTTTGACACACATATGCTGTGGCTGTTCCTTCAATTTTCTCGAAACCTATCTCGGTTTTTCCAGGATCGCGAAGCAAAACCACAAGGTTTGGTAGATATTGTTTTCTCAATGCCTCAATGAGTTTTAATGTATCTTTTTCTTTTGGGTCACCGATTATTGAGACCATTTGTGAAGGTCCAACGATAAAGTCTACTCCCGCAAGAAGAAACGAGTAAGCTTCAGGCGCACTTTGAACTTCATTGGAAAATGCTTTGATTAGCTTTTTTGCCATAGCGTCAAACGAAGTATTGTTAGTTAAGAGGCTTAGGCGAAGCAGATTTAGTAACGCCACAGAATTGCCCGATGGTGCTGCTCCATCATATATTTGCCTCATTCTCGGCATATTTGTCTCTGACTTTGCAGCTGTGAAATAGAATCCTCCACTTTTCTCGTCCCAAAACTTCTTAATCATAATGTCATTCAGTGTCGAGGCAGCTTGCAAATACGTGTTCTCGAAGCTTGTGTTATACAGTTCGATGAGGCCAAACGTGAGGAAAGCGTAATCGTCCAGGAAACCTTCTATAGCTTTTTCGCCCTTTGCGAAACGGTGAAAGAGTGCGCCATCTGTTTTTACCATATTTTTCAAGAAAAAGTCTGCTGCTTTAATCGCGGCTTGAAGGTAAGCGGGGTCGTTAAGTACGCGGCTAGCCTTAGCTAATGCTGCAATCATCAGTCCGTTCCAGTCTGTTAGCACTTTTTCGTCTCTTCCAGGTCTAATTCGGCTTTTTCTAGCTTCAAAAAGGGCATTGCGTATGCTGCCTAGTCGAAGAATTAACTCATCAAGCGTTATGCCTTTGTATTCTGCGATCTCTTCCAGGGGTGTAGAGAGATGCAGAATATTTTTACCGTTTTCTTTGCCGATTGAAGCGTCAAAGTAGTTGCCATTGGCTTTCAATCCGAACAAGTGAACTGCCAAGTCAGCGTCTGCAGGTGGCAAGATATCCACAATTTCGGACATTGTCCACAAGTAATACTTGCCTTCTTCTCCTTCACTGTCTGCATCTTCCGCCGAGAAGAAGACACCTTCTGGCGAAGCCAAATCCCTCAACACGTATTCTAGCGTTTCTTTAATGGTGATCTTAAATTTGCCAGCGCCAGTTATCTGGTAAGCTTCAGTATAGGCAAGTGCCAAAAGTGCTTGATCGTAAAGCATTTTCTCGAAGTGTGGCACTAGCCATTCTGCATCGGTGCTATAACGGTGAAAGCCATAGCCTATTTGATCAAAGATGCCTCCCAGACGCATTTTTCTGAGAGTTCTCTCAACCATAGTTAGTGCATTTTTCTCGTTGCTTCTGTTCCAATATCTTAGTAGGAAAAGCAGACTGTGAGGTCTAGGGAATTTGGGTGCTCTTCCAAAGCCTCCATTTTCTTCATCAAAACTTTGAGAAAGCATTTCGTAAGCTTCTTGCAGAACTTCTTTTCCCAATTCATTTTCGGGAGTTCTCTTCTCTATTGCTTCCAGGCGATCCATCATGTCTGCGCCAAGGATTTCAAGTTCGGATTTGCGCATCTTCCAAATTTGCATCACTTGTGGAACTAAATCTAAAATGCCCACTAAACCGTTTGTGCTTTCTTTTGGAATGTAGCTTGCGGCGAAAAATGGGTTCATATTTGGTGTCATTAAGATGTTTAGTGGCCAGCCACAGCTTCTACCCATTGCTTGGCATACTGCCATGTAAGTGGCATCGAGGTCGGGCCTTTCTTCACGGTCAACCTTGATACATACGAAAGCGTTGTTAAGGGCTTTGGCGACTTCTTGGTCTTCGAAACATTCTTTCTCCATAACGTGGCACCAATGGCACGTAGAATATCCGATGCTGAGGAAAATGGGCTTGTTTTCTGCCCTGGCTTTGTCGAAAGCCTCTTGACTCCAGGGATACCAATCAACAGGGTTGAAGGCGTGCTGAAGAAGGTATGGGCTTCTTTCGTGAATTAGCCTATTGGCTTTTTGTTCACTGTTGGTACTGGCTTGCACAAAAATCCTCTCCTCTAATAAAGAAATTAGAACTCATTAATGTGCTTTCTCAAAGTAAAAGATGTTTTATTTGGTGGGAAAAGAAAATTATCCTAGCGCATTTGTCTCCAATTGAGTATTTACTCTAAGGCGCTCTTAATACTTGATGCTTAAATACATCAATATAGACAAAGCTGCAAGCTCGAACGCGTCTGGCAAAAGAACGAACCACAATTGGAAAGGTTGTACGCCGAAAAGTCCAAAGCCGAACGCTCCGCTCATAAATGGGCTTGATGCAATGTCTTTGAGCAGGAAGACCAATGAGAATATCAGCAGCCCAATGGTGAATTCAGATTTTGTTTTCAGGAATATGCTTAGATAATTTATCACAAGAACCAACAAGAGCGCTATGTTAATTGTTGAAACCACGGTTCTTGAGACTAAATAGAGCTCGACGTCGGAAGGGTTAACCTGTTGTTGCGGTGGTCTGAATGGAAAGGCTTGAGATTGCCGTTGATTAAATTCGTAAGACGCAACAAACGCTGCAAAAACAGCTAAAACTAAAATAGCTGCTACAAGCATCAATATTTTTGAGTTTTTGTTCATTTGACTTCCCTTCTGCTTTGCTCCCTTTTCTACTTTTTCCAGATTTTCTTCAGGATCTCCTCAAACACCGCATAATTATCTTCCATTGTTTGCGTAAGAAAATATGTTGCACCGTATTTTTCCCCGACTGATGTGATAATGTGGTTTTTCTGTAAAACTTCAAGATGATACCTCGCTGTTTTATAGTCCACCTTGAGTGAAGTTGCTAGCTGATTCGCGTTTTGCGGAGTCTCATGAATAGATTTGATTATTTCAGCTCGTGTAACGCCGCCTCTTGTACCTGCAATTAACCAACCGAGCAGGTATTTCAACGGGCGAGCGTTAGAAGACATTTATTCGGCTCCAAACAGAGATTCTTTTATCAACCCTAACTCGATTTTGGTTATAAACCTGTTCCCAATTCTTAATGTTCCACTCAATTTCAAGCGGCAAATTTGGAATAGAATTGGGTGGGATTCTGAAAAACAGCTTTAAGCTATTCAAAAGCCATCAAAGGGTGAGAACAGAAAACAACCCCCCAACCTCTCTTGAAAAACTCGACGAGCTTAAGAGCAGCAGTAGAATCTTTCATCTCCTCTCTCTGCTGCTCTGTTTCTCGTCGAGTCTTCGAGTGAAACTGGGTATTATGGCTGGACGAAATCAATGATTGAAAACATTTGGGTTAAAGGAAGAAAGAAACAAGAAATCAGAGAGCAACTAGAAAATTCAACTAATTCATCTCTATGTAGCTACAAGGACTTTCGGAGATGTGACATGTTTTGGGCGTAGTGACTAGAGCTTTTAGGAATATTTCTAGACGCAAAATTAGAGCTTTGCTAGTGATAATTGCATTAGGTTTTTCCTTGGCAATCATGATTTCAATTCCGGCAGGAATAGCAGCTAACCAAAATGCAACGCAGTCTTTGACTGAAAACCTGAGCAACGCAATCGATCAAACTAAGGCGCAACTTAACAGCACCATCTCTCAAACTCAAGCATCCATCAACCAGACCTTAACGCAGATAGATTGCAGTCTTACTCCAAGTGCACCCCAGGGTTTCGGCTTTAGCCGAGGAAACCGCACTTTTGATCCCGGTCAATTCGGCGGCGGACCTCCAGCTGGCTTTGATCCTGGTCAATTCGGTGGAGGAGTTATACGAGGAGAATTTGGAGCCGGTGCATTCGGGGGCCAAGGCGCAGGTAATCCGATGAATGAAACCTACTATTCTGACATAGCAAGTATTGCTGGAGTGGCAGCAGTCGCGTCGGTTTTGCAAGTGTCAGAAGGAGAAAATATCACAATAACTACGCCATTTGGGATGAATTTTACCAGAATGTCAGTTGAATATATTATTGAAGGGATCACCTTGACTTCCGATTTGGTTGGAACTTACCCAATTTCCCCCTCAAATATCACTGCAGGGAGAAGTTTGGCAGCAGGAGATAACGGTGTGGTGCTTCTCAGCGAGAACAACTCTGCTCACTTCGGAGTTGGAGTAGGTGGCACCGTTAGCATTTTGGGGCAAAGCTTCCAAGTTGTTGGAATTCATGGAACTTCTGGAGTTTCGGACAGGTTAACTCTTTATATGAACCTCTCTGACGCACAAGCGTTGACAAACAACACAGGCTACATAACTACTCTCAAGGTTTTTGCTGATAATAGCGCGGTTGTATCCTCTGTTGCCAATGCAGTTAGTACTCTACATGCTGAGCTTGATGTGACAACTTCTCAACAGCGTTTAGAGCAACTTACGAATTTGGAGTCAACGTATCAGATCCAACTGCAAAATGCTCAATCATCATATGAAACTCAGGTGCAGACGGCTGAGGCAACGATGAATCAGACTCAAACCCAAGCGTTCCAGGAAATAATAATTGCTTTGACCGCAACAAGTCTGATTGTGCTGTTTGTAATGCTTTATACTGTACGCGAAAGAACCAAAGAAATCGGAACCCTCAAAGCCATCGGGTTCAGCAACTGGACTGTTATGAGCCAATTCATGCTTGAAGGAGTCTTGCTGAGCTTGCTAGCTGGCGGGGTTGCTATAGCAATAGGCGCGGTTGCGGTGCCCTTCTTGTCGTCGCTTCTGCTGCCCTCCGTAACTTCAAACACCAACCTATTCGGAGGGGGAACGTCATTCAGGACCACCACACCAACCGTCACAGCCTCATTGAGCCCTGAGCTTGTCCTTTTGGCGTTTGGAGCAGCAGTCCTTCTTGGCGCAGTGGGAAGTCTATATCCAGCTTGGAGAGCCGCAAAAACAAGACCTGCAGAGGCGATGAGATATGAGTGAGACAGTCCTGAAAATAGAAAATCTTTCCAAGACTTACTCTCTTGGCAAACGCAACGTAGAAGCACTATCCAACCTGAGTCTCGAAGTTAAGAAAGGCGAGTTCATTGCTATCATGGGTCCGTCTGGTTCAGGAAAAACCACGCTGCTAAACGTGCTTGGATGCATCGATAAGGCTACCTCAGGCAAAGTGCTTTTGGACAATGTTGATGTCGGACAGTTACCTGAGTCGCAATTGTACAAGATAAGAAGAAATAAGATTGGTTTCGTGTTCCAGAGCTTTAACTTGCTGCCATATCTAAACGCGAGGGAAAATGTTGAGCTACCCATGGAAAACAACAGAACCGTCAAGGCAGACCGGAGTAAGAAGGCAAGAGAACTCCTCGCCATGGTTGGCCTTTCCGGAAGGGAAGAACACAGACCCCAGCGTCTGAGTGCAGGGGAGCAACAACGAGTAGCTATTGCGCGGGCGCTTGCAAACGACCCAGCCATAATACTAGCGGATGAACCTACGGGTAACTTGGACATAAAGAACAAACAGGAAATTGTCAAGTTGCTTGCGAACCTAAACATCAGCCAAGGTACAACCATAATCATGGTAACCCATGACGGACATGTTGGTGCCCACACTGAACGGATGCTTTTCTTATCTGACGGAAAGCTAGCCAAGGAAAAAGTAGGTCTCCATCTAGCTAGGAAGAACATATGCCCCTACTGCAAAGGCACACTGCAACCCTTAGACGAAAAATGCCCAAATTGCGGAAAAACTGTACGTTTCAAGAAAACGCCTTCCATGACGACTGCTGCCACAACCCACCACAGCGATTCTCTTTCAACTTAGGAAAGAATCCACTGAGAATCTCAGGTAGGTCAACAGCTAATGGAAGAAGTACCACAAACTAATTCCTCAGTTCCTCAAAGTTCACCGCAACAACCTCAGCCCATGAGGCAACCGCCAGAAAGGAAAGAAAAAACCAAACACTTAGGCGAGGTATTGTTAGTGGTGGTTCTTCTGGTTGGCTTGGTCGGCGGCGCCTTAATCGGATACGGGCTCAGCTACTCCACGTTCAACGGAAAAATTGGCGATTTGCAGAGGCAGCTTCAGAATCTCCCGCCAACGAACGCCACGTACGTTTCTTACGCAAATACATCCTACGTCATGGGTGATAATGTTTCACTTGTGGGTTTGTATCAACAGGTTAAGTCTTCAGTGGTAGTTGTCCAAGATCTTGTGCCGGTTTACAATATGCTCGGGTTCCTGCGTGGATATTCACAGCAACAAGGTTCAGGGTTCGTAACTTTTGTCGACAATCAGTCAGTTATAGTAACCAATTATCACGTCATGAAAAACGCAATCAACACTACAGTAACCTTCGCGAATGGAGATAGCTATCCTGCCACGCTTGTGGGATCAGATCCGCTTGCTGACTTGGCTGTTCTCACAATAAACGTTCCCTCTAGCGATTTACTGCCTCTCACAATAATAAGCTCTCAGAGCCTTCAGGTTGGTGATCCCGTTGTCGCCGTGGGCTCGCCCTATGGCTTATCCGGAACTTTAACAACGGGGGTTGTAAGCGCATTAGGCAGGACTATAACTGAAACAGACGGCACTCAGAACAGCGGAATAGACATTCCTGATGTTATTCAGACCAGTACTGCTATCAATCCTGGAAACTCTGGAGGTCCACTGGTTAACTATCGCGGTGAGGTCGTTGGAATAACCACTGCCGCCGTGAGCAACTCTGAAGGCTTAGGCTTCGCCATACCATCGGATACGATATTGCGGGAATTAGCATTGATAATGCGAAACGGCTCCTATGATCGGCATCCGTCAATTGATGCCTCTGGAACTGATATGAACTATCAGATTGCCCAAGCTATCGGTACGAACGTTACATACGGTTGGCTTGTTGAAAGGGTCTCAACCCAAAACGGACTCAAAGCAGGAACAACCCAGGTTACAGCCGGAGCCTCTTCAGTCATCATTGGCGGAGACATTGTAATAGGTATTAACGGAACACGAATAGCCAACATAGATGATTTGCTGTCATATCTGGAACAACAGACATTGCCTGGACAAAAAGTTGATTTCACAGTAATACGTGCTGGTCAAACCCAGACGGTTGCTGTTACAATAGGAAAACTTTCCACGTAAGCCTTCTTTTGTTTTTCTTTTTTTTCTGACTCGTTTTTAGACGCTATTCTTATTAGGTGAAACCTCTGAAGTAACCGTTTCATGCAAGCCGAAATCGGAATCATCGGTGGAACAGGTCTCTACGATCCCAAACTGCTAAAGAACATTGAAGAAGTGGAGGTCAATACACCATACGGCACGCCCTCTGACGCTTTCACAATAGGTGAATTAGCTGGACGCCACGTGGCTTTTCTTGCACGTCATGGACGCAAGCATACTATAAGACCAACGGATGTGAATTCCAGAGCGAACATGTTTGCTTTCAAAAAACTCGGAGTCCAAAGGGTTCTGGCTGTTTCTACGGTAGGCTCTTTAAAAGAGGAGTTTAAACCTGGGGAGTTAGCTTTCATTGACCAATTTATAGATCGAACCACTCGACGCGAGCAATCATTCTACACTCAAGACAGAGTCTGTCATATTTCTGTCGCTGATCCGATGTGTCCTGAAATTAGAAAAATCCTAATAGCAGTTGCAAAAGAGGCAAAAATAAAGGCTCATTCAACTGGCACTTACGTTTGCATTGAGGGTCCTCGATTCTCTACAAAAGCTGAATCCAAAATGTTTCAAATGTGGGGTGCTGACGTCGTTGGTATGACCCTTGTTCCTGAATGCGTTCTAGCAAGAGAAGCTGAATTATGTTATGCAACAACTGCTATGGTTACTGATTACGATTGCTGGAAAGACCACCCAGTAACAACTGAAGAAATCGTTGCCACAATGAAAGCGAATAGTGAAAAAGTTAAAAAAATACTAGCTGAAACTGTAGCTAAGCTTCCTAAAGAACAGGGTTGCGAATGTAAATGTGCGTTAAGAAACGCTTTGGTTTAATTGGAGTGTAATTGGAAAATGGATCTTAAGACGAAAATTAGGCGAATACCGGAATTCAAAGGAGTAGTTTTCTGGGACATTACGCCACTTCTAAAAGATAAAAAAGCATTCAAAGAAGCCATCGATAAACTGGCTGAACATTACAAAGGTAAAGAGATAGATGTAATCGTTTCCAATGAGGCAAGAGGGTTCATAATTGGAGCTGCACTGGCATATGCGCTCGGGGCAGGCTTTGTTCCCATACGCAAGAAAGGCAAGTTGCCCAGCAAGTGTGTGGAATTAAGCTATCAGAAAGAATACGAAAAAGACGCAATAGAAATGCATGAAGATGCAATTGGCAAAAACCAAAAAGTTCTACTAATAGACGATTTGCTCGCAACAGGGGGAACAGTCAAAGCCAACATAGAACTCATCGAAAAACAAGGCGGCAAAATCGTCGGCATAGGTTTCTTAATTGAGCTAGATTACTGCGGCGGTAGAAAAGCGTTAGGCAACAAACACGAAATATTCTCTCTAGTAAAATACGAAAACACTAACACCTAAAAACCAAACTTTTTCATTTCCGTCTTTCATTTTATGATTAACCACCAGATTTATTAGGCAAATTTTCACACCTAACATAGTGGTGGTTCTAAACCGATGTTTTCTAATTTGTCAAGCTTGTTGACTTTCTTACATGCTGGAACTCCCGTCGCTGTTTCACAATTGGCAATCACAGTTATGTTTGTAGTTCTTGGGGTCATTCTGATAGGAGTTGGCTATGGTCGCTTTGCCAAGACAAAAGAAAATCTTTTGCAACACCGATGGACTCTGACCGTAGCGGTAATTCTATCACTTAGCGTTATCATTCTGGTTATGGTTCCCGCAGCTTTTCGATTTTACATTGATCCTGATCTGGTTTTTTTTGAACCAATGTCGATTGTGACGTTGATTCATGGTGCCGTTGGTGTTCCCGCCATTGTCACAGGGCTAATCTACGTGTTTGGAGATTTGCCGCTTAAAGTGAAAAAATGGATGCGGATCGCAGCGGTTCTCTGGATTGGGAGTCTAATATTGGGTGTAGTGCTATTCCTGCAGATGCTTTCCCTGATTTAGTTAATCTATATGCAACCCCCGGTCTGAAATGGTCTTTTTAGTTTATTTGGGATCAAAATAACTAGCTTTTTAACGGCGAGAAATCTAAATGCTTGAGACTCTTCTTCTATTCATCGATCAACTATTCGTTGTTTGAGAGGACCTTTATGTTTCTTGTAAAAAAAATGAAGCCTGATGACTTTCCTTTCGCCGTGGATCTTGCAAACACAATGGACTGGGAAATGGGGACTTCCGACTTCGAATTTAACATGCAGCTTGAGCCAAAAGGCTGCTTGGTTCTTTTTGACGGTTTGGAAAGAATTGGTATAGCAACCTGCATCAGTTACGGGAAAGTAGGTTGGTTCGGCAATCTCGCAGTGAAAGAAACTTGCCGAAAGCGAGGCGCAGGAACATTACTCGTTCAAAGTGCAGTAAATTACCTTAAAGATAAGGGTGTAACTACAATAGGGCTCTATGCGTATCCTCATCTCAGCAACTTTTATGGGCGAATCGGATTCAAACCAAATGGTGAGCTTGAAGTTCTGCAAACAGATTCAGTTTTAGCTCCTCCTATTCCAAATAATGAAGAACAGGTTGAACCAAACACTGGGCAAGATATTTCTCGGATCATAAATTTCGATGCTATGTGCTTTGGAGCTTCCCGAAAAAAATCCTTAAGATGTTTGCTGGAGGACAAAAACAATTTCTTCTATTTCGCTTCCGAAGGTGAAGTGATAGTTGGGTTCGTTGCCGCCAAGGTTTACAAAGAAATGGCCGAGATTGGACCTTTGATGTGCACGAAAAGCAAAGCCTCCGCAGCGGAATCTTTGCTTAAAACTGCATTAAGGAGGCTTGCTGGATCTGGCGCCTATTTGTACATTCCAAAAGAAGAAGACGCCCTGATAAATATCGCAATCAAAGCAGGATTTAAAATTAAGTTTAGTTTGGTGAGAATGTTTTTAGGTCCCTCTGTTGCAAAGGACTGCGTATATATCGCTGAATCTTTGGAAAGAGGATGAAATTGTGTCTGACGATCCCTGCCGCATCATAGTCGAAGATTTCCTACGCAATTCCTGGGTTACAGTAAAAACATTAGTTGACGCCTTGAGCGGGTTTAAGCCGGAAAATAGGACTTCCGTTTCGCTTTTTCGGTTCAAAAATAACCAACGGGTTAATCAGATCTTCGATGGAAGCCGATTCTTCTTGCGCGGCTCAGTAGAATACACAAATCCGCAACTTACCGTCGAGGAAGTTCAAGGAATCATCGGCGCGCGTTTGCTTGAAGTGTGTGGAAACTATTTTTTTGAAAATGGATTACGTAACCCAGATAGTGGCGACATTAGCAGATTATGTGAGTTGCTCAAGAAGCCTTCTGATGGCAAAATTGTTTCTTTTCTTCTTAACACTGACGATGTTGAGCCAGACCGATACAGCATGAACCCATTGAAAGCTTCGATCTTGGAAAGCGGCCAAAGTGCCTTTCCCGCCGCCAACGTTAACACAAGCAGCCTTTCAGTTGACAAGAAATTCGCAAGTAAATATGAAGGAACTCTAATTTGCAAAGGCGAAATCGAACTCGTAGGTCGCCTGCTGGAAGCGTCGAAGGGGTCTTACTTGGATTTTGTAGATTCCGTGAAGTATGCTCAGCTAACGCGATATTCCGAGTTTTTCGGGATGGATTTGTTTTTGCCCTCTCTTCGCATGCCTCTTTCCACTTTGAAGGATGAAGCCTCAGATGGTTTGCTACATCACATCATAAGTGAAACGCATCAAGGCTTTGATTCAATCAAGCAAGCTTACGAGTGCATGGGCAGAAGTATCACCAAACGAACGACGCTTTTGACAATTCCTCATTCCCCAAAAGGGTATGGTAGCAAACGGGCCGCCCGAGGTAGAATCTACTTCAACGAGACTAAACTTGAAGGAGTCAACGTGAAATACAAAGATACGCTTCTGTATCCAAATGCAATGGATGAAGCTGATGTCAGCGTTGCCAAGTGTGAGGACAACTTCACTGTTCCGCCTGAGAAACTTTCCAGTTACAATTATCAGGAGACTCCTTCTTCTCCTCAATTCTTCCTCTATTCGTTAGGATCTCCAGAAGATGCGGCACTCTGGCACGGTGTAGGTGCCTTTGGCGCGCCTCAGCTTTTGCAAAGCTATACGAGTTTACGAAATGTGTGCAGGAGCGGAAAACTAATCAGGAATTTGAAGGAAAAGTACGGAGCCCGAGTCGGAGTACCTTTACACCTGAATTTGTCTCCTGATGGTGTTTGGGTACACCCAGTGCACCGCAACATTGATGCCAGTATCGGTTGCGTAGAAAACCTTGGGGATTTAGCTCGAATGGGCATGAAAATTGAGTTTCTCTCCGCCTTCAAGTAGGAGTTGATCAGTCATGGTGAATCCATTCGAGTACGTCGCAATGCGATTTCTCCGATTAACTAGACAATTGCATTTGACGAGATTGGTTTGGATGGGGACTTCAACAAAGATGTTCAAGGATTATTTCAAAGGCTTTGAGAAAGTCGAAGCTGTGAAAGGAATCTTTGGAGAAAAGACACAAGATGTTCTCGAAAACCTCAAAGTGGAGTTCATCTGGTTTGGATATATGGGCGTGGATAACTCGGACGGGCATTTGCTCGTTAACGGACGCTATTTGAACAGTGGAGATAAAACCGATATCTATCTTGATGTTGTGCACGAGTTGTGCCACGTTAAGCAATGGATGGATGGAAGAGAGCTTTTTGATCCACAATATGACTACGTGAACAGACCGACCGAGGTTGAAGCTTATCGTTATACTGTGCAAGAAGCTAAACGGATCGGGCTGGCCGAAAGTCGAATTCTTCAGTACCTGAAAACGGAATGGATGAGCGAAGATGATCTAAAGCGTCTCGTGAGTAACATGGGTCTAGAGCTCAAAACAATCGAGTCTTAGTGGTTTGGCTCTAAGGATTTAGTTGCTGCCAATTCAAATTGGATCCAATGTTAGGATCATAGCTGGGGGAGTCCGACAGGATATATTCTCCTAAGCTGTTTGCCCAAGCACTACTGTAGCCCGATGGGAGGTCTACTGTGCCTCCGTCAGCTGGATTCTTGTATGTTTGAACTCCGAGGATATTATTTGAGAAGTCGTTTGCGAGTCTATCGTAGACGTTTTGGTTTTGTTGCCACGCTTGGAAGTTTTCATCGCTGATTTCGTTGCTTGTTTGACTAATGATGTTGCTAAGTTGTCCGAGGCTTTGGATTTGTTGAATTTGTCTTTGAATGAGGTAGCTGACTACTTGGTTATACTTGTTTAGCCAGTTCTCGTCAGTTTTAGCTGAAAAGGAAATTGTTTGGAAAATTTTTGAATCTGAGTCAAGTTTTCCTTTCTCGGCGCGGAATGACTCTAGATAGGTCATGTACCAATTTACATTTCTAGTAGTTCCGTATAGCGTTTGAACTGGGATATCCATTGATTGAATGACGCAGTACATTTCTTCCTCCATTGCCACTCCATTGAGCTTGTATTCAATCCTTATTTTAGCAGCGTTCGCAGATGTTATTACACCCGTTTGAGAATCTGTTCCAGTCGTAAATGTGGCCGCTAAGTTGGGCAGTTCTTGTTTACTTACAACTAAGAGTTCTTCGGCGTTGCTTCTGAACTTTGGCACAGCGATTTCGGTCAATGCGTCTTCGGAGCTAAGCACTTCGTGAACTAAGGCCCCAAAGTAACGTGATCCAGGAGGAAACATCTGGTTATTCATCGGGTTGGTTGAATAGAAGAATGCTTGATTTGGGAAGTAGTTGTACTCTTCTGCCCCGTTTGGATTCCAAGCTTTGAAAGCTCCGGAAACTGGCATCGCTGGGTTATCCAAAACCCATGTAATGTTACTTGAAGATTGCCAATTTTCTGGAATAAGCATGCTAAAGGCTTTTGTGCCAATGCCCTGTGAGTCAACGAAACTCACAGTCTTGTATTTTGCAGTGGCCACAGCCGGGTTAGGGGAGGAGGAAGGTTTCGCCGAAATCTCAACGGCTCCTGAGGGGCTATTGTTTGGTGTAATGCTCGGTTGGGGAGTGGTGTTCTGTTGAGGGTTATTTGGTTGATTAAGTAGAAAATATCCTCCAGAAAGTGCAATGATTACTATCACGGGGATAACCAATAGAATTTTGTTCATTTTCTCCCCGAATTACTTGTCATCCTTATTGAATAATAAATCTTTCCTATCATTTGATTGCTGAAAATGATGTTTATTTTAGTTATTGCAAATGCGCATTGCAAATGCCGGATTGATTTAAGCAAGAATGGGATTCTTGAAAATATTGAATCGACAGCGGTTGGAAATTTCAGTTTTATCTATTTTTAGACTTGAACAATTCTTAAACTGTTTTCATAGAAATGCTAAAGAAGCCGCTTTGCTTTCATTTTTGGTTATGGTGAAGTATTCTTTTAAAATTGCTTCCATCTGGGGCATACCCATTGAACTTCACATAACTTTCATACTTCTCATGGGTGTAGTTGCCATCCTTTCTTATCCTTCGTTTTACCTTTTCGCCTTAATTCTGTTCCTTTTCATTTTTGTCGTTTTGCATGAACTCGCCCATACACTTGTTGCAAGACACTACAAGATCCGAGTGAGGAAAATTGTGTTGTATCCTATCGGTGGTGTTTCTGAAATTGAAGAAATTCCTGAGACACCAAGCATTGAGTGGAGACTTGCAATAGCCGGACCTTTGACAAGTTTGTTAATTGGGGCGGTCTTGTTTGGTTTGTCATTGATTATAACGGTAGCTGCACCTCGCACCCCAATTAGTGCATCGCTTGGAACTGCTGGAAGTTTAATGCTCGATTTGGCTACGTTGAACTTGCTGCTTGGCGGATTTAACTTGATCCCCGCTTTCCCAATGGACGGTGGCAGAGTTTTTCGAGCTATTCTGGCTGAACGTATGAAGTTCACTGATGCCACAAAATATGCCGCCTATCTCGGACGACTCTTCGGAATTGGAATGGTGGTTTTTGGAATACTATTTCCTTCGTACTTTCTCCTTATAGTTGTAGGATTGTTCGTTTACATTGGGGCAAGCGAGGAAGCCGAACAAACTATTGTTTCGACAACTCTAGCCAGAGTGCGCGTTAGCGATGTCACTTGCGCCGAAGTGGCCACTGTATCCCCTGAATCGACCCTTTCCGAAGCTATGGAAATTATGTTCAAGGCTCGGTACCATGATGCCATAGTTCAAAAGGACGGCGTTTTCCAAGGAGTGGTAGTTTGGGCTGATTTGGTCAAAATTAAACCTGAAGAACGAAGTAGCCTTCGCGTCGACCAAATGTCCATTAAAAAAGTTTCAGTATTTCCTGATGAATCCGTTTTAGAAGCCCAAAAAATAATGGTCCGCGACAGAATAGACGTATTGCCAGTGGTTGACAAAGAAAATTCAACAAAAATTGTCTGTGTGTTAACGACTGAAGGCGTTGCAGCTGCTTTTGAGAAAGCAAAAAACATGCGTTAGAATTGAAAATAATAAGAAACTTGAAATAGGTTAAGCGTAGCCAACGGTGAAACTTGATCCGTCTTTGCTAAGATTGGAAACAGTTACCAATTGAGTATTTTGGCGGTTTTCCATCAAAATTTCGTAGTTTGGAAAAGTCCTTATGGTTCCGGTTGTCCCGCTAAGCTTTGCGTTAGCGTTAGTGAAAGTCACGCTTCCGAAGTTTGCCAAAACCGATAGTTGATTATTCACTGTGGGTCTCTCAACGATCCACTTTGCGGTTAGCCGGGTGGAATTGTAGGCAAAGTTTTGACTAAACCCTTGTCCAGTTGTCACATCTTGGATTGTTATCTGCCAAGTGTTAGTGTTGCTACTAAGTAGGGATATTGAGGCGTTGATTTCGTCACCTGGAGAAACATTGATGTTAGGGATGGCGATTGAGTCGGCTGGCAACATTTCGTACCAAAGGCTATAGACTGCTTGCCCTCCGAGCGAGTCATGTTCAGTTCCAACTTGAATTAACGTGCTGTCAGTCTGTCCTCCTATTCCAATCCAAGCCGCACTGAAAGTGTCACTTCCCGTAATTGCGACCGAAGGGACAGTCCAAGAACCACTTACGCTAGAAACCACTGCTTGAGGAAATAGAACGTTAGAGGAAACGCCATATCCTCCCCAGTCAAGACTAATGAGGCTTTCAGTTTGCAGAGTCCTAAGAAAGGGAGTGACTACTGAAGACAAAATGGTTAAAGACGCAATAAGCAGAATGAGCCAAAATGCAATTAGAAAGATAGCATTAGTTTTCCAACTTCTTCGATGATGCGTCAAAGTTATTTTGCTCCAGTTTTCTCATTATGTTTGAAGTAGAATCAGCTATAATTTAATTGCGTTTAATTTACACTCTGCGCGCTACATAAAAGAATTACTTAAGGAGACTATCTTCTTGAAAAAATTGACGAAAGAATAGGCATATCCAACATATTATGCACTCGCGCGATCTTGAAATTTCGCGAAATTAAGATTACGACTAAAATAAATATCAAGAACAAGTTGAATTTTTTCAATTATAAAAATTGTACTTAGCAAATCCTTTATGAATATATTTTAGAGCTTTGAATTCTTATGAATGCAATTTTCTCTTTTTCTGGGCTTTTAGTTCTATTTGGATCATTATTCAGCTAAGCTGTTCCACAAAGCTTTTTTATCTGATTGTTAGCATGCCTGAGGACCTTCAAATGGAGAATCCCGAAGAAAAACCAGGACACATGGTCTTGTTTGACTTCGTTAGCATCATTCATGCACTCTGCTACTTGAAAGCAGGTCGCGTCAGGCGAAGATAAACAAACGACGGCGTTTTTGAAGGTATTTGCATGTTTGAGCTTTTGTTTTCTGTTGGTTTGATTGCTCTTTTTCTTGGAATAATTTTTCCTTTAGCAGGGCTAAAATCTTCAGCTTCGAAGTGGATGCGACGCGCATCTTTTCTGTTAGTCTGTATTGGCGGCGTTTTTCTCCTTGTTTTCTCGTTAGAGATTATTCTTTCAGGAGCAAGTTTCTCAGTGCTTGCTTACCAAATTGTGTCTTTGTTCCAATTTTCTATTCTCGTTGACAGGTTGTCAGCCTTTTTCATTATTCTTGTATCAATCGTCTCAGTTGCCGTTTCAATTTACTCTATCCAATACGTTGAGCACATGGCTCACGAAGCCAGAAAGAACTTAGTTGCTGCTTTCATGAGCCTATTCATCTTTTCCATGGTCCTCGTAATTGCATCTGAAACTATGTTCTCGTTTCTGTTTTTCTGGGAAACAATGGCTTTGTCATCTTTTCTCCTTGTCATGATGGATTATGAGAAGAAGGAAACGGCGAAAGCTGGAATATTTTATTTCATAATGACGCATCTGAGCACGCTTTTTCTTCTATTCGCATTCCTATTCATCTACAAGGCAACTGGAACCTTTAACATCCAACAAATGAAAGTGGATCCCATCATCTCTTCAATTGCCTTTGTTTTTTTGTTTCTGGCTTTCGGAATAAAAGCTGGGATAGTGCCCTTTCACAAATGGTTGCCTTACGCCCATCCGGCAAGTCCGTCGAACATATCCGCACTAATGTCCGGAGTCATGATAAAAGTGGCAATCTACGGGCTAATACGATTCGTCTTGCTCATGCCCATGGAGAACTGGTGGGGATTGCTCATTTTAGCCGCGGGGGCAACATCTGCTATTTTGGGAGTAATCTATGCACTAAAGGAACATGACATCAAGAGACTCCTTGCATATCACAGCATTGAAAATATAGGAATCATATTGATAGGGTTCGGATTGTACATTGTTTTTGCGATATCGGATCTTCAAGCAATAGCTACTCTTGCACTTGTAGGAGCACTTTTCCATTGTCTAAACCATGCGATTTTCAAAAGTCTGCTCTTTATGACTTCAGGTTCAGTTGTAACCGCCACAGGAACCCGCAATATCGAAGAAATGGGTGGATTAATCAAGAGAATGCCTTCAACAGCTCTACTCTTCCTCGTAGGTGCAGTCTCCATCTTCTGCATTGCCGCCATTCAACGGCTTCGTGAGTGAACTAATGATTTTTCAAGCGTTCTTTCAGTCTGTCTCATTGGGCAACCCCTTCCTAGAGATGTTATTAGTTGTCTCGCTCGCAATTTTTGCTCTCACAAGTGCTCTTGCCGCTGCATGTTTCGTGAAGGCTTTTGGAATTACTTTCCTCGCGTTGCCTCGTTCAGAAAAAGCGAAGAATGCGAAAGAATCACCTAAACTAATGATATTTGGTCCTGCAATTCTTGCTGTTCTATGTGTTGGTCTCGGTGTCTTTTCGTTTCAGATCTTCAGTGCCCTCGGTTTTTCATTTCCGCTTCCTAATATGCTGCTTATCGGAGTGCTGCTTGGTGGTTTCTATGTTTTTGCCTGGTGTGGATTGCGTGCTGTCGAAGACCGAAAAGAAAGACTTGCTGAAACTTGGGGTTGCGGATTTTCGTCACAAAATTCTAAAATGGAGTATACCGCGTCAGGGTTTTCAGAGCCGATTGTAACGATTTTCAAATCAATCTACAGGACAAAAAAGCAGTCGGAACGGGAGTATTTCGATGACAAGAGGACCATTTTCAAGAATGGACGAGCCGAAATTCACCTTATGAAATTTTTTGAGGAATATCTGTATCTGCCAGTTTCAAATTTCGTCAGAAAAATCTCTTCAAAAGTCTCTGACGTCCAAAGAGGGGATTTACATTTGCTCATGAGCTACGCTTTCGCGACTATCGTCATCATTCTTTTATTGATATGGTGGTTTGCATGAATTTCACAATTATCTTTTACGGCATACTGAATGTGCTGTTTGTTTTGCTTGTCTCTCCTCTTTTTGTTAGTCTGATAAAGAAAGTGAAAGCCTTTTCTCAACGACGAAAAGGTCCATCTCTCTTCCAGACTTATTACAACCTTGCCAAGTTGATGAAGAAAGAGACGGTATATTCGTCCAATTCTTCTTGGATCATGCGAGTCACCCCAATTGTCAACATCGCTGCTTTGATGGTCGCAAGCCTTTTCGTCCCGTTGATTTTAATTCCGCAGCCCACAGATCTAATTGGAAACATTATTCTGTTTCTCTATTTACTCGCTCTTGCAAAGTTCTTCATGGCGCTTTCTGGCCTTGACGCCGGGAGCACTTTCGGCGGAATGGGCAGCTCGCGTGAAATGGCAATATCAGCTGTTATTGAACCAGTGATAATTGTTGTTTTTGCTGCTTTGGCCTTCACCTTCCGCTCCGTCAACATACTTGAAATGTTTAGAAGCACTTTAGCCTCGGGATTCTCGTTTAATCCAGTGCTGATTCTTGTATCTGTTTCGCTTTTCATCGTAATTATTGTTGAAAGCTCGCGGGTTCCTGTCGATAATCCTGAGACGCATCTTGAGTTAACTATGATTCATGAGGCGATGATTCTTGAGCAGTCAGGAAAGAATCTTGCATCAATGGAGCTGTCGAGTGCAATGAAGCAAGTTCTTCTCATGGGGATATTGATAAATGTGCTCTTTCCGTGGGGACTAACGACTGAGTTCACGTTGCCTGCGATTCTTGTTTCAATAGGCGCTTTTCTCCTCAAAGCTGTGATTCTCTCAGTTATCATAGGCCTGTTTGAGTCCTCTTGTGCGAAGTCTCGCTTTTTCCGTTTGCCGGGATTGTTTGCATTGGCGTTGTTTCTTTCATTCTTGACCATAATAATTGAGGTGTTCGCTTGATCATTCCGCCATTTCAGAATATTGCCCAAATCTTAATGGTCCTCGTTTTGGCAACAGCAGCTATCATAATCATAAAGAGAGACATTTCCTCCCTGGTTAAGACGTACGCCGCGCAATCCTTGCTTCTAGCCATCATGGCGGTATTGCTCTTTTTTGAAACCGGAAGCGTTACTCTTCTTCTTCTAGCTTCAATTCTAGTTGTCAGCAAGGCAATAATAATTCCATCCTTCATCCGACATATTCAGAAAAGATTAAACATAAAGAGAGATGTTGAATTTCATTTCCTCTCGCCAATTACGTCACTGTTCGTCAGTGTCTTCATAGTTCTGTTTGTCTACGTTTCTTTCTCACGCCTACTTTCTGAACTAGACATTTTTGGCTCAAGCTTGTTCTTCATTGGTGCAACGATTGGTATGTCTCTTGTTTTCATGGGCATGATTGTCATTTTTACACGAAAACAGACCATCACAAACATAGTAGGTTACCTCACTATGGAAAACGGAGTTGTCTTGTTCAGCCTCTTTCTAACTGAGCTTCCACTTCTAGTTGAAATTTTGATAGCCATTGACCTGATTATTCTAACACTTCTGTCAACGATTCTTGCATTGGGCATAGATTCGACAATTGAGGAGTTCCACAGAAGACTGCATCCATTCCAAAGAGAACGTAAACAACAGTTTGCCGACACCATGACATTGAAGGAAATACATGAGGCTGATGAGGAATGATTCTTGAAATCTATGCGTTAGCCGGTCTCGTCGTTACCGTGTTGATACTTCTTACAAGGTCGCATAGGAGCATGAACATCTTGTCAATCTTGCTTTCTGCGGCGTACATTGCTTTTGCCTTCTATAGTTTGGGATACTCTTCGCTTCCAAGGTACTTTTACGGTGGCGACTATTTCTTCATGGATCATCTTGGCATCTACGAGGTCCTCATTTCGGCTGTTTTGTTTTTGTTTGCTGCCGTTTATGCGAGGGGCTACATTGAACGTTCCATTGAAATGTGCGAGATGGATCGGAACGAGCTCAAGCTATTCTACGTTGCGTTTAACCTGCTGCTTGTGGTCATTACATTTGCATTCTTTTCGAATAATCTCGCTCTTTTCTGGATACTAGCTGAGTTAACTACTGCTTTCTTCTGCAGTTCTAGTAGTTGTTCTTAACGCGGTCAAGAACATCGGCGCTGCTTTGAAGTATGTTTTCATAACGTCTACTTGCATGCTTTTCTCATTTATCGGCTTGATACTGATCTTTGCCCTCACTGAGAATGTTCTGGGTGTGGGAACTTTGAGTTGGAGTACTCTAATGGCTTCAGCAAATGTGCTTTCTCCTGGAATTCTCTTCGCTGCATTCATGTTCACTTTCATAGGTTTTGCAGCAAAATCGGGTATTGTTCCTTTTCACGCTTGGCTACCGAGTGCTCACTCAAAGGCTCCTGCTCCAGTTAGTGCCATTCTTTCTGGAAGCATAACGAGTGTAGGCATTTATGGCATAATCAGGATGTACGCGGTTGTTGCTCAAACTTCTGCGTTGCCGAAAATTTCGTTTTTCTTAATAGCTTTTGGCATAATCACAATGATAGTTGCAGCATTGACAATGCTTAACCAGGTAAACCTGAAGAAACTAATTGGTTACTCAACCGTGGAGAATATGGGTTTCCTGTTAGTGGGTCTTGGGCTTGGAACTCCCGTGGCGATTTTCTGGATGCTTTTTTACACATTAGCTCATGCTTTCACGAAAGCTTCGCTATTTTTCTCTGCTGGTATTATGCATCATCAATTTGAGGGCGTACGAATGGAACACATAAAAAACGCCTTTAGTCTGCAACCATTCGCCTCCTGGAGCATTGTCTTGGGTGGCGTCGCAATAATTGGAATGCCTTTATCTGCTCTCTTTCTCGCAAAAATCTCAATTCTTCTACAAGCAGCTACGTTATCTCCAGTTTTGCTTTTTGGGTTGTTGACAATTTTCCTCTTTGCAGCGTCGGCTTTCGGCGTATTCCTCGTCAAACTACTTACTAGAAGAGAAGATAACAACTCAGAAGAGACCAACCGTTACAAGGCTCCACTTGGAATGAAAATTCCAATTGCAATTCTTTTGGTTGCAGTTTTTGTTCTGGGTGTATTTTTCCCTCAGCAGCTTACCGATTTGCTGAAGACCATTATTTCGGAACTGGGCATAAGGTGAAATTGAATGATAGGTACAAACGAGGCGGTAAATTCAATTAACGCGGATATTACCTCTCCAAATATGAGAAGTGCTCTTGAAAAAATATTTGGAAAAGAATTAGAACTAACTGAAGGCGTCAACGGCGAGATCTATCTGAGGCAGGATGAAGCTGAATTTTCAAATGCAATGAAGTTAATGTCTCAAAATAATTTTGAACTTGTAAGTCTATTTTGCGTCGAGAATTTTGTTCATGCCGGTTTTACGCTCTTTTACGTCTTTGAGAAAATTGGGATAAAGGAAATTCTGGTTCTACAAAATGTATTGGTTGACAACCAAGCCATCTCCATCGCCAAAATCTATCCTTCGGCTTCATGGTATGAACGCGAAGTTACCGATGGGTTTGGTGTCGAGTTTTCGAGCGCTTTTGATAAACGGCGACTTTTTCTGCATGAAACTTATCCAAAAGATTTTCATCCTTTGTTGAAATTGTTCAAAAATAATAAAATTGTCCGAACATTCGATGCGGAAAATGAGTACGTTTTCAAGGAGGTCGAGGGAGAAGGTGTTTATCAAATTCCTGTTGGTCCCGTTCACGCTGGGATAATTGAGCCTGGCCACTTTAGGTTTAGCGTTATCGGCGAGACTGTTTTCAACCTTGAAATAAGGATGTTTTACAAGCATAGGGGTTTGGAGAAGCTTGCTGAAGGTAAGTCGCCCCTGGACTGTGTGAAAATAGCTGAATCAATAAGTGGAGATGAGACCGTTGCCAACGCAGTTGCACACTGCCAAGGAGTGGAGAAAATATCTCGAATCGTCGTTCCAAAGAGGGCTTGGCAACTGAGAACCATCTTCTTAGAGCTTGAACGGATCTACTCTCACTTGGGCGATCTTGCAGGAATGATAATCGATGTTGCCTACCCAGTTGGTGCGAGTCCATTCTTTGTTCTTCGTGAGGAAATCTTTAGACAGAATGAAGCGTTGACTGGATCAAGATTCATGAAAGGTGCGGTTGTTGTTGGCGGAGTAGCTCAAGATGTTCCTATGCAAGCGCTGGAGAAGCTTTCATCTTACCTTGATTCTTTTCCAAAAAGGCTCAATGCGGCGAAGGGACTTGATAGCACCTATTTCTCAATAATTGACAGATTTGAAACAACTGGCAAGGTCAAAGAAGAAATCCTTTCTCCCCTTCATATTACCGGTCCTATTGCAAGGGCTTCTGGAAAAATGGTGGATACTCGAGTTGATCATCCGTACGGGTTGTATGGCGAGTTGAGTTTGAAGGTGAGAACCCTTTGCAACGGTGACGTTTTGTCTAGGTTTGATCTTAAAGCGGCAGAAATCTTGGATTCCGTGAGCATGATTAAGACCCTGATTAACCAGATGCATGATGGCGCAGTGTTTCAGAGCGGTGAAATCTTGGATGGTTATGCTTGTTCTCTTGTAGAGTGTGCTCGTGGACAGAGTTTTCATTGGGTTTTTGTGAAGAACGGTTTGATAGATCGTTACAAGGTGAGGACGGCGTCATTTTGTAATTGGCAGTCGATCGAGCATGCAGTGCTCGGCAACATTGTCTCCGATTTTCCGCTAATAAACAAAAGCATGAACCTATCTTATGCTGGAACCGATTTGTGAGCGATGACTATGGCAAAGCAAGTGTCTAATGCTTTCAGGAAAAAGAAAACCGAAAAATTCCCATTTAAAGATGAGGAACTGGAAAGCTTGGGATTAGATCTCAAGAAACACGTCGACAAAGTTTTTGGAAGGAGTTTAGCCATACGTGAATTGGATACAGGAAGCGACAATTCAACTGAAATAGAGTTGGTTAACCTTACGACTCCTCATTACGATGTTGAACGCTTCGGCATTTCGTTTGTCGCTTCACCAAGGCACGCAGACGTTCTCGCGGTGACTGGTGCTGTGACTGTCAATATGGAAATTGCGGCAAAGAAAACCTACGAGGCTATGCCTGGTCCAAAATTTGTTGTTGCGATCGGGGATGATGCTTGCGGCTGCGGCCTTCTGAATGATTCTTATGGCGTTTTGGGTGGCGCAGACAAAATATTGCCTGTGGATTTGAAGATTCCTGGAAATCCGCCTACTCCTAAGCAAATCCTCAAAGGTTTACTTGCGCTCACGCAAAAGATTAGAAACCAAAGCAAGAAAAAAGAATAATTTGCTTTGTTTTTGGATGGAAAGACACTGCTTCATTTTTTCACTCTCGGGTGGCTTCTTCTCTATTCTGGCTTTGAGATGGTTTGGTTTTTTGGTTTGGGTTGTTTTGGGGTTTGCGGGAGAAGACACTGTGGAAGCCACCGGTGTCTTCTCGGTTTCTTTGCGTGACTGGTGAATAGTTTTTGATAAGGAAGTCGCAGTCAAACTATTGGTTTTTGCATTAGATTCATTTGTCTATTTAAACCAAATATGCTGGGTGTATGTTTATTAATTATGTATATTTATGGAAAAGTGTGTAATTATTCACAATTGTTATGAACAAATCTCAACTACCCTTTTATTCCATCATGCCTAATCTGCTATCAAAAAGATTGGTGAACAAAATTGAAAACAACTTCCCCTGAAAAAGAAGAATTCACAAAACAGGAAACCGTGTATTTCCCCCACGTTTAGATGGAGAATGAGGTGAAGAAAATGATTGACCTAACAAGTATCGCTTTGGTAGCTTTCGGTTCGGGTTCCCTGCTGATCGCTTTTGCTGACTACGCCACGAAATGCAAAAGAGTCGTTGACATCGACGTTTTGCCAAATCTTTCAGAAGTTACAAAGGCAAAGTCCTAACGAGGTTGAATTGAATGTTTAGCCCTATAATAATAGAATGTCAAACAAAAAACGCAGCTACTAGCTGCGAAGATTGTATTGCACACAAAACGTGTATGATGCAGAAAAGACTCAATAACCAAAAACCTGGAAACCCCTCAGTTCTAGTAATGGAACAGGCTCAGGCTCATTGAAAATCGCAATCCTTGTCTTCTTTCTTATGCGGATAACGGTCCTATTTCTCTCCAAAAGACTTCTTTGCATGGAGATAAAGCGTTTCTAGTTTAGCATCCCTATATACTCAACATTGCTTAATTGTATGATTGTCGGGATTTTTCAAGAAGTAACCCTGTTATATGCTGACTTGACTTCAGGACAGTTCTGGCAGAAAAATGTGGATGAAAGACTATGAACTTCAAAAAACCAACAATAATCGAGCATCTCGCGTTTCTTTCAGTGAAACATGACGTTTTCATTTCGGAGCTCTACCAAGCTTTGATTTCAGCAAAAGAAAATAAAAAATCCGTCTGCGGCGAGTTGGAAGTTGAGTACCGCGGCAAAGTGGCAAATCAGGCAATATTCCTAATTACAAAGGCTGGCAAGGTCATAGTGCAGTTCCGAGTTGACGAAACGTTCCTTCTAAGAAAAGACATCTGCTTTGAAAACTGGATGGACACCGACAAAATACGCAAACAAGTAGCTAGACACAATCCCGAACACCATTCAGTGTTAATCCAGAATCTACGGCATGGCATGAACAAAGTTAACATCAGAGCAGAAGTCTTAGAGCTCCAAAAACCCCAGCTAGTACATACCCAATACGGAAACAGTGTAATGCTAACAAACGCCCAGATAGCTGATGAAACAGGAAAAATCAAGCTATGTCTTTGGGGCGAAAAAATAAACTCAGTTGTAGTTGGCGATACTGTGCAAATCACTCATGCATCAGTACGCACCTTCAAAGGAGAAAGACAACTCAGCCTAGGAAGAGTCGGAACGATTGAAGTTCTGCCAAGCAATGAAGTTAAGACTGAGAAGCGACCTGTGTTGGTTCTCGAACAATAATTCTTTATTTTTTGCTGTTTGGTTAGACCGCAGAACCGGTTCTGTTCATAGAACTTTTTTGCATTCTTTGAATTTGGTCATACCTAAAGCAATCGACTAAATGATCATTTACTAATCCCGCAGCTTGCATGAATGCATAGCATATTGTTGGACCAACGAATTTGAAGCCTATTTCTTTCAATTCTTTGCTCATAGCCCTTGACTCTTCTGTTTCTGCTGGCATTTCTGAAAATTCTTTGAAGCTGTTGTTGATTGTTTTTCCTTGAACGAATTGCCAAATGTAGGCGTCAAAGGAGCCGAATTCTTTTTGGATTTTGAGAAATTGCTGGGCGTTGTTTATGGTTGAGGTGATTTTGGCTTTGTTCTTAATCACTCCGGGGCTATTCATTATGCGGTCAAAGTCTTTCTCTGTGTATTTTGCGATTTTCTTGGGGTCGAAGTTGTCGAAGGCTTTTCTGAAGTTTTCTCGTCTTTGCAGGATTATCCACCATGAAAGTCCTGCTTGGAACCCGTCGAGAACTAAGAATTCAAAGAGTTTTTTGTCGTCGTGAACTGGAACGCCCCATTCTTCATCGTGATACTTAATGTATAGCGGCTCGTCAGTGTTCCAGCACCTTTTCAATTCCTTGCTCATGGTTCATAGTCTTCATTTTGGTCATTTAAGTTTTCACAATTCGTGCTTTCACGATGCTGGTTTTGCAGTAGTTTTTGTATGAGTTGTTAGTTATCCGAATATGCTAAAGATTAGTTGACCTAGATAGTGGCTGATGATGATAACCGGAATGGCGATGCCAAGGTGGATGGCTATCTCTTTTATGATATTTGTTTTACGCTGAACACCGATAAGGTAACTAAGGAAAACCAGTATCCCAAACCCTATGACGGCGCAGGATATTGCAGCGTAATCTAACGGCAAGAACGCAAAAAGTGCAACGAAGGTGAACGTGATCCCAAATCGGGTTATGAAGTTGCTTATTGTGAACATTCTTGTGTTTTCTTTTCTTGTTGCTGTTGATTCTCTATAAATGTGTATTCCAAGAGAATCTGCTATATTGTCTGCAACTGCTATTACAAGCAATGCTCCTATCACGCTGGCTTTAGGGTTGCCTGATGTTGCCAGACCAAAGATAATTCCTAGACTAGTGACAGTTGATGATGTAGCTCCAAAACTAAACTTGCTTGGGTCTTTGGGTAAGTTCAAATGTGTAATCTTCCTACCTTTTTCACCAATTTGACCATTATTAACATCTTCAATTAGTATAGCTTTCACAAATCTTAAAGTGTTGTTTTGAAGCTAGCCCATCGTTTCAATTCTCGGAATTAGATTGATTTCTTTTCTTGCTCTGAGCTTGAGGCCAAGAAGAAAGTTACAATGACACCTACAAGAACTAGTAGCCCAACTGGAAGGAATACACCAAATAGAATATCTCCGAGTTTACTGGCAAACACAAACATATATACTGAAGCAATCAAGGCTAAAGAGAACCAACAACTCGCTATTATTACCGCTCTGCTCATATCCATAAATCATCACGTATCTCAAAAGGTATAGTCATAACAGAAAAGAAATCCGTTATTAATGTCTTCTTTGGCTCAATTCGGCAGACTAAAAAACGATTATGCTTTTATACGCTGTTCGGTGTAATTTGCGAGTAGACCGAGGGAAATCTAGTGGCAGACCAATCTAAAGCTGAAGCAGGTCAAACTCTTCCAACTGATTATCGTCCGCTTGAACTTGAGACAGCAGTTCGCGAATTTTGGATGAAAAATCAGATTCGCGAGAAACTGGAAAAGCGCGAAAACGAACCAAACAAAGGCTTCTTAGGTTATGTGGAGGGTCCGCCTACGTTGAACGGTATTCCACACATTGGTCACGCCAGAGGACGGGTAATGAAAGACATCCGTTACAGGTGGCGTACTATGCAGGGATATTACGTGCCTTTCTGGGCAGGATGGGATTGCCAAGGTTTGCCCGTAGAACTCGAAGTGGAGAAACTCCTCGGTGTCAAAAATAAACGTGAACTTCTCGAGCACGTTGGCATGGAACGTTTCATAGACGAGTGCAAAAAAGCCATTTTGAAGTACCATAAGATGTGGCTTGAAGCCGACAACCGCTTGGGCATATTCATCAACCAAGAAAAAGCTTACTGGACATACCGCGACGAGTATATCGAACGCGAATGGCAAATTCTCAAACGAGCCTGGGAACAAAATCTTCTCGAAGAAGGCCATTACGTAGTTGCCTACTGCCCCGGATGCCAAACCAGCCTTAGCAGCGCGGAAGTCGGCTACGAAGGCAGCTACAAAGAAGTCGAAGACCCCTCACTTTACTTCAAATTCAAAGTAACAGGCACCCAAAACGAGTATTTCCTCGTATGGACAACCATGCCATTTACAGTTGCAACCGATACGATGCTCGCCGTAAAGCCCGAAGCCGAATATGTCAAGGTCAAGGTCGGCGAGGAAATCTGGATAATGATGGGTCAACGTGTAGAACCTATCATGCAAGAACTCGGCATAAAGTGCTTCATGATTCTCGAAAAATTCTTAGGCAAAACTCTCGAAGGAACCGCCTACGATTACCCCTTGAAAGACATAATACCCAAACAGGCGGAACTTGAGACTAAACATCCCCTTGTACACCATGTCGTCGGCGAAGACTTCGTAGATGTTGAAACAGCCACAGGAGTCGTGCATCTTTCACCTGGAAATGGCGAAGATGACTTCTGGGCAGCCAATAGACGTGGTGTCCCAATATTTGCGCCATTTGACGATGAAGTAAAGTTCACAAAAGACGGCGGCGCTTTTGCAGGAGTCTTTGCGAGAGACGCAGACAAGCTCGTTGTTGAAGAACTCAAAAACAGAAATGCCCTTGTTGAAGTTAAGAAAGTCAAACATGAGTATCCGACTTGCTGGCGAAGCCACCACAAACTCGTTTGGCTCGCACGCAAAGAATACTTCTTACGAACAGACAAGATAAACGCAAAAGTTCTCGAAGCTGCAGACAAAGTCGAGTACTTCTTCGAGGAACCCAAAAACCGCTTCGTCGCTTTCCTAAAGGAGAGTAAACCATGGTGCATTAGTCGCGAACGAATTTGGGGCACTCCGTTACCGGTTTGGGCTTGCGAAAAATGCAACCACAAACATGTACTTGGCAGCAAAGCCGAACTGATTGCTATGGCCGAAGAGAAGGTTCCTGCGAACTTTGAGTTGCACAAACCCTGGGTGGATCGAGTTACCCTGAAGTGCGACAAATGCGGCGGTGTGATGCGAAGAGAAGATTTTGTCTTGGATACTTGGCACAACAGTGGTGCATCGCCGTATGCGAGGTTCAACGATTCAGAATATTGTCGGTATGTTCCAACGGCTTTTCTTACTGAAGGTATTGATCAGACGCGTGGTTGGGCAAACTCGCTGCTTCTTGAGCATGTTATTTTGACGGGCAAAGCTGAGAGCCCATACAAGGCTTTTCTGTTCCAAGGTTTGACTCAGGATAATAAGGGCAGGAAAATGAGCAAGAGCATAGGTAACGTGATCGAGACTAACAAGTTGCTTGAGACCACAAGCGCTGATCTGAGCCGGTTCTACATGATGCGCAAATGTCCCGTTATTGACTTCATGAATTTTGATCCGCAGGAGCTCAGCCGCAGAACCTACCAGATTCTTAGCACACTATATCATTTGAGTAGATTCTTCTCTCAGAATGCGGAATTCGACCAGTTCCAACCCCAAAAGTTCACTGTAGATTGGGCATCCGAAAATGGCTTGTTGGATAATCCTGATCGTTGGCTTCTTTCCAAAATGCAGCAGAAAATCGTGGAGTACGACCAGAAACTCGAAGCTTGCCAATTTAATGTCGCTGTCGCGATCCTTGAAGATTTTGTGATCGAGACGCTAAGTAGGTTGTATGTGCCTATGATTCGTAGGGAACTCTGGACAGACGAACCTGACACGCGCCAGAGGCGTCAAGCAATTTATGCTGTGCTTCATTATGCTTTGAAAACGATTACTTTGCTGTTCAACCCTGTCACTCCATATTTGAGCGAGGCGCTATATCAGAACATTTACCGCAAATTCGATTCATCGTTACCTGAGTCAGTGAACCTTGAACGTTGGCCTGAGGCAAATGCAAAATTGCGCGACACTTCCATAGAAGCGGATTTTGATACTCTTTTCAAATGCGTTTCTTTGGTTAATGCTGCACGTCAAACTGGGAAGCTCAAACGTAGGTGGCCTCTTAGAACAGTTGTTGTCGTCGCCCCTGAAAAAGTAACGACGGCACTGGAAAATGTGGAAGATCTGTTTTTGGAGATGACCAACTTCAAAGGAGCCGAATATTCAACTTCAACCACCGAGCATGCCGACAATAAAGACTGGGTTTCCGCCGTCGAAGGAGAAATAACCATATTCATCAGCGGAAAACGCGACGACAAGCTTCTTGGCGAAGGAATAATGCGTGACTTAGCTAGACGTGTCCAAGCCCTGCGGAAGGAACTTGGTTTCATGCCAACAGACGTTTTAGACGCAGCTCACATTGCAGAACTCGACGAAGAAAGCATATCCCTATTGCAACCGTTCTTAGGTGAAATGGCAGGGCTGGTGCGAACAAAGAAGATATTCTTACACAAAAGCCAAAGCGAAGTTGAAGCAAAATGGCATGAGTCAGAGCTTGACGGAAAGAAGATATTCGTAAACATCCATTAGAGAAGATTCTCCAGTTTTTTCAACTGGCTTGTTCATAGCTCAAAGACGGTCAAAATATTTGGAAAGAAGAAGAATAGTGTGTTTCCAACGCTTCTTCTTCTCTTGGAAAAAACCTTCGAAGTTGATAGTGATTTTTCGATTTTGTGTTAGAAGTAGTAGTTGACCCTGCTTTTACCCCCCTCCCTACAACTACATCTTCTACCATGTTTTTCCAATGGGTATTGGTTGAGCTGGTTTTTGAAACTGTTTTCGCCTCAATTCTTCTTATCCGAAAGATAACTAAATGGGCGAAAGTTTTTCCTAAAGATCATTCCACACTTAGGCAGGGATTTGGCAATTGACTAAGTTGAACATTCAACCGGAACAGTTGAAAAAAATAAAGGAGCTTTCAACTAATGACCGAATTTACCAATTCTTAGGTTATAGTCTGGATTTGGAAACTGGCGATTTTTACGATCTACTTGAGAAGAATGTTGTCTTGACTGAATGGGGCTATCAAATCGTTACTGCATTGCTTGTTCATTATTCTTTAGCCAAAAAGACTCCTATATGCGGGAAATTAGTGAAGTTTAAGGACCTGCCCGGGGGATACGCTTACGAGAAAGCATTTGTTCAACGAGCAATTGATCCGATTGCGCAGGCTTTTGGCGCTCACCCAGGCGATCTTATTGAAGCTGCAAAATTATTGGGCGGAAAACGTTTGGAGTATGCGGATCTTTCTGTAGAGATTCCCGCCTTAGAGGGAATACCTATCGTGTACATCTTATGGGCAGCAGAGGAGTTTTCATCATCGGCAAATGTGCTCTTTGACGAATCTGCGAATTGTTTTCTCGACACTGAAGCATTAGCAGTCTTAGGGGAACTTGCAACCCATCGTTTATTGAAGGCTCAGTTAATTCTCAAAGAAAAGCGACAATGAAATAAGTATAACTCAATTCTGCAAAAGATCGTTTTTTCTGAGTCCGGTAAAGTACGGCAATAGCCATAAATTCGAGTTAGTTCAGCCTGAACTGGGCGTGAGGGACACTGGACAAAGCAGAAGCGTTAGCTGTACTTCATGAAATCTGTAATTCTCTCCGAAGCTCTGTCAGTTTGACATGTGTTTCCCTTGATGCGAAACAAGTCGAACACGCTGAAGGAGCGGGCTATCAGATACGAATGAAATGTGATTTAGATCATTCTTCTCGACAGTGTTTAGAACCTATTCTTGTTAAACATAAGTTAATCTTGAGTGAAGAAAAAGGCTACGTTGTCATTTCTGCAAGTTAAAATGTTTGCCGCAAGATTCACAAATGTACGCTTCCACGTGGAAAAAATGATTCTTAAGTGACCTAACTGGTTTCGCGTTTTCTTTTCCACAGTCAGGGCACTTTGTCAAATGAAAACACTCATTTACCATTGAACATCCCAGATATTCAATAATAATGTGTGTGACTACAACAAGATACAACAAGTTGTAAAACGTTGCGTTAACTGTAGTTTTATTCGTAACATTCTCATAACTTTGGGGAATTTGTTAGATTTCGCCATTTTCGAAGTTTATTTCTGCTTGCCCACGCAAGCCCAGATATTACAAACGCAAATCCTAGATACTGAACACCCATCAGTGGGCTGTATTTACCAATTGGTAGAGGGTTAACAAAAGAGTAACCAATGTCTTGGTTTCTCTCAACTCGGAATAACAAATAAGGCCAAGTGGAAAATTGATGCATATAATTCATGTTAAGAATCATGGCAATCACCAACGAAACCAGCCCGATTAAGGCAATCGAGAAAAACAGCTTGTTCATTTTGTCCTTTGATTTTATTGACTGTGATAGAGTGAAGCATTTGAAAATTAACGATGCAGCTAGCAGGCTGAAAAAAGGCAAGAATTGATAATCATATTTAATGGGATTGATGTAAGGCGAATTGAGCTTCAGGCCAACTGCCAAGAAGATGTTTACGCTCCCAACTGCGACTATGGTTGCTAAGCACATTAAATCGAAAGGAATAATTCTTGCAAATAGTTTTCTGCGCGAAAAACTGATGACTAAGGACAAGGCAGTCGCCACCAAAAATAATGCTCCAACTGCATCCAAAAGGTAATTTCCAACAAAGAGAAATGATGGAGTAACTCCCGTGGAATTGACATATTTGAAATCATCAATGCTAATGGCGGAAATTGAACCTCGTCCTAATACGACGAAGTACCACAAGATGGAAAAGACGAGGACGGGCAAAAAGTAAGCAGCTAATGTAAATAGCCTTCTCAAATTCTTCTGAGCATAATATGCGTAATACAAAGCCAACGGGATTAACGTAAAGACTGCATAAAACTTCGTCAGGAAGGCTATGGCAAAAAGAGTTCCTGAAAACATGAATATTCTAAATGAATCTTTGCGAATTGCATAAATTCCTACCAATAGAAAAAGCAAGCTGAAAAACAGGCACTGCACATCAATGAGGAAACTATTTGAAAGGACCATTTGCCATGGGGTTAAAGCGAAGAGTGCGGCTGCGAACAGTCCAGTTGTTTTGCTATACATGATCTTCCCGATTTTGTATACCAAAATGGCGCTTCCAAGCCCGAAAAGTGTCGCAACATTTTGGCCTGTACTAAGTGATAAGCCCACGCCTTTGAAAACAAGGGCATTAATGTAGAATCCTACGGGCGGCTGATTGATTAAGTTGCCAAAAGTTGTCATGTAAGGTATTCCCCACCTGATGACTCCTGATGCGGCTTCGTATTCAAGCTGCGTGTCGGGATTGTAAAATGGGCCAATAGATATTGAAATCAAGACAATCCCAATAAGGATGCCTAACAGGGGAAAATGTTCACTTAGCTGATCCTTGAAGGTATCTTTGTCAAGCAGGTGCACCCCCATGAATCGCTATTTATCATTTTTTAACATTTTGTTCATTTTCACTAAAACTTCGATTTGATTTGTCTGACAATTTATTTTCAAAAGTTCTGCTAAGAAAATCTGACTTCAGCTTTCTACTGTGTGCCTCTAATTACCCATAATGGAATCCAAACTTTTTTCTCAAATTTAAGAATGGATTTAATTGGATAAATATAGGGTGCAAAGCAAGAACTACGTGTGACTTGAGTTTATTGAGTTTCGTTTTCGTGGATTTTTATCCAGGTGTTCAAAGCCTCTTCTAAAGCCTTTGAGAGGCTGCCTTTGCCGTATCCGAACTTCTTCATTGCAAGCTGCCTAAACTTCTCCTCAGCATCGTTTGCAATGTTACCTCTAATTTCGCCCATGATATTCAGCGTCACTTTCCTTTCATAGCGGAGTAGTTTTATAAACTGTGCAAAATCAGAGTACACAACTTTTGTAAAATCTAAAGAAAAATTCCTACTTGCTACGTTTGGATGTTACGTACGCTTTTTTGTGATTCGATTATGTTAGTTCTGCAGCTATTTTTTGTCCGTACTCGTAACACATTGACAGTTTTCCTTCGTCGATATCTTCTGGATTCGAGTATTATTCCGGGAATTATTTTCATTTTCAGGGAAAATCCAAAAGCGAACTCTAACATTCTGATGCATTCTTTTCCATCATTGTATGCTCCTGTTGATGTGAAGCAACCGCACACTTTGTTTCTAAGTGTATGCCCTTTTGCATAGAAAGACAACAATGTTTCATCCATGAATCTCTTTGTTTGCCATGAGACGTTGCCGTATTGTGTTGGAGTTCCCACTGCTATGCCATCCGCTTGAGCGAGGTCATTCAGAGTGCAATCTTCAACTTTTCTCAAGATTGCAGTCGCACTTGCCTTCTCAACGCCTCTTGCTATTTGTGAAGCCATTTTCTCAGTTTTACCTGAATTAGAATGATAAATGATCAAGAGAGTTTTCGGCAAATGCCTCGCACCTAAAATGAATTTAGAGCCTGCAAATAATTATTTTTTGCCTTTTGAGAAAATATGTCTAAATCGCCTTTCAAAGGCGCGCAAAACTGAATAAGGAAAAAAAGTTTGTGCCTTCACAGTAATTTTCTACTGTGAATGCTTTTTTGTAGGTTATTTCCACTCGTATATGGTCATGTTGAATTCTTGCCACATGGGATCAATTGCTTGCCAGGTTACAACTGCAATTACGTCGTTTAGCCAGCCTAGCTTCTCGGACATGGTCATGAAACTCCATAAGCCGACGCTTCCTGGTTTTCCATCTTCCATCATCTTCGACAAGTCATTGCCTTTAATTACAGCCATGTCTCCAGCCATTGTCATGAGTACTCCTTGATCCTTGCCCGCTCCTATCCCTTTAGGAGGTTGCATGGCATTTCCAGTCACATTAATCATGCAATCTGTGCCTTCTGCGCATCCGAATCCTTTCAGCTGAGCTGACCATGCGAATTCAGATGTTACGCCTTCCATGTCTATGTTTTTGATAAAACTTGCTCCACTTTTACCTTTGCCTTCCCAAAGTTTTTCACCTAAAACCATAATTTCACCTAAAAGTAGTCACTAAAAAGCGCTTTTTAAAATGATGTGACTGCAGTTGAGTAACAACAACTGAGAATTCCTAAAATAAGGAAACCCTCGAAACCTTTATTATTGCTCCAACATTTTTTCTGTCGAAATGCCAAGCTCAGTTGTTGTGTACCGTTCAATTTCCGGCTTTACCAAAAGATACGCTGCATGGATCGCAGAAGATTTGAAAGCCGATCTCTTCGACGCAAGAAACGTTAATATCGAAAAACTGCTCGCGTACGACATAATTGTTTTCGGTGGAAGCTTGCATGCAGTTGGAATAAACGGCATTAAAATTCTCAAAGAAAACATTTCAAAGTTGACTGGCAAAAAGGTTGTAGTATTCGCTGTTGGTGCTTCAACCTATAAAGAAAACATTCTAGAAGAAATAAGAAGCCGCAACTTTTCTGCCGAAGATCACAAGGCATTCAAATTCTTCTATCTCCGCGGCGGTTTCGTTTATGACAAACTGGATTTGACTAACAAAATTCTAATGACTCTATTTAGAGTAAGGATAAAACTGAAAAAGAACAAAACACCTGACGAGAAAGGCATGCTAATGGCTTATGCCCATCCTTTGGATTGTGCTAAGAAGGAAAATATTCGAGAGCTCGTTGAATACATTCGTTCCCAATAAGCAGAGACTTTGTAAATTGCAGTATTTTCCCCAATTTCTTTTCGCGCTGATAGAACAACAACTCTGGAGTGTGTGTTGTTCTTCCACCTCGTCTAAAGTGTTTGTGGACAGCCGAGTTAAGGAGAAATTATTTTGGCGACTGCTTTAAGCCCTAAACTTCAATAATTAATTGCCGTACAGCAGATTGAACACGCCGCGAGTACAAGTTTTTTTGCATGAAGTTTTTCTCGACCAAAACCCTTTATTTTCTCCCTATGCGTTCTATTCCAGAAGAAACGCAACCAGGGGCCGGTAGATCAGTCCGGTATGATCGCCTCGTTCGCAACGAGGAAGTCGGGGGTTCAAATCCCCCTCGGTCCACTTCACAATCTGAGTTAAAGTATTCAGCACTTAATACTTTTTAGGAAACGAATTTAGGCGCAATTTCATTGATTTCTGAAAACTAAGGCTGTGTTTTTGTTAATTGCACCATTCATCTTCTTAGTTGTGGACCCTTTCTTCGGTTTGCGATTTTTCTTTCACTGGGTCTTTTGCGTATTAACTCTTGCCGATTTCGTTAGCAAGGACGAACTGATGGAACGAGATGAATGCAATCACTTTTGTGGGGGTGGATAGATGTTCGAAATGACTTCTCTTGATATGAATCCGTCCGTTCCTGGACCTGAATATTTTGAGGACGGATGTAGGAAGGTTACGAAGGCATCGAAACCATTGAATTCATCTACCATTTTGTAACCTGAAGCCAGATTCAAGGTGTGTTTTTCTGTTTTGAGGTTGCCATATCCTTCAAGCTTTATGCATCCAGGCGGGAGAGTGAGCAGTCCCGGAATAAGCGTTATTGGTACAGTCCAGCAAGCAAATAGGATATTGCCGTGCAATTGGACTTGAAGTTCTTCATTTTTGACTAATTGCAGGTTGGAACCAGATGGCACACCCGCAAAATATTTACTCCAATATTCTGTTGCCTCAGGTTTATCATAGACAAACGCTGACGGTACGAAGGCATAGCCAACTGGAGTTTCACGCCAAACTACGACGTGCATAAAATCCTGAGTTCCGAAGGTCGAATGTTTTTCGGCGTGAACGAAATAGACAAGCATGTCAGGCAAACTAAGGTGACTTGGGGGATGAATTATTGCTTGACCGTTGCAACTATACAAAGTCACAACCCCTTCCGAGGCTTTAACTGGGGGTTTTTGGGCATTGAGGATTCTAGAAATAATATCATTTTCCGTCAACTTGTCTAAATCCTCCTCTGCCTCAGTTACAACAACTCCAGCGGCTTTGCTTAAAGCCTCAAATCCGGGTTTTTTCGAACACAGAGTTGATTTCAGCCTTTGGCGGAGCCAAAACTGTTCCAAAGTGATTGGTGATTGAGCTGGAGAGTTTTCCCATAAGCTGTGTAACATTTTTTTCGTTTTATCTATAAATTCCCAATTGTCGGAGTAAAACATATTTCCAAAATAGGCAGAAGGATCTTTACCTGGTTCTCGCGGTTAGAAGGTTTCTGAACTGGAAAAGATGTTTTCCATCAACCACAGTTGTATTTAAGTATCCTTCTGGGATGTGCCTAATCTCGTATTTCTGTGAGAGTCGCTGTGAATTAGCCCAGTTTTTTGTTGTTATCGGGACCATTATTTTGGTCGAGACCTTTCGTTCAGCCTGACTTTATAGAAACTCCAAGTCTCTGATTGACCTTGTCAAGTTCTCCAAAGAATCTATCATGACGATTTCTTTTTCAGCTGATTCCAAAGTCTCTTAGTACTTTCTTCGAGCTGTTTCAGAATTACTTATTGTTGACGTTTCTGTCTTTGATTTGCTGTTTTCAATTTCCTCCATCTTCTCAGTTACATTTATTGCGGTGCGCCATAAATCCTCAAAAACAGCCAAAAACGCGTTTACAAGCGACTTGCAATTTGTCCAGAGACATGCCTCGTTCAGTTCAGTTGGTGCTGTAATGAAAAAAATGGCTTCCGCGTCATCTTTTATTACCATTTGGGGGAACAAGCCCAAACCTATTTCAGGAGTTCTTCCTTCAAACTTGAAATTTGTTCTTTTCATTTCGCTGAGGAGTTTTTTCATGACCCCAATACCCTGCGCAGATAGCTCGGTGAGAAAACGGAACTGTGGCATGTATTTAGGGGGATCTTTAAATCCAGAGTCGAACAGACCGAACTGGTCGGCGCGTGTCAAACCGGTAACGGTTGTGATGCTTGATAATTGGTTCTTGGTCTCCCTAACCATCTGAAAGATCCGGGAATAAATGGGCCCTCTACCCTCTATTACGGTAAACTTCGCAGATGATTCAGCACTTTCTCCGACTGCCATGACTTTCCAGTTTTCAAGAATTTCTTCTTTACTTTCTTGAATGTTTTGCTTCCGCCATCTTTGCTCGTATGAATAAGTCTACAACTTTGTCAAATGAAACCGTGGAAAACTGGGCGGGTGCTCAAGTGTGGCGTAAACGATGCCTTTGCTCTGCAAATTTTTTAGGCTTCGGTACACCTGTTGTTTTTGAATCTTCAAAACTTTAGATATTTCGATTCCTTTTTGGGGGCCTTTCTTTGAAAGGCAAAGGTAGACCTGCGAATCTAACCTGGTTAGCCCAAGACTCACTAAGGTCTTGAGTACTTGCTCTTGGCTCATTTCTCTCTTCCCAAACTGAACCCGAAAAAGACCAAGTAGTCAGTAACTTTTTGCGACTACACCTCTCTTATAGGTAAATTCAGCTTAAATGTTTTTTACCATTATAGGAGAGCGGACAAAGATATGTCTTTTATCAGAAATATTGGAAAAGGAAGATTTACGCAAGCTTGTTCAAAAGGGCAAAAAGTTCTATTGGAGACTTTTCTTCAGATTATTATCTATTGGGAAACCAAAAATACTCATTGCACCCATATTACACGAGCCAAAACTGTTCCTGGGTCGAAGGTAAATGAGTGACGACAACGTAAGAAAAGTGCTTAAGGATTTTGGGTTAACCGAAAGTGAGTCGGAAATCTACATTTTCCTTTCGAAGTATCAAGCGCTTAAAGGCGGAGACATCGCAAAGAGCCTTCACATTCAGAAAGGGCAGGTCTACCGCAGTCTAAAAGGCCTGCAATCCAAAGCAATCGTCGAATTAACTCTTGAATCACCAGCCCGATTCATGGCCGTCCCCTTCGAAACTGTTCTTGATTTACTTGTGAAAACAAAGCGGGAAGAAGCGTCCGCAGTTGAGCGCACCCGAGAAAATCTAATTAGTGACTGGAAAAAAATAAGCCGAACAAAAGAGGACCTTCCTTTAGAAAAGTTTTCAGTAATCGAAGGAAACCAAAAAATCTTCGCAAAAACTCTTCAAATGATCAAAGAAACCAAAACTCAGCTTTCAATCATAACCAACATATCGGACTTGCTAAGAGCAGAAACAGCCGGACTATTCGACGTAGCTTTCAATCACCCTATAAAAAGCAAAATTGAGTTTCGGCTTCTCACAGAAGATAGCTGGTAAAGACCAAAAAACCGTGAAGGGTCTACTTAGAAAGGCTGCCAAAGCTAAGTTTTCCTTTAGAGGCAGATCACCAGATTTGAGTCTAGGTCTCGCACCTGAGAATGGTATTGCGCGATGCGGAAGAAGCGGTGTTTTACCTATCTCCAAAAACGGGGAATCCCACGACGGAGGATGTTTGTTTATGGACAAACTGCAAAGCAATAGTGCAGGCATTCACCTCGATTTTTGAAGATTCCTGGGGAAAGTCAATAGATATTATAGAAAAACTTGGTGAACTTCCCTTTGAAAAAGGACTGAGAAAAACATGTGTCATTAGCGATCCTGAACTTGCCCGCAGAAGCCTATGATGTATCTCTTCAAACGGCAAAAAAAGAAATTATGATTGTTACTTCCTCAAAAGATCTTCTTGAATCGCCTGAGAAGGTGCCTTATCTAAGTCACTGCGCAGGCAAAGGCGTCAAAATTAGAATTATGGCTCCCATAACAAGCGAAAATTTGCCCATTGCTCAAAAACTATCTGACTCCTGTGAAGTCAGGCATATTCCAATAGGATCTCTAGGAACAACAATTGTTGACGGCGCTCATCTTTTTCAATTTCAAGACTATCAATCCGGTAAAGAGAACACCGATGAAAGCGCAGGTTTCAAGAATACTATTTACATAAACTCAATAGAGGAAGTTGAAAAAACTAGAAATACCCTTAACGACATTTGGCGAAACGCAGCCGCACCTTCCCCAATGACTTTAGGCGCCATAATTAAACCCCCGAATGTTCCAAAAAACACGGCTTACGAAACACACAAGAAAATTAAAGCAAACCTTCACCTTTCAAAAAAGGAAGAAGTAAAGCACCTAACCGAGAAAGACATTATTAACAAAATTATTAGCGCCCAAGCATACCCAGACAAGAATACTTCTGACAAGATAGTGATGCATTACGGCACTGCGGGTCAAGCAATAATACATCCGCCGGCTTTCCTCAACTTACCCGATATGTTGATGATATTCTCCCACTACGACAAACATTCCACATATGGCGAACAAGATTTCTTGATAGTACTTTCTTGGGAAGAAACTCAAAAAGGAAAGGATTCGCACCATCCGCCTTTATTTATGACAATCCCAAAGCAACAAGTTTTTGGAAAAAACTCTGGCAAGACACATTCTATAGCCAACCCTTAATGTTGGTGAGAAAGGATGAGCTTCAAATACAATTGCATGGCAACATTTTATTTGCCGGATGGACAGTTCCTATACCTCTTTCATCGGCAGGAGTCACTCTTCCACCTGCGTGTATATCTCTCGACGGTTACGGGAATATAAAACCTGATACAGATAGCATGGGATATCCTTCTGGTTACAGAAACGTGCACGTTTACAACGGAATGGAGGCGTTTGTGACATTTATGCACCCTTCTTCTAAATATTCTGGACCTGGAACTGACGGCGTTTTGGCAAGGGAAAGCATAGTTTCTGTATATCCTCCCAACTCCAAAAACTAACTTTAAAGAAATCTTGGTTGACCAAATAACGTTGACGCTAACAAGAATTTAGCAAGACTTTTTCTTTGTTCACCTTTGGGTACTCACATTTGTGACTCGCCAGTTGTTAAGACTGAAATTGAACCATACATTTGGTGCATAACCCTTCAAACGTGACTGGTGTTAGAGATGACCAAAAATCATTTGGTACGAACAATACTTGCAAGCGGAATTATGCTTGCAATCATATTTGTCATTATTGCGTCATCTTCCTCAGCAATTGCTATTGTATCAACAGACGCCGGATTTTCCTCTGGCGGCCTAACCCCGAGCGAAACATTGCAACCTCCAACTCAACTTTCAACCGCGACAAATACCACATCGGCTACGTCCACACAGGGAAATTCCACAATCACATCTTACCTGGAGAGTGACGAACTTGAAGCACTTTCAAAGATAAGTCATCCAAAGATCTACTCAACGCCAAACGAGTCATCAAATCTAACTCCATTATACCAAATCTCGACACCGATCACAGCGAATGATCCCATAGTGCTTCCAAATAGTCTTAACGAAACGGAAACAGTTGCCCCTCCAACGCCTATGCCTAAAGATCAAACTGATGATTCGACTCCTGTAACACAAGTTTCTCTGCCGCCGTCTCCTCAGCCTGTTTATGCTCCAATCAATTCTTCAAAAGCTTTCTTAACTGAATCGTTATGCGGGGTTGCCATGGTAATTGCCATTTCAATAATCGTTGTTGCTTTATGCGTAAAAAGAAGAAAAGCTTAGATCCACAAATGGGAATATTTAGACAAGTATTATCTTATTTTGGGAAGATCTGAAAAACAGATTGTCCTAAAATTAGCCTATTTTAGAAAGATACATCGATTTTGGAAATATGCTTACAAAGGAAATAGACATTATTTATACTCAAATAGAACCCTTTTTTAGTGGCCAATTTGAAAGATGAAAAATCACGTTGCGAATCTTTTCTAGTCAAATCTGGCTGTTCCAAAGAAGTCGCCGAAGAAATATGGAAATGGTACGATTCAACAAACAAGAAGGGAGTAGCCAGCTACTAAAGTGAAACTTTTTCTAAGCGCTTAATCTTTCGATTGCTTTTTCCGCCCATTGTACATCTTTCCACATGGCTCTTCCTACAGCCACTAAATCTACCAATTCGTTACGCACCAGTTCATCGGCGAATTGATGGTCTTTGATTCCTCCAACGCCAATAATGGGAACGCTAACGGCTTTCTTTATGGTGTTCGCTTGAGGTACAAAATAGCCCTTTATTCGCTGAAGCTGTTTAGGTTCACTCCCACACATTCCCCCGGAAACGTCGATGATGTCAACTCCAAACCTCTCAAGTTCCTTGGCAAAAACAACTGAATCTTCTATATGCGTCCCGTTCGGAGCCAAATCATCTGATCCTAACCTGTAAAGCAGGATTCTTCCGTTGAGGGTTTCGCGGACTCTTTCCACAACAGATAGAGGAAAACGAATCCGATTCTTTAGAGAACCTCCGTATTCATCTCCTCGTTTGTTTAGCAAGGGCGAAAGGAATTGATTAAGCAAGTAGCCGTGAGCGCCATGAAGCTCAACTCCATCAAAACCGGCTTTAACGGCTCTTTCTGAAGCCAACGCAAATTCTTCAATTATCAATTGCATTTCACTCTTCATGAGTTCCCGTGCTTTCCCGGTTGCCGAAGGTCCAGCGGGTTCCCCATTAATGACATTTTTGTTTGCGACTCCCCCAGCATGAGTAATCTGAATGACTGCAGGAGCTCCAACTGCGTGAATGGCTTTGGCAAGTTTTTCCAACCCCTCGATTAAAGAGTCATCGTATATTCCAAGTTGTTTCGGACTCAGCTTTCCCCTCAATGAGACATATGCGTGTTCGACTATTGGCAAACCCAAGGCAGATGATCGCCTTACATAGAAATTGATCAATCTGTTTGTCACTGCGCCCTCGAAAGTAGGTCGACCAGACTGCATAGGCGGCATAACAATTCGGTTCCTCAAAGTCAGTCCTTTCACTTGCAGTGGGTCAATGAGTCTTGTCAAATCTTGGCACCAGAAGCGTTAATGACTAAACGAATCTATAAGAACTTGTAGAAAAAGATCAGCGAAAATTCAAATGGTTTATGTCTCATTACGCAGTAGATTGGGTAACCTAAAGTGGGAGTTCAATCACGAATTCAGTTCCTTTTCCAACTTCACTTTCAACCTCAACAGTCCCTCCCAAGGCTTCAGTTAATCTTTTGATGACTGCCAAACCAAACCCTTGACCCTTAGCTTTAGTAGTGAACAAAGGGGTAAACAATTTGTCTTTTGCTTCTTCGGGGATGCCTTCCCCAGTGTCTTTAACTACGATTCGAGCCTTTCCGTTTTCGCTAATCGCCTTAATTGAGAGTTTACCTCCACTTGGCATTGCCTGCAGCCCATTATTGGATAGGTTTGCAATTATCCTTTGAAGGTAAGTTGGATCAGTCTTCAACTTTGGGAATTGTTTTCCTATCAAGATTTCAACAATAATGTTTTCAGGCACGCTTATGGTGGAAAAGACCGACTGCACAATTCTATTAAGATCCGTTTCTTCCAAACTTGGATTGAGCGGCCTCGCGTAATCTTGAAGGTCTGCTACGATCTTATTAACATAAAGTGTCTGCTCAGAAATTAGCTCGAGATTTTTCTTAACGCCATCTTTAGCCTCACCATCAGGAATGTCTTTCAGTTTGTTTTTTGCTATATAGACTGCGCCCGTTATTGCAGTCAAGGGATTTCTAATATCATGTCCTACCATGCCTGCAGTAGCGCCTATAGCAGCCAATCTCTCGGCGTTCTTGAGCTTCTCAGATCGTTCAACGACTAACTCTTCCAAATGTTGTGAATGCTTTTCTAGTGCATCTTGCATTTCCTTCTGCCTTGCCAAATCCTGAAAACTCCTTCGCCGATAGGACTGTATTTGCCAAGAACTCAACCCAGCAATTATGTTTGCGAACGCCAAACTAAGAAGAAGCGTTAAAAGAGTTGGATAATCTGATGGCTTCAGCACCCACACGATTATCACAGCTTCACCAACTGTAGTTATTGTCGACAAAGTTACTTGGTGCGAAAATTTAATGGGAAGAACCAAATACAAGACAAAAACTGAGACGATTGTAATTATTGCTTGAACCATGAAATTTTGCGGTCTTGAAGAATTGATTATGCCGCCGCCGATCATAAGAATAAGAGCGCACCAAAATATCGCGTTGTCGTAGGAATGATAATTTTTAATTTTGCTTGCAAAAATAAAAACGAAAGTTACACAACACAGAAGCCCAATCCTCAGAGCTACAAGACCAAAGAGTTCCGGTGATACACCAAAAAACCTAAAATCGTTCAAAACAAAGGCAGCTAACGGAATCAAGAACATCAGAATACCCAATTTCGCCTGCTTAACATCAGATTGAAGAGAAAACCGCCTGAATTCGTCTTCCTGCGATTCACTTAATCTGAACCCAGATAGTTTGTCAATCATAAACGGGCCTCCACTGGCTTCTAACAATTACCGAATGCAAATTATTTATTTATTATGTATCAAGATGCCTGAAGATAGTTCTTTTGAAAATCCTTTACCTGGACTATTGTTTTTCGGAAAAGGCTTATGATTCATCTTGATGATAACAAGCTTCTGTGAAAGCGGGAGTACAAATGCAGTAAAATATTAGATCGCAATTTCCGTTATTAGTAATCTTCTGAAGAGCACCTGGCGGAATTATTACAACGTCTCCTTCGGATACTTCTGAAGGTTCAACATCTCCTATCTGCACTTTGCCTTTTCCTTGTGTGATAAGATAAATCTCTTGAACCCGATCTAAATGGTGGATTTTTGTTGAAACGCCTGGTTCAACTCTAGCATGTGCAATTGATACTTTCCTGTCTCCTGTGCTGATGCCGCAGTTTTCAAAAATGTAACAACGTTCAGGTGTCAAGTATTCCTTCAAGGAATTGGCCTTAACAATTTTAGGCTTCATGCCTTTCCAATAAAAGCTTGGGCTTTATACTTTTCTGGCTTCAACTTCTAATGTTTTGAATAGCAACAATTCAATTCATTTGAGTAACAAAAATAGAAATATGATGGAAGCCTTCTCCTTTTCCCTTTGGTCCACCTTCAAACAAGAGTAATCATTTTTGTTTATTAAACTCCTAAGACCAAAGGCAACATATGTCCATTCTCGCAATATCTCCCGCAACAAATCTTCAACAAAATCGAAAAGGAGAGAATCATCCAGAAACCTGTTTGTGAAGACTAATATCTAAGCATAATGAGATCTATTGGAGGTGTTTTTGATGCCAAACATTGGCCCAGGTGAGGTTTTCATAATAAAAACTGCTGATAGAAATGCCGGCGTTAAGACTCTCATGTCCCAATTCAATCTTGGCGACTTTGCCGGCAAAAAGGTAGCTCTGAAAGCTAATTTCAACAGTGCCGATCCCTTCCCCGCTTCCACACATTTGGATACTCTACAAGCAATCACCGAAACTCTAATTGAATCAAAAGCATCTGACGTGGTTATGGGTGAACGTAGTGGAATGGGCAATACGAGGCAAGTCTTAGAAGAAATGGGCGTTTTTGAATTATCGAAAAAGATAGGTTTCAAAACAGTCGTTCTTGATGAAATGCCTAAAGATGATTGGGTTAAAGTCGATCATGCGGGAACTCATTGGATAAAGGGCTTCTACATCGCAAAACTCTTCACAACTGCAGACAAAGTCATTCAAACCTGCTGCCTTAAGGCTCACCGATTTGGAGGTCACTTCACGTTGTCGCTTAAGAACTCAGTCGGTTTGGTTGCAAAGAAAATTCCCGGCACCATCTACGACTATATGTGGGAACTTCACGGTTCACCTTACCAACGGCAAATGATTGCTGAAATAAACCGAGAATACAAAGTAGACCTTGTGGTTATGGACGGAACCTGCGCCTTTGTAGACGGCGGACCGGAACGAGGAACACTAATTCAACCTAATCTAATGCTCGCAAGCAAAGATCGTGTCGCATTGGACGCCGCAGGAATAGCGATACTGAGAAGCTACGACGCAACTAACCACATCATGAAAGGACGCATATTTGACCTCGAACAAATAAAACGAGCATCCGAACTCGAATTAGGCGTCAAATCAGCCTCCGAAATAAAACTAACGCCCCTAAACGAAGAAAGCCGCGAAGACACAAACAAAATTTCCCAAATACTCGAAAGTCAGGGTTAATCATTAAAATTGCTGCAAAATATCTGGTTTGTCGCTGGCTACTCCGTCTACACCTTTCTTGACCATTTCAGCCACTTCTTCAGAAGTATTTACAGTCCAAACAATCATCTTCAAACCGTTTTCGTGAGCTTTTTGCACATTAGCAATGTGTACAAACTTGTAGAATGCAAGTAACCATTGTGCCTTCAAGTCTAACGCGGCTTTCAGCGGATTTTTGTGCTTTGCATAAATGATCCCAGTTTCAATTTCAGGGTCGAGTTCTTTGACTTTTTTCAGAGCGTCTTCCAAAAAGCTTACTATCACCACGTTTTTCTTGAGAGCCTTCTTCTTGACAAGAGATGTGACTTGCTCTTCAATTCCAGTTTCCTTTAATTCAACAAAAACCTTGATTTTTTTATCCAAAAAATCTAATGCTTCTTCAAAAGTGGGGATTTTCTCATCCTTCTCCGAAGTTAAGATCTTGATTTCTTTAAGTGTAAGATTGCTGACTAAGCCTTCGCCATTGGTAGTTCTTTTGACATCGGCATCATGCATTACTATGATTTCGCTGTCCTTAGTTTTTCTAACATCGAGTTCAACGGCGTCAACTCCAAGCTCTAAAGCTTTCTTGAAACTCCTGAGGGTATTTTCAGGCTCATAAGCTCTGGCGCCTCGATGCCCAACCTTTAACATAAAAGATTGCAGATTCTCGAAAACTTATATAGCTTTACAATTCAATCAAGCGCTTAGTGGAAAAAAATGAAGCGCCCTCAACCAATCACAATGAAACAAGTAGGATACGTCAAAACAGAGGCTATTGGCGACGAAGTCAAAGACAAAACGAGAATTTCAGAAATAATAATTTACCCCGAACTGGCTTCAGCTCTTGAAGGAATCACCAATTACTCCCATGTTTACGTCCTATTTTGGATGCATGAAATACCCGAAGAAAAACGAATGATGCTAAAAGTTCATCCGAGAGGCAGAATGGACATGCCGCTTGTCGGGATCTTTGCAGTCAGAACAAACCTTCGACCAAACCCAATAGGTTTGACCGTTGTCGAGCTTGTTAAAGTCGAAAATAACGTCTTAACTGTTCGTGGACTAGACGCGTTTAACCAAACGCCTGTTTTAGACATCAAGCCGTATGATAACTGGGATGTTATTGAGGATATTCGAGTTCCAGATTGGTGGGCTAAGCTACAAGAAGAAAAAAGTAAATGCTCTTAGCCTTTCTTAGAGGAGGTTATATTTTAGGTTCGTCGCTTTTGCGATTGCCTTCTTGAGCTCTTCACCTTTAAGATCCGTCTTCTTAATAGTGGCAAGTTCATCTGCAAAAACTTCGTCATTTAAGGTTGTTCGGAACCAGTTTTCAAAGTCCCCACGATAAAGGTGAAACTCCAACGAATCAGCATCCACTTTTAAAGCAGCATCGCGAAATTCTTTGATGCTTCCTGCAGATAGACCAGTGGGATTACCTAAACTATTGTAGAACTGGAATCTTTTATTTTCTGGGGCGGTTGCAACTACTTTTAGAGCTGTCTTTCCCTTTATCGGTTATAGCGTACCCGCCTCCGACCTTTTTGAGAAAACCCTCTTTTGCAAGGTCTTGCATATCCTGCAATATTTGATTTGGTGTTAAGTCCATTTTGTGGGCAAACTCGTTCATATCAGTTCGAGCCGTCATTTCATTCATGAACTTTAAGATTTTCATCTGCTCTTCAATCAAGAAGAATCCCTCACACACTAGACTGCTCTTGCAAGGAAACTTAAATGTCTTAATGCACAAATCCAAAAAACTTCAAAATCCTGGCGCATTATTCTTATTAAGCTGAGCAACTAGTAATTCATCCATGTATTCCGGATACGTTCTTTTCTGCAACAAGACAACAATTGGACAATGTCTAAGCAAAAGACTCTACTCATGCGCCGACGCGAGGAAAGGCGAAGTTGGAGAAGTAAAAAAAGGATCAGTCCTTTTCATGTACAACACCGACACCCGAACTCTCGTTGGTCCATTCACGGCAGCAAGCGAGGGCGCAGACGAGAATAGAGACAGGCGCCTGGACAAGCGAAATAGATGAACACTCTGCATCAGCAAACGTCAAACTCGAATGGGAAAACCTACACATAATTAAAAACGCCAATGAACGCTTTCCATTCTTAAGCAAGCCCGAAAAATGCCAGTTATCCACAATGAAAGTGCAAACTCTCCTAGACGCCCTAAAAGAAGCGCCAATATTCGAAGGATAAACCAATTTTTTTTAATTTCTCTAAAAACGCGGGAAGAACGGCGCAGGAACCATTACTCCAGTTAGAGATCCGAAAAGCAAACTTATCACAGCGAAAATCAGCACTGCAAGCAAAGCAGTGGCTAATGCGCCCAACCAACCAGTTTTAAAACTAGCTTTGAAAATCCAGACCCATCCCACAAACGCGAAGACTAGAGCCAAAAGATATGCGGTTCCTGATCCAATTACTGATGCTAACAGGAAATTGGCAGCGAACAAAGTTACCACGTATATTATTGGTCCAAATAATGTAGCAACCATGGCATCTCCAAAAGTAGCCTTACCCGCAGTCACAATTTTCCCTGCAATGTATACTGGAATTGAAATAATCAGCCAAACTATGATTAAACCTGCCACAAAAACTAAAAGACTGTATATTGTCAAATCGCCAATTATTGGAAGAAACAAAATTATCAAACTCCCGTTGGCATCATCTTGATGCCTATCCAATTCGCATATAAGAATATTTTGAGTTCGGCTCCAAAATCTCAAAACTTTTGGCTGCAGCTAAATTCATGAAAAATATCATTTTGGCATTGCCACAAGACATAAATTCTTTTGTTCCACCTTTAGGTTTTCATCGGGAGGTAGCTCAGCCTGGCAGAGCTCTCGAGTCGGCTAACATGCTTAGCTGATGGAGAAGCTGTAGAGGTCTACCCATGGTGGGCTTCATTCTAGCCTGCTTAGGCCACAGATACCGAGCTGTCGCAGGTTCAAATCCTGCTCTCCCGACCACATAATTCTAAAGTCATGAGCACATGAAATGCTAACGTGTTAGCAAAAGTTTTAGTTAATTCTGTAATTTGGAAACCTTTCTCAAATTCCCCAAAGCTATAGAACTCGCTTGTGAGAACGTTACAAAGCCTATTGCTCGACTGCATCTAACACAAGTTCAGACGATTCTGGTCTAAATTTTACGCCGTCATCTCTTGAAACATGGAGGTACGTTAGAGATTTGCATTGGTAAATAATTTTGGAGCCGTTGCGGTTGTTGACGTACTTGAGAAGATTGAGATACTGTTTTTCGGTTCCCTTTATGACAAGAGCTACATAAAAGAGTGGTTCAGCGGAACTTGGTTCTTCTTTTTTCACAGTTTGTTCCTTCTTTCGTTTCACTGCGTTAAGCAATGCGTTTGTGTATTGAATATTAATTCTTAATAAACATTGCTTATTTTCCGTACCCAAACCGTGAAGAAATAAAAAATCAAATATTAAAATTCGAGGAGAAATCAGCACTCAGTTTTAAACTAAAACTCAACTAAATCCGTCTATTACTCAACGATCTTTGTCGAGGGAATAGGATCCTCAATTTTCTTCTTAGAAAAGGCCAAACCTGAGGTTGATTTAACAATTTGAGGCACTCCTATCAGATCTTCAATTATTAATAAGCCCCTTGCAAGTATCGCAAAAGCGCCTATTGCAGCTTTCATTTCTCCAGAAATGGGCGCAACAAACAGTAGCGTGAAGATTCCAACTATGCCAAATTCTTGAACACCTGCGCCTGCAGGAGTAATGGGCACAAATGCAAGAGCCGTTACCAAAGGATGGATCAAGAAGTATCCAATCCACGGAATCTGAGTAATTCCCAAAGCCAAACCCAAGAACCACCATTCAAACCCTTTCAGAATCCAACACGCGAAAGTTAGCAAAATGATTTCCGGGACTGCCCTGCGTGTATGTTGGGAGCCTTCTTTGTATTCTTCGAGTTTTCCAACCAATCCACCAGTAAATCTCTTGAGAAATCTGGAAGTAGCGATGCGGTTGAAAAGTGCCATCGCTCTTTGAGACCAAGTAATTGCGGCAAGCAGAATTGCTCCAGTTAGCATTAATGCTATGCCTAATCCCATAATCAGAAAACCCAAGTTTATTCCAAGAAAAGTGCCGAATTGCAGCTCCCAATTACCTGCTGGTACTGCTCCAATTAAGAAGAAGACAGCTCCAATTCCTCCGACAACTTTGGCAAGAAACTCAATAGTCTGAATGCCCAGAATCCCTGAAAGAGCCTTCGATGTTGGTACATTTTGATCTCTTAGATACAATGGCGTCAAAACATAACCAGAACGTCCCGGAGTTACGTCACTGGTTAACATTCCTGCATACTGGGCCAATAGCGTTTTGACGAAAGAAGTTTTGACTCCTTCTTTGGCTAAAACTCTTCTAAGTCGAACCGTAAATAGGATGTTGATGCCAAAGTAGCAGACGAAAGCAAGAATCAAATATTCTATTTTGATATTGATCAATGCATCGTAAAGAGAGCCTATTCCAACATACCAAAGCAAAGCCCCAAAAATCGCTACCATCACAACTATTTGCAACAGAATGCGAACAATTTTGCTTGTACGTGGATTCATTAAGTCAGCTCTCTATTCCTGAAGCGATTAATCATTACAGTTCAAGTTTGAATGTTATATTTATTGTGGAAAAGAATCCGCCGTTGCTTTTTCCGTACATTTTCCAAACTTTTAAAGAAAACAATCGTTTTGTCTTCTCTCTACCGTTTCAGATAGTTCTTTTGCCGTTTTACAACAATTTTCTTTTCGCAAAACTGCCGACATTCTTATTTACATCTTCGAAAACTGTGATTCTACTTCAAAAAGAATGAGGGTTTTGCCAAAAATGAAAAAACAATTCGCAATAGGAATTTTAACCACTTTAATGAACTTCTTTCAGCTTCTTTCGTACAATCTGCAACGGCACAAGAAACTTCAACTCACAAGCGCGCCTGCAGATACAGCTGCCCACGTACAAGTTGGAGTCTGGCTAGTAAACGTCGAAAAAGTAGACTTACCTTCGAACAGCTACAGACTAGACTTCTACCTGTGGTTCAGCTTCAACCCATCACAAATGACTCTTGATGAAGTTCGAAATTTCGAATTCATCAATGGACAACCTACAAAATACGAAGTCGACGCAAACCAAACAACGGGCTATCTTGAATACCGAGTCAAAGGCGATTTCATAACAAACTTCGACTTTACAAAATACCCGTTCGAAAGCCACGACCTCCCAGTAGAATTAGAACACAAGAGCCTGCCCCTCTCAAGTTTAGTTTACGACGTAGACACTGAAGGTTCTGCAGTTGAACCAGCGGCGAACGTTGCCGGTTGGAACTTAGGCGGATTCAACATTTCAGTTGCGGAACACTCCTATGGAAGCGAGACCTTCTCAAGATTCGTCTTCAGCGTGACGCTGCAAAGACCCATGACATCTGCATTTCGTCAAGAGCGTGCTTCCAGTCTCAGTAATAACCGCCATTTCTCTCCTTGCCTTCTTCATGGCTCCCACGAACTTTGCCCAACGAATAACTTTGGCCGTTACAACTCTGTTAGCCGCGACCACGTTCCATTTGTCGCTCCTCAGCGGAATCCCGCCAACCGGGTACTTGACCTTCGCAGACCGAATTATGATTTCTGTCTACGGGATCTTCCTTTTCAACATAGCCGCTTCAGTTCTAATAATGAAGTATGTTGATTCCAAGAGACTCGATGAGGCTTCTAGTCTAAAACGAAAATCATTGATGCTATTGCCTGTCGTTGTAGCAATTATGGTTGTTGTTCAATTAGCTTTATAAAAATCAAAAAACTCTTCTTTTTTCTTGTTTCCGATTAACTTTTAGATATTTACTATTTTTTTTGTAAAACTATTCAAAAAAGGTCTTTGACAAGCCCTTTTCCATGAAATATCAAGGTGCTATGGCTACTCAACAATGAAAAATCCTAAAAGCGAGGAGCTCGGAGCTATAGCCATGCAAAAGAGACAAGCCGCGCTAATAGCTATCTTCGGAGGAGTAGCTATACTTTTAATCAAACTGCTAGCCTACTTTGTCTCTAATTCCGTTGCTATGCTATCCGATGCCTTAGAATCCATAGTTAACATCGCCGCCTCAGGCCTCATGTTGTTTTCAGTATGGGTTTCATCAAAACCCGCTGACGATAGCCACAATTATGGGCACCAAAAAATTGAAGACATCTCAAGTATGCTTGAAGGCCTGTTCATTGTAGTAGCAGCACTCTTAATTGTCTACGCGGCGGCAGGTCGATTGTTCTCCTCGGTTTTGCCAATCGAGATAGACTTCGCGATCGGAATATCAATGGTTGCCACCGCTATGAATGGCGGTTTATCCTGGTTCTTATCTAGAACAGCAAAGAAAAGCGGCTCAGCAGCACTTGAAGGCGACTCCAAACACCTTCTCTCAGACGTAATTTCAACAGTAGGAATTTGGATAGGCCTTTTCATAGTTAGCATGACTGGCTGGGGCATTGTAGACCCCATTCTAGCTTTCGTAGTAGCCGCATTCGTCGGCAAGATGGGTTTAGGATTGATATTCAAATCCGGACAACACCTAATGGACGATTCATGCAAAGCCGAAGAAGCAAAAATACGCGAAGTCATGCTAAGACACAAATTCCGATTCATCGACTTCCACGACATGAAAACCCGAAGAAACGGCAGTCTAGTCTTTTGTGAACTCCATTTGTCAGTTGACGGCTCTCTTAGCGTCCAGGAAGCCCACGACTTAACCGATCACTTAGAAAACGAATTGAAAACCGAACTTCCAAATGCAAACTTGACAATCCACGTTGAACCAAAGCAGACTAAGCAGAAAATCAAACAGTAAAAACCTCGACAAATAATAGCACACTAGACATTTTCTTAAATGCTAAAATGCAAAATCATAAATTAATTCGCAAATTTTAAGGACTTTCCTTCAAGGTTTTAACTTCAAGAAACTGCTTTAGCTTTTGACTTATGATCTTTGCCAAATTCGGGGCAACGTTTATTTTCGCAAAACCAAAGTCTAATGTTGAAGACTTGCTTGGATAAGGTGAAGCCCTTTTGAAAGCTAAAAGAGAATTCATGCTGTTCTCCGTTTGCTTCATTGCAATTCTTTTCATAAGCTCATTCGCGATCGGCAAACTACTCGTAACCCCAAGCACAACCGATTATAACACTCAAGCTCAAAAGGACTTCAATAACGCGAAACTCCAAGTTGAGCAAATCAGAAATGTTACACTGCCTAACGTAAACCTGCAAGTGGTAACAAAACAATGGGCAATTGATACCTGGGGAAAGGGCTACGCTGATCCAGACCTAACCAACATACTTCGACAAGAAAAATTCTACAAAGGAATATTCCTGATCCCTCAAAATGCAAGCTTGTATCAAGCTAATGTTGATTGGGCGGGAAATTTTGGAGCTGCAACATGGGGCGACCAAATCTACGTAGTAAAGGAAAACTTTGACCCATGGGACCTGCCAAATGCAGAAGCGACTTTTGTTCACGAGTTAACCCACATATGGCAACCTAATCTTGTCAATCCAGATTCCTTCGACATGGACAAAGCCCACACAGCCCTCGTCGAAGGCGATGCATCATACATGGGCGACTACTATGTTAACCGTACAAAAGCTCAAGCTAGCCCCGAGCTAGCAGTGAACCAAGTTCCTCTATTCCTGTTAACCAACCCTTCTTTGACTTCAGTTCATCCCCAAATGACGGACGCTATCTGGAGCCTAAACTTCTTCCCCTATGACCAAGGCAAAACCTTTGTCAACGCACTATACCAAAATGGCGGTTTTAAAACAATAAACAATGCGTACAAAAACCCGCCAAACACCACAGCCCAAATTCTACACCCAGACGAATACTTCGCCAACGACTCCGCAAAACAAATCAATGCCCCGACACTCGCAGACAACAGTTGGACCAAAATAAAAAATGACCGGTACGGCGAATACTTCATACAAGTAATGCTGAAAAACTGGATTCCCACATCAGCAGCCCAACAAGCCTCAACAGGTTGGGCTGGAGACAACTATACCTACTACGAAAAGGGAAATGACTACCTATTCACATGGAACATAAAATGGGCAACAAGCTGCGACGCAAGCGACTTCTACGTTGCGTTCCACAATATGATGAACGCCACTGGAAGCGTTGACTATGGCAGCTGCAACTGGTTCTCCAACGGACGGTACCTTTCAATCTCATGGAATCAAAACCTAAACTCTACCTTGATAGCCTGCTCACCAGTTCAAGCTGCCACACAAACGTCTTATTTCTCTGAGAGTTAACATGCTTTTTTATTTGTTTCTCCTAAATTCATATAACCATATGCAACGACATCATTAACTTAACCAGAAGCCTAAAGGAAATTGGGGACTCCTTTGAAAGTTCCACCTATACTGCAAAATATTCCTAAATCAGTCAAAGTTGCCATCGTCGTTGTTTTGGCTGCCAAACTTCTAGTATTTGCTTTAGGCTACGCTGCGGCTTACGTAGATCGTGGACCCGCTTCACCCATTTTGATTTTGATGAACGAATTCGCTAAACCCGGCGCAGCACAAGATTCCCTCCATTACATAGACATAGCAAAAAACTGGTACGTCAACACCGGAGACGCAGCCAACTTCATTGTATTTTTCCCGCTTTACCCATTTCTCATTCGCTTGGTGACAATTAACTTCAATTACATCAACCTGTCCGCTTTAGCCATTTCAAACATCAGCTCTTTTGTTGCAATATTCTATCTCTACAAACTCGCGAAAATGGATTTTAACGAAAAAGTTGCCCTAAAAGCAGTTCTTTTTCTGAGTATTTTCCCTACGGCATATTTTCTTTCAGCGCCATACACCGAAGGACTCTTCTTTGCCTTGATAATTTCAAGTCTCTATTATGCAAGAATATCAAAATGGCCGATTGCTGGATTCCTTAGTTTTTTCGCCGCTTTGACAAGGCTCGGGGGACTTCTGATGCTTCCTGTTTTACTAGTTGAATATCTGCACCAGAAAGGGTGGAAGCCACGAAAAACAGATCTCAACATTCTATGGATATTCCTTGTCTTGGTGGGTTTCTTGATTTATCTCAACATAAACAACCAAGTTACAGGTAATCCCTTCACCTTCATGGTTGTAGAGCGTGTTCATTGGTACAATACGCTAGACCCAATTTCAGGTCTCACCTCAGCGATCAGCTGGGCAAATAGCGGAATCTACCCTCAAAACCTAATCCTTGGTTATGCTCCTTTAGTTTTTGCCGTTTTTGGCTTAGTTATGGTTATGGAAGGGTTTTATCGACGACTTCGACCCTCGCATCTTACTTACATGCTTCTCTCATGGCTGTTAGCTATATCAACGTCTTTTTGGTTAAGCGTCCCAAGATATGTAATGGCAATGTTTCCCATGTTTATTCTTCTAGGAGCGTTTACTGAAAGAAAATCGGTAAACCTTGCGATAGTTGTAATCTTTGGTTTAGCCTTGAGCTATTTCACAGTGCTATTCGCATTGGGTCAATTCGTTTTCTAGCAAAACCAAATCTGATTCCAAGCATTATGAGGCATTTTGTTTAGAAAGACGTCTGAATTTGGGAAAACTTTTATTCCGAAAACATGGTGCATTAGATAGTTGGGAAGAGCGTGGACGTGAAGAGTCTCTCAAGCAGACGTGAAATCATAGTTATTGCGGTATTACTCATTCTGGCGTTCTTCGTCAGATTTGCATTTTTCTCAAATCAAGGCTATCAAATTGACACGGGCGATTTCAGCGCCTGGTTTCAAAGGGCTGCTGATGTTGGTCCGAGAGTCTTCTACAACAATGGTTATTGGTGCGATTATCCGCCGCTCAACATTTACTTCTTTTGGATTTTCGGCTTAATGGCAAAGAGCCTTTCGGTTTTCGGAACTAGTCTCTTCACATACGTTATGAAACTACCCGCGAACATCTTTGATCTGGGAACAGCCTTTCTGATATTTGCTTTTGTTCGAAAACGTCTAACTTTCAAATTGGCTCTACTTGCTGCTGGGCTATACGCTTTTAATCCTGCTGTCGTTTTTAATGCCGCCGTTTGGGGACAATTTGACGCAATTTACACTTTCTTTTTAGTTTTTTCGTTATTTCTGGTTTTTGAATCAAAACCCAAGTGGGCAGTAGTAGTTTTTATGCTTGGAGTTTTGGCAAAGCCGCAAGCCGTGGCTTTAGCTCCTCTATTTGTGTACTTAGTTCTTAGGAAGCTTAATTGGAATTGGAAAAGTACACTTGTATCGATCTTCGCTGCGGTCGCCACAGCGTTTTTGGTGATTCTTCCTTTTGATTGGACCGATTGGAGCAACAATCCCGTAGCTTTTTTGAGCTCCAAATATTTTGGGGCTTACAGCACCTATGCCTACACAAGTCTCAACGCGTTTAACATATGGGGATTCAACATGTGGGTGTCCGACACAAAGGGGTTACTCTTTTTGACCCCATTCATTGTAGGCTGGGTTTTGTTTGCTGCGGTGGCAGCTTTTGCATTGTACTTTGTCCACAAGCATTCGAAGGGCACAGATGAGTCAGTTGCATTGTTTGCCGCTTTTGTACTCTTCTTCGCTTTCTTTATGTTCCCAACTCGAATTCATGAACGCTACCTTTTCCCTGCTATGGCATTGCTCGCTTTGCTGTTTCCATTTCTAAAGAAGGCGCGTCCATTGTATGTAATTCTCACAGCCACATGTTTCGTTAACCAAGCCTATGTGCTAAACGCTCTTGTTACTGCATATCCATATGGAGCAAATCTAACGAGCGATCCAGTGGTTTTCATAGTAAGCTTGATTAATTTAGTAGCCTTCGTTTACGTTTCAATGCTAATGCTGGGCGATTTAAGGGGTCGAAACTGGTTAACCCCATCTTCAAAATCCACCAATCCCTCAGCGCCAATAGAAAAGGAGAAGGAAAAGTAGAATGCAACTGAACAAACGAGATCTAATCACAATTGTTGCACTTTCGGTTATTTTCTTCTCAATAGCTACTTGGAATCTTGGACTAACCCAAACGCCAACCACAACGACGACTTTCTCTAATGGTCAAAGTTTTTACCTTGACTTAGGAAGTCAAAACAACGTTGGCTCCATTTATTTCCTACTTCAAGATGGATCATATAATCTAACGGTCTACTCAGGATCACCAGGAAACTGGACTTCAGTTAAATCTGGCGCGAGTTTTTCAGACTATTATAAATGGAACGAAGTAGGAATCCACCAATCAACTCAATACATCAAAGTTGATTTTAACAAATCTGATTCTTCAGCCATAATAGCGGAAACCGCTGTCTCGAATTCTGACGGTAAGCAAATAACTATACAAAATATCACTAGCTTGAATTCTGAAACCATCAATGTTCATAATTTAATTGATGAACAAAACAAAGTTGAACTCCCAGCCACTTACATGTCTCAAACGTACTTCGACGAAATATACTTCGTCAGAACCGCTGAGCAATATCTACATCTTCAATCTCCGTACGAATGGACGCATCCTCCATTAGGCAAACTCATTCAAGCAGCAGGCATCACAATGTTCGGTTTCAGTCCATTCGGATGGCGATTCATAGGCGTTATTTTCGGAACTTTAATGATTCCAGTGATGTATTTGCTTGGAAAGCGATTGTTCGGATCTTGGATAGGCGCATTCGCTGCTTCTTTCCTGATTAACGTTTGATTTCATGCACTTCACAATGGCGAGAATGGGAACCGCAGACACATACGTCGTGTTCTTTTCGCTTCTTTCGCAGCTGTTCTTCTTTATCTACTTCTCAAACGTGGTGAAAAAGGGTTGGAATACTTCAGTAGTCCCATTGTTTTTAGCGGTAATTTTCTTCTTTTTAGGATTCTCCACAAAATGGCTTGTGCTTTACAGTGCAGTTGGTATGCTTGCACTTCTCGTCGTTTTGCGATTGAGAGATGTTGTTAAGCTCAAGGAAACTATAGGCCGTAAGTACGCAGCGTTCTTTGACCATCCATTCCTACTGTTGCTTGGCTTCATAGCCTTGGGCGTTGGAATTTACTTCATAATTTATATTCCCGATATGCTAACTGGTCGACCTTTTATCACGTTTCCTCTTGGCGGTCCGAAAGACATAGGCAACGCTGTAGTTAACCTACAATTCAAAATGTATGAGTACCATGCGAATTTAGTAGCTACACACTCTTTCTCTTCCGCATGGTGGAGTTGGCCAATCATGGTTAGCCCTAAAGGGTACGTTCCACTGTGGCTCGACATAACATACCTGCCAAAAAGCATAGATTCAACAATATCAGTTCTTGGAAACCCAGCAGTATGGTGGGTAGGTTTCGTCCTCATGATTGTACTCACTGAACGAGCAATACGCGGAAAAGAGCTCATAATTGGACTTAAAAATAAACTAAGAAAAAAACCAGCACCATCTGAAGCAACAATCCAAATCACACCTAATGATTCCACTATGGCTCCGGCTTTGGTAGCCGAACAAACAGAGGACACAACGCTCCAAACTCCAGCGCCAGACAATGTCGAAATACCTAAACAAAACTCAAATCGAAGATGGGATATAGCCGCTATCTTCATTGTAGTTGTTTTCTTCTCTTCTTGGATTCCCTACATCTTCATTTCAAGAGTCACTTTCATCTACCACTTCTACGTGAGCATGCCATTTCTATGCTTAGCTTCGGCATACTTCATTAACAAATACTGGAACAAGAAAAGAGGCAAAATAGCCACCATAATTTTCTTCGCAAGCGTTGTAGTTTTATTTGCAGTATTCTACCCCGTAATTTCGGGCGCTCCAGTATCGACAACATGGATACACCAACTAAAATGGTTCCCAAGCTGGTTCTTCGCACCATGATCAACCAAAATAGTTCAGAAAAAACAGTAGATGTCTCCGTTATTTTTCCCGCCTACAACGAAGTAAATTACTTAGAGGCTGCCGTGGAAAAAACAACTAAGACTCTAAATGAATTTACAAACTCATACGAGATAATAATAGCTGAAGACGGAAGCACGGACGGAACACCTGAAAGATCAGAAGAACTTACCCAAAAATATCCCTTTGTCAAGCATCTGCACGGAGAAAAACGATTAGGCCGAGGAACCGCCCTCAATAACGCCTTCAAAAAATCCCAGGGAAAAGTCTTCGTCTACATGGATCTTGATTTGGCAACGGACCTGAAACATCTTAGACCTCTTGTTGAAGCAATAACGGTCGAAGGCTACGATTTTGCCACGGGCTCAAGAATGCTCCCAGAAAGCAAAGTTGAACGAACTCTGCGAAGAAGTATAAGTTCCAAGTCGTATAATTTTTTGGTTAGACACATGCTTGGCTCCAAACTCAGAGACCACCAATGCGGCTTCAAGGCTTTCAAACGTGAACCCGCCTTGCAATTGATCGACCAAGTTGGTGCTCGCCATTGGTTCTGGGATACAGAAATTCTAGTTCGAGCAGCACGTGAAGGCTTCAAAATAAAAGAGATCCCAGTAGAATGGAAGAGCGGACGAAAAACAAAAGTCAATCTTTTCAAAGACAGCTACAACATGGGCAAACAAGTGTTCAAACTGTGGTGGCAATTCAAAAAGGAATAAACGCTTCGTTTGAAAACCTACATAAGAAAGAGAATAGAAGACGCTGCATTATCTCTTTTTAACAAAGTAAACTAAGGCTCTAGCAACCAACGAAATACCTACCAGCATCACTAACGCACCCCAGAATTCAAACCAACCTTTTAGAGTTCCTGGGAGCAAGAAGCTGTTGACCAATACGGCTGCACCTAGCCAAAAAACTGCGTTCCCAAGGGTTTCTGCTATTCTCCCAATTCGCGATCTCGCCCTAATTCTCAAAGCGAAAATTGCTATCTGTAAGACTCCGATGGCAACATCAAACTGCAGTAAAGAATTGTACAAAGCGTGGTGAGCCGCTGTATTAGCCGGTGCGGGCAGAGAAATGGTTGAGCCAGGGCTGCCATAAGGAAACATTTTTGTTGTCAAGTGATCAAAAAATGCCGTAATGTTTTCCCAGAGATTTGGTGTCAAAGCAAAAAGCAAGCCAACAATGATTAAGAAGCCACCGAAGGCAATCGCAGTAATTATGCCCTCTTGATGCTTATTTTCTAGAGTTTTATTGCCTTGATTTTGATTCAACTCTTGGATCCGCTCCTTTCACTAATCATTCTTATCAGCAGATTCAGCATATAACGTTTTTCGGCGAAACCCCAAACTGAATATTTTAAATAGTTATTCCTCCAATAATAAATTATAGAGATTAAGGTGAATTTTGTGTCGTATTGTCCTAAATGTGGCAACCAAGTCGACGAAACAATGACATTCTGCCCCAGATGCGGTAATTCGCTCAAAATGGAGACCCCCACAAGACCTGCTGCGCCAGTTGCGCCATCACGCACAACTCAGAGAAATGAGAAAAACGAGAAAGGCGAAAAACACGAGAAAAATCAACCGAACGAAAAAGGAGAAAAACATGAGAAAGGCGAGTTCGGTTTCATTGGCTGGCTAATCGGCGGCATCATCATCATAGTGATAGGCATATTTGCATATGCCCGCGCAGTTGGCTTCATCACTTCACCAGTTGAAAACGCCATAGTCTTGCTAGTCATTGGCATTGCAATCATTCTTGTAGCAGTCTGGCTCTCTTCTATGGCTCGAAGACGTAGCCCTGCTCCTCCCGCTTAGAGAAGCCACCCCAAGAATAATCTGTACAATCTGTGCTCAAGCAAAGTCATAGTTGTTCGCCTGCCAAAAATGCGAAAATAGTTTTTCCCAGCAGATTCCACCATATCTCCAATATCATATCGCGGAAACATACATGAGGAAATAATCAGCTTCCCCCATTCTCCACGTTTCAATTCGTGCAGCGGTTTCACCTGTTTACCTGTGTCAACTTCAAAAAAGTACGCATCGTAATTAGGGACGACGTAGGGCAAATCATCGTATTGTTGCGCGAAAACTCCTTCTGTGGCAGTATACATTTCAACAATTGGTGCATTTCCAAAATACTTCTGCAGAATTGGTCCATATTTGAACTGAATCTTTCGCACACTGGTGCAGAACAAAGCCTGAAATTTCCATAGGTCTTTGGGTTTTTTTCCATGTTTATGCTGAAGATACTTTGCGAATCCCAAAATAACTGGAGTTACGCCCATAGTGGCGGTTATATTTTTGTCTACTCCTTGCTGGTAAGCTAGTTCGAACCTCTTTTCCCAGTCAGTCCTGCCGATGCCTGATCCTAACTTATCAATATCTTCCTGCCTTGGCAAAAGACTAACTTGACTCAGCATCGGATTAAGACGTGCATAAGTTCCTGAACTATAGCCGTAGGTTACTTCTTTTCCGTCTTGATTCATTGTATGTATGCTGCTGGGAAAATTCAAGTTCAAAATGTTCCCTGTTAACACGTCGAAGTTTTCTTTGCGCTTGGCAAAATGGATTATGGCGCGGGCGCCGCAAAGGTAAATCTGCTTCAGGTGTGTGGGCGTAGCGGGGAGTACTTTGGATTGTTTTCCAGTAGAACCGCGGGTCATTACCCAGGTTTCGGGGGCTTCATTCAGGAATGATTTGAAGTTTCCCTCTTGCACCTTTTTCATATAGGGCAAAAGGTCTTGGTAATTGATAATGGGAAAATTTTTTTGGTATTCAGCTGAATTGCTGGTCTTTTGGGCGTTGCAGCTTGCCCCGTAGTCTGTGGACCCATATTTTTTGAGCAGATCAAGCAGCACAGTTTCTTGAGCTTTGGCAGGGTTCTCCAGTGAGTCGTACCACGGACCCACAAAAGACTTCAAGATTGTATTGACGTCGATATAATCGTCTTGGGGCATCATGCGCTTCGATAAGCAGGTTGTTTCAATTGCCTTATATGTTTCGCCATGTAAATAGGAGCCAAAGCAAGTTGTTCTTAGGTGACCCGTTTGACGGAATCAGTTTCACTTACTGCAGAGCGAATTCGTAAGCTTGAAGTACAAGGTGCAAGAAACGTCGCCATAGCCGCAATAAAAGCACTTCAAACCTTTGCTGAAACAACCAAATCTAAAAATCGTAAAGACTTCATTGCAGAACTCTGTAATGCCCGCGACACGCTTTTCGCGTCAAGAGAAACTGAACCCCTCATGAGAAACGCTGTACGATGGGTAATCACACAAGTCGAAGATAGCGATGAAAGAAACGTCACCGAATTAGCCAACTTGGTTTCCGTTAGTTCCCAGAAATTCCAAAAAGAACTCGAAGCTTCCAAAGAACGTATAGCCGAAATCGGTGCCAAACGTATCCGAGACAACTCATTGGTTTTCACTCACTGTCACTCGTCAACCGTCACAAACCTACTCGGAAAGGCGTTAGAAACAGGCAAAAAATTTGAGGTAATATGCACTGAAACTAGACCCGCATTTCAGGGCAGAATAACCGCCAAGGAAATGTCCTCTTTAGGAGTAAAAACAACTTTCATAGTAGACTCCGCAGCCCGCTCATTCATCCACAACGTTGATCTCGTAATTGTAGGCGCCGACGCAATAACAAGTGAAGGAAACGTCGTGAACAAAATCGGAACTGCAGCAATTGCTTTATTGGCCCAAGAAGCTCGAAAACCTTTCTATGTCGTTTCAGAACTGCTAAAATTCGACCCAGCAACCCTGCTCGGCGAGTACGAAAAAATAGAGGAGCGCAGCCGAGATGAAGTATGGAAGGACGCTCCTAAAGAAATCAACGTGCGAAACCCTGCGTTTGACGTAACCCCTCGAGATCTTATCCACGGAATTATTTGTGAGGAAGGCATCGTTTCTCCACAATCTGTAGCCGAAGTCGTCCACAGGGTTTACCCATGGGTCTTCGAGTAGATCCTGAATAAAATACTAATTGTGAAATTGGAAGGTTATGCCTTCCAAGTGTCCAAAGCTCCTCGAAGCTCCACATGTGTCTTCGCGTATTCTTCGAGGCTTATTCCATTCAACACGGCATCAACAGCATGTCGCATCGCCAAAGCTCCCGTTTTAGTTCCGTCGGGATGTCCATGGATGCCTCCGCCAGCTTGAATGATAACATCTTTCCCGAAAATATCGAATAACGCTGGCACCAACCTTGGATGAAGTCCACCTGAAGCCACTGGCATGACTGGTTTAACCCCATTCATTTCCATTTTGCAGGCTTCAATATTTTCAAGTACCTCCGATTTGGATTCCGACATTTTACCCACAGCAGTGCCTATATGTAATTGATCGACACCGACTAATCTCGCTATTTTCACGATTGGGCGCATAGCTATTCCGTGAATAGGGTTTTTTGTAAATGCCGCATGCCCTGCCCTGTGCGCATGAATCACAAGTTTAAGATCTTGATTGCGAAGTGTCTGAAGAGCAGACCAACCGCAAGTTAAGATGTCCACCATAACGTATTCGCCACCATGATCAATGACCATATCTGCACGATCAAGCATTGTTTCAGTTTCCGCAGTAATATTAATCATGTAAACTTTTTTCTCTCCCGTCTCGTTTTCCGCTTTATCACGACTTTCCAAAGTTTCGTGAAGACGATCTTCAAACAAATTGAATTTTTGGCTACTCAAGTTTTCATCGTCTTTCACTATATCACATCCACCTGCCCATGCTTCGTAGGCAACCTTTGCGTGATCTTCAGTTTTCAATCCAAGCTTAGGCTTAATGATTGTACCAATAAGCGGGCGATCTTTAACTTTGAGGATTTTTCGAATGCCAGCTATTCCATATTTTGGACCCTTAAAACTCGTCGCAAGTTCGCTTGGAAACTCCATGTTTAGAAGTCTGAGGCTTCTGAGCGCCTTAAGTCCAAAAACGTTGCCGGCAACACTGCTCAGAATGTTTGGCATGTTGCCTTCTTCAAACAATTCAATGGGGTAAGCTATTCTTGCGACGTTTCCTTCCAAACGGAAAACATGGGCGGCAAGTTTGAGCAGATAAGGCTTGACAGTGGTGAGTTCTGTCCACGTTCCTACACTACTTTCGGCTGCTATTGCACCTGCAGCTTCTTTTAGAGTAACATCCTCCGGTTCAAAAGAAAACGTGCAAATCAAGTCTGAATCTTTCGGCTTGTACGATAAGTCAACATAATCAACATACTTCAAAACAATCAGTTCTCCTACTGTAACTTGAATTAGGTTCCTTAAAATCTTTAACTATCTGCTCGATAATCCATTTGCGTGTGATTACATGGACCTCATTGCTGGCGTCTTGAACATTACTGCTGGAGGCAAACGCATAGTAATCTTGAATGATGAAACGGCTGGATTACTGGGCGTTCATTCTTCAGACAGAGTGAAACTGGGTTTTGCGGGCAAAGAAATAATTGCCATGGCCAATTTGGCGGCTGATTTTCCACCAGATCGAATATGGTTTTACACAGAAATCGCCCAAGCCTTAGGAGTGACTGGAGATGAAACCATACAAGTTCAGCTAGCTCCGATGCCTGAGTCTCTCAGTAACGTCCGCGCGAAGTTGCGTGGCGAAAGACTTAGAGACCAAGAATTATTCAACATAGTGAATGATGTTGTTGAACAGCACCTAAGCGACATCGAAATTTCGGCGTTTTTGACTGCGCTTAAAATTTATGGACTGAGCATGAGTGAAACGGAGGCAATGTCTCGTGCCATGGTTGAAACTGGTAAGAGTCTAAACTTCGGGAAACCCCCCATTCTGGACAAGCATAGCATTGGTGGAATACCAGGCGACAAAACATCCATGATTGTGGTTCCAATTATCGCGGCTGCTGGATTCACAATTCCCAAGACCTCGTCGCGTGCAATCACTTCTCCAGCGGGAACCGCGGATCGAGTTGAAACGCTTTGTCCAGTTAATTTAGACATAGAAGAAATTCAAACGGTAGTGAAGAAAACTGGTGGTTGCCTCGTTTGGGGAGGCGCATTAGAGCTTGCTCCGGCAGACGATCTGTTCATACGGGTTGAGTACCCATTGGGAATAGATCCGCTATTGTTGCCTTCCATTTTGAGCAAGAAGAAAGCTATGGGCGCCACACATCTTGTAATAGATATTCCCACAGGCAGCGGAGCAAAGATAAAAACGGCGACAGAAGCATACACTCTGGCTGCCGATTTCGTACATCTGGGAAAGCACTTAGGAATAGACGTCCATTGCGCATTGACCTTTGGTGACCAGCCACTTGGTTGCGGCATTGGGCCTGCATTAGAAGCCTGCGAAGCACTGAACACTCTAACGGGTGAAGGTCCACCAGATGTTCGCGAAAAAGCAATCAGCCTTGCAGGCATGCTCTTCGATATGGTAGGCGAAACAAATGGACGCGCAAAAGCTGAAGAAATGTTACGATCTAAAAAAGCCGAACATAAGTTCCGCGAAATAATTGGAGCTCAAGGCGGAAATTCCAAAATTAAACCCCAAGACATACCTGTTGGACCAGAACATGCCGAGATTCGAGCCAAGGAAAAGGGTCGAGTACTTTGGATCAACACTGAAAGCATTGTTCAGGTTTCAAGAGCCGCCGGTACTCCAAAGGAGGCTGGCTCAGGTATTTTGCTTCATGCGAAGTTAGGCGATGCTGTGGCAAAGGACGCTATCCTCTTTGAGGTTTATGCTGAGCGAAGCAGCAAACTAGAATCGGCTTTGGAACTGGCTAGAAAACTAGAACCCGTTGTGCTGAGTCGAAAAGCTGAGGAACGAATGTTGCTGGATCAGTACCCTGCAAAAATAGGTGAACGCGATAAATCCTTTTTACTTGAAAGATAAAGAAAGGATAAAGAGAAAAGATTGGCTAACGCGCTTTGCTTTGAACACGTGGTCCAAGCAAGACCCAAAGCCAGTCAACAAACTCTTTCATGTTCTTAGTCTGAATATGGACGTCGCCGGGTCCGGTAATTTCCGTTACTAAGCCTTCTCCACCAAGAATAGTTTCTTTGAGTCCGCCGAATTTTGTAACCTTATAAGTGCATGTTTCACTAAAGGCGACGAGGTGGAAGTTGTCGACAATAAGTGTCTGTCCAGGCGCGAGAGTGTGAGTGTCAATTGCTCCAAAAGTGTTGATGAAGAGCTGACCATTACCCGTGGCTTTAATCATGAAGAGCCCTTGTCCGAAAAGTCCCTTACTAAAGCCCTCCCATTTGACATCTAAATCAATTCCCTGAGTGGAGGCAATGTATGCACTTTTTTGAATCACGTAGCCCTGGTTCGGTTTTATTTCAAGTTTTTCAATATCGCCAACAGGCGCCGCAACGAATCCTGCTTCAGCATTGCTCTTTGTGGCGGTGTAATCATTGACAAAAAAACTTTGGCCGCCGATGAGGCTTAAACCCAGTGTTCCCCAGAAGCTTTGTTCTCGTTTTCTTGTGTGAGGTTCAATAGCGGGGTCCATATAAGTCATGGCACCTGCTTCTGCTGTCATAGTTTCGCCTTGGTCAAGATTCACAACAAGCATTGCATAAGACGGCTTGTATTTTATCTCATACTTCATGTGTTTCGTCTCCGATTGATGTATAATCGTTTTGGCATTTATTATTAACTTAATAATTTTGAGCTAGCTTGTTTGATAATTTCTTTGCCAATTTGCTGCACTTGCTGTGATGTGTATGGATTGTAGTTTTTGTATGAGGTTATATAGCTGGCTAGTTCGCTGAGCCTGAGTACAGGCGTCGTCGGTTTGTTTAGGGAAAGGTTGGCATTGTTGTTTGCAAAGACGACTAATCCTTGAACCCAGATCCCGTGATTTCTAAGATTAGACGAAGAGCTCATTATTTGTTTAATTTTGTCGGCGTTTCTCTTGACTTGCCTGCTAGGGCTGTCTTTGATTTTATGTTGCTCTTGCCTTCGCCAGTCGTCGCCATTGCACATAATGGGCCCACTCCAATTCTTTGTTTCAATAACAAAGACCCCATTGGGTCCAAGAACGATTTGATCAACGTCTCCGCCCTTATGAAAAGATAAGTTGTCTATCAGATAATAGTCGTCGTCTAATGCTGAGTTAAGAATTTTGTCTACTCTTTTTTCTCCCACTATTCCCGCATGATAAATGCGGTATCTACGCCCGTAATAGTACCCAACTGCCAAAAAACCAAGCGAGAACAACCAAAGTAATTCTTCGATAAGGCCAAATCGAAAATAAAAAACCAAACGCGAAAAACCTGCTACGAACAACGCTCCAAACAAGAATATGCAAAAGATAGCTTTGCCCAAGGTTTTCCTTGCCTGCATTTTCAGATGGTTTCCAGAACTCTTCAGTTTCCGCATATCCAGTCATCTTACTATAAAGTATATTACGATATGTTAAGTTTCTCTTCAATGAAAAGGGCACCAAATAATGCATCGAATTATTCTGGTTTACGGAAGAAAAGTTTTCAGTATGGCCCTAATTTTTAACTCGCTTCTGAGCATGTCTTGCGCGTTAGGGATTTTATCCGGATTCTATTTAGCCTATCCACTCTGGAAACCCTTTGCACCTTTTTTGGCAGATGGAAACCTCTTCTGGCTAGTTGTAGCTAGCGCAGTTATCAACATTTTTCCAGCAGCATTCATTGGAAAAGTGCATACAGGTAGATTATGGTTTCATCACTACGTTTACGGCGGCATTGTCTTCTTTGCATCAACAGCTTGGATAATGTTATTCACGTCAGCTTCCTTGCTAACTGTTTTCTTCAATTACACTACCAACGTTTCGGTAAATGTTGGCAGATTTTTCCTTTTGGGCGGATTAGCCCTTCTAATAGACGATCTCCCAGATGTCCACAAGGTCACTGGTCACAGCTTAAGATGGTTGAAATCCAAAGCTTACCAGACACGGAAAATATTACACTTGCTTCAAATATTTTTGGGGTTTATAGCTCTCTACTTTTTTGTGGCAATTACCCTTTTTCTCTTGGCAAATCCCGAATTTGTCACGCCGGCAAACTTTATCCTAATCGGAACTATTCTCGTAACGAGCATCACTAGCTTCATTAGTGCAAAACGAAGAATATGGCTCAACCTCGAGAAAGAATAGGTAACCTGAATTACATCAGAACCTTTGAAACAGCGACATTTCTTGCAGGAAAGTCTCTTTGATGAAATGGTCGTGGATTACCAAAACAGAATTATACCAATCGCACATATCAAATTGGAATATTCTTACCCTGAAAACAGGTCACTTCGATGGATGAGTACTGAATAATGCACCGCGTCATTTCGGTTTACGGCAGAAAAATTTTCAGCGTTACGCTCATCTTTAATGCCCTATTAACGATAACTTTCGCAGTAGGTCTATTATGGGGCTTCTATGTTGAACATTGGAGACTTTATCCTCCTTACTTACTCAATGGAAACTTCTTCTGGCTCGTAATTGCTGCAGCAGTCATCAACATTTTTCCAGCAGCTTATATGGGCAGAGTCCATACCGGCAGACTATGGTTTCACCATTATGTTTACGGATTTCTAGTCATAATATCCTCCATAGTTTGGCTAATGTTTACGCCTTTTTCATTGCTGACCGTGTTTCTTATTAACACAACAGATTTCTCAGTAAATTTGGGACGATTCTTTTTCTTAGGCGGCTTAGCCCTGGTCTTGGATGATCTACCCGATGTTCACAAAGTTACTTGGCATAGTTTGCGATGGCTAAAATCTAAAGCTCACCAAATCAAAGAAATCATGCACGTAATTCAACTAATAATGGGGTTTGTAGCTCTCAGCTTTTTTGTAATTGTTAGCCTTTCAATATCTCAAAAACCCCAATGGATAACCCCCGCGAATTTTATCCAGATAGGCACCTTGCTAGTCACTGCCTTCACTGCCTTTGGAAGTGTGAAACTAAAAGTTTGGCTCAAACTCGAGCCCGACTAGAAATCTAACTTCACAAAAACAGCTATTCATTAATTGCCTTCTTAAAAGTTAAAACCAAAGGAATAGTTGTTGCCGCTACGAAAGCTGAAATGACAAAAGCAAGTCCGCTGAAACCGAAAGAAACCCCCAAAGAAAAAGCACTCTCGGCCAAGACAGGTGCAACAGTTTGAGCAAGCCCCGCCAACGCCCAAGCAATACCCAACGTTCCACCTTGCGCTTCTCTAGGTGCGCTAAGCGAAATTAGCGTGTTAAAAGTTATGTATTGTATGCCGAAACCGACGGAAATAACAGCTGCAGCGGCAAACAACAGCGCCAAGTTACTCGCAAAAGCTAAAATGAAAAGACCTAAAGCAAGTATTATGATGCTGTAAATCGTTAGACTGGAGCGCGTTAGTCTCTTGGAAAGTCTAGGTAAAAGAATAGCTTGAGTAAACGCGCTTATTGAACCCACAAAAAAGAAAACCAGTCCAACCTGAAAAGAACCGAAGCCGAAAACTTGCTTTAGCCAAGGTGAAAGTGCAGCCTGCAAAAAAACAAACGCCACAAAAAATAAGAAATAAGCCGATAAAAGCAAGATTATCAATCGTTTTCTAATAACCTCGCGGAGAGCAGCAAAGGAAAAAGCTGTCTTTTTTGGATCGATCCCCGATCGAGTAGGTTCAGGTAAGCGGAAATAAGCTAAAATCAAATTCGAAAATGCTAATGCTGAGGCCAGAAATGAAGGAACAGCGTAACCAAAAAGTTCGCTTAGTGTTCCCCCAATCGCCGGACCCATAATGAAAGCCACACCCGCTGCTGCGCCCAAAAGCCCAAGATAACGCAACCTTTCTTTCTGTGTGGTTATGTCAGCAACATAGGCCTGTGCGACTGGAACAGTAGCCGCGGTGGTTCCCGCTAACATTCTACCAACAAACAAGAGCCAAAGGACCTGTGCACTTCCGAACAAAAAGTAACTGAAGCTAGAAACAGCCAAAGCCGCTATGAGTATTCTTCTTCTGCCATATCGATCACTAAGCCTGGAGACAATTGGCGTGAAAATAAACGACAAGAGACTGTAGGAAGCCAATAATACACCATAAACTAATGGCGAAGCACCCAAATGGCTGGCGTAAAAAAACAGATAAGGAAGAACTATCGCAAACCCTAAATTATCAAGGAAAACAACTGAGAACAGAACCGCAAGAGCCGACTTACTTACCGATACGCCACTAGTCTGAGAATTGTCGTCTGCCAAAACATTTTCACTGAAACAAAATAAAGCTGACAAAAGAAATAAGTCTTCTTAAGATGAGTTAAGCTCGAAGATTAAGATAGGGCTTCAATTCGATTCTCTTCGCGAAATCAGTTCGGATTCCACAATTTCACCTCAGTGTCAATTGACCAAGTTACCTTTTAGTAAAATCCCAAGAGCAAATCTTTCTTCGAAGGTGTTCCTGTGAGGGAACAATTTGTTCCATGGTGAACAATTAGAATCTCAAACCCCATAAGATTTTCAGGGTATCTTAGATGGAAAACAAAATCGATTACAAAGCTCGGTTTGGGTCTTCAAGTTTCTTTATTTTAGTCGGAGTTTGCGCTTTCTTCGCATGGACTCAATATGAATTTTATCAAAGTGCGTTATTCAGCAGCGATCTAATACGAAACTTTGGGACTTATTCAGGGCTCATGAAAGTACCTTGGTGGATTGCTACTTTCTATGGCAGTGAATTGGGTGGGACCGTTGGCGGCATTATGCGTTGGTTGGCTAGTTTCATAGCGCTTTATTGCGCATTTGTATATTGGCGACGCGGAAAAGCTTCGTTCACGCAAATTAAAGGAAAAATTGGGATGGCATTACTGTTAGAAGGAGTCTACTTTCTGTTCCTAATTCCCTCAGTCATACTGGGGTTCGTGTTTCCGTTCACAGCTGGAAAAGTCTGGTACTTTGACGTAACACCTGTACCTGAGGTTTTCTTCGTGGCAGGAATAGCATGCCTAATGATGGTTCTGACAATCCCTCCCGTCCTGTTCAAGTTGCGTTCTCAAATCCTTCAGAATGCTCCTAAACCTGAATTAATGAAATGGATTTGCATCTCCGTCGTTGCTTACTTATTTGTGGTTTTTTGGTTTAACGCAGCCATGCAGTGGACTGGAATGCTCGCGACTTGGGGACCAAGTATTTTGACCGATCCCGGAAATTTGGCCGGTTTTGTCTCTTCAACTTTTGCAATGTTCTTAGTTGCTTGGTTTGCTTTGCTTACGGCCTTGCCTGCGATCAAAAAACAAACCCTAAATCTGAAGTCTAAATGGATAGGAGGGGTAACCGTTGCTTTCGGAGGCTACTTCATTTTCGCCATAATTGTCTATTTTGTATCCGGAGGTTTTGCTGCCCATCGTTCAGCTTGGTTTGAACTTATTGTGCCGCATAATCCTTATGCTTGGTGCGTAATCTTCCTCTTCACAGGACTGCCTCTTCTGTTACGCCCTGAAAAAATTTGAAATCTCCCTCTTCTTTTCTTTATTTTCATGAGCCAGAAACGCCAATTGTGAAAATGTTATAGCCTAGAACTTTGTTAGCGGCTTATTCATTGAGGCGAATAAGCGGACATGTTAATTGCAGGCATTGACGAAGCAGGAAGAGGATGCGTAATAGGGCCACTTGTTATCGCAGGAGTGCTCGTCAAAGAGGAGAACCTAGCAGCGCTTGCCAATTTGGGTGTAAAAGACTCAAAACTTCTAACCCCATCAAAAAGAGAAATTTTAGCTCCAGAAATTATCCGAATTGCCGAAAAACATATTGTTTTGAAGTTATCACCGCAAGAAATCGACCGAGTAGTAGAAAGCCAAAGAAAACTACACAAACTAAATAGACTTGAAGCGGACACAATGGGAAAAATTGTGACGGCTTTAAGGCCCGATATAACTTACGTTGATGCAGCAGACGTTTTAGAGAAACGTTTCGGAATGCACATCTTGGAGGCTTCCACATTCAAGACTCAAGTTGTGAGTGAACACAAAGCTGATAGGACTTACCCTATTGTTTCTGCTGCAAGCATAATCGCTAAGGTCGAAAGAGATAGCGATGTCGCAAAACTTCGTGACGAGCATGGAGACTTCGGGACTGGCTATTTAACAGATCCAAAAACTATGCAATTCCTCATCGATTGGCTCAAGGAGCACTCCGAATATCCTGAATGTGTCAGAAAATCGTGGAAACCAGCGAAAGAAGCTAAGAATCAACAAGGAACTACTCAGCAGAAATTATTCTAACGAAAAGCAAATAAGGCATTACGGAGCTGGGGCATCGTTGGGGTATCCTCGGCTTTCCCAGTAGCCCAAATAATTCGTGTCATTTGAAACATTAATTTCGGTTATCCACTTTATCCACTTATAGCCATACTGGCTTTGAGCAACGACCATAAAGGGCCACCCCAACTCTGGGGTTAAAGTCACTCCGTTCATTTTGTAAGCAAGAATAATATTGTTCTGCAAGATGTAATCGAGTGTCAACGACGTAGAATAGCCGTCCGAGGCTCGGAAAATAATTACTTTGGCTCCTGGAGCTATGCCTGTTTCATTTAGGAGATCTTTTAACAGCACTCCTTCCCACAAGATTGTTGAGTGCCAACCTTCCACGCAATAAATTGTGACAACTTTTTGGTAACTTTGGTGGCTAATAACTTGATCATAAGTGAACGTAGCGACGTTGTTAACTAGTCCGTCAATCGTAACCGCATAAGTAGACTGATTAATGTACTGTGTGCCTGCGATGGCGTTTTGATACACTGTTCGAATTGGATCTAAGTTTTGCCCTTGATATTGAAGTACTTCACCTGGGTACAGAGTAATAGGCGTAGGTTGCGGAGGTAATTTGGGCGTACTTATTGGCGTCAAAATTGGGGTTGTTGTTGGGGCGACCGTCGGTGTGGCTGTTGGGTATTTTGATGGCGTTGAAGTAACCTTGGGTGTCTGGGAAGAAGTGATTGATGGAATAGGCGATGGGTTTGGGCTGGGGTTCAAGTTGCGGATTTGAATATTCTGAGAAATAAAAAAAGCTGAAATCACCACTGCTATCAGTAAAGCAACAATAATTACAGCGGTTTTGTGTCGCTTTAAAACTTGCATTTATTCTCTAATAGTTAATGTGTTTTTCTGAATTTATACTTCTTGCATAAAATTTGTTCAGATTTTTTTTGTAGCAACTGAATTGCATTCGCTTGATATAATTTTGGGCTTAAGAATTGCCTTTGAGGGAGTTTATCTTTGGGCTACAATCATGGCGTGGGCCTTATCGTAGGGCTCCAAATCGACAACCTGCTCAACTCTGAAACCACGATTAGTTAATACTTTGGCTTCCATCCTGTAAATCTCTGCAGGCGGCTTTGTAACGTCGATGCTTTGAGACTTAACCGCGAGAAGCAACCATCCACCCTCTTTCAGGAAAACATCAGCGTTGTCTGCAAGTACTTTTGCCTGCTCAGGTTGGGCAATGTCACAATAAATCTCATCCACCTTACTTGGGATGAACATTGCGTATTTCTGGGGCATTCGAGCATCAGCCAAGAAGGGAGACATGTTCGATCTGTAAGCAACTACGTTGGTTACAAGTTCCCTTAGACTTCGCTGGGCAAATTCAACACAGAAAACGTGCCCTTTTTCTCCAACTATATCCGAGATATGGCTTGGAGTTGTGCCCGATGCTGCACCTAAATAGAGTACGTTATGACCAGGCAATATTGGTATAGTTTTTAGTCCCTTCAAAATGGCTCCGGCGAGCTTACTTCGGAAAGCGTCCCAAACTCGATATTCTACGCCTTCAATTCGGATAAGGCGTTCGCCGTAGACGCTTCTGCCAGGAGCAAAATTCTTTGTGGCTAGACGATTTGCGCCGTCTTCCAACGTAATTTGATAAATTTCAGGAAATAAAGGATGTGATCTAACTCTTGTCGGCACGCCTATTTTGTCTCCACTTCTGCTCGCTTGGCCTGTCTCGCCTGTCGCCGCCGCTTCCGCCGCTACCGTAACCGCCACTGCCTCCACTAGGTCGCCTATCTGGTCCTCCACTGGAACCTGATCCAGCTCCTCCACTGCTTCCGTAACCACCGCTTCCTCCACTAGGTCGTCTATCTGATCCTCCGCCATAACCTGAACTACTTCCGCCGCCACTTCTCTCTTTATTGGCAAAGTAGCCTCCTTCGCCTGGTCGTCGATTTCTTCCACCACCATAACCTCCTCCGCTTCCGCCGCCGTATCCTCCACTTCCTCCGCTACGTTCGCCGCGATATCCTCCTCCGCCGCCTCGTCGATCTCTTCCGCCGCCATATCCACCGCTGCCGCCTCGTCCGCCGCCTCTATATTCTCCTCCTGCTCCGCCTCTGAATTCACGTGGGGGTCTTTGTTCTTCTGAATTCTCTTGGTTTTTGTTCTTTGATTGGTGGTGGCTCAGGATATTTCGCGCGTATTTCTTCAACTCTTTTGTCTAAGGCTTTTTTGAGTTTGTCGCCAGCGTATGTTCCTCTGTAAACGTCGATACGTACTGCTATGGCTAGTTTTCCAGCTATAGCTCGTGCGATCTTTCCTCGTTGCCATCGTTGGGCGTCATGAATTAGTGTGTGTTGGAAAATTAGACCGTGCTTTGGCGGTCTTGCGCCGGTTTTAATAGCTCGGAAAAGAGCTTTTTCTGCGCCTAGTACTTGCATGGTGCTTGCTGGGCGTTTTGCAAGGTTTTGCAGTCCACCTGATATTGCGATTAGGCGTGCTCCCAAAAGCGCGCCTACTATAGCTTTGGTGTTTGGAGCAACTTCATCCATCGTTTTATCTAGGTAAGTTTCCATGCCTTCGCGAAGTTTGTACATGTCGAGGATGTTTTTGCTTAGCATTTGAATTTGGAGTACATCTGGTTCAGCTAAGTCTGCGCCCATGGACGTTTCTGCAATTTGGCTTATCTGTTCGGTTTTGTTTTTTGGAAGGTCTTCTCCTTCAATGGCTTCCTGGGTGAAATTTGTTTTTGTTCCTAAGTCCATGACTAAGCGAGCGTAAGTTTCATGTTTCTCGACTAAACGGTCTAGTTCAGGGAAGTGCACTCCGTACCATTCTCGCAGTCGTCCCATGAACAAATTGAGTGTTCTGTCTAAGTCGTCCAAGGTTTGGATGGCTTGCCCGACGATTAGGTCGCGTTTTTGAGTTTCTCCTTTCACTTGGATTTTTGCAAGCTCCATAGTTACATTTCGGGTCCAAATCGATAGTTCTGCTGCATCTTTTACGAAGCCAATTTCTACAGCTAAATGGCTTGAATGTGAGCGCATCTCTTCGGACTCTTGCGGATTTGATGTTTCCACATTGATCAGTAAGTGTTTTTTGGCTCCGTCAGCAAGTTCAGGGTTATCAAAGATAAATGTGTCATAACCTGAGGATTGAAGCGAATTAATCAAAGCCTCAAGTTCATTTGTCAAACTTCCCTCTCTAAGTTTTGCAATAGCTTTGGCCGCAGCTTGAGGTCTTTTTCCGAAGACGACCTTTCCTACAAGTTGTTTATCTTCACCAAAAGCCATTATGCCGAAGGGAAACTGAACGATAAACGCTTTCATTAGTACCAAGTCACCGTTAAATTTGCAAATTAGTATTCCACGCGTATCCTAATAAACAGTTGCTCATCATTTTTGACAGTTAGATATGATCTTGCTAATCGTGTTTTGTTTCCTGAGGGTTTTTCTATTATGTTAAATTCCATAATTGGTCTCGTTTGCAAGATCCAAAAGTTAGAAGACACCTTAAAAGCTGATGCGCCTTTTCAAGGATATGCTGAAATCTTATTCAGATTTTAGGTGGGCGTAGTCGAGCGAAAAAGCAATACCTAATTTGGTTTGCAAGGATTTCTGATTTTTGGGGCAAAACGTCGGCGGGAAATAAGGCTATCTTCCGAAAGAGCAGAAGAAGAAGAAGAAGAAGAAGGAGTGATTTTTTTTCAGTCTTCTTCTTCTTTCAGAGAAGAATCTGGCGAAAGAGCAACAACAAGGATTTTTTCATTGTTGTTGTTCTTTCTTTGAATAAGCTTTCAGAATTCTTATGATTGATTTGGATCGTTGTTGGGTTTTTGTTCCTTGTAGGGCGTTGTGAGAATTTCTTTTACTTTGTTAGTTATTACTGGTCCTAAACCCTTGACTGTTTTCGACCAATCATCTACGTTAATCAGTGCGTTTTGCGGAGTCTGATATGAGTCTAGAAGCGCTGCAGCCTTTTCTCTTCCTACGTTAGGTAAACTGGCAATAAAGTACATTTGGGCTTCCGATACTGTATCGTAGTTTTTGAATGCGTGGACAGTTGGCGAACGTTTTTCTATTACTTGCTCTTGTCTTGCTGCGACGTAGAGGAAGTCGATGGTTTCTTTTTGGCTTGTGGTGTTAACCATTGGAACACCGTTTTTCGCGAGGTTAAACATGGCTCCCCAAACCGCTACTGGCTGGATCTTGCTGAACTTGTAGATCATTGGCATGTAGCCTTCAATGAGCAACAGTGATTTTGGGTAGGCCTCTTTTAGTCGGAAAATCTGCTCGAAAAGGTATCTACGAGTGAGGGTATAAACGAAGTCATTGACCGTTTTGCGTTCTACTGCGCATTGGTCGCTTAGAATGTAATCGCCTTTTTCGAGGTTTTCAGTTTTAATGTTAACGCCTTTTTCGATTAGGCCTTTGACGATTTTAGATGCACTACTTGCCTCTCGGCAATCCACGATTATGGTGGGTTCTGCTTCGTCAGTCTTCTTTTTTTCTTTGATGAATGGAACTGAGAGTTTCAGTGCCTGCCAAATGGTACACTCTGCTGACGAATTAAGCTCAGGTTGATTCTTATTTCACTTTCGTCTAGAACACAGCTATGCAATTCCTTGCCGACTTGAGGACAATCAGTTTATTAGAAAGAAACGTTCAACTCAAAATGTACAAAAAACACAATATCGAATCATCGAACAGAAAAGAAGCTGAAACTCGCCGTTTCTGGTTCGTGTTGTTTAAATATTAGTGTTGGAATTTAACTGTGCAAGAGGATACTTAAGAATGGGTTCAAAATCACCACGAGGCGAATTCGCAGCTCGGAAACTCAAGAATAAACGGAAAAACTTCCGTTGGAGCGACCGATACTACAACCGACGCATGCTCATGCTAGATGAAAAAGTAGACCCTATGCAAGGAGCACCACAATCACGAGGCATAGTTCTTGAAAAAGTAGGCGTTGAATGCAAACAGCCTAACAGCGCCATCCGCAAATGTGTTAGGACCCAATTTATCAAGAACGGTCGCGTCATTACCGCATTCTTGCCCGGAGACGGCGCCCTCAACGTCGTAGACGAACACGACGAAGTCGTCGTTGAAGGCATCGGCGGAACCCGAGGAGGAGCCATGGGCGACATCCCTGGTGTACGCTGGAAAGTTGTCATGGTTAACGGCGTATGCCTAAACGAACTTGTTTACGGACGCAAACAGAAACCCGCAAGGTGATAATGAAATGAGCACAACAACCACAACCGCACCACCAACAGCAGCTGCACCGAAGCAGAAATCAAACTTTTCCAAAAATGGAGCTTCAAAGAAATCAAAGTCAACGACCTAGGACTTCAACGCTACCTGAACTTGACTCCGATGGTTGCACCCCACAGCATGGGCAGACACGAACACCAAAGATTCCGCAAAGCACACGTCAACGTCGTTGAACGCTTAATCAACAACATGATGCGCCCAGGCAAAAACAGCGGCAAAAAAGCCAAATCCGCAAACATCGTAAAGCAAGCTTTTGAAATCATCAATTTACGCACGGGCAAAAACCCAGTCGAAGTTCTTGTTCGACGCAGTTGAAAACAGTGCACCATGCGAAGACACCACACGCATCAGCTACGGTGGAGTCGTCTATCACCTTATCAGTAGACGTTGCGCCACAACGCAGAATCGACCTCGCCATCCGCCACATAACCGAAGGCGCAAGAGCAGCTTCAGCCAACAACTCCAAAATCAATCGAAGAATGCATCGCAGACGAACTTGTCTTGGCAGCAAACAACGACATCAAAGAGCGCAGGCATCGCCAAACAGACACGAAATAGAACGCGTAGCGCAATCGTCAAGATAAACGCGCTATTCTTTCTTCTCATCTTTCTTAGTCTAAAATATTTATTTTAACAAAATTATTTTGTATGGATTTCCACTATGTCGCCGTCGTCTAAAACAAAAGTTAACCCAACTTTCTGCGGACTGAAGACAAGTCGTTTAGCCCAAACTCTTGCGTAAGCGAAGTTTTCGATGAATTCGCCGTGGATGCTTTTGGCTAAATCCTGCAATGTCGCGCCGCGTTTAAGCGTGAAGGGTCTCTCGCTTGGGTCTCTCTTGTTGGGCTCTTTCGTGTAGATGCGTATAACTTCCAAGGTTCTGAAGACTGTCTCGCCCAGCTTATCCAAGCCGAGTTTTTGCTCGCAGGAAAGCTGCGATTATCGGGAGTTTGCCATGCACATGCCGTTCCAACGTTCGAAGGTTAGCTTCTGCGCCTTTTAGGTCAAGTTTGTTTGCCACAATCAGCGTCGGCTTGAACATTGTGGTTTCGTAAATGGCGTCTTCGATGTCTTCAAGGCTGACTTCCCCGCTGATTTTCACGATGGCATCATTTATTCTGTGTGTCTCGCAGAAGCATTTCAACATCCCGCATGTTGCTATCGATGAGCTTGCCGACCAGAACGATTCGCAAGGCGGCGCCTGTGTGTTTTCGGTCGATGTCTACTTTGCCCTTTGGTTTGCTCGTGGCTATGTGTGCCTTATCTAACTCGCCTAGAGACAAGATTCAGCTGTGCAATGGGGTTTTCGCTAAGATCAACCATAATGATTAAGCCGTCAGCGTTTCGCGCCGAAGCAAGCGTTTGTGCTCCCCACATTTTGCCGTCTGCTGACCCTACAATTAACGCTGGCGTCTCCACAATCTGGAATCTGTATGTCCAAGTAATTCATGATGCTGGGAACCGGGTCGCGTGACGTAAATGGAACAGGGGAAACTTCGACTTTTGCGTTTGTCACGGCGGCTAAGAGGCTGCTCTTGCCAACGTTAGTCATGCCCACAAAAGCAATCTGCGCTGAGCCTTCTTTTTCAATGAAGAATTTTGGTCCGCCACTTCTCAGACCTGTGCGATTGGTCTTTTTCTTATCCAGATCTTCGCGGATAAGCGCCATTTTCCTCTTGATTTGCCCGCGGAGCTTCATTGTGCCCTTATGCTGAGGAACCTCGCGCTCAGGAAGTCTTGGTACGTCTGAAGTTTCAGCTTCGGATCGTTAGTTGCTTCTACTTCAGCCCATTTATCTTTCGCTTCAGGAGGCAGGTTTGTTGGCATGAACGCTTCAGTCTACATATTCTGCAGTTCAACTTAAATACGATTTCTAGTCAATCTGAAATCGTTCACTTGGAACCTGGGTTTTTGACTAAAAGCTATAAGGAAGTAACACGAATAGTGTGAATCGCTGGCGAAAGAAACTTGACGTTCTTTAAACGGCAGCGTAAAAGTCTGGATAGTAGCAAGTTTAATTTCGCTAATCGTTTACGACTCGTACGTTTTGAAAGGCAGCTTTGCGATACTCTTCGGCTACTTTGCCAACGTGCCCAGAGACGTTAGCTACGTCACAATGACCGGTCCCGTCTATTGGGTCGGATTTATCGGTTTAAGAGCCCGTTTCATTGGCGTTTTACTTGGTTTATCTGCTGCTTACCTGCTCTGGGTAAAAGCGAAGCCTTTTGAGGCTGTTAAGAATCTTGTTGCAGTCGCGCTTTTTTTGGAGGGTTTGAATTTTCTTGCTCTCATTCCCTCAGTTTGGTTCCTGATAAGGCCCGGTTTTGTCTATTCGCTTTCTCTGGGTTCTGGATTATGTGCTGCAAATTTTGCTCACGGTTCCCGTTCCTTTGGGTTTTGGCTGCTCAAGTAGCAAAGATATGGTGAAGGAAATCAGAAACAAACGCGCATCCTTAAGTTCGGTGCAATACTTTTGTTTGTTACGTTTCAGCAGTTGGTAGTAAATGAGGGATCTCGGTGGGTGGGCATGGTTTCATCGGTGGGTTAAGTTTTCTTTCGCAAGGAATTTGGACTGTTGGCTTCTTTAATGCAATTGTCTTCATGCCTTTCGCGATTGTTCTGGCGATTTTGGGTGCAGTTCGAATAGTTCAACAAAAACAGCAATCTGCAATGTTATGGATAGGTGGGTCTTTATCAATCATCGGGCTCAATTATGCAATTTATCTTGTTGTTTCGTATTTGACAAATTCGCTGAATACCTTGCCTTTGGTTGACATTTGGGCTATTCCTTTGCTTGGTTTAGGTGTGTCCCTATTGTTCAATTCCAGACGCCCGACATCGTAATTGTACGGTTTCACTTAGGGTTCTTTGCGGGTCTTTTTCTGCAAAGCACGAATATTGGCGAACGCAAAGGCTCATGATAAACTTAAAATAATTGGAGGACTGATGTGTTAACGAAATCACTAAAATTTAAGGAACATAAAAGGAAGAATGAATGATGAGCAAAAGCGAGAAACCCCACTTAAACATAATCATCATGGGGCACGTTGACCACGGAAAATCCACCACCACTGGTCACCTGCTGTACGATGCAGGTGCAATTGACGAAAGAACGATCAAAGCCTACGAAGAAGAAGCCGAAAAGATGGGCAAAGGCACCTTCAAGTTCGCTTGGGTACTCGACAACCTCAAGGAAGAACGAGAAAGAGGTGTAACCATTGACCTTCGATTCCTGCAGTTCCAAACCAAGAAATTCAACTACACAGTTATCGATGCGCCAGGACACAGAGACTTCGTTAAAAACATGATTACGGGCGCAAGTCAAGCTGACGCCTGTATACTCTTCTGCTCAGCCAAAAAAGGCGAGTTTGAAGCTGGCATTGGTGCAGGCGGTCAAACACGCGAACACGCGTTTTTGGCATTCACGTTAGGCATTCGACAAGCAATCGTTGCAATTAACAAGATGGACGACATCTCAGTTAACTACAGCAAAGAACGATACGACGAAATGAAAGCTGAAATTTCCAGAATGCTAGGCATGGTCGGCTTCAAAGTCCAAATCAAAGACGCTGACGGCAAAATGGTCGAAAAGATCAGCTTCATCCCAGTTTCAGGATGGACAGGCGAAAACCTCGTCAAAAGAAGCGACAAGATGCCCTGGTACACTGGCCCAACACTAATTGAAGCATTAGACCTACTCGAAATCCCAGCAAAACCAACCAACAAACCGCTGCGCATTCCAATTCAAGACATTTACAGCATCACAGGCATTGGCACAGTCCCAGTGGGCAGAGTTGAAACAGGAACACTCAAACCAGGCGACAACCTCATTTTCATGCCAAGCAACAAGACCGCTGAAGTCAAATCCATCGAAATGCACCACACCATGATTCCCAAGGGCTGAACCAGGCGACAACATCGGAATGAACGTCAGAGGCATATCCAAAACAGATGTTCACCGCGGAGACGTCGCAGGATTAGCATCTTCACCACCAACCAGTTGCCAAAGAATTCATTGGACAAATCATCGTCATCTACCACCCAACCGCCATCGCAGCAGGATACACACCAGTTCTACACTACCACACTGGACAAATCGCATGCAAGTTCACCGAACTGCTGAAAAAGATTGACCCACGCACAGGTCAAGTCACCGAAGAGAACCCAAGCTTCCTAAAGACCGGTGACGCTGCATGGGTACGCATGGAACCACTGCACCCCATATCTGTCGAAACGTACCTTGACTTTCCAGAACTCGGACGCTTCGCAATCAGAGACATGGGCACAACCGTCGCAGCAGGCGTCGTCAAAGAAATCACCAAAAAGGGTCCATAAAACCCTCTTTCTTTTGTTTTTTTGCTTAAGAAGCTCTATTTTGAAATTAACGACAATTCGTTTAGTAGTCAATTTGAATTATGTTCTAGAGAAGCTGATTCCTGTTCTATAAGTTAACTACATGTGTTGTTGTGGTAAGCCAGTCACATATTCTTAAGTTGATCTGCAAGTCTCATTGTTGTAATGAGAAGATGCCCATGCGGTCACAAAGAAAAAGAATTGGGCGACCGACAACAGATAATGAGTTAGATTCAGATTCTGTTTGGAATCAGAGGCAAAGGGGATAAAGAATTGAACGACGTTGTGCAAAAAATTTCGTTAGAGAATAGTTTCTCTTGAGGAGAGGCGAGAAGAAGCGAAGAAACCGCTCTATTTGGTTAGATATGAGTAGGATAAATTTCATTGTAGCTTCAAAATTAGAGGTTATTACTTGGCAACTTGTCCAAATTGTGGAGTGAATACTCCTAAACCTTACAAAGAACTGAAAAACGAAGCATTTGAATATTTCGAGATCACGCCATACGTAAATTTGCTTCATAATTCTCTCATAAAACTTTTATATGTCGCGAGGGGTTTGTGTGAGTATGCATCCCAATTATTTGATCACGGCGCTGCAATGGAACCCAGCAAGAAACCACTCAATGTTCTAATAAAGTCACTTCACGGAAACATAGAAGTAGTCCTCAAAAACGGCTGCGAATACAAAGGCAAAATGATCAAAGTTGACGGACACATGAACATACTTCTTGAAGGCGCAACCGAATACAAAGACGAACAAATCTTAACAAATTACGGCAATGTTCTGCTTCGCGGAAACAATGTTCTCTACATAGTTTTGGATTCAACAAGACACTAAAAAATTAACTTCTTTGTTTTCCCCGAAACGAAATCGCAGGCCTTCTCAAGGCTAACCTTAGCCTTGTACTTGCGACTAAAGAAATCCAGGATATTTTTCAAGTCTCGAGACAATAAATCATCCGCGTTAGGATGATCTAGTCTGACAAACTGGGGCCAATCAATAATTAGTATGTGCATGTCAGGCTTCACGATTACGTTGTACTCGCTCAAGTCACCATGGATAATGTGGGCGTCCAAAAACGTTTTACGAACATTTTCTAAGATTTCCAGCAAAACCTCATAAGGCTTTTCAAGGTCTCTGTAATGAACTAACATCGCGCCCTCAATGACGCCCATAACAATAGCATGTCGATTCTGACAAATCGGCTCTGGAACAGCAACACCATTTCGATAGGTGAGTTTCAATCCCTCAAACTCTTTTTGTGCAGCTAACCTTGACTGAAACAGCCAACCCGCTCGATCAGTCATGTACCCGCGTTTGCGTCGTGTCTGACGAAAACTTACTCTCCCGAGCCTGTGAAACTTTACGGCTACTCGAACTCCCTTTGGGTCCAAAGCATCAAAAACGTCTGCTTCCTTCCCTACGCCCAAAGACTTCCCAAAAGCATCTAAGACTCCAGCTTTAACAAAGGCGTTAATGGCCAAGCAGTCGTATGCTGTGTAGTTTATTGTGTATCCAACGTAGCCACCTTGCATCCGGTAGATTAAGCCTAGTTTGTCGAGTCTGCTTAGCTCAAATTCAATTCTATCCATGGGGAGCTTTCCATATCTTGCAAGCATGTCTTTCGGAACGTATTCACGACTGTTCATGCCGGTTTCTATAAGCTGAAGAACTCTCAGATCTTCAGGTTCCAATGAACGAAAAACTTGCACCGCAACCTCTGCAGACGACATATAAAGAGAAATATGCTGTTCAATGTTATAAGGAATAAAAACCTGGCGAAAAGAGTTCAACTTATATTAGCGTTTTTTCCTATGTAGTTCAATAACCGGTAGTAAAGCTGAATTCGTAACATCCATCAAATTAGGTTTTGTGAAATGTCCGTAGATCAAGAAAACGTTTCGAAGATCCTTTCAGTGCTCTCGCACAAAATAAGGCGAGAAATACTTCTGATTTTGCACGAGAAAGGCGAGACCAGTTTTACGGAACTGCTAAACACTTTAAAAATAGATACTGGTAAACTGAGTTTTCATATTCGTAGTCTGTCTGCATTTATCGAGCAGTCAGAAACAGGAAAATACAAACTTAGTAGAGCAGGCGAAGACGCGATTCGAGTCATCAAAGACGTGGAATCATGGTCGGAATTATCCGACGTTACCCACAAAGCAACCCAACTTCTTGTAGCTTCCTTTAAAAGAAGAACCTACTCTTTCCTGATTGATTTTAGCATAATGTTACTTCTAGCGATTCCAATTTTGCTTCCAACTATAGTTAATGAAAACATGATAATTATTCCAATAAATCTAACATTTGTAACGTTAGCGTTTGTCTGGGTTTATTCCACACTTTTAGAAGGCTTTAGCGGGCAAACTGTTGGAAAACGTGTCATTGGTTTGATTGCTATAAAAACGAGCGGTAAAAAAATTGACTACGAACATGCCGCAGTGAGGAACCTAGGCAAGATTCTTCTGCCTTTTGACTTGTTGTTTGGTTATATGCTAAAAGACCCGCGGTACCTGAGGTATTTTGATAAATTCGCGGGAACAACTGTCATAGATCTTCGAAAAAGAACTCCTCCAGAGGAAAGCTCCGAAAAGCAGCCTTCAACAAGCTCATAGAAAAAGCTCGCCATCGAACTTCGGCAAATTATTATTTACCGGTCTTTGGTGGCACTCATTTTGATGGCTCTTCTTCCAAGGGCTATTGCACCTTAGATTAGGCAAGGTTCCTATTCAAGCAAATCATCTTAAGGGCTGTTTAACCAACAAAATTAGTTTAACCATAGTCTCTAAACCTTTATAGCATTGAATTCTGGAAAATTAAGTATACCTTAGTACAAGTGAAGGGCGAATGACTTCTTCTGATGTCGTTATCAAAGCGCGGGGCTTAACCAAACAATATGATCACGACGTTAAAGCTGTGGATCACATAGACTTCGAAGTCTACAAAGGTGAATGCGTTGGCTTCTTAGGACCCAACGGTGCAGGAAAAACCACCACTGTTCGCATGATCTACTGCTTTTTGCCCGTAACAGAAGGTGAATTAACCGTTGCAGGTTTGAACGTTAAAACTGAGGCCAGGCAAATTAAGGGCATGATTGGCGTTTCCCCACAAGAAGATAATCTCGACCCAGATTTCACAGTAATTAAGAATCTTCAAGTTTATGCAAGGTATTTTGACGTGCCTAAAGCCGAAGCCAAAAAGCGTTCTATGGAGATGCTCAAGTTTTTTCAACTTGAAGAAAAACGAGATGCCCATATTCAGGCACTTTCTGGGGGCATGAAGCGTCGCCTAATAATGGCGCGAGCATTGATGAACGAGCCCAAAATTCTCCTGCTTGATGAACCCACAACGGGTTTGGACCCTCAGGGTCGACACATTGTTTGGGATGAAATTCGTTCTCTTCGCAAACAAGGGGTGACAATAATTCTAACTACGCATTATATGGATGAAGCAGCCGCTTTATGCGATCGAGTCATAATAATTGACAATGGCAAGATAGTTCAAACCGGTGTACCTTCTCAGCTAATCAAAACTTATGTGGGCGAAGATGTCTTGGAAGTTGAGTTCGACGAAGAAGTTGTGAAAAAGCTCAAGAGAGAGTTGCCGGAAGCACAGGTTGAAGTTTTCGGAGAACAAGTTCGGGTTTTCATTAATCAGCCTCATGGGGTTTTTGAGCGTGTTGTGAAAGAGTTTCCAGACAAAGCTATGACTATTCGGAACGCAAATTTGGAAGATGTTTTTCTCAAACTTACCGGGAGGAAACTTCGAGAATGAGCGGTTTCAAATTGCCCAGGCTAACATATAGGGTTTGGACAGTGTGGCGAAGAAACTTTGAAGTTTTCCTAAAAACAATTTACATTAATTTCCTCCCCACCTTGATGGAACCAATTTTGTACCTTGCCGCTTTTGGAGTAGGTTTGGGCGCACTTATTACTGGTTCTGTGCAAGGTGGTTCCTATATTCAATTCATAGGTCCAGGCTTAATTTCAATCACGGTTATGTATGGTGGATTCTTCGAATGCACCTATGCCTCGTTCGTGAGAATGTACTTTCAAAAAACCTTCGATGCTATAATAGCGACTCCTGTCAGCGTTGAAGAGGTCATTGCTGGCGAGTTGCTATGGGGGGCGACCAGAGGTGCCATAAACGGCACTATCGTGCTTGCTGTTGTTGCAGCTTTCGGTTTGGTTTCAAGCCCTTGGGCGTTTCTAATTCCAATTGTGGCATTCTTTGGTGCGCTGTTGTTTGCCTCAATTGGTATGTGTTTTACTGCTTTGTCATCAACAATTGATTTCTTCAATTTTCCAATTTTTCTTTTCATTACCCCGATGTTTCTGTTAAGTGGGACTTTCTTTCCTATAACTTTTCTAGGGTCTCCGATACTAGAATCACTTGCTCTTGCAGTCTTTCCTTTGACACATGTGGTAGACCTAACGCGAGGCTTAATGACGGGTCAACTGCAGCCATTTCTTGGATTGAGTTCGTCGTTCATTTTGGTTTTAGCAGTAGTGTGGATTGCAATCGCTACAGTGGTATTCTTTTTGTTGGCAATTGTTCTGATGAAGAGAAAACTCATCAAGTAGAAAGGCATTAAGCAATAAGGTTCAGCATGTCTGCGACAACAAGGTAGTAAGCTGCAAGACCCTTCCATTTTCCCCAGGGTTCAGCGATTTGCCTTGGCTTGTTCGCTAGAAATCTTTTGATCCTTGCAGTAATAATGAGCTATTATTCGTCTTAGACCAACGTCGTCGGCTGGAAATGCGTCCCATTTCTGCATTGACCTAATGATCGTTAGTTCGGCTGTCCAAATTCCTATTCCTCTAATCGCGTCGAGTTCCGCGATGATTTTTTCGGCGCTTTCGTATTGCTTGAATTTTTCTAAATCAAGTTTTCCATTTGCGACGAGATTGGAAATTTCTTTGATATACTCTGCTTTGCGTTGTGTTAATCCGCAACTGCGAAGTTCTTCAACGGCTACTGAACAAAATGCTTGAGGGGAAGGGTACGCATAGTACTTTTTGTCTCCTAAAGCCAGAGTCCTTCCGTACTTCTTGATTATAGTTCTCTCAATTGATGTGGCCACCTTCAAGCTGATCTGCTGCTCAATAATTGAATCTACAAGAGCCTCAAAAACAGTCTCAGTAGTTGGGCTTCTTAAACCCCGAAGGCTCTTTGTTAGATGCGCCATTGTTTTGTCCCGCTTAATTGATTCGTAAAACGGAGATGGGTCAAAATCCATGTTGAAGAGGTTACGCACAATTTCGGCGGCTTTTCTCTCATCTTCTGAAGAAATGGGCTTATCCGAGTTTAAAGACGCTGTAATTTCTGGTTTTTCTACTGTGCCTTTTGACTCTAAAGTTACGAGAATTAGCTTTGCGTTAGGGGAGATTACCTGAATGAACTTGCCATTTTCATATATTCGGATTTGTCTGTCGCCTTGGCTGAAGATTTTTGCGCTTAGTTCGAGGCTAAATGGAGCCTTGGGTTTAAGCAATATTTGTAAGGTAGGCACGATTTTTCTCCTTGAAACAAAAAGACATTAGGTGTCAAAAAAGCTTAAGGCTTTCTTCTCTCTTTTGTGAAAGGTGCTTTGTTTGATTTTATGAATGTTTATCGTTGAATTGTGGCGCGACAAAAAGTTTGGATTTGTATTTTTTCAATATGCTTAAGTTTATATTTTATTGGTGAAATATGGCGCTTTAGTTAAGAATTGATGGAGATTTGATTTGGATGTTGTTTGTAGGGCTGCAGTTTAGGGCGATTTTGGGTGTAGGGGTTGTTTTTGGGTTTTTTGTTTGGACTGGTTTAGTTGTTTTTTGGCGTATTTTGGCTTGTTTTGGCGTGTTTGGGGGCTTTTTGGATGAGTGAAGACGTGTTTGATACGCGAAGGCACAGCAACGTTAAGTCGAAGCCTGCTTACCGGCTGGTGAATGTTAATTACAAGAGCATTGAAAAGGCCAAGCAAGAGAAGCAGCGTCGTCGGCGTGTTTTTGAGTTATGGATTGGCGATTTGACAATTAAAAAGATCGCGGCGAAGTTAGGGGTGAGTGAGCGAACGGTTGATCGTGATTTGGCGTGGATGAGATCTTCTGTTAATCGCGCATTTGCCCGTCGTTTTGGTTTGTTGGCTGAAGAGGAACGTTTGCAGCTCCTTAGTGAGCTTAATGGGCTTAGCCGTGACGAACAGATTAAGCGGATGTCGGAAAAACTGGCTGTTATGCAAAAAATTGCAAGAGTTAAACGTTGTAGCAAGCTTCTTGTGACTTTGGATGCAGATGCCGCGTTGGCGGGACGTGCCGCTTTGAAACTTAAGCCTTCACCGCCTGTTTGCTTGATTACTCCAGCTGTGCTTAACCTTCGGGTAATTGTTAAGGGGGAAATCCGCTATGCTGAGCAAATTGCTCTTGGCTGATGGTTTGGGTCACTGCCGCTTTGATCAGGATGGAAAAGTGCTGGAAGCCTGCGTGTAAGGCTCGTTTTTCAATATGTTAAGGTTTATAACGCGATTGATTGAAAAAGCAAAAGCGGTGAAGTAATTGACTAGGAAGCTTGATGAGCGTAGGCAGAAAATGCTTTATTTGTTTGCCTACGGCAACAAGGTAAATCAGATAATTGAGGAAATATCCAGGAAATTTGGCTGCAGTGAAGAAGCAGCTTACAAAGACTTCAAGCATATGAATCGCTGGGCAAAGAAGTATGTAAACGCAGATCAGCGTCAGGCTATTTTTTCAACTCGTATGGATGTGTTGCATCGAGAGACAATCGACATGATAGTGGACGACAAAGTTAAGGATTCTGTGAAAATTAGCGCCATAAACTCCGCTACCAAGATCACGGTTGAACAGGCAAAGTTGCTCATTGAGTTTGGTCTTGTTGGAGGTAAATCCATTGAAGTCACTGAGAAGTTTTCTGTTAAGACCCCCTTCGAAGCGGATCCCGTGCTAAGGCAGGCTCTGATGGAGTCGATAGAGAAGCAGCGAGCTGAGAAGCAGGCAAAGATGGAGGCCTTGGAAAAGAAAAAATTAGAAAATGCAGAGGGAAAGAAAGATTTATCAAAATCATCTGATGCACCTGGGGCGTGATTTTCTAAAGTTCTGTCCTCATTCTGCGCAAATGCAGTTTATTGCTGGTCGGAATGTTTGGACGCAAAGGGCGTGTTTGTGTGGAACGGGCTCGGGGAAAACTAAGGTTGGATGCTATGAAGATTTAGCTTGGGCACTTTTGTATCCGGGTAGTGTCGGGTTATATTTTTGAGCCTAGTTACCCTATGATTAGGCGTATTTTGTTTCCGACGCTTGAATCTAAGGATTTGCTGGGTTGCCCCTATCCTTTTGATAAGAATCCTGATGTTGTGGAGTTCAGTAGGGGCGATATGCGGTTAACGTTTTCTAATGGGTCGCAGTGGTGGTTTGTATCTTTGGATGATCCTGAGCGGGCTGAGGGTCCGAATGTGGATTACATTCATGTTGACGAGGCGCGGTTGGTTCGGCATTTGGATACGGCTTGGCTAACGTGTGTTCGCCGTTTGCGAAAAAGCGGTCGATGTCTTGTTCCTATTAATCCGGGTATATGGTTGACGACGACCACTGACTCTCCTGGAAGCGCCCTTTACAACATCACGGAAAATCCTGAAACTGCTTCACCAGAAATGAAGATTTATCGGTGGAGTATCTTTGACAATCCCACGCTTTCAAAAGAGTTTATTGCTGAAGTCGCTCGCACTCACAGCGGAGGGCTGGCCGATCGTTTCATTTATGGGCGTTTTGCCGCTGTTGGAGCTGGATCCATCCCGTTTGACACAACCAAGCATGTGCGGGAGCTAGACAAGAGCCTCATTAATGAGATGCGGTATGGCGTGGATTTTGGCTGGAGTGCTCCTTCGGCTATTGTGGCGAATGCTTTTGACCCTGACCGCCGCGGGTACGTGGTGGATGAATTCTATAAGACTGAGACTACTGATGAGGAGTTGGCGGCTGCTGCAAAGGAGATGCAGGATGAATGGGGACGGGGAGTCTTCTATTGTGACGCGCGGTTTCCACAGTCTATTTTGAAGCTTTGCCGTGCAGGCCTGAACGCGAAGCCTTACACTTTCAAGCGAGAGGATGGACTGCGCGAGTTAGGCAGCCGTTTTAGCCTTGCGAGCGACGGGCAGCCTAGGCAGTTCGTTTCGAAGCGCTGCGTAAACCTCATAAGTGAACTGCTTGAATACCGAGAAGACGTGAAGGAACGTGATCATGCAGTTGATGCAACCAGGTATTCTTTGCCTATCGTGCCGGTCTCTTCAGTTACCGTTAGAAGAGCAGTGGTCAGATAATTATTGACCAATCACTTAGCTGGCGGAAAAGGGTGTTGTAAAGACTTTACAGAAATTGCCAATCAGGAAAGCAAAAACAAATTATGAGAAAAGGTCTAAGAATGAATCTTAATTTTTTTCCTGAAAAGGATGAATGCCGATATCAAAATTGCTAATGCGGCAACCGCCCCAATTGCAATCAGAATTAATATTTCATAGGAAAGAGGCGTGTTGACTGGTGAATTTGAGGGAGTTGATTGTGGGGTTTGCAAGGGAGAGGGGAGGGCAATTGAGTAACTGTTGATTTCAAAGCGATAACGGCTCCTGGATCTTGGGCATCTGGGGCTTTGTGAGTTACCAAAGAGCCTCCAATGTAGATTGTGTTGTCAAATACGGCAGGAGGATTCACTATAGTGTATCCGATTGTATAGTTCCAGAGTTTTTCGCCACTTAAGGCATCAAGGGCGTAAAAATTGTGAAAAAGAACTGAGTCAAAACCTATAGGTCCGTTCCAGCCCACGTAAACTATCCCGTTATCGTAGATTGGGTAAGAGGCAGAAGAACCCGTCCTAGATAGTCGGGTGCCGTAAAGTTCCAAATCAACGTTCCATTAGCTGCGTCAAAGCAGTATGCGCCCAATGAGGAGCCTGCATATAGGTGGTTGTTCGAGAGCCAGAGGTGATTGTTAGCCAGGTAGTCACCCAAGGCTGTACCTGTTGTGTAATTCCAAATTATTTTTCCGTTTGCAGCGTTTAGCCCATACACGAAACCGTCGTTGTTTTCGATGTAACACATGTCGTTAGCAACTATGGAGGACTTGTCGAACTTGAGGTTTTGAAGTTCCAAAGAAACGTTCCATCTATCGCATTAAGGACGTATACTCCTCCGGCGCTGAAACTGGCATCGGATGCATTAAGGTCAGTGTAGCTCACGAACACTTTGCCATCGTTCACGACTGGGGTTCTTTGGTTGAAAATCAATATGTCTGGGGCAGAATAGTTCCAAACTTTCTCTCCTGTGGATTCGTTTAGAGCAAGAATGCCTGATCCGGGTACCTGCCCCAAGGAAGGATGATTATAAACAAAATAAATGTAGCCGTCACTTGCCGTTGCATAATCCACTGAAACATCAGTTGTATGATTCCCAAACTTTCCTACCTGTAATTGGGTCAAGAGCAAAAATAACGTCATTTGACTTACCAGTTGATAATGTGAAAGTGTAGCTATTCAAAAAGACGTAATTTCCAACTACAAACAAACGGCTATATACCGTGCTAGAATAATTCCAGATTTGGGCGCCAGTGTTTGGGTTTAGGCAGGAAACTTCACTTTGCAGGCCGTTATCCTCGTTAATATAGATGTAACCGTTTGCTGCTGTGAACCCTATCTGCTGGTGAGTGCGGGCCCACACTTGTTTTCCTGTGGAAGCGTTAAGACAATATAGGGCAGTGCCGCCACTCCCTATGCTGCCGGATCTTACGTAAACCAAGTCGTTTGCTACAACAGGAGAATAGTAATATGGAGAAGCGTAATTCAAGCCTGATGTGAAATTCCAAAGTTGACTGACCGAGGCAGTTATGGTAAAGTTAGATTCTGCTTTGGCGTTAAGGATTTGGGAAATGCCCAGGCTGGGACTGAGTAGAAGAGAAAAAAAGCATTATAGCGACTGTTAGGGTTGTCAATGTTGCCCCGTTGAGTTGTCGTTGCTAAGTCACCAATGAATTAAGCCGTCGGTGTCGATAAATGCTTGTTTGTAAAGATTCCTTGACACAAAATAACTTGGAGAAGACTTCACTCGCTCATCCTGTTTCTATTTCTAAATTCTTCATTCCCTTATGCCTAGAGAAGTAAACCAACAAGCCCACAGCGATAATGGCTAAGAGAATCATGCTTGCTGGAATTATCACGGGTGCAAAGTCTCCAATTTTAGGTCTGTCTGGAGTTTGGCTAGGTTCTATTGTTGGTTGCTGTGTTGGAGAAGGTGAAGAAGCATTAGGCGTTTTTGGTGGAGTTGGAGTATATGGAGGAGTAGTGTCTGGAGTAAGGGAATTTGAAGGTGATGAATTTTGTGTTATGCTTTCTATAGTAAAACTTTCATTTGAATTTGCAGACATTATGTATGGATTATCCCAATTCCAACCACCTATACTTGGGTTATATTTGTTTTCTGCATAAACGCTTAGGCTGTGTTGTCCTTCAGTTAAATCAGTTAAGGTTGTGTTGGCAACATAGACTGAGAATATCCATGCTTGAGGTGAACCATATGCTTGCTTTCCATCCACAAACACACCTGAGCCTAAAGAGACATTTGCATTTCCATCTAAGCTATAGCCTATCCATCTTATTGACCTGTCACTTTCATTTGCATAATAATCTTGAATGCACTTAACTGTGATAGATAAAGCAACACTATTTGTATCATAACTTTTTTGAGTTGGTGAATCTATAATTACTTGCAAATAACCTGGAATAAAATTAGCTTTAGCAACATCAACAACTTGCAGTCCAGCAATTAATGAAATAGAGAGTGCCGAGATTATTGTTGCTGCTATGAACGTTTTCTTTTTCATCACAATAGCCACATCCTCACTGTTTGGGTGTTACTGTCAATTGGAAAGTTGTTCCTCCTACATTCGTTTTCTGCCAATTTCCCAACTCAATAACCATCGAGTAAGCTCCCAGAGTGGCATTTTCTGCCGCCTGAATCTGCAAGGGTATAACCATAATCTCCTTCGGTTTAATTATAACTGGGTTCGTCCCAAACTCCGCAACAAAAGGTTTAGAGTCGTTCGACTGGTCAATATGCTCTGCTGACCAAGGTAGTTGTGTCGAATAAGGTGCTGGAGGAGTGGTGATGATTTTGTAGCCTGAAAGAGGTTGATTCTGGAATGCCCCTATGGCAAGGTACATTGGAATTGTGAATTGGGAATCGTTTGACATTGAGGATAACGTTACATTTAGTCTGATTGACTCACCTTGGGCGATAAAGAGGCTGCCGCCGATGTCTGGAGCTGGTGATACTTCAATGAATAAGCTTGGAAATGAAGGTGATGATGTTGAGGGGGTCTCATCTGGCTTCACAGGGGATGGAACAGGCATCATGGGGTTGGTTGTTGGGATAAGAACTGGCGCTGTCGATGGTGTAGATGTTGGATTTGGCAAAGGTGAGACAAGTACCCCTTCTTGTGAAGGAAAGAGTCTGTAACTTACACCTGCTAACAAGGAAACTGAGCAAATTGAAAGTAGTACTGCAATCAAGATTTTGCCTTTTTGTTCGCTCACAATCTCACGCTTCTTCTATTGCGTTTCTAAAAAGAGCTATCGGATTACTTAATGCTATATTTTTGTACAGATGTTCTATTCATTTGAACAGCTGTTCTAAGATTTTGAACACGCAAGCTCTTAAATCAACAGTTTACCTATTGAAAGTGCCGGTGCTAACAATTGGTTTCTGAGGAGACACATGACAAACTTAAAGGAACCACGTTAGAAGTGTATCGTTTCCTGTTGAAAAGCAACAAGTCCATCGGAGCCAGAGAACTTCAAAGAGCGCTTAACCTTAGCAGTCCTTCTTTGGCAGCTTATCACCTATCGAAGTTAGAGGAAATTGGTTTACTTAAGAAAGAAAATGGTGAATTCGCAGTGACGAAGAGTCTGTTGGAAGATTGCATAAGAGTCAATAGGTTTTTGATTCCCAGATATTTGTTTTATTCTATTTTTGCGGTTCTCGCTCTGGTTGCAGAATTGACTCTTCTGAGACCAGTGACAATTACGAGAGAATATTTTTTCTTTGTGGTGGTGACTTTCGTTTGCGCTTTAGCTTTCTGTTTTGAGACTGCGAAAACTTGGGCTAAAGGAGGCTTGTAATAGAAGAGTAAACATGAAAGATTAGCTTTTTTTGCTGTTGGGATTGGTCAGGAATAGGGAAGGCATTTCCTACCACACTAACAAATACTGCGAGGATAACTACTAATGCTGTTAGACTTGTCTTCCTCTTCATTTATCCATCATCGCCTTAAGGAAAGTGCCGTCAATACTTTTTCTTTCCCCTCTTGAAGTAAATTATAGCTCCTATCGTGCCAATCGCTAACATGATGATTATGCCAGTCAGTAATGGTAGAAGGTTTGGCCCATCGACGAAATCTGTCCAGGTCGAACTAGGCTCAAATCTTGGTTGCTGAGAAGGAGTAAGACCAGGAGATAGAGAAGCAGTTGGGGAAGGGGTTAATTCTGGTGTTGGAGAAGTTGTGGGAGTTGGACTTGGAGATGGAGAATTTGATGGGTTAGGCAATTCCATGGAGACGCTGAAATTAACTATTTGGGACAAGTTTTCTACACTTGTCAAACCCAAAGTGGCGGGTTTACCTTTAAAATATAGAAAGGCACCCACCCAAAGCAAATGGGTCCCGTCAGGAGACATTCATTGTTGTGCTGTATGAAGGAGAAAAAGGCGGAGTAAACCACCCTATACGAGTTCCATATCCACCATGGTAGCCAAGTTGCCCATCAAGATTGTAGGCAAAGGCAACACCATCAATGACTGACAGGTCTGTTATGTTTGTGTAAAAGGTGAAGTTTAACAGGACAGTATTAGTGTGATAAACTTCGTCTTGTGAAGGCGATGTAATCTTAACAATAATATTTGGTGTGAAACCTATTTGACCCTCAACCGTTTGGGTTAAATTTGTAGAACCTAAGGCTAAAAACACTAACAGAATTAGAGTTGTTAGTCTTTTGTTCATCAGGCAACTATTCCTTTAGTGTGCTCAAAGGTATTTGTAAAATTTTCTTGACACAAAAATTGCCACCAGCATAGCTATCATGGCAAGTAGAAGTATCCAGCGTGGAAACTCTGCAATTGTGGGCGAAGGAGAGGGCGATAACGCGGGCTTTGAGTTGGAGAAACCATGAGAAATTAACTCCAAGACTAATTACAGTGTCAGATATTGATTTTCCATTTACTACCAAGTAATGTTTTCCATTAGCTAAATTAGTTAAGTTAGCTCCAGTTGCAATGTAGCTATCATGAGGGTCATACGTTAGAGAGTTTTGTGGAAATCCAGTAGGATATCCAGCTTTACTTACAAGTGTTAATGATAATGGGATGTCTGTTTCTCCATCCAATCTGTAGCTGAGCTGACTTATGCCATCTTGAAAATCAGCATATCTCATCACCTCAACGCTTACAATCACAGAAACATTATTGCTCTCATCGCAGTACTGACGTGGAGATAGTATTGTGATTTTTAATGAACTGTCAGAATAATTTGGTGCTGATGTGGGTGGAGCTGAAGGACTATGAATAGAGACTGGTTTAGTGTTTATCGTGAAGGTAACATTAGCATTAGCACTTTCTCCAAATGATGTTTCCAAGAAAATATTGATGGTGTGATTACCATCTGATAGGTTGGAAATCGTATCGGTTGAGTTTATCATGGTACCTGGTCCAATTACCGTAGGCATTTCCAAATTAAGTGGAGCAGTTATTCCGTTGTCTACGGCATACCTTGCCCAGCGAATGGCTTCTAAGCTTGTGTATGTGTATCCAAACAACTGAATCCCAACAAACAAAGTAACTTGAGAAGAATTGTAAGTAAAGCCGTATTGAGGAGATACTATTGCGATTTTAGGTGGTCCATAGGCTATGGGATTAGCATTAGCCACCTCAACAGCCTGCAAACTAGCGAAAGCTGAAATTACGAAAACTGAGACGATGAATCCCACGACGATGGTTTTCTTGTGCATAGCCGTCAGTTAGTTACACTGCAGATTAGCCTAAAAGGGCTCTTGTAAAGATTCCTTGACTAAAAGAAAAACCGAGCTGTTCCAAAAACAGAACAGCAAGTCAAAGTTTCTTGACTTGATTCAGATTGGAGCGAAGCTAATGCGCTTTATTTCAGCTTGTTTCTCATTCTTCGAGCAGTTTTAAGAATTCTTCCCGAGTTAACCCGGCCTGCTGCAAAATTGACAGAAGAGTTCCTTTCTTGATGGGTTCGTGACGTGGGACTGTGATTCGGTGTTTTCCATCCGTTAAAAACAAGTGGCTACCTCTTTGATGGACAACTTTGAACCCTGCCTTGGCTAGAACTTTTATGGCTCTGCGCCATGAAAGGGAGGGAAGTTTTTCAGACAGTGATCTCCACCAGCTCTCTTTTTCGTTTAAGCTGGCTAATCTCTTCAGGGAAAGCTTCTAAGTAACCTTCGATAGCTTCCTTTATGTTGGCAAGAGCCTCCTTGCGGCTTTCGCCCTCGCTGATGGCGCCTGGAAGTTCAATACATTGTGCCGAGAACCCGCCTTCAGGCTCCTCGCGAAGCAGTACAGTGAACTTCTTAACTTTAATCTCAACCATGAAATACCACGCCAATAAAGAGACTTGGCTTAGATGATATAAACTTTGATATAGAAATTTGAGAGTACGAAAACTTTGATTTAGACGTTTTAAGACTTGAAACATTTGAAAAAAATTGTCTTTTAGGTTTTCCACGCACAATTGAAAATTGAGATTAAGAAAAAATAGATTATTGTTATCGGCGTCTTTTCAAGGCTATCAAAATAGCAGCGATTATTGCAACAAATGCGGCTCCGGCGATTGCATAGAAGATGTTTGTTTGAAAAACTGCGGAGTCTTGTTCGGGCGTTTTTGTAGATTCAGGAGAAGATGTAACCGATGGGCTTTGAGTGGGCGATGCGCTGTCGTTTGGGGTTGCAGGAACTTGAGTAGTTGTAGGATCTGTGGTTGTTGAATTCGGAATGGCCAAGTTTGTTATGGTGTATGGTTGAAGTTGGGCGTGTCTGTCATATTCATATGTTGTTGTTCCGGTCTTTACATTCGTGATTTTGATTGGGTAAGTTGAGTTGTTGCTGTCGCTCCAGTAGTTACCAAGTTTTTCGTCATCCCAGGTGTTTGGGTATGAATCCCAAGCTTCGACTTGTTTGGTGTTGTTAATAATGTTGTTTTTGATTATGGTGTTGGTTGCGCTATCTTGAAGGTAGATGCCGACCATGCCGCCTTTAGTTATAATGTTCCCGTATATGGTGTTGTTTTGGGAGTTGTCGAGGTTAACGCTTCGCATGTTGGCGGCAATGTAGTTTCCGCTGATGCTGTTGTTGTTGGAATTTTGGATTGTCAAGCCATCATAAGCAACAGCAATACCACTATAGGTTTCATCTTGGGGAGGAGCTATAGAGTTGTTCGCTATGCTATTATCGTTTGAGTTTTTGAGGTTGATGAAGCCTCTATTTTCGGCTATAATGCAATCAGAAGAATTTTCCAGCAAAATCGGTGAGTTTGCATTCATTACTGTTACACCGATTCTGTTTGTTATGTAAATTCCATCTGAGCCAAGTCCATCGTCGAGTACACTGTAACCTAAAGCGTTTACCGTAATGTTATCTTTTTCAATGATGAGGCGTCCTGTCAAATTTCCAGTAAAAGTGTATAGATCTGCCTACACGTTCGATCGGTGCTGTGGAAAGATCCACGCTTCCGTCAAGTCTGATGTAGGTTGATCCTGGAAGATTGTTAGGCTGAGAAGCAACTGGCTTGATGCTGAAGAGGTATAAACTCATCTAAACCCAATAGCAGAATTGTCAAAATGGCGTTCTTCTTCAATTCGTTTCACCTCCCTCCTTTCGCATAGTAATTTTAGTGTTGTTTGAGCTGCTTTTTCTGAGCTTTCTCAACAGTAAGGTTCCTTCTGCCAAGAATAGAACCGCTGCCACGGCTGTCATCGCCATCAGGTAAAGAAAGTTGCTATCAGGGGGCTCTCCCAGACGAAGAAACTGACCAGAAAAAGTGAAGCTTCAGCACCTAAGGCGCCCACAAAGAAGAACGAGTAAAACATTAAACGCGGCACTAAACTTCGCCCTACCCAAACATGTCCACTCACAGTTGCTTTTTCTTTGACGACATAGTTTCCAAATTGGTTCTTCTCTAAAAGACCTAACGTTTTCAAGCTTTTGCAGTTGCCTAAAGGCTACACTTGGGCTGCTAAGGTTTGCACCACGCATCACTTCCCTAGTACCCACTGGTCTGCCTTCTTTAACTACGTAGGCGTAAACGCAAAGCGTTGTTCCTTCGATTTCTTCGTTAGCTTGTTCCGTCATGTTTCACGCCTTTGTTAGGGCAAGTTTCCAAGATTAGGTTTCAGTGGGTCCATTAATGAAAGTTGATCGCTTGGAACAATAGTGTTAAGGAGAAAGCCATTTTCGTATTTTTCAAGTTGCAAATGCTCGATAAATTCTGCGGTTGAGATGGAAACAATTGTTGAATTTCCTTTGAATACCACTGAGCCAATCCGGCTTACATTCATGAATAATGTTTTTGCTTCTTGATAGTTTGGTTGGAAGTTTGTACTCCCTGAAATTGAGTAGATGTGGGATTGGTTTGTGGTCCAGTTGAACATGAAGATTCCTCCGCCTATTGAGCGTGTGTCAAAATATTGATCGCGGCTGAAGATGAAGGAGTGAAAGATCTGTTGAGTAAAAGAGTTGTTGTAGGCGACTCCAACGTATTCCGTGATGTTAGCTATCGGTCCTTTGTCGGAGTAGACTTGGACCTGAAAGTATTCGATTGCTGCGTCGGGAAGGACATTGTCGAGGTCAGCACTGTTTGTTGCGTTGAAAGCTATGAAGAATTCACGGCCTATTTCTTCAGAATTGTTGGAGTTGGTGAAGCGAATGTAGGCGTAAGGTATGTTTATTCCAAAATGGGTTGGCGAGGTGGTTTCCGCTCTTGTCGTCTTTAGTATAGAAAGCATTAAGGGTGATATTGCAAGAGCGCCTATGGCGAGGGCGAAAATGCAGCCAACGATTATCTTTTTTTCAATCAGCACCGGTTGTCACCGAAAAGACTACTTGATCTTGTACCTAATAATTCTCCCCGAGGAACAGAAGTGTTCTCTAGTGGAACAGGAATTTTTTGTTCCCGAAAAAGAAGCAAGAACAGATTTTCTTGCCGCATCCTGCGCAGTGTCTGCCACGTGCTGGTGCCTCGCGTTTTGAGATTTCTCAGTGGTCTTTAGCTTATTTGCGCGGGCGCAAACAGATTGCTGCCGGTTCGACCGTAATACAATGTTCGATACACCACTTGCCACGGGGCGCTACCTTTTTGAGCTGACTCCACATGAAGCTTCTGGCTGCTTTCAAAGGAGAGGCTTACAGCAAAATGATCAGTGTTGTTGTCGATTGCGAAGGAAACGTTGATGCTCTGTGTCTCATGAGGACCTATGTTGAAAGAGTACTTGGCCGAGGTGTCGTTGATTTTATTCCACATGATCATTGTTCTTGGAATATTGGAGCTTCCGCCGTAGACTGCATTAGTAAATGATATTATCAGGTCGAAGGAGGCAGTTGAAGAGCCGTCATTTCTGCAATTCATTGGAATGTTGATTCCGGGCGACGTAGCGTTGGTAGCTGAGTTCATGGTTTCCCACTGACCATTAACCATCTGATACTCGAAAGTGTTGTCAAGCCAGTAATCAATTGTCCCAGAACTCTCGTTCCGAGTGCCTGGAACCAGCGTGTCAATTGTTGGATACGTGCCTGAAACGTTTGGCTTTGGAGTGACTATCATTTCTATGGGAATGGATTCTGTGAAAGACTCCCCTGAGATTTCATCCTTGATTTTTCCAGTGGTGAGGGCTAACTCGTAGCTTCCTATTGGGGCATTATCAGCTAGGTTAATTGTAAGCACGGTCGAGTTGGACATGAGAGGCTGCAAAGTAAGCTGGTTAGGGCTAAGGCGGTAGTTGAATACTCTTTCTTGAACAATAGAGAGATTCCAAGGTGCCTGCCAATTTAGATTTATTGTATCTTTGTAGGAAACTATTTTCAGACTCTCTAAAGGTATTGTAACTGGTATGTCAAATCTTTCAGTAAAAGTGAAATTTACCTGAACGGTTGCGCCTTGAGTTACGTTCATGTCTTTTGTGTTAAGGGTTGACATGCTATGAGAGAAAGACACAACTGGGGTGCTCGCTGGATGAGGCCGAAAGACTGTAAGAAACAAACCTATACTAACAATTACTGCGAGGATAACTACTAATGCTGTTAGACTTGTCTTCCTCTTCATTTATCTATCATCGCCTTAAGGAAATCGCCCGTCAGTCGTTTTCTTTCCCCTCTTGAAATAAATTACAGCTCCTATCGTGCCAATCGCTAACATGATGATTATGCCAGTCAGTAATGGTAGAAGGTTTGGCCCGTCGACGAAATCTGTCCAGGTCGGACTAGGCTCAAATCTTGGTTGCTGTGTTGGAGAAGGTGATGACGTGGGCGGGTAATCAGGGTAGAAGTTGACAAGATAGGTTACTGTTTGCGGAGAAGCCCAATTGCCTGATGTGTCATTTGCATATAGAGTTAGAGTGTGGTATCCACTTGACCCAAAATCACGCACCCAAGTACCGTTTTCAGAAACAGTCACATTACCACTGCCTTTGCCCTCAATGCTGTAGCCACTGCCACCAATGCTGTAGCCAACCCAGGAAAGCGTAGTGTTGGTTTGGTATATCAATTGGTAACCGACGCCCTCAATACTAACGTTAAAAAATGAATTATTCAGAGGGGAAATGATTGAAACGTCTATGGTCACAGTCGAGGCGTTGGTTGGAGTTGGGGAAGAAGTTGGATGCGGTGGAGTTGCAGGCAGTGTAATTGAGGGCACGTTCCCAGATGGCGAAGGTAGCGCGGGCACATCTGAAGTGTTGAAAGGTTTTAGAAGTGGGTAGTGGTCTATGTTGTTTTGGTTTATCTCGAACGGCGTTTGGATCGTTGCTGAATCGTTCAAGGTAGAAGCATTTGGGTATCTTGTGGCGTAATCGCTCCAGTAATTGCCGAACGTGCCGTTATCCCAGTAATTTGGGTTGGCTACACCTGTAAACGAGACCTGTAGGACTCCAGGATTGAATTTAACGTTTGAATACGAGTTGTTCACGAAGTTGTTGAAGTACAACGTGTTATTTTGTTGGGCACCTATGAGTTGCATGCCCCAGCAGCCGTTATTGGTCAGGTTATTCGCGATTAAGTAATTGTTGACTGAATCCTGAATGAAAACGGCTGCGTGAGATTGGGTGCTGTGATCAAACAGGTGATTCAGGGCGATTACGTTGTAGTCTGAGTTATTTACCAGGTTTATTCCATTGTGCCGATTGTCACTTATGGCGTTTCCAATTATCCGGTTCCCAGAGGAACCTGAACATGTAATTCCTCCGTTCCAATTGCCCAAAACGTTATTGTCAGCAACGCCGATTAGCGTCGAATTAATGAGGCTTATGCCATCGCCCCCTTCAGGGAGGAGTCCTGTGTTATCCGAGATTTGGTTTCCGCTGATGGTATCGTTTGCTGAAGACAGAAGTTGAATACCAAAAAGGCTGCCGTGAACCGAGTTGTTTACAACCGTGGAGTTGGCTGTCCAGGCAAGAAGAATGCCTTGGGTATTGTAGAGGTCTTGGTTTTGGACGGTGATGTTTTTGCATCCGATGAGCGCTATGTAGGAAACGCCTTGAGGAACAATGGCGTCTTGGCGACTAACCCAATAATAAATTGGTCTGCCCGTGATCGTGTTTGAGGAATCGATGTCGTTTTGGTAATGGCTAACTGCGGAGCCAATGACGAGGAAGTCGAGTCCAAATCTTATCGGAGCCGGGTTTGGCTCGCCTCGAATAATGTTGTTCCGAAGTGTGTTCTCTCTTGAACTATCGAGGCAGATTCCGCAGTAGCTTCGGGTGAAACTGTTGTTAGAAATCAGGTTCCCTTCAGCGGCATAAAGTTTGATGCCATAATTGCCGCCTTGCAGGCTGTTCTTCTCTATTCGGCAGTTTGAGGAACCGTTTAGAAAGATGTCTATGTTGCAGTCAATGACTTTGAAGTTTGAGACAGTGACGTTGCGCACTCCGCGGAGAGTGATTCCGTTTCCAGCCATGTTCCCAAATATGGAGAATCCTGAACCGTCAATTGTGATGTTGCTGCATTCGACTTCCAAGATGTTACTTAAGTTACCCAGCAGAGTGTACACGGCGCCGTTTTTCTGTATTAGCGGAGAAGGTGGAGAGATATTCCCGTCGCTGCCGATGTTGATGGTGGGCTTAGGACCTGGCTTAAAATTTGCCATTGCTGAAAACAAAGACGAACCAAGCAAGGCGAATAGGGCAATAAAAACTATACAATAGACAGCTTGCTTTTTCATTATTGTTTTAGTCCTTTTCTGCTGATGATGAAGAATATTGAAACCGCTAAAAGCAAAGGCAAGAAAACCAGTGTAGGGAACTCAGGGATGGAAGGGGAAGTTTCTGGAGAGCTTGAAGGGCTTGGGCTTTGAGTTGGTGTTGGTGTTTGGTTGCTTACGGTGAAGTAGACTTTTTCAGAAAAATACCAATTTTCAGTCCAAACTACAACTTCTACCTTATGGTTGCCAATTGACAAATCAGCTAAAGTGGAGTTTTCATAAATGTAGTTGTCTGAGCCCATTCCATCCAGCGAATAAATAGCACGTGTAAAATTTCCGTCATGCTTTCTATCTTCTCTGCAAACAAAAGTTAAAGGAACTTCAGTTGCTGTATAGGTTGTGTTTTGAGGCGATAAAACTGAAAAGGGACTTGTGTATTGTGTATCGATGATAAACTCTACTGATGCATACATCTGCTTGCCAGAAGCATCCTGTGAGTAAACTTTTAGCGTATGATTACCTTCAGCTAAATTCTCAAAAACTAAATATGCACCAAACTGAGAACCCTCTATATGACCTGCAATACGCGTTGTTTTATTTAGATCGGTTAAAGTAACATTCGAGTTTTCATCAAGACTGTAAATGATGTATACTACCTCTGGGGTGGGATTTGCGACATTAGCCACAACATCAAGTGGAACTGAAGTGCTTGTGTAGATCACTTTAGGATATGGCGAATGCAATATGAGCGCATCTCCTGGAAAGAAATTAGCCTTCGCCACCTCAAGAGTTTGCAAACCGGCGAAAGCTGAAATTACGAAAACTGAGATGATGAATTTAGCGATAATGGTTTTCTTGTGCATAGCCATCAGGTAGTTACACTGCAGATTAGCCTAAAAGGGCTCTTGTCAACGTTTCTTGACTAAAGTTGTGCCAAAAAGAGAACAGCCAAGTCAAGGTTTCTTGACCTGCGTTTGGGCAGGTTAGCGAGTGCTGCGTAAACCTCATAAGTGAACTGCTCGAATACCGAGAAGACGTGAAGGAACGTGACCACGCAGTTGACGCAACCAGATACTCCCTGCCCATCGTTCCCGTTTCTTCTGTCACTATTAGGAGAGCGGTTGTAAGGTGAGCACACGTTTCAAGGCTGCCAAAGCATTTGTAACTGGTCGGCTTCCTGAACGCATTGTTGAGAAACCCATCATCGTGAAGGAGGTTCAGGTTGTTAACCTTCGCAGGGCAGCGCACAAAGCGCGCAGGGAGTCCACGAAGGGCAGCTTGGTTTCTAATCGATCTTGGACAGATCGCATCCCGCACCCTGCCGTAATGGGTAGGCTTGATGAGATTAATCAGGATCCCGACGTTGACGTCGCCATAACAATCATGACTGAGATGGTGGCCAGCGGCTACTATACGGAGATGGGTGAAGAAGTCCCCAAATCCACAGCCAGCGACGGCAAAGAGAACCCTCATCCGAATAAAGCTAAGCTTGACAGTTGGGGTCAAAAAGCGCATGCTGACGAACGGTTCACCATGGCTGTTCGGGAGATGTTTGAGAAGGGCTTTTTCGCTATTGAACGTGATCCGGCGGATAATTCGTTGAAGGTTTTGCCCTCCGACACCATGTACATGTGGCGTGACAAAACCGGGAAGCTGCTCAAGTACACTCAGGAGTACACGATGAATGATGTTGTTGCCAAATGGGAAGGCGACGAGCTCAAGAACATCATCTGGTATGCCCACAAAGAGACCCCTCTGAACCCGTATGGCAAGGCGTTGGCGTGTTGCCTAGAAGACTTCGTGGACGCCCGAAAAGACATGACAAGAGACGGTCCTGCGGTGCTTCACCGGTTGGGTTATCCTATGCGACGCTGGGAGGCTGCGAGCAAAGAAGTCATCGACAAGGTCTTCGCGAACGTTACGGCTAAAGCGCCTGAGGAGGACCTGTTCTTGGATGGCCTGCAAGAAGGGGACTTGCGAGTAATAACTGATGAAGTCAACGCCAAAGTCAACATTGAAAGCTTCCAGACCTCTAATGACAGAAGAATTTCAGACGGCTTATTCGCACCCTCAATTAGCGTTCTTAGAAACGCAACTGAGGCTTCTGCAACAAAGATCCTTGATGCATTTCATGAGCATGCCCAAGGAATCCAGGCTACGCTTAAGCGCAAGTTTGAAAACGACATATTCGCCCTAATTACCGGTGATCCAGTTCCGCGGCTTGTTTGGGGGCGTCCGAAGACTGGGGTTGAAAAGGTAACTTATGCGGATATTGGCACGCTTTACAATGGGGGTAATGGCGCCATCACTTTTGATCAGGCGCAGGACCTGCTCAAGAAGTTGGGTTTGCCGCTTAAAGATCTCGCCTGAGGAGTGACCCAGGCTAGGCGACTGCGCGCCAAATACTCAAGTGCCCAGCCTTGCCAATCTTCCCGCGGTGGATCCAGCCCGAATGCAGACCATCCAGGCAAGCCTTGACGTTATCGAGAAGAACTACAGAGCCAAAAACATCGACATTGCAGACGCTTTCAAGGAAGCCAGTCGAGTAATCAGAGTGCACATTGAGGCTTTGCGAAAAGAGATGCTTGCCAAACTTCATGAGGCAAACAAGGAGATTTTGCAGTTGAGCCCTGAAAGCGAACGATACTTCCAGGTGCTGGCGCTGGAGTTGTCTTCGAGGTTCCGCGAGAAACTACTCCCCACAGGCACCCATGAACATGCGGCAGAGGGAGAAAGAGCTGAAGGAAGAAAATTCATCGTCACAATCCCTTCTGCGTGACGTCGCAGCTGCAGTTGAAGCCGTCCTCTGCGTCGAAGACTTCCTCAGTTGGCAAGAGGCTCAAACCCGAATCCCAGTCTGGCTGCAAAGCCAGACTTTCTTTTCTGAATGGGACTATCTGGAAGTTCACAGCCATCATGGACGACCGAACCTGCTTTACATGCAACGTCCTAGACAAGATCATGTTCACGGGGGCTGAGTTGCGTTTAGTCTTTCCCTACATGGTTCTTTTTGATTTTGACACAATTCTTGCCTACGTGCATCCTCACTGCAGATGCATCCTAACACGAATGATAAGCCTGCTGGACTACACTCAACTGGATACCTTTCCTTGAAGTGACCTAAATGACCAATGAAAAAGACATAATCCGAGCCTCCGAAAACAGGATGTCCAACCCAAAATCCAAATGCGCAATTTGCAAAGAGAAAATTGTTGGCAAAGCTTGGCGGATTGGAGAAAACCGTTACGCCTGCACCCGATGCAACAACGAAGCCCCCGGAGAATGAACAGTCTATGTTTGCAAAAATTCCGTGTAGTTTGTTTATATTAATTGGTTAGGTGAGTTCTATTTTGTCGCATTTTATTAGTGTACGCGGAATCGGGGTGTACGATAAGTACGTGAAAGTTAGAAATGCGATTTCTAACCGATCTATATTTGGCAAATCTTGTATTTTTTCAACAGTTCTTGCGAGGTCAGTTAAGTCCTTTACTGCGGCAGAGGCAAATATGTCAAATGCACCCATCATGTTGGCGATCATAATTATGTTTGGAATTTCTTTGAGTGCATTTATGGTTACCATTTTGTCGTTGCTTTGAGTGTTTGTAATGAGCAGAAAGACTGTGCCTTGGATACCTAGTTTTGAGCGGTCAATAATAATTGAGCAAGCTTCAATTGTGCCTTCCGCTTTCAACTTGTGGTATCTTTTCTTAACGGTTTCATGCGAGACACCTACAGCCTTTGCTATTTTATTAAAAGACATTTGAGCATCCTTTACGAGCTCTTGAATTATTTTAAAGTCAATTTCATCCATTGTTATCTTACTCGTCTAAGCTAGCGATTGCATTTTCAAAACAGAGATACTGGTCAATCCAGATGTTAATAGCAATTTCTTTCACGCCAGCAATTTGCTTTATTATGCGCGTAACGTTATCTAGTTCGACCATATTTTTGGCAACCAAAAGGCAGAACACGTTGTATTTTCCGATGCTTTTTGCGCATACTACTACGTTTGGTATATCGCGAATAGTTTTTGCAATTTCGTCTATCTTTGAAATGTTGGCGATGATTCCTATAGTTGCTTTTTGTGAATAACCAAATGTTCCTTGCTTTAGCCTTAATTCCGATCCTATAATTAGCCCTGTACTTTTTAGATTTTCAATTCTCTTTAAAACCTGCGCTAGATGATATGCCGCATTCCTCTGCAATTTTTTTAATGCTGACCCGGGCATCTTTTAACTGCATTTTTAATATAATACGGTCAGTTGAATCAATCTTGACTTGTGATGCCATGCTGAATCATCAGGCTAGTCGGCGTGTAGCCTTAAAAGCTTGTTGTAAATCCAAAACGCCATGCAAATTTCTTGATCAAAATGTGGCAAAAGTTAAGCATTACTGTGTACTCAGATGAACTATTGCAATCAAAATGGTCAATAGTCAAAAATGTTAAATAGGAAAACAACCAAGCGCTTTTTCACAAATTTAGGAGAAAAAATGTGATGAGCATTCGAAATAGAAGTAAAAATAGATTTTCCTCCGCTATTTTGCTGACGCTGCTGTTAGTCTCTACTGTTGCATTGCTAAGCGTTTCCTTTGCTAACGCTATGGACGTTCCCACTAATGCTTGGATCGCTGTGGCGCCTAACCCTGCTGGCGTTAATCAGCAGGGCTTAGCCGTCTTCTGGGTTCCGCCACTTTCACCTACAATGAACGACACCAAAACCGGTGAACACTTCCAATCATTTAGCGTCAAAATTACAGCTCCAGATGGAACCACAGAAAACAAAGGGCGCCTACACACCCCCCGCCGTAGGATCGTATTACTTCAGCTATGTTCCAACCAAAGTAGGCACGTACACCTTCACTTTTAGCTATCCTGGACAAACCATGGGAAACGGAAACAACTACCTTCCTAGTACAAACACTGCAACATTGCTGGTTCAAGAGCAACCAGCACCTGGTGCTTGCAAGACCTGCCAATTGCAAGTGGATACTGGACTCGACCCATAAGTGGTGAAGCCCGCGGCTGGGCATCAATATCTGGACCCTGGCTAATGACAAACTACAATGCATTTAGTGCTGCATTCGGTTCCATGGCTGGTTATAACCCGTACACTGAGGCGCCAAAAGCCCCTCACATACTTTGGACGAAGCAGATTGCTGCAGGCGGCATAGTGGGCGGACAACTGGGCGACAACAGTTTCTACCCTGGACCATCCTACGAACTGCGCCTATCACCACCTGTAATTATGGACGGCAAAATCTACTACAACCTCTACCCCAACGCTTTCTCAGGTGCCACCGCAAAGAATGGGTTTGCTTGCGCTGACCTTCGAACTGGACAAGAGATTTGGCGAGTAATGGACAACAGAGTAACCTGCGGTCAACAAATAATGATTGCCGACGCAAACCAAGTGGGCGCTTTCCAGTACGTCTGGGCAATGACCGGATCAACTTGGACTGCCTACGATGCTTTAACAGGAGCAGTCGCTTTCACAATAGTAAATGCTACATCAGGCAAAGTCACCTATGACGCCACGGGAAATATGCTAGTACACGTGTTCAGCGTACGCCCGGCAGGCAATGGGCAGGCATGTGGAACCTAACTAAACCGGTCCCTGATCTCTACGGTTCTTATTACATGTGGCAACCAAGCGGAACTTAGAACTGGCAGAACGGAATCCAGTGGAACATGACTTTACCATACAACGGCACTTTCATGGGTTCGGGAAGTCAATCTCTTTTGTACTTTAACGGCAAGCAAGGAGTAGCCACAATACAGACCTTCAATGGCGGACCGGCTAGACACATAGGTTACGACTTCACAAACAATCAAGTGCGATTGCTCTGGACACAAGATCGCTCATTCCAGTCGATAGCTTGCTTTGGCGCGATTGGAGACGATAAATATGTGCCATTGAACCCCGGCTGACGGCAAAATATATGCTTACAGTCTGGCAAGCGGGCAGCAAGTGTGGGTAACTGATCCTCCAACTAATGCTTGGGCAACTGAACCTGGAAACCCAACCATCGCCGACGGCAAACTCTATTCTCCAACCTACGATGGCTATGTACACGTCTACGATATGACCGATGGACACGAAATCTACAAGTTTCGGAACCAAAAGCAGTGACGTTCCTTACGGTCAACTACCCTTCTACACGGGACCGATAATCGGTGGAGGTGTGGTTTTCGTGCCAACAATGGAACACTCACCAACAGTGCCCCTCTACAGGGAGAAACCCTCTACGCTTTCAACAAAGATACCGGAGAATTTCTCTGGAACGTAAGCGGATACTACCAGACAGGTGCCCTTGCAGAAGGTAACCTTATACTTTACAACGCGTACGACGGCAGAATCTACAACTTTGGCAAAGAACCCAGCGCAACCACAGTATCGGCACCACAGACCGCAATTTCTTTGGGTTCGGGAGTGATGATAACCGACACTGTCACAGATCAATCAGCTGGACAAAAAGGCAGCCCCGCCATATCCGACGCGAGCATGAGCGGCTACATGGAGTATCTCTACATGGACTACGCTAAACCCGACGCAACCGGAGTAACGGTGAAGCTAACAGCAATTGATCCAAACAAGAACCTGATCGACATCGCCACGGTCACAAGCGACATGAATGGCAACTTCGGCTACCTGTGGACTCCACAATCGAAGGCACATACAAGATCGTTGCAACATTCGCTGGATCCAACTCTTACGGAGGCTCGGACGCCACTACCTACATGGGAGTGACAAAAGCGGCAACCGCATCAGCAGTTCCAACAGCCTCTCCAACGTCGACAGTAGCCTCCAACTCCAACGCCGGTTCAAACTCTTCCCCATCGCCAAGCGCAGTAGTTATTCCGCCAACAAGTGGAACGCCCGCAACAACCTACATCGCAATAGGTGTAGCAGTTATAGTCGTAGTCGCAGCTGCAGCAGCCTTAATCCTGAGAAAACGCAAGTAAACCAACAAAATTCCTTCTTTCTTTTTTGTGAAAGGAAACAAGTTCAAGAGAACAAATGGGGCTGAGTGGGCTCTGGAACGTTTACCCAGCTGCCCGTTGGTTCATTCTTTAACTCTCCTGAAATTGCCTAATCCACAGTCCCGATACCTTTATTTCTTTCTTACGTTGAGCGCACTGGTAAAAATGAATGTTATTTTGTTGAGGCAAAATGAGGACAAAGAGGATGTAATCTAAGTGCAAAACCTAAAATTGTCTCTTGAATAACTCAGGGAGCTTTGAGAAATGTTTATTGACTATTATTTCTATTTTGTTAGGTAACCGAATGAAATTCATCAAGTATTATGGTGCCAGCGGTAGAAGAATAATACTACTTCTGGGTGGATGCGCCCTCAAGTCACCTGAGACAAGCCTTATGGAGTTAGCCAGGAGCGTTCTTCAGCTTCATCAAAGACCAAATCCAGAAACTTTAAAAAACAGGCATCAAAATGTCTACTACAGAGTCTTTGGCTTTCCACTTAGGTCGATGAACCAAAATCTCTGCACTCAAGACAAACTCTCCGCCGTAACAGTAACTCTGGGCTGAAGAGTTTTCATTTGAATCCTGAACTATTACCCGTCGCTGGAGCTGCCCGGAGTTCAGTATGTGGCGATGGTATTCGAAGATGGAGCGGTTGAGGCAGTTCTCAAAGTTCCCAGAAAACCCTCTGTTACTCTGGACTTGGAGAAGAAAGTCTGACCGAGGTAGGTCCCTGTGCAAAGCTCTCTTTCAGCTACATAGAGACTAAGGCGTAATAATCCACCAGAGCCTCTAGGTGGAAGAGTAATCCTGAATTTTGCTTCACTGGAAGTGCCTTGCTAACGAAGGATACTTTGCCTGCAAATTCCCGTGCTTTGGGATCATGCCCCTTGATTGGTGAGGTTCCTAGGTGTTGAGTGTATCACAAATGTTAAAAACAGCCAACACCGGCTGCAAGAAACTGGCAAATTGTGGGGGGACCCAGGGTAAGGCAAAAGAAATGCCTGCAAACGATCAAAACATCCCCGCCAAAGAAAACCGGGTTTCACAGGAAGGCAAGAATTCTGCAGATGAGGCAGCTGATCCTGAAAATGGCGGCAAACCAGTTGATGGCCCAGCAGAGTACATTTCCCAATTAAAATCTCAGAAGCTTCAAGCGGAGAAACATGCGAAGGAACTTCGAGTTGAGGCTTGAGCATTAAACAAAGGGGCTGCTCTTGAGTCAGAAGCCAAAGTGAAGGGTTTCGAGTTGGCGCTCGAAACCCCAAAAAATTCACTGCTCACAGAATCAACTGCAAGGAAAAAAGCGCACGGTCGCATAATCGAGCTGGAGGCTGGCAATCGAATCTGAAAAAAAGCGTCAACAGAAAACGATTAACGACAAATCTCCGATGGGGACACAATAAAGAAGTTTCAACCTAACGTCCAAGACAAATCTGAGGAACCTAAAACCTGGAGAAAGCCCATGAGAAGCTTACCAAGCAGCACACGGAGCTTACGAGAAATACCGTGAAGCCCTGCAGACTAACCTGGAGTTAAGCAAGAAACTCACCTCGGCGAATGAGCAGTACCTTGCCTCAAAGAAGCGAGCTGAGCTCTTGGATGAGAACCTCAAGAAAGCTAAGCGGCTCGCAAAAATAACCGTCAGCATGTAAGTCACGACCCCTAAGGGTCTAACGGTTCCACACCTCACTGGATGATGTGGGGCGCAAAAGTAGCCTATCAATCTGCCGCCAGCGCACTGGGCGCGGGAGAAAAGGCGAAAACCTAGGAAGTGAAGACCCGTGTCGCAAATGAAAATGCCGTGAAACTTGATTTCTCCGGCTTCAAAGAAGCCATCCTAGAATCCAACAAACAACTTGTCGAGCAAATCGTTGCGTCGCTAAAAGAGAAGCAATCGGCGGGAAAGGGCAGCTCGCATCAGGTGGAAGACAGGAGAAGCTCATCGAAAGCATAAAGAAAATTCGAGAGGACAACTGGAAGCTCGCGGAGGAGTGGACCGTCGGAATTCCGAACTACACCTCCAAGGAAACCTCAGCAGGACTGCGCGACTACGTTTGGGATCGACAGATCCTCAAGGCGAACCAGGCGACGTCGCCAACATCCCCTACGTGAAGGATGCTGATTTCGAGCAACTCGGAGCCGTGGGCAACGCCTTCAACGCCGGAACAACAGGCCTCATTAGCAGCGTGACTACGACGTTGTATGAGCAGGGCTTGTGGAGCGACATCGACTACTATTTCATTGAACGCATCAACCAGAACCTGCTTAACGAAATCAACTCGATGCTTGCACGGGCCGCGGTACGAGCCGAGATGAACGCATAATGGGGCTGGTCGTTGCTGGCACAAGCACCAACTTTGCAGGCGAAGTCGGCAGAAGACCGGTGCCAACTACTTCTACGCTGCCAACATCGCACAAGCCATACGCACACTCATAGACGCTGGAAAAGGGCGAAGCCCGGCGAATGCGTCTGCTACCTCACAAGCTACGCCTACGGCGCACCGTCTGAACAACCCAGTGCAAGCCAAGTCATTGCCACAGCTAATCCAAAAATCATCACCACAGGCATGATTGAAGAGTACCTTGGCGTGGGAATCGTAGTTGGACAATATAGACAAGTTCAGCAAAGAACCAATGCAGCAACCGTAACTGTAGACCTATGCTTTTTGATGAGAGGCAAACGGCAGTCGCAATGGCGCCAAAATGTGAACTGCTCTTTGAAACTGGCAAGCAAATCGCTACCCGCAAATTGCGAATCGCCGCAAGCCAGACGTTTGGCGTTAAAGTGTTGGATTTCAAGGAAATCGTTAGAATCTGGACAAGCCGGTGTAGGCAACATAAAAACTAAATCCTTTTTTTTTCTTTTTTTTTAAAAAAATCTTCAAAACGACTGCTAATTTGCCTCATCGTAGTTTATGATTCATAATTTTATTGTCTGAACTGGTTCATTTTGTTTCAAACCGTCAATTAGGTTTTTCAGGTGGTTACAAAGTACCCTTTTATGATGATTACCCTTGAGAACAGTTTAAGTCTTGTTAGGAGGTGCTAGTGAAGTATGCTGATATCATGTCGCTAAATTCATGTTGCAGCTTGAATAATTCTTCGTTTTGTTCTTTCTTTCATAAAATATTGTGATTGTTGCAATTACCTCACCTTTTATCTTGTCAAGTTTACGGTATTCAGTAATGTAATTGCGGACGGCTTGTCTTAGAACTTCTGATCTTGTTGCGTTTTTTTCCTCACCAAGTATGGCATTGAATTCTTCAAGTAATTCAGTTGGCAGAGAAAGACTGATTATGCTCACGTCATTGCCTCAGCTAAAGGTTATGCTGACAGCTTTAATAAGATTATAATTTTCCTAAATTGATAACTTTGAAAATTCTTTTTCTTCGCAAGTCCAGAGAAAGTGGAAACAACAAATATGTTATTAAAAAAAGTAAGAAACTTAATAAGTGCAAACCTGATTCACTACATATAGGGAAGGCGTTTTCTTGAAGAAAACAAACTACTTCATTATCGCTGTTGCAATAATTGCGATTATAACTGTGGGAACAATTGCTGGAGTCTACTTATCCAGCCCACCGCCAGTAAAATCAAACACCCTTAAGGTGCTTGCAACTTTTTATCCTCTTTATGATTTCGCCCAAAATGTGGGCGGAGATAAGATTAATGCTTCAATATTAGTGCCAGAGACGGTGGATGTTCATGATTTCTATCTAACCCCATCAGATATACAGAATATTGCAACAGCAGATGTCCTCATCTACAACGGGGCTGATTTGGAAAAAACATGGCTATCCAGTGCTGTCGCAGCCTCAGGCAACTCCCAATTAGTTCTGGTCGACACAAGCCAAAACATCACACTTCTGCCAGTCGCACCACAATTTCAAAGCGGCAACCGAACTGTCGACCCACATATATGGCTTGATCCAGTTCTCGCCAAACAGCAAATCAACAACATTCTCCAAGGGTTAATCAAAGCCGACCCAGCAAACAGCCAATATTACACTCAAAATGCGCAAGCATACGAAGCAAAACTTGACGCCCTCAATTCCCAGATTGTAGCCATAACAACAAGTCCAAACGTGAAAACAAGATACTTTGTAACTTTTCATGAAGCTTTCGCGTATTTCGCCAAGGAGTATAACCTTACCCAGATTCCTATCTCAGGACCATTCCAAGAAGAACCAACCCCAACCGACATCCAAAACGTCATCAATGCTATTCAACAATACCACCTCCTTTATGTCGGGTACGAATCGCTCGAAAATCCTGCAATTCCACAGTCAATCGCTTCTCAGACCAGTGCCACGCTGATACATATGGATCCCATAGAAGGCTTAACGGTCCAGGAGAAGGCTGCAGGTAAAGATTACATCAGCTTAATGCAAGAAACTGTGTCAAATATACAATTGGCGTTGGATAACGTTGGCAGCTGAACCCATTGTTGAACTTCGAGACGTCAGCGTCCGATACCCCAACGGAGTTCTGGCTCTAGATGGCATAACCTTAGATGT